>CAWIZN010000045.1:0-35732 GCA_963840495.1 uncultured Candidatus Rokubacteria bacterium
TGCCCTACTGCCCATCGCGCGACCACTGGGACGCGAAGTCTCCGGCCGAGCTCGGCCTGGCTCCCGACACGCTCGCCGCGGCGATCGACTATCACACGAGCCACGAGACGACGTGGCGCCGGGATTTCCTCACCGCCTCCGGACGGTACATCGGCGTGGCCGACGAGCCGCCCGCGCCCGACGACGTGCTCGGCCCGGTGGAGCCGCGTCAGGGGCCGAACGGCCTCGTGCTCCGCCATGGCGTGATTGCCGCCGAGTGGGGCGATACCGCCCGGGTGGACATGACGTTCAGCATCGCCAAGAGCTATCTCTCGGTGCTCGCCGGCGTCGCGGTGGACCGCGGGCTGATCCGAGATCTCGACGAGCCCGTCCATGCCTACGGGCTCGACGACGGCTTCGACTCCGCGCAGAACCGCTCCGTCACCTGGCGGCATCTCCTGCAGCAGACGAGCGAGTGGCAGGGCACGCTCTGGGGGAAGCCCGACAGCATCGACCACAACCGCAACGTCGGCCAGAGCGAGCTGGGGTTTGCCGACAAGGGCACGCCGCGGCCGATGCGGGCGCCGGGCAGCTACTGGGAGTACAACGACGTCCGCGTCAACCGGCTGAGCCTCTCGCTGCTCCGGCTCTTCCGCCGCCCGCTGGCCGCGGTCTTGAAGGACGCCGTCATGGATCCCATCGGCGCGTCCGACACGTGGCGGTGGCAGCCGTATCGGAACGCGTGGGTCGAGATCGACGGCGTCCGGATGCCGTCGGTACCCGGCGGCTCGCACTGGGGCGGCGGCCTCTGGATCGGCAGCCGCGACCACGCGCGCTTCGGTCTCTTGATGCTGCGCCGCGGAGACTGGCAGGGACAGAAGCTCCTCTCGGAGTCCTGGATCGACGAGATGCGCCGCCCCTGCCCGATCAACCCTGGCTACGGCCTGCTGTGGTGGCTGAATACCGGGCGGGCACCGATGGCCTTCGCGCCCGAGTCGAGCTACTCGGCGAGGGGCGCGGGCAGCAACGTGATCTGGATCGACCCGGAGCACGACCTCGTCGTGGTCGTGCGCTGGATCGACAGGGGCCACGTGGAGCCCTTCCTCCGCCTGATCGTCGAGAGCGTGAAGGGCTGAGCCGCCGCGGCGCGCCGCCGCCGGGTGATCCGGCGGCGGCGCGCGGTCTCAGTACGGGACGTCGAGCAGCCGGTCGCGCGCCGAGCGCATGTCCTGCGCGAGCACGTCGAAGAGGGCCCGGGCGATCGGGCCCGGCTTGCCGTCCCCGATGGGCTTGCCGTCCCACTCGACGATGGGCGCCACCTTGATCGAGCTGCCGATCAGCAGCATCTCGCGGGCGCCGCGCGCCTCGGCGACCGGGACGTCGCACACCTCGACTGCCGCGCAGCAGGTTGCCCTCGAGGCCGCGGGCCAGCTCGAGCAGGCGGAGCGACGTGCACCCGGACAGGATGTGGTCGAACTTCGGGTGCTTGAGGATGCCGTCGCGGGTGACGAACGCCACGTTCATGTTCGAGCTCTCGCCCACGTTGCCGGCCTCGTCCACGAAGACGCCGTTGTCGAGCCCGGCCTCCTGCGCCTCCATCTGCATGAGGATGTTCGGCAGGTAGTTGGTGCTCTTGGTGACGGCGTAGAGCGGCGGCTTGATGGGGTAGGTCGTCGTCATGACGCGCAGGCCCTTCGAGTACCACGTGTCCGGGTACGCGAGGCCGGCGTGGATCATGACGAAGAACCCGGGCTCGGCCCCGGCCGCGGGAGGCAGGCCGAGGCTGCCCGGCCCCGCCGAGATCCAGTAGCGGATCGAGCCGTCGCGCTTGCCGCTCGCCGCCGCGGTGCGCGCGATGACGTCGCGCATCTCCTCGCGCGCGCACGGCAGGGTGAGGCGCGACGTCGTGGCCGAGCGGACGAACCGGTCGAGATGCGCCTCGAGGTCGTAGATCTTCCCGTCGACGATGGCCGCGGTGTCGAAGACCCCGTGGCCCCGGTGCACCATGTGATCGTCGAAGGGGATGACCATGAGCGCGGGATCGGTGACGATCCCCCCGAGCTGGCTCGAGTAGAACGCCCAGTAGCGGACGGGTTGACGGCTCCGGAGCGCCCTCAGGTGATCGAGGACCTCGTCGGCCTGGAGCACGCGCGGCGTGAGCGTCACCGACATGGCGGGCCTCCTCAGAAGACGATCACGCCGCGGCCGACCGCGTCGGACTCGAGGTCCTCGTACGCGCGGTTGATGTCCGCGAGGCCATAGCGCCGGGTCACCAGCCCGTCGATGTCGAGCAGCCCGCGGGCGTGCCAGTCGGCGATCCTGCGGCATGTCCTGGCGGGGCCGGGCCGAGCCGTAGTAGCAGCCGCGAATCGTCTTCTCCATCCGCGTGATCACCATCGGGTCGAGCGTGACGGCGTCGCCCACGGGGGCGATGCCGACGATGACCGCGGTGCCGCGCTTTCTGAGCATGTCGACGGCCATGCGCGTCGTCGCGCCGCCGCCATACGCCTCGAAGGCGAACTGCGCGCCGCCGCCGGTGATGGCCTGCACGCGCTCGACCGCGGCCTCGGTGCGCGCGTTGACGGTGTGGGTGGCGCCGAACTTCCGCGCGAAGGCGAGCGCCGAGTCCTTCACGTCCACGGCCACGATGGTCGTGGCGCCGGCCAGCCGGGCGCCCTGGATGACGTTGATGCCCACGCCGCCGCAGCCGATCACCGCCACGCTGTCGCCGGGCGCGACGCCGCCATTGAAGACCGCGGCGCCGACGCCGGTGGTGACGCTGCAGCCGATCAGCGCCATCTGCGGGAAGCCGAGGCCGGCGGGCGCCGGGATGCAGCCGGCCTCGGGCACCACCGCATACTCGGCGAAGCACGCCACCTTGCCCATGTGGGTGAGATCCTGCCCGGCGAGCGTGTGCAGGCGCGAGGTGCCGTCGAAGAGCTTGCCGCTGGTGCGCGCGTGCTCGTCGCAGAGGTGCGGCCGGCCGGTCTCGCACGAGTGGCAGTGCCCGCAGTTGGGCACGAAGCTCAGGATGACCCGGTCGCCGGGCTTGACCATGCCGACGCCCTCGCCCACGGCCTCGACGGTACCCGAGCCCTCGTGCCCGAGCACGGCGGGCAGGGCGATGGTCGCCTCGCCCTTCTGGAAGTGCAGGTCACTCCGGCAGATGCCGGCGGCGCCGACCTTGACCAGGACCTCGCCGCGCTTCGGCGGGTCCAGCTCCACTGGCTCGATCGAGTACGGCTTGTTGACGTCGTAGAGCACGGCGGCCGTGATGCGCATCGGTTCCCCTCCCGGTTCGCTGAGAATGGTCCTCTCGGGCGCTCGCGGTGTCTGCGTCTCGAGGAGGCGCCAGCCTAGCGAAGATCGCCCCCATTGTCCAGACCGCTACGGTGGGAGTACAAGGGGCCGGCTCGTCCGGCGCCCCTCGAGGTCGCGATGGGCCTCCGCGGCGCGCTCGCGGTGATGGGCAGCTCGCAACCGTTGTCGCGGGCCAGCCGCGCCTTGTCCTCACCAGAGACGGTGCCGAGCGCGCGAGCGAGTCTGAATGCGCGTGATCGTATTCGACCTCCGCCGGGCTTGGTGCGACGGCGGTGGCGGGACCCCGGCCGCGTCCGGTCGAGGCCCAGGCCCCGCCACCTTGTCTCTGTTCTCGCCAGCTATGGCACGAGAGGCCCGCAGGGATTGCCCCCGGGGCCAGTCTCACCGCAATCGACATGACGACGGTTCTTCCCGTCGTACGGCGAGGGCAAGAACGGGAACTTCTTGGCGATGCCGTTCGCCGTGATGTCCACGCCCACGATGCCCGGCGCGCCCGCGAGGAAATTGACGCCGTCGCCGGCGCGGGCGTTGATGTAGTTCGATCCGCCCACGACCCGGATCGCGACGTCGGTCACGTCGTCGTTGGGGCGGCGTCCGTTCGGCCAGCCCGCCCTGTCAGCGCTCAACGCCGACCCCAGTCGGCTCTGCTGCTCGGGGGCCGTGGGCGGCACGCGCAGGTCGAGCCGCAACAGCTCTGCACAGGGCCGCGTGCAGTTCTGGCCTCGCAGCTCCTGACCGGGGTACTTGAGCAGGATGCTCATCAGATCGGTACGATCCCTCGGATCGGAGCCGTCGATCGGGGCAATGGGCACGCCATAGACGAGGGCCAACGCCGTGGCGATCACGGGGTCGCGATAGAAGGCCTGGAAGCTCGCCTCCTCCTCCGGCTCCGCCGAGTTCCACTGGTCCTTGAACGGGGTGGTGATGATCAGCTCGTTCACCAGGGGGTTGCCCATTCGCGAGACCTGGACCCACGGTCCACGGGTCTTCACTTCACCGTCTCGGCCGAGCTCCTTCGTCCGCTGCCGTGCGGCGCTGGCGTACATTCCGATGACCGGATGCTTCGCCGTGGCGGCCGGCTTGCCGTCGCTGGTGATCGCCTTGATCGGCACCTCGATGGCGATGGTGTTGATGTTGAAGCCGCTGAAGCGATTCACCCCGAAGGGGTTGACGGTGTCGGTATCTTCTCCCGGGCCCGTCAGAAGTGGGAGGTAGCGGCGCAGGTTCAAGGTGTCGAAGACCGCACCCAGGTCGATATAGAAGGTCTCGGCGCGCTGCCCGGCGAACACGCGGATGCCGGTCGAGGGGTCAGTGTAGACGCCCTGGGCGGCCAGCGCCGCGTAGTTCGGCATCTGGCCGGCCCAACGTTGGATGGGACGGCCACCAGGGTGCGGCCGCTGAACAGCTCGTTCCGCGTACCGCCGCGCACCTCGGTCACGGTGTAGGTCTGGCGCCGCGTCAGCCCTTCCGAGCCGGGACCGTCCAGGGCCGTAATGCCCGGCAGCCCAACCCCCGCAGGAATGTGCGGATTGCCGAGATACGGCACCGGCGAGGTGAGTCCGCCGGGACCCGGGCGGTTCTCCGTCTTGAAACGGAATTCATAGACGACATCGTTCGCCTTGCCGTCCCGGTCATTGTCGACGTTGATGGCGTACAGGACGGTGTCGTCGAAGCTGAAGTAGTTGGGCCCGTCGCCCGGGTCCTGTCCCGGAATCACGTTCATGATGAACGTGACCTTGCGATCCTCGTGAGAACGAGCGAGATTGGCCGCATCGTAGCTGACGAACGCGTACACGTCGGTGTTGTCGGCTGTCGGGTCCAGCGCGATCAGGGGCGCCTCCCGGTGGCTTGCCGCCCAGACCGGCGGGCCCCAGATGACGTTGCTCAGCGCTGCCACAACGATGACGAGAACATGGAGAAGTCTTTGCTTTCGAATGCCTCTCATGACCGGCTCCTTTCGGTTGGATCAGTCGACGTTCGGGCTGCAGGTGCGCACACAATGTCTACGCGACGCGGAGGAGTTCGGATTTCCCGGGCTTTGCGGCCCGGTCGGCACGGCAAATCGGGGTGGCGACCTGCGGACCAATCCTCTGGAAGGGTCCTCCATGGCCGAAGCCCTCGACCTGGAGGTTAGTTAGAGCGCAGTCCTCATGCAGCACCCGCCCTGGCGGCAGGCTGGGCGGGACGATGCGCTACGTCAGCTGGCCCGGACGTCGAGGACGAAATCGAACGTGCCCAGCTTGCCCTCCTGGCCATCGCGCAGCTTCATCACCAGCTCGGGCGCGAAGATCCCGTCGCGGCGATTGCCCGGCTCGTCCGGGAAATACAGCTGCGTGGTGAGGGCAGGTCGATTGGGCGCTGCCACCTTGACGTGAATGTGCCGCGTCCGGCCCGGGTAGGCGCCGGGCACGATCGTGACGAGACGGTAGCGGCCGCGGTCATCGGTCAACTGATGACCGCGCAACCGGTAGCCGGAATTGTCGTACTCCCCGCGGTCGTCCGCCTGCCAGAAGTCGATCAGCACCCCGGGGATCGGCGTGCAGGCGGTGCTCAGGACCACACCCTCGACCACGAGCCGCGGCCCGCCCATGCCCGTCTCCAGCAGCGAGGCCCGAAGAGGTGATTTCGGCGTGAAGTACGGCCCCTCCGTCTGAGGCGGCGTCAGCCCGCCGCTTTCCCCGCAGGCGGGCGTCGGCCGCCCCGTGCCCTGGCCCCACGCCTCTCGCACCGACACGGCGACACCCGCCGCCAGCGCAACCCCCAGAAACTCGCGACGGCTCCTCGGTCCCCCCCGATCCTTCATCGTTGTGGCCCTCCCCGTCTCAGTAGGCCACGGCCATCCTTGGGCGACAAGCGCAACCAGAGGAATAGGAACACCCGCGGGACCTTCCGCTCCGGGCGCCGGCTTCGCCGGCGCAACCCCCTCTACGGGGGGAGGTTTCGGAAGGGCGCGGAGCCCCCCTCCGAGTTACGTCAGGAGCACGAGCGGCCCGCTCGTCCGACGCCCCTCGAGGTCGCGATGTGCCTCCGCGGCGCTCGCGAGCGGATACCGGTGCCGCCGCTCCACTCGCAGCACCCCACCGCGCAGCGCCGCGAAGGTCTGCTGCGCGATCTCGTTCAGCGCGGCGCGCTCGGCGGTGTAGTGGAAGATGACCGGCCGGCTGAGCGTCACGGATTTGGCGCTGAGAGCCTCCGCCGAGATCGGCGCCAGCGGGCCCGTCGCCTGCCCATAGCTCACCCAGTGGCCGCAGAGGGCGAGCGCCTGCAGATTCTCATCGGCGGCGGCGCGGCCCAGCCCGTCGTAGATCACGTCCACGCCCCGGCCCGATGTGGCGTCCTGCACGGCCCGCGCGAACCGGTGGTCGCGGCTGATGATGGGCAGCTCGCATCCGTTGTCGCGGGCCAGCCTCGCCTTGTCCTCGCCGGAGACGGTGCCGAGCACGCGGGCGCCGAGCGCCCTCGCCCACTGACAGAGGTACAAGCCGACCCCACCCGCGGCGGCGTGCACGAGGACCGTCTCGCCCGCGCGCACGCGATGCGTGCGGTGCAGGAGACATGCGGCGGTCATGCCCTTCAGCATCACGGCGGCGGCCGTCTCGTCGTCCACGTCGTCGGGGAGCACCACGACGTGCTCGGCCGGCATGGTGCGGACGCTGACGTAGGCGCCGGGCGGCACGCACGCATAGGCGACGCGGTCTCCGGGCAGGAGGTGGACGACATCGGGTCCGGTGTCGACGACCACGCCGGCCGCCTCCATCCCGAGGGGCGCGGGTGGCTCGATCAACCGGTACAGGCCCGCGCGCACGTAGACGTCGATGTAGTTGACGCCCACGGCCGTCTGGCGGATGCGCACCTCGCCCGGTCCCGGTGGTCGCGCCGGCCATGCCTGATGGCGCAGCACGTCGGGGCCGCCGAACGCGGACACGACGACGCCCTGCGCAGCCATGGCGCTTCCCGCCGCGGCGCCGCCCGATCCCGACGCGCTCGCGGCGCGAGATGAAGCGTGCCGCGGCTTTCGCAGGTAAGCGCGCAGGCCGTTGAAGCCTCCTTCGTAGACGCCGGTGCCGACGAGATCCGCCAGCTCGCGCTCCCGGCCCGGCGGCGCGTCGAAGGTGCTCTGCCAGTGCCAGAATGTGCGCTCGCCGTCCGTCACCCGCTTGAGCTGCACCGTGGCGACGTACCGCCGGATCGGCAGCGTCGCGTCGAGGATGCAGTACGTCGAGATGTGGTCCCGATCCGAGAGGGCCAGCAGTTGCTCCCGGATCCGGTTGCCGTCCCGCAGCGTGAAGCGCCGCACGCAGCCCACCTGGTCCGACGGCTCTCCGCCCTCGATCTCGGACTCGGCCACCACCGGATGCCACGCGGTGTGACTGTTGAAATCGCGGAGCACGTCCCAGACGCGCTCGATCGGCGCGTCGATCACGGCGGACCGGGTCACGCGGATCATGGCGGTGCGGTCAGCGCCGGAACATCCCCTTCAGCGCGTCGAAGCCGGCCTGGAAGACGCCCTGACCGATGCTCTGGGCCAGCTCGCCCTCGCGCCCGGGCGCGCAGTCGAACTCGGCCCACCACTCCGCGAACGTGCGGTTGCCGTCCGTGACGGGCGTGAGCTTCAGCGTGGCCACGTAGTTGTCCACGCCCATGGGGCTCTCCAGGATGGAGTACGTGCACTGGAAGTCGTAGTCGGACAGCGCCAGCAACTGCTCGCGGATACCGCCGCCATCCTTGAGGCGAAAGTTGCGGACGCAGCCGACCGTGTCGGCGGACAGGCCGCCCTCGATCCGCGAGTCGACGACGAACGGCGTCCACTTGGGCAAGCCGTTGAAGTCCCGGATCTCCGCCCACACGGCGTCCGCGGGCGCCTCGATGACGCTCGACACGTAGACCTTGATCACGGCCGCGGCGGTCCCGGCGTCTACTCGGGGAGTCACGTCGCCGACCCCGGCCGCGGGCAAGACGGCGCTCGTGCCGCGGTCGAGCAGGCCGCGTGCGGCCTTGCCGACGTCGCCCGAGTCGACCCCGATTTCCCGCAGGAGCTGGTCCACGAGCGGCGCCTGCGCCCGGAACCGCAGCGCCGAGTTCACCACGTTGTCGGCGAAGCCACCCCCACCTCCCGTCGCATCCGCGCGACCGCCGCCCCCGCCCCCGAGGCCGTCGACCTGGAGGATCTTGATGCTCTCGATGCGCTCCATCGGCTTCACCGACTCCCGGATGATCACGTCGAGCTTCTCGATCAAGCGCAGGCGCATCGCCGACAGCCGCGCCTCCGGGGTGAGCAGGTTCTGTGCCTCGTTCATCAGCCGTACCCCTTCCGCCTCGACCTCGTAGCGGATGCGCGACGCCATCGAGCGCACCTTGTCCGCGTCGGCCTGGGCCTCCGCCTCCGCGCGCACCGCCGCGCCCCGATCACCCGCCGCCGTCCGCTCCGCCTCGGCGCCGACGCGGAGCCGCACCGCGTCCCGCTCCGCCTCCTGCTGGGCGCCGATGAGATCGATGCGCTTCCTGCGCTCGGCCATCTCGGTCTCGCGTGCCGTGAAGACGCGCTCCTCCTCGGCCACCGCCTTCGCCCGCGCGAAGTCCGCGGCGCCCTGGGCCTCCGACTGCGCCTTCGACTGCTCGGCCACCGCGATGGCGCGCTGCTGCTCGGCCAGCTCCACCGCCTGGCGCCGCCCGATCTCGAGCTGCTGCACCTCGCGCTCCTTGATGATCCGCTCCTCCTCCACCGCCCGCTCCGACGTGATGCGCGCCCGGTCCACCGCCTCCCGCGCGCCGATCTGGGCGCGCTCCGCCTCCTGCTCCTTGTCCGCCCGCTGGCGCGCCACCTCGGCGCGCTGGGAGGCGCGCTCCGTCTCCAGCTCGCGCTCCTGGGCCAGGCGGGCGTACTCCAGCTCCCGGTCGATGTCGAGCGCCTGGCGCTCCGTCTCGAGGTTCTTGTTGCGCACCTGGATCATCGTGTCCTGCTCGATGTCGTTCCTGATCTTCTTGCGGCGCTCGATCTGCTCGGTGAGGCGCGTCAAGCCCTCGGCGTCGAAGGCATTGGACGGGTTGAAGAACTCCATGGCGGTCTGGTCGAACTGGGTGAGCGACACCGCCTCCAGCTCGAGCCCGTTCTGGAGCAGGTCGGCGGCCACGACGCTCTTCACGCGCTTGACGTACTCGCCGCGCTTCTCGTGCATCTCCTCCATGGTCATCTCCGCGGCCACGGTGCGGAGCGCGTCGACGAACTTGCCCTCCACCAGCTCCTTCAGCGTCTCGGGCTCCAGCGTGCGCTGGCCCAGCGTCTGGGCGGCGGCGGCGATGGCGTCCATCGTCGCCTGCACGCGCACGTAGAACTCCGACACCACGTCCACGCGCATGCGGTCCTTGGTGATCAGCGCCTTGTCGCGGCCGCGGGAGACCTCGAGCCGCAGGGTGTTCATGTTGACGGGCACGACGTCGTGGACGATCGGCAGCACGAGCGCGCCGCCGTTCATCACCACTTTCTGGCCCCCGAGGCCGGTGCGCACGAACGCGCGCTCCTTGGAGGAGCGCAGGTACAGCCAGTGCATCAACCACACGGCGATCGCCACGACGATCGCGGCGACGATCAGCCCGAGGATCACCGCGCCGAATTGTGATGCTGTCATCGCGTACCCCCTAACGGCTTTTTATTAGATTGGGGGGAGCGGCGTCCGGCTCGCTCCGCTCGCCCAACCACTCTCGTATCCGCTCGGCTCGCCTGCGGCTGCGCCTCGCCCTTCGTCCCCAAGCCCCGACCACCTTCATCATTCAGTTGAGCCCGACAATCACGTCGTGTCTCCGCGGTCAGCGGCGGATGCGCTTGAACTTGCGGGTCGTCTCCGTGAGCGCCACCTCCGTGGGCAGCCGCTCCATGCTCGAGGCGCCGTAGAAGCCGTGGCACTGCCGGCAGTTGCGCAGGATGTAGCGCGCGTCGGCCGGCCGCGCGATGGGTCCGCCGTGACACAGCACGATCACGTCGCGATTCACCGCGCGCGCGGCCGCCGCCCACGACTCGATGCGCGGCACGCAGTCCTTGAGCGCGAGCGCCGTCTCCGCTCCGATCGCGCCGCCGGTGGTGAGGCCCAGGTGGCAGACGAGGATGTCCGCGCCCGCCTTGGCCATGTCCACGGCGTTCTCCTCCGAGAACACGTAGGGCGTCGTGAGCAGGTCGAGCTCGTGGGCCGCCCGGATCATCTCGACCTCGAGCCCGTAGCCCATGCCCGTCTCCTCGAGCTGGGCGCGAATCGTCCCGTCGAAGAGGCCCACCGTCGGGAAGTTCTGCACGCCGGAGAAGCCCAGCTCGGCGAGCCGCCGCAGAAAGTCGTGCGTGATCATGAACGGGTCCGTGCCGTTCACCCCCGCCAGCACCGGGGTGTTCTTCACGACGGGCAGCACCTCGCGCGCCATCTCCAGCACGATCTCGTTGGCGTTGCCGTACGCCATGAGCCCGGCGAGCGACCCGCGCCCCGCCATGCGGTAGCGCCCGGAGTTGTAGATGACGATGAGGTCGATGCCGCCGGCCTCCTCGCACTTGGCCGAGAGCCCCGTGCCCGCGCCGCCGCCGATGATCGGCTCGCCGCGCCGGATCATGGCGCGAAACTTCTTGAGGCTGTCCTGGCGCGCGATGCGGGCCACGGCTCACCCGACCCGCAACCGGGCCGCCGCGGGGGCGCTCCCGGCGATCTCCTCGAAGCTCGCCACGAGCGCATCGCAGAACGCCTGGTCATTGATGTTGTGCGGCAGGCGCACCAGCTTCCGGTTCGTCCCCGCCCGGAAGCCCGAGCCGATCGCGTCGAACAGCATCCGGTCGGCGTCGGGATCCCAGAACGGCTTGCCCGCCGCATCGATCAGCGACACTCCGCCCTCCGGGATCAGGAAGCGCACGGGGCCCTCCATCCGGTTCAGCTTGTCCACGATGAAGCGCCCGATGCGGGCGCATTCCTCCGGCGTGGTGCGCATCAACGTGACGTTCGAATTGTGCCGGTACAGGTTCCGGCCCTGGAACTTCGCCGGCACCGTGTCCATCGCCCAGAAGTTCACCATGTCGAGGGCGCCGCAGGAGCCGACATAGGGCAGCCGCGTGCCGATGATCGCGTCCAGGCGCGACGGACCCGCGGACAGCACGCCGCCGACGATCTCGTCCGCGATCTCCGTGGTGGTCACGTCGATCACGCCCGCCAGGAGGCCCGAGGCCACGAGCTTCTCCATCGACTGGCCGCCGGTTCCCGTCGCGTGGAACACGAGGCAGTCGTAGCGGTCCTCGAGCGCCTTGACGACGGTCTGCACGCACGGCGTCGTCACGCCGAACATCGTGAGCCCGATGGCGGGCTTCGCGGCGGAGGCCGTCTCCGGGGTGCGCCCGTAGGCGATCATGCCCGCCAGGGCGTGCGCCGCGTTGGCGAGCACGCGCTCCGAGATCCGGTTGATGCCGGCCACGTCGGTGACCGAATACATCATGCAGATGTCCGAGGGGCCGACGTAGGGCTTCACGTCGCCCGGACGCCACCGAGGACACCATCACCTTGGGCACGCCGATGGGCAGGCTGCGCATGGCGGCCGTGGCCAGCGCGGTGCCGCCGGAGCCCCCTGCGGAGATGAGGCCGCCCAGGTCGCGCCGCCGCGCGACGAAGTGCTCGAAGGCCACTGCCATCTCGCTCACCGCCGAGCCGCGGTCGCCCGTGAACACGGCGCGCTCGCCCTTGGGATGATGCCGCGCCACCTCGCGCGGATGGATCATCGCGGGCGACGGCTTCCCGGAGGTCGAGAGATCCACCGTGACGGTGCGAAGCCCGAGCTTCTCCAGGCAGTTGCGCATGAAGTACAGCTCTCGGCCCTTGGTGTCGAACGTGCCGGCGACGTACGCGGCGCGGCCGACGGTGGCGGCTACCGGCAACTCCACGACCCGCGCCGCACGGCCGCTCTCCGCGAGAGCGGCGGCCGCCTCCGTCAGGGGCGGGACCGGGGTCGCGGGCTCCGCGACGGCTGTCGATCAGGCGGTCGCGCGGCGCCGCCGTCGGATCGGCCGCGTTCCACCGCGTGAACCCGCGCACGGCTCGCTCGGCGGGCGCATCGGCCTCGCGGCGCGCGGATGGGTCCTCGTCGCCCGCGCGCTTCACCGTGTAGACGGTGATCGCGTCCGCCTCGGGCGCCGCCCACGAGCCGTCCGCCGGCGCCGACTCCTCATCGACCGCTTCGTCCTCGCCGACCTTCACGCCGAGCAGGCGCTGCTGCAGCTCGCGGTCCGCCCCGAGCTCGGCGGCGGGCATCGAGCGCGCGATGCGCCCGTTCACCATCACGTCCACGGTGTCGGCGACCTCGATCGCCACGCCGAGGTTCTGCTCGATCAGCAGCACGGAGATCTCCCCGTCCGCCGCCAGATGCTTCAGCATGTCGGCCACCTGGCGCACGATGACCGGCGCCAGCCCCTCCGTCGGCTCGTCCATCACGAGCAGGATCGGGTTGAAGAGCAGCGCCCGCGCGATGGCGAGCATCTGCTGCTCGCCGCCCGAGAGCTCGGCGCCGCCATGGCCCTTCCGTTCCGCGAGCCGCGGGAACGTCTGGTACACGCGCGCCACGGTCCACGCGCCCGAGCGCCCCCCCGCCGCGAGGCGCAGGTGCTCGTCCACGGTGAGCGATGGCCACACGCGCCGGCCCTGCGGCACGTACCCCACGCCCCGGTTGGTGATGGCATGGGGCGGCAGTCCCAGGATCTCCTCGCCGGCGAGCCGCACGCTGCCCGACGCGGGGACGAGGCCCGTGATCGCATTGCACAGCGTCGTCTTGCCCATGCCGTTTCTGCCCACCACCGCCGTGGCCCCGCGATCGAGGCTGAGGGAGACCTCCTGCAGCGCGTGCGCCCGGCCGTAGTAGACGTCGAGCTTCTCGACGGCCAGGATCGGTCCGGAGGACCGCGGCCGTCGCGCGCGCGAGAACCAGCGCATCAGTGCCCGCCTCCGCCGATGTAGATCGCCTGCACCTCGGCGTCGCCCTCGATCTCGGCCGGCGTGCCGTGCTTGAGCACGTGGCCGTTGTGCATCACGGTCACGCGCTCGACGACGCGGAGCGCCACGTCGAGATCGTGCTCGATGATGATGAAGCCCATGTGCGACGGCAGCGTCGCCAGCAGCGCGACCAGCTCGCGCCGCTCGGCCGGGGACAGTCCCGCCGCCGGCTCGTCGAACAGGATGAGCCGCGGCGCCCCCGCCAGCGCCATGCCGATCTCGAGCTGCCGCTGCTGGCCGTGGGACAGCGCGGACACCGGCTGGTCGGCGACCGCGGTCAGGCGCACCCGCTGCATGAGATCGTCCGTCGCGCGCTGCGTGGGGTGCGAGGCCGGCGGGCGCCGGAACCCGAACCGGCCGCGCGCCACGCCGCGCACCGCGAGGAACAGGTTGTCCCGCACCGTGAGGTCTCGGAACAGGAGCGAGGACTGATACGTCCGGCGCAGGCCCATCCGGATCCGCTCGTGCGGAGGCATGGCGGTCACGTCCTCGCCGAAGAAGCGCACGCGGCCGGCCGTCGGCGGGAAGTCGCCGGTGATCGCGTTGAACAGCGTCGTCTTGCCCGCGCCGTTGGCGCCGATGAGCGCCCGGCGCTCGCCCGCCGCGACCGAGAGCGAGACGTCCTCGATCGCGCGCAGCGCGCCGAACGTCCGGGTGACGCCCTCGAGCACGAGGGCATCACCGGACGCGAGCGGCGTGCTGGTGGTGGCGATGGCCATCACCTGAGGCAGGATGCTGAAAAGCATCCTGCGGGTTTTTTCGCATCCTGCTAGCGGCGCCCCGCCCTCACGGGCAGTTGGGGACGTCGCGAGAGCCGAGCCCCGCCTTGTCGAAGTCCGCCTTGCTCATGCCGAGCCGCTGGTTGACGTTCGGCACCGCCTTGACGACCTTGTTGTAGAAGCCGCCGTCGGCCGCCTTGGCCACCTCGGTGACGAACGTGGTGCCGATGGCCTGCCGGTTCTCGTCGAGCGTGACCTCGCCGGTGGGCGTCTTGAGCTTCAGGTTCTTGAGCGCCTCCCGGTACTTCGCCTGGCCGCCCGACAGATCACCCTTCACGGCGTCGAGGCCGTCCAGCGCCGCCTTCATGTTGATGTAGTAGACGTACGCGAACAGCGAGGGGCTCGGGAACCCGTCCTTGAAGTTCTCCTTGTAGTCGGCGACGAACTTCTTCCACTCGGGGGCATCGTAGCTGTCGGCGATGGGGCCGGCCGACGGCGTGCCGAGCAGCGACTCGCGCCGCTTGCCCTTGAAGTTGAGGACGGTCTGGTCGACGGTGATCGAGCCGCCCACCATCGGCTTGTTGCCGCCCGCCTGCTCGTACTGCGTCAGGAAGTTCACGGCGTCGGCGCCGCCCAGCACGACCAGCAGCGCGTCCACGTCCTGGGGCAGCTTGGCGATGACCGACGAGTAGTCCTTGCTCCCGAGCGGCACCCACGCCTTGTGCGTGACGCGCCCGCCCGCCTTGCAGTACTCGGTCATGAAGCCCTGCACCTGCGAGTACGGGAAGGCGTAGTCCTCGGCGATCAGCGCCATCTTCTTGTAGCCCTTGTCCTTGAACGCGTACTCGCCGAGCCCGACCATCCACTGCGCCCCTTCCGTGTTGAAGCGGAAGAAGTTCGGCGAGGGATCGACCAGGGTGGTGGCCTGCGCGCCCGACGAGCCGTTGATGAACGTGACGTTGGGCTGCGACTTCGAGTAGTTCTTGACCGCGATGCCCTCGGACCCGGACAGGGGCCCGACCATGATGTCGACCTTGTCCTGCTCCACCAGCTTGCGCGTGGCGTTGACGGCGACGTCGGGCTTGGCATCCGACGACGCCTTGATGACCTCGATCTTCTTGCCCGCCACCATGCCGCCGCGCTGCTTCACGGCCAGGTCGGCGCCGCGCATGCCATCCTGACCCCCCGCGGCGAAGGGCCCCTCGAGCGTCGCGAGCAAGCCGATCTTGACGGTCTGCTGGGCGTCCACGCTCCCCGCGGCGCAGACGGCAAGGATCGCCGACATCACTACCACCCACGTGAGCTGCCTCTTCGGTGACGACATTGTCCCCTCCTCTCGGTGAATGCGGCCCGGCGGCCGCGGTGGTGGAACTGCCTCGCTGTCCCTCACGTCTGCCGCCGGCCCGCCGGGCGCGCACCGGACTCCAGGAGCGTGTCGGAGTCGCCGCCGCTCGAGCGCCGGCTTGCCGGCGCAACCCGGTTCTGGGGGAGGCTCGGAGGGGGCCGTCGAGGCCCCCTTCGATTTTCGAGCGCCGGCTTGCCGGCGCAACCCGGTTCTGGGGGAGGCTCGGAGGGGGCCGTCGAGGCCCCCTCCGACCTGCTAGCGCCCACCATCCGAGCAGGCCGTCGGAGGAGAACAGCACGATGACGAGGAACACGCCGCCGATCAAGAGGTTGAAGCGCTCCCGGCCGACCAGATCGACGGCGAAGTTCTGCAGGAGCACGAACACGATGGCGCCGACGAACGGCCCGATGGGATGCCGCATGCCGCCCAGCACCGCGATGATCAGGACATTGATCAGCCAGCTCGTGCCCACCGACCCCGGCGAGATCAGCCCGTTGTACCAGACCAGCAGCACGCCGCCCACCGCGGCGATGAGCCCCGCCACCGCGTACGCGGCCACGCGATGCGCGGTGACGTGGAAGCCGAGCGCGCTCATGCGCCGCGGGTTGTCGCGGATGCCCTGGAGAGCCACGCCGAAGGGCGCGCGCACGAGATACGCGACCGCCAGGTACCCGGCGAGCGCGCACGCCAGCGCCAGGTAGTAGAACGGCACGGGATCGCGCAGGTCGACGCCGAGCACCACGGGCGTCTTCACGCTCTGGAAGCCCTGGAAGCCGTTGAACAGCGAGTAGTTCTGCTGGGCGAGATAGTAGAACGCCACGCCGATGGCCAGCGTGATCATGATCGTGTAGATGCCCTCGGTGCGCACGGAGAACCAGCCGATGAGCGTCCCGCATGCCGTCGCGATCACGAGGGCCAGCAGCACCGCCAGCCCCCACGGCCAGCGCAAGCTGATGTCGGTGCCGCTCGTGGCGAAGATCGCGAACATGTACCCGGCGATGCCGGCCACCGTCATCTGGGCGAGCGACACCATGCCGCCGTAGCCGGCGAGAAAGGTGAGCGAGAGCGCCACCAGCCCGAGGGCGAGCGATTGCGCCCCGATCTGAAACGTGAAGAACGGCGTGGCGACCCACGGATAGGCCAGCACCGCGAGCAGCACCAGCACGTGCCGGACGCCGAGGTGCCGCCAGAGCGCCCGGCCCCATGGCGCCGTCTCGACGGCGACGTCGTGCGGACGGGCCGGCGCTGGGAGCGCCGCCGCCCGCCCGGCCGGTCGGCCGGCGGACGTGCCCGGCCACGCGTAGCGGCCGGCACCGGAGTTCATCGCCTTGCGCCACTCGGCCGCGCTCACGCCCGCCTCCCCAGGAGGCCCTGTGGCCGGAAGGCGAGCACGACGCGCCATGATCACGAAGGTGAACACGACGCTGTACGTCGGCGCGTACGCGAGGCCGAACTGCTCCGCGACGCCGATCAGGATCGCCCCGATCCCCGCGCCCACCACGCTGCCCATGCCGCCCACGATCACCACCACCAGCGAGGCCAGCATGTAGCGTGTGTCCTCGCCCGGCGCGATCGACAGCGCGGTGCCCCCGACCACCCCGGCGAAGCCCGCGAGGCCGGCGCCGATCGCGAAGGTGACCGCGAAGACGAACTGCACGTTGACGCCGGAGGCCGCGAGCATCCCGCGGTCGTCCACGCCCGCGCGGATCATCATCCCCACGCGCGTCCGGTTGAGGAACCACCACAGGAGCACGCCGATGGATGCGGACATCAGGAGCAGCACCAGCCGGTAGGTCGGGTACACCTGCACGATCGGCAGCGGCATGCGGCCGAAGATCGCGCGCGGCGGATCGAACTGGTAGATCTCGCCGCCGAAGATCCACAGGAGCAGGTCGGCGAGCATGATGGACAGCCCGATCGTGACCATCGTCTGGCGCATGTCCTCGCCGTGCATGAACCGAAACACGCACATCTGCAGCACGAGACCGAACAGCGCCGCGCTCGCGAACCCGGCGGCCACGGCGAAGAGCCACGAGCCCGTCTTCTCGCCCGCGAGGTAGCCGACGTAGGCGCCCAGCAGGTAGAGCGAGCCATGCGCCAGGTTGACGTTTCGCATCAGCCCGAAGACGAGCGTGAACCCGCTCGCCACCAGGAAGTAGAGCGCGGCAAGCGTCAGCCCGTTCATGGCCGTGGTGAGAAAGAGCTTCGCGTTGTCGGCCAGCGCCCACACCGCGAAGGCGGCGGCGGGCACGCCGAGCACGAGGCCCCAGAACCAGATCCAGAATTCTCATCGGACCGCAGGATGCTCAAAAAGGTCCAGATGCGAGGCGGCGCCCGACGGCCGCACGCGAGGCGTAGTCTCTGGCTCGCTCGCGCTGCCAGGATCTCCGGATTCGCTCGCCTCGCCTCCGGCTCGGCTCGCCACGTGAGCCGGCGGCCGAGGGCGCCGTAAGCAGATGGGCCTTTTTCAGCATCCTGCTAGGCCACCGAGCGGCCCCAGCGCGACTGCGCCGACCGGATCTCGGGCTCCTTGTAGAAGACGCCGTCCTTCATGACGGCGAGCAGCTTCGCGGGGTCTCTCAAGATTGCGAGGTTCGAGAGGGGGTCGCCGTCGACGAGCAAGAGGTCGGCGAGATAGCCGTCCTTGAGCTGGCCGAGCTCGCCGCCCATCATCATGATCTCGCCCCCATGGCGCGTGGCGGACGAGAGCGCCTCCATCGGCGTCATGCCGACGTACTTGACGAAGTACTCGAGGTCCCGCGCGTTCTGGCAGTGCGGCGTGAACGCGAACCCGTAGTCGCCGCCGGGCAGCACGCGGATGCCGCGCTTGTGCATCTTGCGCAGCGACTCCGACGCGGCCGCGAGCTCGATCTCATAGCCCATCTCGACCGCCTTGGCGCGGGTGATGCCCCAGGGCGCCGCGTGCTCGAGCATGGCGACGAGGATGCCGATGCCGGGCGCGACGAAGACCTTGTCGCGGTTGGCCTCCAGCATGTCGAGCGCCTCGTCGTCCGCGAAGCTCGCGTGGTAGATGATCTCGATGCCGTGGCGCACGCACTGCTTGATCGACTCGCCTGATCGCGCGTGCGCCGCCACGCGCTTGCCCCGCATCTTCGTCTCCTTCACCGCGACCGCCACTTCCTCGTCGCTCATCCACGTCGTGCCCGCGGGGGCGGACGGCATGAAGTTGTCGCCCGACAGGTTGAGCTTGATCGAGTCCACGCCGTACTTCAGGAACATGCGCACCGCCTTGCGCATCTCCTCGGGACCGGTCACCGCGACGCCGAAGCTGAACTCCGGAAAGGGCAGGTGCGGCAGCGTCTCGTCGCCGAGCCCGCCCACGACCGTGATCTCCTGGCTCGCCGCCAGGTAGCGGGGCCCGGGAATGAGCCCCTCGTTGATCGCGTTGCGCGTGACGACGTCGAGCCGCGGCTTGGCGCAGGCGGCGCCGACGCAGGAGGTCCAGCCCGCTTCGAGGTAGCGCTTGGCCACGGTGGCCGACCAGAGAACGTGCTCCTCGAGCGGCATCCGCTGGAGATCGCTGAGGCCGGCCGCGTCGTTCCAGGAAAAGTGCGTGTGCGCCTCGACCATCCCGGGCATCAGGGTCGCGCCCGCGCCGTCGATGATCGTCACGCCGGCCGTGGGCAGCGAGCGCGCCCCGCGGCCGACGCGGGCGATGCGATTGCCCTGGATCAGGGCCTCGCCCGCATACGGTTGGGCGCCGGTGCCGTCGATGATGCGCACATTGGTGAAGAGCACGCTGCGCTCATCGACTCGTCCTCCTCGTCTTCACATCCGCCGGGCGTAGAAGCGCCGCAGCAGGTCGTCGCACTCCTCGGGCTTTTCGACCATGGTCCAGTGGCCGCAACGTGGCAGCACGGTGACGCGGGCATCGGCGATGCGCTCGCCGATCTGCCGCACGGCCTGGGCGGGGGCGATCGCATCCTCGTCGCCCGTCACCAGCATCGTGGGACAGGTGATCCCGCCGACCTCGGCCGCGCGGGCGTCCGCCAGCGCCTCGCAGGTGCGCGCGTAGCCGTCCGGGCACTGTCGCATGACGAGCTCCCTGACCGCCGTCACCGCCACCGGCCGCCGCGTCCGCGTCTCGGTCGAGATCGCCCCCTGCACGAGCTGATCGGCGATCGCCTGCATGCCGGCCTCGCCTTCCCCGCGCGCCTTCTCGCCGCGCGCCCGCAGGCCCGGGCGGGCCGTGTCGGGCGGGCACAGCAACGGGCCGAAGAGCGCCAGGCTCTGCACCAGCCGCGGTGCCGCCACCGCGAGGTGAAACGCGACGATCGTGCCGAGCGAATGCGCCGCCACGTGCACCCGCGCCAGCCCCAGCGCGGCGCAGATGCGCTCCATCGCCTGGACGAACCGCTCGATCGACAGCGGCCCCTCGACCCGGTGGGAGCGGCCGGAGCCCGGCAGGTCCGGGCGCACGGTCCGGTGCCGGGCCAGCGCCGACAGCACGGGGGTCCAGACGTTGGAGGTGCCGCCGAGGCCGTGGATCATCAGGACGGCCTCGCCGTCGCCGTCGGTCTCGACGGCCATGCGCTCGATGAACTGCGTCGCCACGAAAGCTCGGCGCCTCGCCCCTCAGGCCGCCGGAACGCTCAAGCGACCGCGCGCCGGCCCCTTCTGCGGGTCCTTGTGAAACGCGCCGTCCTTCATGATGCCGAGCAGCCGGCTCCGATCCTGGAGCACCGCGAGATTCGCGAGCGGATCCCCGTCCACCAGCACGAGATCGGCGAGGTAGCCCTCCTTCACCTGTCCCAGCTCGCCGCCCCGCATCATGATCTGGCCGCCGAGCTTCGTCGCGGAGAGCAGCGCCTCCATCGGCGTGAAGCCGAGGTACTTCACGAAGTGCTCGAGGTCCTTCGCGTTCTCGCCGTGCTTCATCCAGGCGAAGCCATAGTCGCCGCCGGGCAGGATCCGGATGCCGCGCTTGTGCATCTTCCTGAGCGTCTCGCAGGCGACCTCGAGCTCGCGGTGATAGCCCATCGCCTTCGCCGACTCGGGCGAGATCCCCCACTCGGCCGCGTGATACGAGGTGTTGATGAGCCACGCGAGGCCGGGCGCGACGAAGTGCCGGTCGCGGTGCCGCTCCAGCATGTCGAGCGCCTCCTCGTCGGCGAAGCTCGCGTGGTAGATGATCTCGATGCCGTGGCGCACGCACTGCTTCACCGCCTCCGCCGAGCGCGCGTGGGCCGACACGCGCTTGCCCCGCACGTGCGCCTCCTTCACCGCGACGGCGATCTCCTCCTCGGTCATGGGCGTGAACTCGGCCGGGAGCCCCGCGATGTACTCTCCCGACAGGTTCAGCTTGACGGTGTCGACGCCGTACTTCAGGAACATGCGCACGGTCTTTCGCATGTCCTCCGGACCGCTGACGATGGCCCCGAAGCTGAACTCCGGGTACGGCAGATGCGGCAGCGTCTCGTCGCCCAGCCCCCCCAGCACCGTGATCTCCTGGCTCGCCGCGAGGTAGCGCGGCCCCGGGATCTGGCCGGACTCGATCGCGTCGCGGATCACCACGTCCAGACGGGGCTTCGCGGTGGCCGCCCCGATGCACGAGGTCCAGCCCATGTCGAGGTAGCGCTTGGCGATGTGCGCGCACCAGAGGATGTGCTCCTCGGTCGGCATGCGCTGGATGGCATTGAGGGCGGGCTGATCGTTCCAGGAAAAGTGCGTGTGCGACTCGACGAGGCCCGGCAGGAGCGTCGCGCCGCCGGCGTCGACCGTGGTGACGCCGCTCGTCGGCAGCGCCCGGACCCCGCGGGCCACGCGGGAGATGCGATTGCCCTGGATCAGGACCTCGCCCGGATACGGCGCGGCGCCGCTGCCGTCGAAGATGCGGACGTTCGTGAAGAGCACGTTGCCCATACGGTCCTCCAGGAGGCAGCGTTGCCCCGGCTCGATGCTGCCCAGCGCCGAGCCGGCCGTTGCCGCGTGAGACACGTGTCTCACACGGGTGGGCCATACTAGAAACTTCATTCACGGCTTGTCAACAGGCATTTCCCCCGTCACAGTAGCGGTCCGTGAGGACCACGCGAGCCTCGAAGGCACTGCTCCCTCCCGACACCGGCCCGGCCGGCCCGAGCGCGCGGACCCATCGCCTCTTGCTCGCGCACGCCATGACGCTCGTGCGGCGCGGCCGCATCCCCTCGGTGCCGGAGCTGGCCGTGAAGGCCCGCGTCTCGCGTGCCACCGCGTACCGGTACTTCCCCAGTCGCAGCAAGCTCGTGAGCGCGGTGGTCGCGGAGGGGCTGGCCCCGGTGCGCCGCTACGAGCCGAAGGCCACCGATGGGCTGGGGCGCGTGCGCGAGCTCTTCAACCGCACGTTCCCGCTGTTCAAGCGGTTCGAGCCGCACATGCGCGCCGCGCTGCAGCTCGCCCTCGAGCACGAGTCGCTCGAGCGCGCGGGCCTTCTCGAGGAGGAGCCGTATCGGCGCGGCCACCGCCGCTATATCCTCCACCGGGCCGCGGCGCCGCTCGCCGCCACGCTGGGCCCCGACGCCTACGACCGTCTCCTGAAGGCCCTGTCCCTCATCTACGGGATCGAGTCGTACGTGGTGCTGCGCGACATCTGGGGCTCGAGCTATCGCGACGTGGAGGCCGTCGCGCGCTTCATGCTCGAGGCGCTGATCGAGTCGGCGCTGAGCCAGGCGCCCGCCGGCGGCCGCCCCGCCCCACGGACGCGTCGGGGCGATTCCCGGCCCGTGCCGAAGCCCGGATCACACGTCCCGAGTCGCCGAGGCAACGCGAGCGACGACCGTGACGAACGCCTCACCGACGCCGACGGGCTACGCGATCTGTACGACAGACGTCAGAGACGCGTCACCACAGCCTCTCGGTCGCTCTGCGGGCGCCTTCGCTCAGCGCCTTCAACTTGGCCCAGACCACGCTCTCGGCCACCAGCTCCCACGCGGCGAAGGTGCCGAACCCGCAGTCCGCTCCCGCGATGACGCGGGTGCGATCACCGATCGCGCGCACCGTTTGGCCGATGCGGTCCGCGATGACTTCCGGGTGCTCGACGTAGTTCGTGGTCGAGTCGATCACCCCCGGAATCAAGACCATCGAGTCGGGGAGCCGATGCTTCTCAAAAGCCTTGTGCTCGTGCTGGTGCCGTGGATTCGCCATTTCTATCGACAGCGCCCCGACCTTGGCTCGATACAGGAGCGGCAGGATGTCTTCCAGGGCCACATCGTAGGCGTGGGGCCCGTCGTAGTTGCCCCAGCAGACATGGAGACGGATCTGCTCGGCGGGGATGGCCTCGACCGCGGAGTTCAACGCCGCGATGTGCAGCTCCACGATCTCTTGGAACTCCCGCAATGACCGATCCTGGAACAGGAACGTGCGCTCCATCGCCAGGTCCGGCGCGTCCAGTTGGAGGACGAATCCCTGGCGATGGATGTACTCGTACTCCTTCTTCATCTCGCGAGCGATGGCGAACACGTACTTCTCGTGGGAGTCATAGTGGGCGTTCAACATGGTCGTCGCGATGATCCCCGGGGAGGCCGCCGTCATGAAGCGTTCGCTGAACTTCCGGGACCCGCTCTCCGTGCCGCGACGGAACAGCTCGCACTCCTTGGTCACCGCGCTCAGGTCCTCGTAACGAAGCTCGGCCACCGCCTGGGGGGCATTGAAGACCTTGGCCCTGACGATGCCCTTCTTCTGCAGCAACCGTTCGTAGTCGGGAAACTCGCGCATGTCCTGTGGGATGGGCCGCTTGCTCTCCCCGCCAAAGCCCCGCATGCGCTGCGGAACGTAAGTCTGAAATCCCACCCGAGGCTGTTCTCCGTCGTTGCCGATGTCGATGCCCGCCTCGAGCTGTTTGCCGACGACGTACTGGACGGCCCGCTCGATCGCCAACTCCAGCTCCGGCGCATTGAAGGCTTGGCCTTGCTCCTGCCTGAGCAGCAGATCGGTGAGTGTGGGGTTGCGTGGCAAGCTTCCCACGTGGGTGGTGAGAATACGCGAGTCGCTCTTCAGCATGGCGGTCGCTCCTTCGCGATGATGCTGACTGCTGCCAGAGACGGGCGACGGCGCCGCGACGAATCCGCGAGCTGGCCGGCGATGCCCCACCTCGTGTGCCGCGATGCTAGCACCCCGGTGCCGGACCCACAACCCGAGGCCCGGCGCGGAACTCGCGCGCGCAGATCGCCCGACGGGTCAGGCCGTGAAACGATCGCAACGCTATGCCGCTTGATGGGCCAGCGTCACCATGAGGGAGGGGCTCATGATGACCAACATCGACACCGTGCGCTTGCGGCCCCGACGGCACTCCCAGGGCCTGTCGGCCTCCACCGGGCGCAAGACGAGGAGTCCGGCCGTCGAGGGCGTGCCGTGACGTCCCGCCACGGCGACGCCCCGGCCTCACGCCCTCACACGGTGATCGGCGTCGCCGAGAAGGTGCCCGTCACCGTCACGATCACGGTGCCGGCGTTGTCCTTGATCTGGGACTTGAAGGTGCCGTCGAGCTTGCCGGTGTTCCGAACGAGCGCAAGCGACAGGCGGACGTTGTCGGTGCCGAGCGGCGCCCCGGTGTCGGCATCCTGCAGGAGGAAGCGGAAGAACGCCTCGAACGCTCTCCCGCGCTCCCGCTCCCACGCGCCGTGCCCCGTCGTCTCGAGCAGGTTCCCGAGCGGCGTGGCCGGAACGAAGTAGCGGCGCGACTCGGTCACGACGCCGCCTTCGTGGAACGAGATCAGGTCGTTGAACTGGCCGAGCGGCGGGTTGGTGGCGGTGACGGTGCCGAGCGCAGGAGCCCACGATGTCCGGGTGGTCGTCATTGTGCGCGTGCGCGGGCAGTGCACTCGCGGCGAGGGTGGCCACGCCGGCGGTGAGGAGTCGACGTCTGTCCATGGTCAGCTCTCCTTTCGCGGATAGGTAAGGGGTGGGGGACGGCGGCGCTTCCATCGACGCTGACAGTAGGCGCGGGGCGTCAAGCGAACGTCAAGCCGGTCGACCCGTCTCCACCGGGCCGCGCGCCGCTCGTCGCCACGCTGGGCCCCGACGCCAACGAGCGTTTCCCGCCGGGCGCCGCTCAGGGTGCGATGCTCCTGGCAGGAGGCGGCCTCGACAGACCTTCCGCCATACTGGCGAAGGAGTAGTATGTGCACACACCAACCGAGTGGCGGGCCCCGGAATCCCCGAGGGTGGCGCCTTCCCGCGAACCACCCTAGGAGAGCGCCTTGGGATTCTTCAGCGATATCCTGAACAAGCTCGGCATCGGCAGCGCGCCCGCCGCACCCGCTCCGGCCTCGCCAACCGCCGCCGCGCCCGCACCCGCCAGCCCGGCCGCAGCGCCGTCGCCCGCGCCGGTCCCGATGGTCGATGTCGTCGCGCAACTCGAGCAGCGGGCCGCCGCGAATCCGCAGAAGCTCAACTGGCGGACCTCCATCGTCGACCTGCTGAAGCTCCTCGATATCGACAGCAGCTTCGCGGCGCGCAAGGAACTCGCCACCGAGCTGGCCTGCCCGCAGGAGCTGATGAGCGATTCGGCGAAGATGAACATCTGGCTGCACAAGACCGTGCTCGCGCGCATCGCTGCCAACGGCGGCAACGTGCCCAAAGAGCTCCTCGACTGAGCCACCGGCTCAACCGTACGAGCAAGGGGCACGCACAATCAGATGACGGGTCTCCTCGCACAAGGGGCGGCCCTGAGCGACGCTCGCGCGTGAACCGGACGTGAGCGAGTCCTGTGCGGCGACGTGCTGTCGCCGCGCAGGCGACTGACGTGAACCGCGGGATCGATGTGCTCGGACCTATCGTTGGCTCAGCAGGAGGAGGCCGACATTGAGACCAGTCACCATCGTACTGAGCTTCGCACTCGCCGCGGCGCTCGCCGGGGTCGCGTTAGCCCAGGGGTCCGCGCATCACGGGGCGCACGGGGCGCCGGGCGGCACGCCTCACCACGCCCTGGCGCAGACTTGCGACGGCGCGTTCGAGGAAACCGTCCGCGACGGCCGGGGCTTCGGCATGGCCTTCGTCGCCGATCAGCAAGGCTATCCCGGGCCGCTCCACGTGCTCGAGCTCAAGAACCGCCTCGGCCTCTCGCGCGATCAGGAGGTGAAAGCTGAGGGGCTGCTGGCCGCCATGTTCGCGGAGTCGCGGCCCAAGAGCGCGCGGCTCCTCGATGCCGAGGCCAAGCTCCGGCGCCTCTTCGCCGGGAGTCGGCCGGACGAGGCCGCCGTGCGCGCCGCGGTGGCCGAGGTCGAGATGGCTCGCGCCGACGTGCGGCTCGTCCACCTGATGTTCCACCTCAAGATGCGTGACGCGCTCACGGACGAGCAGCGCCGCGTCTATCAGGAAGCCCGCTGGGGCGGCCCGAGCACCCCGACGCGCTAGCCTCGGCGGAGGAACGCGATGGGGGCCGGAAAGATCCAGGGCATCGCGGGTGTCTTGATCTGGACCGAGGCTGGGCGGTTCGAGGCGATGGCGCGATTCTATCGCGACCGCCTCGGGCTCACGCCGCGCACCTCGAAGCCCGACTTCATCAACTTCGACTGGGGCGGCGTGCGGCTCAGCGTGAGCGTGCACGATCGGGTCAGGGGCGCGAGCCAGGACCCGTTCCGCATCATGGTGAACCTGGCCGTCGACGACATCCGCGCCGTGCACGCGCGGCTGGCGGGCGCGGGCGTCGCCTTCACGCGCCCCCCGGAGACGGAGGACTGGGGCGGTCAGGTCGCCTCGTTCCTCGACCCTGACGGCAACCTGATCCAGCTCATGCAGCTCCCCGGCTGACGGCCTGCCGAGCGCGCCCGGCGCTCGGGTGTCACTTCGGCGACCACTGCGGGTCGGCCGTGAAGAGCCCGTCCACGAGGCCGATCTGGTAGGCGAGGAAGAGCCCGACGCCGAGGCTCAAGAGACCCGCGGCCAGCCCCAGGTATCGGTTGACGATCGCGAATCTCCCCGCGGAGTAGGCGAACGGCAGGGCGATCACAGCCGTGATGACCATCATCCCCACGACGGTGCCGAGGCCAAAGAGGAAGAGATACGCGACCGCCCAGAGGGGATCACGGATCGTGGCCAGCACCAGGAGCGCGACCGCGGCCGATCCGGCGAGCCCGTGAACGAGGCCGACCACGAGGGGGCGCACGGCCTGGTAGAGCCCGATCCCGCCGAGCGCCCGATCGAGCCGCGAGAGCGGCGTCGCGGCTTCCTCGTGTCCATGGGAGCCGACCTGGTGTCCGTGGGGGTGCGTGTGGACGTAGTCGCTGTGGGCGTGCGGGTGCGCGTGGGTGCCACGGTCGGGCTGATGGCTCCCGGTCAGCGCCGTCGTCACCCGCGTCGTGAAGCCGAACAGGCTGGCGATGCCGAGGAGGATCAGCATCACGGCCACGGAGAACTCCATGGCGAGGCCGAGCCGCGGCGGGATCACCAGGTCGAAGATGATGATCACGCCGCCCACCACCATGATGGTCACCGTGTGCCCGATGCCCCACAAGCTTCCGATCAGGGCGGCACCCCAGGCGCTCCGCTGCCGGCTCACGATCGTGGATACGGCGATCACGTGGTCGGCGTCCGTCGCATGTCGCATGCCGAGGAGGAAACCCAGCACGATCACGGGCAGGCTGGTAATGCTGGTCGCTCGCTTTCTGCCCCATCGTGGGGGCTCGGGTCGCACGGGATGTCGCGACCCATATTTGAGGCAGGTCGACGCGCTGATCGGTGCGTCAAATCGGCAGCAGGAGTGTACCATCGAGGCGGGCTCACGCCCGCACTCGCCCGAGCCTTCCGAAAGGAGCCCATCGTGAGCGCTCCCTCCGGCGCGACCCCCGCGCTCGTGTCGGCCGCCCTGTTCGGCGCGAGCACGCCACTGGCCAAGCTCCTCCTCGACGGCATCGACCCCTTGCTGCTGGCCGGACTCCTCTATCTGGGCTCCGGCATCGGACTCTCCCTCGTCCAGATGGCTCGGCCGGCTCCGCCGTCGGAGCGCCCTCGGCGAAGCGCCGCTCCGAGGCCGGCAGTGGCTCTGGCTCGGGCTCGCGATCGTCTTCGGCGGGGTCGCCGCGCCCGGCCTCTTGATGTACGGGCTCGCCACGACCTCGGCCGCCGCGGCCGCGCTGCTCCTCAATCTCGAGCCCATCTTCACGGTGCTCCTCGCCTGGCTCGTCTTCGGCGAAGCCATCGGCGCGCGAATCGCCCTCGGGATGACGGCCATCGCGGCGGGCGCGCTGGTCCTCTCCTGGCAATCCGGAAACGCGGTGGGGAGTCCCGTTGCCCTCGCGGCGATCGCGGCGGCCTGCCTCGGGTGGGCCGTCGACAATAACCTCACGCGGAAGATCGCGCTCACCGACCCGGTGCAGATCGCCGCGCTCAAGGGCGCGGTGGCCGGCGTGGTCAACGTCGCCCTCGCGCTGTCGGCGGGCGCGAGCGTGCCGTCCGCGGGGAAGATCGGCGCCGCGGCCCTGGTGGGGCTCGTCGGCTACGGCGCGAGCCTCGTGCTCTTCGTCCGAGCCCTCCGCGCCGCCGGAGCGGCACGGACCGGGGCGTACTTCTCCCTCGCGCCGTTCTTCGGCGGAACCCTATCGGTGGCGCTGTTCGGGGAGGCGCTGTCGATCCGGCTCGTCGCGGCCGGCCTCTTGATGGGACTGGGCGTGTGGCTCCATCTCACCGAGCGCCACGAGCATGAGCACGAGCACGTCGACGTCGAGCACGACCACTTACATGCTCACGACGAGCACCACCGACATGATCACGGCGGCGGCGAGCCCGGCGGCGCACCCCATGCCCATCGCCATCGCCATGACCGGCTCACCCATCGCCACCTGCATTTCCCCGACGTGCATCACGAGCACCCGCACTGAACGCCGAGTCCCGCCGCGCTGCGCAGGCGGTCGAGCACCGCGAGGACGGCGATCGCGTCCGCGGCCGAGCGGCGCGGTGTCACGCCGTCGCGCACGACCTCGTGACAGTGGTCGATCATGGCCCGGTAGGGATCGGCGCCGCCGGCGACGACCTCCTGACAGCGCCCGTCGCGCCCGCGCAGCGTGAAGGCGACGTCCTCGGGCCCCGGGGTGAACGCGCGGTCGACGAGCACGGCGGCCTCCGTCCCCACGAGCTCGAGCGACTGGCGCTCGGGCGCATCGAACGAGCACTCGATCGCCGCCGTGAACCCCTCGCCGAAATCGAGCCAGCCCGAAAACGACGCGTCGACCCCTGACGTCGCCATCGAGGCCGCGGCCTCCACCCGCACCGGCGGCCGGCCCGCGGCCACGAGAAGCGGCGCGACGCAGTAGATCCCGACGTCGAGCAGCGCGCCGCCGCCCATGTCCGGCCGCCAGCGATGATCATCGGGCCGGTCGAGCACGCCGGTGAAGGCGGCGCGGGCGAAGCGCAAGTCGCCGAGGCGCCCGCCGCGGACGAGGGCATCGATGGCCGCCGCGCGCGGGTGAAACGGCGTCATGTACGCCTCGAGGAGCGTCACGCCGGCGGCCGCGCTCGCCGACGCCATCGCGGCCGCGTCCGCGGCCGTGGGCGCCAGCGGCTTCTCGCACAGGACGTGCTTGCCCGCGAGGGCGGCGCGCTCCACCCAGGTGCGATGCAGGCTGTTGGGCAGCGGGACGTACACGGCCTCGACGTCGGGATCGTCGAGCAGGGCCGCGTAACTCTGATAGGTGCGAACACCGTCGGCGTTGGGAGGGGCGTTCGCGCTCTGGCTCGCCACCGCCACCAACCGGGCCCTCGGGCTCCCGACGATCGCGGGGATCACGGCTTTCACGGCAACCCAGGAGGTGGCGCCGATCACGCCCCACGAGAGCGGCGCCGGGTCGGCCAACGTCACATCTCCTCGCCCTCGATCACCACGGGTGCCCCCTCCATCGTGGTGGAGCGCTGGGCCGCCTCGAGCACGGCGATCACGCGCCGCACCGACGCCGGCGTGACGGCCAGCGGCTCGCCGAGGTGCAGATGGTCGGCGAGGTTCCGGTGGAACGCGAACGGATGCCCGGCCGCGGGGGGCAGTCGCGTCTCGCTGATCCCGTAGCCGCTCTCGTAGCGCGCGAGCAGGAGCTCGGCGGGCGCCTCCGCGTGGTGCGCCTCGCGCGCGACATAGCCGCGGCCCGGCTCGATGTGCTCGAACGTCACCATGCGATAGCGCCCGACGAGCGTCCCGGCGGTCCCCTGCACGTAGAACTTCGGGCGCCGGACGGCCGCGATGTCGCTCTGGAAGAACTCGGCCTCGCGGCCGTCGCCCCACGTCATGCGCACGCGGAGCTGGTCGACGTTGGTGACGTCGTGCCAGACGCGCTTGTGGCCGTGCGCCTGCACCACCCGCGGCGTCCCGCCGAGGAGCAAGAGCACCCAGTCGACGTGGTGCGAGCCCCAGTCGTAGCCCGCGCCCCCGGAGACCGCCGTGTCCGAGTGCCACGTGCGGCAGGGATGCTCGAAGCCGCCCACGAACGTCTCGACGTTGAAGACGTCGCCGAGGAGGCCGGTCTCGACGGCGCGGCGCACCGCCACGAAGTCGGGGTCCCAGCGGCGGTTCTGATAGACCGTGAGCACCCGGTCGTTCGCCGCCGCCGTCCTGATGATCTGGTCGGCCTCGGCCACGGTCAGGCAGAGCGGCTTCTCGCAGACCACGTGCTTGCCGGCGCGCAGGAGATCGAGCGTCAGCGACGCATGGAGCGCGGGTGGCGCGGCCACGAACGCCACCTCGACGTCGTCGTCGGTCACGAGCTCGCTCGCGGACGCGTAGCTCCGCACGCCGGGGAAATCCGTCTCCGCGGCCTTCCGCCGCTCGACGTTCGGATCGGCGACGGCGATCAGCTCGATCCCCTCGGTCTCGGTCACGCCGAGCCCGTGGTGATAGCCCATGCCGCCGAGCGGACCGTATCCGACGATCCCGACACCGATATTGCGGCCGCAGCAGTGGAGATCGGGGCGCAGCGCCCGGGCGAGGAGCTGGACGAGGGCCGGGGTGCGCAGCGCGTCGTCCGTGTTGCCGAGACCGCACGCGACCACGCGGCCGGCGCCGACGGCCGTCTCCACGACGGCCGCGTGGTCGCGAAGCGCCACCCGCACGTTGACGATGGCCTTGCCGGCGCCGAGCGGGATCAGCGGCACGAACCCGTCGACCACCGCGAACTCGCGCGGTGCGCGGTCGGAGATGTGGGAGTGCGCCGACGTCACCGTCGCGAAGTATTCCCCAGCGGGCGGCTCGGGGCCGCCGATCACGCCGAGGAGGTCCGCCCAGAAGCCATTGCGCTCGGCCGGCGCGGCGCCGATGCCGACCAGCGGAACGCCTCGCTCCACCGCCGCGCGGAGCGCGCCCAGGGTCTCGATGGGCTGCGCCGACGGGCGCCCGTCGACCACGATCGCGTCGTGCTCGGGGAGGCTCGGCAGCAGATCGTCCGGCTGGACGAAGGAGAGCTCGGCCAGCCCTTGCGCCAACGCCTGAAAGGCCGCGCGCCGGCGGTCGGTGAGACGGCTGGAGAGGACGAGCACGCGCATCGGACCCGACGGTATCACAACCCGCTCAGGGAATCGGGCGGCGCACGGCCGAGCCGCCGGACCCACGCTCGTCGAGGGCCTGCCTCCGGCGGGATCGCCGACCATGCTGCAGCGCTCCGGGCGGCCGTCAGTCGCGAAGCGTCCAGGTCGTGCCCCCGGGCGTGTCGTGCAGCTCGATCCCGCCGGCGACCAGGCGGTCGCGGAGCCGGTCCGCGACTTGCCACGCCTTCTCGTTGCGAAGCTCCGCGCGCAGGACGATGAGCCCCTCGACGAGGGGCGCCAGGACTTCCTTCGGATCGCGCAGGCCGACCGAGGCGGCTTCGCCCAGCCGATGCACCAGCGAGTGGAGCACCGCCCGTGCGCGGTCGGGCTCGTCTGTTTGCAGCGTGTCCGCCGACCAGTCGAGGATCGCCCGGTCGAGGGCGAGGATCGCCTCCGCGGCCTCCCCCGCCCTCCGCGCGGCAAGCGCCGCCACGAACGCCTGCTCGAGCCGCGCGACCTCGTCGAGGAGCGCCGAGCGCTTCGGGCGCGGTTCCTCGCTCTCGGCGGGAGCGCGCGCCGCGTCGGGGGGCGACGCCGCGGCTCCGCCGGACTCGCGTGCGCCTCGCGCGGCGGCGACGAGCGACGTCATGGGCATGCGCGTCCCCGCGGGAAACCGCTCCGCGACGCCGCGGCGGCGCACGGTGACGACGCCGCGCCCGGTCACCGTCGCGTCCCCCTCGTCGAGGTCGAAGACGAGCGCGGTGTGCTCGTCGACCCCGAGCACCCAGGCATCCGGGGGCAGGAGCGCTTCCATCACCGCGAGCCTGCGCTCGCCCATGTAGCAGAAGCGCGTGTCGTGCGTGCCGCCCTCGGCATTGTCGAAGTGCGGCACCACCACGCAATGCGCGCCGAATCCGAGCGGGCTCAGGAGATCGAGCCCATCGAGCCAGTGGATCGGATGCCCGACCTTGTAGATCTCGTAGACGGGCAGGCTGAAGCGGCCGACGGTGACGGCCGCGGCGCTCGCGAAGATCGCGACGCCGCCATGGGCGAGCTTGTCGGAGATGGCCTCGGGCACGGACGAGCCCTGCCACGTCGAGAGCGCATACGTCGGGCTCCCCGGCCCGGAGAACACGAGGTCGGCCGCGCGGAGCCGCGCGAGCGTCGCGGGCGTGGGCTGATCGGAGCGCTCGCGGGGATCGGCGGCGAGCGGGCCGGGAAAGCCGGCGACCTCGATCGCGAGCTGGACGCGCTGGGCGAAGTACTCCACCGCGCGCTGGGAGACCTCGGCGGCGTTCTCCTGAAAGCCATACGGCGTGTCGAGCAGCACGGCCTTCGGCGGCGCGGCGCCGAAGCGCGCGACGATGTCGCGATGGGGCGTCACCATCGTGGGCGCGGTCTCGCCCGAGCCCATGATGACCAGAAGCCGGGGGGCCTTCATCCGAAGAAGCCGTCGCGGGCCGCGGTGGCGAAGAGGTCGGCCACGCGATCGGGATGCTGCGAGTGGACGTCGTGGTGGGCGGGCGAGAACCAGTGGCTCCGGAACCGCGGCGTGGCCGCCCGCGCCTGCGCCTCGGCGCGGCGCTTGGCGGCCGTGCGCGCCTCGTCCCCGGTATCGGCCAATACGAGCATCGTGGGCGTCTCGAGCGTGGCGTAGCGCGTCGACGGGCGATGCTCCCAGAGCGAGCGCACGATCTCGAGGTGCCGGTCACGGGCGAGGCGTGGCTCGACCCGTCCGTCCTCACGGACGCGGAAGCAGGCGAGCGCGGCGGCGATGGCGCGGTCCGGCAGCTCCGGGCTCCACGCGCGCATCCGCGCTTCGAGCTCGGCCGGCGTGAGGTGGTCGAGGCGCGGCGGCGTGAGCGCGGCGACGCAGGCCTCCCACGTCGGAAACCAGTCGGCCAGCTCGATGATCCCGCCGTCGACGCAGATGATGCCTCGCACCGCCGCGGGATGCCGCCAGCCCAGCTCGAGCACGACGTTGCCGCCCCACGACTGCCCGGCGACGACGGGGCGCGAGAGCCCGAGCGCCTCGATCAGCGCCAGGAGGTCGCCGACCGCGATGTCCAGGCCATGGCTCGACTCCGGCGCGTCGGAGAGGCCGTGACCCCGCTGGTCGACGGCCACCACCGTGTGACCGCGCGCATGGAGGTCCTCGGCGACGCCATCCCAGAGCCGGAGGTTCGAGGCGAGCCCGTGGACGAGGACGAACGGCATGGCGGCGGGATCGCCGTCGCGCCGCTCGGCGTGGAGCGCGACGCCCGGGGCAACGGGCACCCGCAGCTCGGCGACCGTCGCCCGGTCCGGCTGACGCGCAGCCTCAGTCATGGATTGTCTCCTGGCTCCCGCGCGATGGTAGTGCGCCCCTCGCCGACGCGCAAGCCCTCGCACCGGCGGGCGCGCCGGTCGCTCAGCCGCCGAGCGCGCTCTCGATGCTCTGGCGGACCTCGGGCGCGGAGGGAGACGTGGGGGGCGCGAAGCGCGCCAGCACCTTGCCGTTCCGGCCCACCACGAACTTGGCGAAGTTCCATTTGATGTCGCCGGGCCCGTCGGGCTGTGTCGCCTGCTCGGTGAGCCAGGCGTAGAGCGGCGCCTTGCCCGTCCCGTTGACGTCGATCTTCGAGAACATGGGGAACGTGACGCCGTAGCTGGTCGAGCAGAACGCCTTCACATCGGCATCGCTGCCCGGCTCCTGGCCCGCGAACTGGTTGCACGGGAAGCCCAGCACGGCGAACCCCTTGTCCGCATACTCCGCGTGGATCTTCTGAAGCGCGTCGTACTGCGGCGTGAGGCCGCACTTCGAGGCCACGTTGACGACGAGCAGGACCTTGTCGCGATAGTCGGCGAGCGGCTGGTTCGCGCCGTCGATCGTCTTCGCCGTGAATCCGTAGATGTCGGCCATCTGATCCCTCCTGAGCTGAGGCTGTTGCCAGGCATCATCGCACGGAGCCGGCATGTGTCGTAGCATCAGCGGGGCTCTCCGTTCACCGGGGCCTCGATCAGCCTGACTGCCGATGCCATCCGCACGCCGGCCCCGCGTCCTCGGCAGCTCGCGGCGACGGCCCCGTCTTCCGGTCGCCAGTGATCCGCCTTGCGCGGGCAGCGGCCGGTCGCTATCATGCCGGGGATCGCATCCAGGCATCACAATCCCGGCAGCACAAGGTGCATTCATGAGCCGACCCGCCCGTCGCCGTCCCCCGAAGCGCCGCACTCCGTCCGCTCGCCGCGCCAAGCCCGCCGCGGCCCGATCGCGGCGCTCGGCGCCTAAGGCCAAGGCGAAGCGTGCCCCGCGCCGAGCGACCGCTCCCGTGCGGAAGGCCCACGGTGCCAGCGGTACCCGTGGACGGGCAAAGACCTCCCCCGCGCCGCGCGCGCCCGGCGCCCTCGTCAGCACCGAGTGGCTCGTGGCCCGCCTCGGCCACCCGCGCCTGGTCGTCCTCGACGGGAGCTGGCACATGCCCCAGCTCAAGCGCGACGCGCGCGAGGAGTTCGCTGCTGCGCATCTTCCGGGCGCGCGCTTCTTCGACATCGACGCGATCGCGGACCAGCAGACGTCGCTGCCGCACATGCTGCCCGCGGCATCCCAGTTCGCCGAGCAAGTGGGCGCCCTCGGCATCGGCACGGGCGACCTGGTCGTCGTGTACGACACGCGCGGCGTGATCAGCGCGGCGCGCGTGTGGTGGACCTTCCGCGCCATGGGCCACGACCGCGTCGCGGTGCTCGACGGCGGGCTGCCCCTGTGGCGCGCCGAGGGTCGCGCCGTGGAGAGCACGCCACCGCGCGGCGCGGCCCCGGCGCTTCAAGGCGCGGCTGCGCCCGGCGCTCGTGCGCACGCTCGAGCAGATGCGGGACAACCTCGAGGCGTCGCGCGAGCAGGTCCTCGACGCGCGCTCGCGGGGACGCTTCGCGGGCACGGAGCCGGAGCCCCGCGCGGGGCTTCGCGGCGGGCATATCCCGAAGAGCCTCAACCTGCCCTATGACGCGATGTACCGGCCCGATGGCACGCTCCTGCCGCGCGAGGAGCTGCGCCGCCGCTTCGAGTCGAGCGGGCTCGACCTCGAGCGGCCCGTCGTCACCACGTGCGGATCGGGCGTGACGGCGTCCGTGCTCGCGCTCGGCCTGCACGCCATCGGCGCGAAGGCCGTGGCCGTCTACGACGGCTCGTGGAGCGAGTGGGGCGGCCACCCCGACACGCCCGTTGAGCAATGACGGCATATCTCGCAGGAATCAGGAGCTGACGAATGCGCTTCGGGACCTTCTTCTTCTTTCAGGCCGCTCCCGGCCTCACCCATGCCGACGTCGTCCACCGCGAGCTCGAGCAGATGGAGTGGACGGAGGAGCTGGGCTTCGACCAGATCTGGCTCACCGAGCACCACTTCATCGACTACGGCCTCGCCGTCGACCCGGCGAGCCTCGCCGCCGCGGCCGCTTCGCGCACGCGGCGCGTCCGGATCGGGCTCGCCGCCGCCATCCTGCCCTTCCATCACCCGCTGCGCCTCGCCGAGCAGATGGCGCTGATCGACATCATCTCCAAGGGCCGGCTCGACGTCGGGGTGGGCCGCGGCAATCGCCCCGCGGAGTTCAAGGGGTACCACGTCCCGCAGCAGGAAAACCGCGAGCGCTTCGACGAGACCATGGACATCATCCTGAAGGCGTGGACCGAGGAGCGCTTCACTTACGAGGGTCGCTTCTACACCATCCCCGAGGCCCGCGTGATCCCCAAGCCCTGGCAGAAGCCGCACCCGCCCATCTACCAGGTCTGCGGGAGCGAGGACGGCATCGAGAGCTCGGCCGCGCGCGGCTGGCCCATGCTGAACTCGCTGCTCACGGGCCCGGTCGATCAGCTCGTCAATCGGCGCAATAGCTACCTCACCGCGCTCCGGAAGCACGGGCGCACGGAGGTGGAGATCGCCGCGCTCATGAAGAACT
>CAWIZN010000046.1:0-48196 GCA_963840495.1 uncultured Candidatus Rokubacteria bacterium
CGCGGGCACGGAGCCGGAGCCCCGCGCGGGACTTCGCGGCGGGCATATCCCGAAGAGCCTCAACCTGCCCTATGACGCGATGTACCGGCCCGACGGCACGCTCCTGCCGCGCGAGGAGCTGCGCCGCCGCTTCGAGTCGAGCGGGCTCGACCTCGAGCGGCCCGTCGTCACGACGTGCGGATCGGGTGTGACGGCGTCCGTGCTCGCGCTCGGCCTGCACGCCATCGGCGCGAAGGCCGTGGCCGTCTACGACGGCTCGTGGAGCGAGTGGGGCAGCCACCCCGACACGCCCGTGGACAGGAGCTGACGAATGCGCTTCGGGACCTTCTTCTTCTTTCAGGCCGCTCCCGGCCTCACCCATGCCGACGTCGTCCACCGCGAGCTCGAGCAGATGGAGTGGACGGAGGAGCTTGGCTTCGACCAGATCTGGCTCACCGAGCACCACTTCATCGACTACGGCCTCGCCGTCGACCCGGCGAGCCTCGCCGCCGCGGCCGCCTCGCGCACGCGGCGCGTCCGGATCGGGCTCGCCGCCGCGATCCTGCCCTTCCATCACCCGCTGCGCCTCGCCGAGCAGATGGCGCTGATCGACATCATCTCCAAGGGCCGGCTCGACGTCGGCGTGGGCCGCGGCAATCGCCCCGCGGAGTTCAAGGGGTACCACGTCCCGCAGCAGGAAAACCGCGAGCGCTTCGACGAGACCATCGACATCATCCTGAAAGCGTGGACCGAGGAGCGCTTCACCCACGAGGGCCGCTTCTACACGATCCCCGAGGCCCGCGTGATCCCCAAGCCCTGGCAGAAGCCGCACCCGCCCATCTACCAGGTCTGCGGGAGCGAGGACGGTATCGAGAGCTCGGCCGCGCGCGGCTGGCCCATGCTGAACTCGCTGCTCACGGGCCCGATCGATCAGCTCGTCAATCGGCGCAATAGCTACCTCACCGCCCTCCGGAAGCACGGGCGCACGGAGGTGGAGATCGCCGCGCTCATGAAGAACTGGGGGGTGTCGCGCCAGATCTACGTGGCCGCGACGGACGCGCAGGCGCTCGCCGAGGCCAAGGACGCGGAGATGTGGTACCAGGATTCGCTGCAGCGCTTCCAGGTCCCGGAGCGCATCGAGGACGCGCATCCGAGCCTCCAGCCCGGCTTCCGGGCGGCCGCCGAGCGCTTCAAGAAGGTGACGTGGGAAAAGCTCGTGGAGGAGACGGTCGCCTTCGGCTCGCCCGAGACGGTGACCCGCCACATCGAGCACATGCGCGATCTCGGCATCGGCCACGTCCTGTGCTGGATGAACTTCGGCGGCTTGCCCCAGGACAAGATCCGCCGCTCCATGGAGCTGTTCGCCACGGAGGTCATGCCGCACTTCCGCGACACGTAGCGCCCGTCTCCCTCCCCCGGGGATTCGCGGTCACCGACCTCGCCGCCCGCCGGCCGCCTGGAGGAACGCCACGATTCGCTCGATTGACCTCGCTCGGGCGTTCCACGTGAACGAAGTGGCCCGCGCCCGGGAACACGACCTTCTCGAGACCCTTCGGGAAGAGATCGTCCATGCCCTCGAAGGCCTCGAGCCGTCCGGGCCGATCTCGGGTGCCGTGCACGGCGAGCGTCGGGACCGGCGTAGGGGTCGAGCCGATGCGCTCCTGCAAGCTCTGCAATGCCGGATCGCGATTCGCCGGATGGAACGTGTGGCGATAGTAGCTGAGCGCCGCCGTCACCACGCCCGGCTGACGGAACGTCGCCTTCACGCGCTCGATGACGGGCGCGGGATCGAACTCCGGGGAGGCGTCTCGCCACCAGTCCTCGAGGAAGGCAAAGTCGTTGGCAGCCACGACCTGCTCGGCGTTCGGCATCTGAAAGAAGTAGGCGTGCCAGATGCCTTTGTGGCGCTCGTAGCTCGTGGTGAGGTCGCCGCGGAAAGCCGCGGGATGGGCCGCGCCGATGGTCACGATGCGCTCGATGCGCTCGGGGGCGAGCGCGGCCGCGCCATACGTGGCCGCGGCCCCCCAGTCGTGACCGACCAGGAAGGCGCGCTCGGCCCCCAGCGCAGCGATGAGCGCCACCGCATCCTGGGCCAACAGGACCGACTGATACCGGCCGTCCGGCGCCGGCGAGGTGGGCGCATATCCCCGCATGAACGGCGCGACACCGCGAAAACCGGCGGCCGCCAAGACGGGCAGGAGGTCGCTATAGGTGTAGGCGTTGTCGGGAAACCCGTGGAGACACAGCACGAGCGGACCCCGCCCCATCTCCAGATAGTGAAACATCACACCGTTGGCTGTTGCGCGACCGGTACTGGGCTCCATGTGGGATCTCCATGCGTGCTCTTCTCCAGCATCGCCGCCGCGTAGATCGATTGCATCGCGCGGATGTTCGTGGCGTCCAGCGCCGCGCGCGCTTCATGGCTCGGGACTATGAGCGCCGCGAGCCGACGTGTCAACCGCGGGCCTGCTGGCCAACTATCCACCGAGCGGTTCCGCGACGGCAAAGGCCTCGTAGCGGGCCGGCCGCCGCCACGAGGCCCGGCGAGGGCCGCCAGCGTTCGGCTGGCATGGTCGGCCACGGCGAATGTCGCCCGGGCCGTGTTAGGATCAGCGGGTTCCTGGTGGCAACTTCCCCAAGGAGGGTGTCATGACGACTGGGCCCGAGGCCGATGTTCTTCGCGCCGACGACAACCGTTTCGAGGCCATGCGAAAGGGCGACTGGGACGCCCTCGATGCCGCGCTCGCCGACGACCTGACGTACGTGCACTCGACCGCGCGGCTCGAGTCGAAGGCCGAGCACGTCGGGAATCTCCGCGCCGGCAAGCCGCACTATCGCGGCATCGCACCCCGCGACCGAAGGGCGCGCGTGTCACGGCAACATCGGCGTCGTCAACGGCGTCTCCGAGATGCACGTGGAAAACGCCGGCAAGGAACAGCGCTTCACCGTGCGCTACCTCGCGGTCTACGCGAAGAGCGGCGACCAATGGCGGATGATCGCCTGGCAGTCCACGCGGGTCCCGGACTGACGGCAGGATGCTGAAAAGCATCCTGCGGGAAGGGCCAATACACTCTCCTTAAAAAGAAGGGGGACGCCATGCACTACAACCGGATTTCGGCGGACTGTCATCTCGACCTGATCTGGCTGCCACCGGACCTGTTCGTGTCGGAGGCGCCCCGGGATATGAAGGACCGGATGCCGTACGTCGCCGACGGACCGGACGGGCGGCGGTGGGTCGCCAACAACGGCGCGGCGTTCGGGCTGGCGGGCGGCGTCGGCGCCTCGGGGACGAAGCACATTCCCGGCAAGCAACTACGGGTCGACAAGATGGCGGAGACCGGCCTGTATGAAGACGGCAAGAAGGGCATTCGGCGGCCGGGCGACCCGCACCTGCGCGTCAAGGAGATGGATCGCGACGGCGTCGACGCCGAGGTGATCTATGGCATCCTCGCCGCGGCGGCGAAGCTGAACGATCGCGAGGCGTCCAACGAGATGCTGCGCATCTACAACACGTGGCTCGCCGAGTTCTGCAGCCACTATCCCGACCGCCACATCGGCCTGGCGTGCCTGCCCTATGGCGACATCGAGGCCGCGGTCGCGGAAGTCCATCGGGTCGCCAAGCTGGGCTTCAAGGGCATCGAGCTGTCGTGCTCCTGGGACATGGAGCCGATGTGGCATCCGCTCTGGGAGCCGCTGTGGCAGGCGATCGACGAGGTCGGGATCCCGCTCCACTTCCACACCTTCCCGTCGGTGTCGCCGAAGCTGCGCGAGCAATACACCGGGCTCACGCAGCGAGCGCTGATGTACAGCAGCCTGTGCCTGTTCCAGATGACGCTGGGGAACATCCTCACCGCGCTGATGGGCCGGGCCGTCTTCGAGCGCTATCCGAATCTCCGCATCGGCTTCGGCGAGAGCGGCATCGGCTGGATTCCGTACGTGCTCGACCGCATGGATTTCGAGTACGAGGACCAGTACAAGGATCTCCCGCTCAAGCTCAAGCCGAGCGAGTACTGGCGCCGCCAGTGCAAGGCCACGTTCCAGTACGACCGCGTGGGCACCAAGCTGATCGACGAGATGGGCGTCGAGACCTTGATGTGGGGCTCCGACTACCCCCACCCCGACGGCGTGTGGCCCGAGTCGGAGAAATACATCAACGACCAGTTCGCGCACCTGCCGGCCGACGTCACCCGCAAGATGACCTGCGAGAACGCCGGAAGGTTCTACGGCCTGATCAACTGAGCGCGCGGCCGGCGGCGTGGTCAGGCGTTCCGCACCTGACCACGCCGCGCCCGATCGATCCGCCAGCATCACTCTCTTGAAGGCCTCGTAGCGGGCCGGCCGCCGCCACGAGGCCCCGACTCCCGCGACCGAGCCTGCTACAGGCGATCATGACGACCTTGCCGTGGTGACCGGGCTCCATCACGGCCTCGTGCGCGCGCGGGGCCTGGGCGAGCGGGAGCTCCTGGGCGATGACGGGGCGCAGGGTGCCGTTCGCGAGCCCTTCGACGAGGGCGGCGTGGATGCCGGCGAGCTGGGCCGGTGAGGCGTGGCCGAGCGCCATGCCGAGGATGGCGGCGTCCTTGTTCATCGCGTGCCGGGCATTGATCTCGGTCGTGCCGCGATTGCCGATGACGACGATGCGGCCGCGCATGGCGATGATGCCGAGGTCCTTCTGCAGATTGGCATTGGCGAGCATCTCGAGGACGACGTCCACGCCGCGGTTGTCCGTGAGGCGCATCAGCTCGTCGAGATAGCCCGGCGCCGAGTGGTCGAGGACGTGGTGGGCGCCCTGTTCCAGGACGAGCCGCCGGCCCCGGTCGGTGCCCGCGGTGCCGATCACGGTGAGGCCGCGCGCCCGCGCGAGCTGCACCGCGCCGATGCCCACGCCTCCGCTCGCGCCGTGCACGAGCACGGTCTCGCCCGCGTCGCCGTGACCGCGATTGAAGAGCGCGTGGTACGCCGTGGCATACGGCACGTTCACCGCCGCACCCTGGGCGAAGCTGACCGGGCCGGCGAGTGCGTGGACCTGGGCGGGCGCGCAGAGGCAGAGCTCGGCGTACGCCCCGGTGGCGGTGCCGCCGACGTAGACGCGATCGCCGGCCTTCACGCCGGTGACGTCCGAGCCGACCGCCTCCACCACCCCGGCCGCGTCACTGCCGGGCGTATAGGGCAGCTTGGGCCCGCGGTTGTCGGTGTTCGATCGCAGGTAGGTGTCCACCGGGTTCACGCCGACGGCGTGGTTGCGCACCAGCACCTGGCCGGGCCCGGGCTTCAGCGTGGGAACTTCCTCGAGCTTCAGGACCTCGGGTCCGCCGTAGGCCGAGACGCGGATCGCTTTCATGGCTCTCGCTCCTTTCGAGTGGATGACGGTCACCTGTGCGCCGGGCGTGAGCGTAGCGCACGACGCGCCCGTCCGCCACGGGCCATCGCCCGCCCCGGCGCCGGGACCGGCCAGCCGCGGCGAAGCCGCGCGAGGTGGCAAGAGCGGCCGAGCGGGAGCCGGGCGGCGAGAAGGGTCCAGCTGCGAGGCGGCGCCCGAAGGCCGGGCGCGAGGCGTAGTCGCTCTACGTTGAGCGCCCGGACAAGGGCGCCAACGGAGCAGATGGGCCCATCGCCGCCCGGCCGAGCCGCGGCGAAGCCGCGCGAGGTGCTAAGAGCGGCCGAGCGGGAGCCGGGCGGCGAGAAGGGTCCAGCTGCGAGGCGGCGCCCGAAGGCCGGGCGCGAGGCGTAGTCGCTCTACGTTGAGCGCCCGGACGAGGGCGCCAACGAAGCAGATGGGCCCTTATCGCCGCCCGGCGGCAGCTTGACAGCGGGGCCGGGCGCCTGTATCGGCCAGCCCTGACATGGACAACGACATCCTGCACCGCGTGCGCGTCCTCGACTTCACGACCACCATCGCCGGCCCGCATTGCACCCGATTGCTGGCCGACCTCGGCGCCGACGTGGTGAAGATCGAGGCCCCGGACGGCGAGCTGATGCGCACCCGCCCGCCGCTGCGCGACGGGGTGAGCAGCTACTTCGGCCAGCTCAATGCCGGCAAGCGGAGCCTCGTGCTCGATCTCAAGCAGCCCGCCGCCGTCGACATCGTCAAGCGCCTGGTCGCCGACGCTGATCTCGTGGTGGAGAATTTCCGGCCGGGCGTGATGAAGCGGCTCGGGCTCGACTACGAGTCGCTCCGCGCCGTCCGTCCCGATCTCGTGTTCTGCGCCATGTCCGGCTATGGCCAGACCGGGCCGTCGTCCGGATTGCCCGCCTACGCGCCCGTCATCCACGCCGCCTCGGGCTATGATCTCGCGCATCTGTCCTACCAGGACGGCCGCACGCGGCCCGACAACAACGGCGTCTTCATCGCCGACGTGCTGACCGGCACCTATGCCTTCGGGGCCATCGCGGCCGCGCTCTATCACCGGCGCGTCACCGGGCGGGGGCAGATGGTCGACGTGTCGATGCTCGAGAGCATGCTGACCATGACGCTCTCCGAGGTCCAGCGGGCGCAGTTCGCCATGGCGCCCCCCGGCCGGCCGATGTTCGGCCCGCTGCAGACCCGGGACGGCTATCTGATGCTGGCGGTGGCGAGCGAGCGCACCTTCCAGGACCTGGCCCGCGCGGCGGGCCGCCCGGACTGGATCGACGACCCCCGCTTCGCGGTCTACGCCGACCGCCGGCTCAACTGGCACCTCTTCATGGACGAGCTCGAGCACTGGTCACGACAGCTCGCCACGGACGAGTGCCAGGCGGCGTTCGAGCGGTTCGGCGTGCCGTCCTCGCGCTACCGCACCGTCGAGGAGGCGATGACCGACGCCCAGCTCGCCCACCGCGACGCCTTCACCGAGGTGCGCGACGCCGCCGGCACGTTCAGGACGCTCAACCCGCCGTTCCGGTTCTCGGACGCGCCGGCCGCGGCCCGGCCATTCGCCTCGCGCCTCGGCGAGCACAGCGACGCGGTGCTCGCCGAGGCCGGCTATACCCCGGACGAGATCGACGCGTTTCGCAAGGCCGGCGTCCTCGGCTGACCCGCCCTGCCCTGCCCGCGCCTGGCCCGCCTGATTCGCGAGCGGACCACGCACGGGGCGGGCGCGTGACGCGCGGGGCCCGGGGGATCGGTCAAGCGCACCCATCCCCGGCCCCCGCCGCAACGCCCGCCCCCGTCACCGCATGCGCGTACGAATCACGCGGCTATGGACCTGCGTCCCAGCTGATCACCCGCGAGGGCCCGTCGGAGTGGAACGTCGCGTCCCGTCCCTCGAAACGCGCGCGGTGTGCTAGGACGCGGTCGCGCGCCTCGGCGGTGCCCATGCGCAAGGCGACCGACTCGGCGATCCTCAGGCCTTCCTCCGCGACGTCGCGGTCTCCGAGTGTCGCGAACGCTCCGGTCGCGCGCAAGACACCATCCAGCGACGCCTCGGCCCGGGCGCGGAACAGGACGCCCAGGTAGGCCTGCCGGGCGTCCGCCTCCCACGGCTGGCGCGCGCCGGAGCCGCCGGCAATCTCCAGCGCGGTGTCACCGAGCGCGGCCATGCCCTGCCAGTCCCGCGTGCGCCGCAGCGACCGGTACGCGTCGTGCCACGCCGCTCGCGCCGTCGCGAGGTCGCCTCGCTGAACGGCCTCGCCGATCGCCGTGATGCGCTCGGCTGTCGAGTCCGCCGAGGGAGTCTGGCCACTGCTCACGGGCAGCTCCGCCCGCGGCTCCACGGCTCGATGCGCATGAGGGAACGCCCACACGATCACCGCTGCGCCGGCGACGACTGCCGCCGTCAGGGAACGCCAAACGACCCGGCCGGTAAGCCCCGGCCCCGTCGATCGCGCTCCGGTTACTCTCGGTGCTGCCGAATCCATGATGACCTCCCTCCGTTCCCGGGACCTTGCGGGTATGTGCAGTTGTGGCCGTGTCGCTCGGGGCGCGACCACCGCCTGGGGAAATGACAGGCAGAACTCGTGCCGGAGGAGGAAGTGCGAAATGTATCCCTGATGATGGGCTTTGAAGAGTGGGTCCACAGGGATCGGAGGCGTCACCTTGGCCACGCGGGCGGCCCCCGTGGCGATCATCAGCGGGCCATGCGCGCACTCGGAGCACGCCGGCTCCCGGCGGCGGGTGGCGCGGGCTTCGACGCGCGGCCCTTCCTTGCCAGGCGCGCCGCCGAGGCCTGTCGCTGCGCCTCGCGCCGCGTGAGCTGCTCCTCGAGAGCGATGGCCCGCACGCCTCCCAGGCGTCGCAGCTCGGGCGTCTCGACGATGGGCCGGTGGAGAATCCGGCCGGCCAAGCCCACGCGGACCGCCCGCTCCGTGTAGAGGCGGCGAAGCGCCCGGCACATGAGGGCCCGCCGGCGGTTGTAGCCGAACCGCGCCCGGTACTCGGCCACGCCGGTGCCGTGGGCGCGAAGGTGCGAGTTCGTGAGCTGTCGGAACCGCGCCCCGCAGATGAGGCAGACAATGCAGTCTTCCTGCACTCCCAGCCTCGGATCCGAGAACAGCATCTGGAGGCTCGTCGGCTCGTCGATGACCTGCCGCACCGTCTGCACCGTCATAGCTATCCTCCTCCTCGCCCGATCGGGGCAGCACGGCGTCTCTCGAGACACCACCGCCCTCGTTTGACGACCCCTGGTTTGCTCGACATCGCGAGCATGAGTGGTGCCATCGAGAGAATTCGCGAATAGCGCGCCGGTCCGAGGTGGCGGCCTACCGTGGAACGTGGCGAGTCGCCCGACTGTCGGCGGAATGCCCGACATGCGATACCGAGCCACCTCCGTGCCGTGACCTGCTGGCCCGCTGTCCCTACAGGGCAACGTGTTCGGAGCGAGCGGCGCACCACCGTGGCCGGTGGCGAGACGCTCGATCGCTGGATCTTCGCCAGCTCGACGTGGCGACCTTCGGGCTGGATCGCTCGTGTCTTCCCCGTCAAAACCCCCGAGCTCGCCCAATCGGGGCCCGGCCCCTCGACGGCGGCTCGCCGTGGCCAGGCCCAGGCGGAGGCGCGGCGGACGCGGCTGCGGGGCAGGCCATCTTCGAGGGTTGCGGGACCGCGGATCGAATCGCCAGCACCGGTACGGAGTTAGCCGCCGCCCAGGAATTTTCCCGGCCTGTCGATCTCGTCCCGCTCCGCTCGACTAACCAGTGAGAGAGCGACGAGCGTTAGGCGCCTTTGCGCGATTGCTGAGATCGAGTCCAAGGGAGCCTGTCACGATGACGACAACCGAGAGCGCCAAGCACGCGACGAAGCACAAGGACCTCGAAGGTGTGTGAACGCATGAAAGGAGAGCCACGATGATCAAGGGGCTGTCGGGGGCAACGATCTGGAGCGAGGACCTGGGCAACCTGCTGCCGTTCTACCGCGACGTGCTGGGCCTCCCGGTGGGCATTCAAATCCCGGGATTCGTCGTGTTCGGTAACCTCGACGCGCCCGCGCTCGCGCTGGGCACGCACAGCGAGGTGCGCGGGCGCAACGCCGATCCCGCGCGCCACATGGTGGGCTTCACGACCGACGACGTCCGGGCGGACTGGAAGCGCTTGAAGGACGCTGGGGTCGAGTTCGTGGAAGATCCGACCGACTACGGCCAGCACCGCATCGCGACATTGAAGGATCCCGAGGGAAACCTGATTCAGCTCCTGGAGCGGACGGCATAGGGCGGACCATGAGGCGAGTGGCGAAGCTCGTTACCGGCGTCTTCCTCGCGTCTCCGGCGCTGCGCGCGGGCGGGGTTGATATGATTTCAGGGAACGTTCGATCACTTCTCGAGGAGGCATAGAGTGGCCGCGAGCGGAAAGGTTCTGTGGGTCGGTCGGGGGATCTCGGTTCTGGTATCACTCATCTTCATGATCAGCGCGGTCATGAAGCTGGTGGGCGGCGCCGAGGTGAAGCAAGGACTCGCGCACCTGGGATTGCCGGAGTCGATGCTCACGCCGCTCTCGATTCTCGAGCTCGCGTGCGCCGTGGTCTATCTGATCCCGGCGACGTCGGTCTTGGGCGCGATCCTCCTCACCGGTTACATCGGGGGCGCGATCTGCACGCACTGGCGAGTCGGCGATCCGTTCTTCATCCAGGCCGCGCTCGGCATCTTCGTCTGGCTCGGCATCTACCTCAGGGAGGAGCGCCTCAAGGCCCTCCTCCCGGTGAGGCGATCCTGAGTCACCACCCTGATGACCCAGGCCGGGTGGACCAGACCCGGCCCTCCGCATGTCCGTCTCGAGTTCTGGCCCCTGGCCTACCAGGCCATCGACGAGTGAAGAACAGACGACTGAGAACAGGGAGACACGGATGAAGACTGAGCCGCATAAGGAGCATCAGTGGCTGCAGAAGCTCGTTGGCGAGTGGACGTGCGAGAGCGAGGCGACGATGGAGCCCGGAAAGCCGCCGGAGAGGTTCACCGGGACGGAGAGCGTGCGCTCCCTGGGTGACCTCTGGGTGCTGGGCGAGGGCCGTGGTGAAATGCCGGGCGGTGGCATGGCGACGACCATGCTGACGCTGGGCTACGACCCGCTGAAGGGGCGGTACGTAGGGACCTGGATCGGATCGATGATGGCCTATCTCTGGGTCTACGACGGCTCGCTGGACGCGGCGGAGAAGGTGCTGACGCTCAATGCCGAGGGCCCGAGCTTCGCCGCCGATGGGACGCTCGCGAAATACCAGGACGTGATCACGCTCGAAAGCGACAACCACCGGGTGTTGACATCGCGCGTGCTGGGTGACGACGGGAAGTGGATGGAGTTCATGGCCGCGCACTACCGGCGGAGGAAGTAGTGGGGCGCCTCGCGGCGCACCTGGCCGGAATCCGATAATCCGGAGGAGAGGATATGCTCATCAAGGCTCTGATCGCCCTCGCGGTGATCGCGATCGTGGTTGTCGTCGTCGTGGCCGCGCGGCCGGCCGAGTTCCGCGTCTCTCGCACGGCCAGGATCGCCGCTGCGCCGCTGGCGGTGTTCGCCCAGGTGAATGATTTCCACAAGTGGGACGGCTGGAATCCGTGGGCGAAGCTCGATCCCGCGATGAAGCAGAGCTACGAGGGCGCCCCGGCTGGAGCCGGCGCCGTCTACACGTGGGCCGGCAACTCCCACGTAGGGGAAGGCCGCATGACGCTGACGGAGAGCCGTCCGAGCGACCTGATCAGGATCAAGATGGAGTTCCTCAAGCCCTTCGCGAGCACCAACACCGCGGAGTTCACCTTCAGGCCTGAAGGCGATCACACCGTCGTGACATGGAGCATGGAGGGCAGGAACAACTTCATGGCCAAGGCCATCCACCTCGTCATGAACATGGACAAGATGATCGGCGGGCAATTCGAGAAGGGGCTGGCGCAGATGAAGGCGGTGGCGGAAGCGGCGCCCAGGACGTCATCCTGAAGATCTCTGGACTCACGCGCCACGACGAGGAACGCCGGCGAGTCGCGGCGAATCGGGCTGCGATCGAAGTCGCCGAACATAGCATTCGATCCCGCGCGTGGCAATCGGCAGCAAGACGCGACCCGTGCCGCAGCCCACCTCGAGCACCGGTCCGCCGATTTCGGCGGCCAGCTTCTCGTAGAACTGCGCGTCCGGTCCGAGCGAAGGCATCGCGGCGTACGCGGCGTCGTAGAACCGCGCGGTGGACTCGTAGGAAGGGTCGATAGCCATGGCGGTCTCTGTCCTACGCTCGACGAGCGTGGGCGGTGGTGCTCAAACCGGTTGTCCCCCTAGCGAGCGGCCCATGGTCGGGTCAGGAAGGGACCGAGCAGCACTGGCCACGCACAATAGCCTTGCCTCCTCGACAGGTCAAGTGGCGCCTCAACGCGCCCCGCGGGTGAGCCTTGACGGGCTGGCGGCGATGTCGCAGGATGCCGCCGTGAGCCTTCGCACCGCGTCCGGATTTGTCGAGTCGTTGCGCGACGGGCGCGAGATCTGGCTCGGCGGCGAGCGGGTGGTGGACGTGACGGCGCACCCGCTGCTGCGCGGCGCCGCCTTGACGATCGCCGCGCTGTACGGCCTGCAGCATCGCCCGGACCTCCAGGACCGGCTCAGCCTGCCATCGACGAGAGCGGGGAGCGCATCGGCTACTCGCACATCCAGCCGAGGACGCGCGACGACCTGCGCCGCCGGCGCGAGATGATCAAGCTCTGGGCCGACGAAAATGGCGGCATGCTCGGCCGGACGCCGGACTTCATGAACATGATGTTCGCCGGCTACGCCGCCGCCCACGAGTACTTCGCCCAGGGAGGCGCGCAGTTCGGGGACAATATCCGGCGCTACCACGATCGGCTGCGGCGGGCCGATCTCTGCCTCACCCACACCCTCGTGCATCCCCAGCGCGACCGCGCGACGGCCGCGCCGGTGGCCACCGAAGAGGAGAACGCCGCGCGCGTCGTCCGGGAGACCGACGCGGGCGCGGTGATCCGCGGGGCGCGCATGCTGGCCACGCTGGCCCCATTCGCCGACGAGCTGGCCGTGGTGCCCTCCATCTCGCGCTTCCCGCCCGACACCGAGGAGGCCAAGCCGTTCGCCTTCGCCTTCTGCATCCCGATGGCCACGCCGGGTCTGCGCTTCATCTGCCGCAAGTCACTGACCCCGCCGGGGGCGAGCGCCATCGACTATCCCCTGTCGGCCCGCATGGACGAGATGGACTGCGTGGCCGTCTTCGACGACGTGCTCGTGCCCTGGGAGCGCTTCTTCATCTACCGCAATCCGCGCCTCGTCGCCAACATCACGGAGGCGGGCCCCGGGCACACCCTCGCGCAATCGGCCATCAAGGACCTGGCCAAGGCGGAATTCCTGCTCGGCCTGGCCTACAACCTCGCGGAGTCGATCAACGTGCTGCAGTTCCCCAACGTGCAGAACAATATTCGCGAGATGATCACCGTCACCGAGATGGTGCGCGCCGCCGTGCTCGCCGCGGAGAGCGACCCGGTGCCCGGCCCCGGCGGCACGCTCGTCCCCAATCCGCGCTACCTCACCCAGGAGCGCTTCTACTTCCTCGAGTCCTTCCCGCGTCTCCTCGAGATCGTGCGCATCCTCGGCGCGGGCGGCCTGATGATGACGCCGTCCGATGCCGACGTGCGCGGCCCGCTGGCGCCTGACATCGAGCGCTACTATCAGGCGGCCGCGCTCCCCGCTGACCGGCGCATCGGGCTCTTCGCGCTCGCCAATGACGCGGCGTGCTCGGGCTTCGCGGGCCGCAACGTGCTCTACGAGCGCTTCTTCGCCGGCGACCCGTGGCGCCTCGGCTCGCTCGCGGCGACGCGGTATCCGTGGAAGGACGAGCTGCAGGAGCGCATCTGGGCCTTCCTGCGGCGGGCGCGGGAGTGGGGGGAGGCATGACGGCGCGGCCTGCAGGGCCGATCGTCGTGCAGCCGGCCGAATGCGCGCGTAGGGCTTTACGGGCTCACCAAGGGGCGCTGCCGCCGGCCGGAGGGCGAGCCAAGATGGGCGTCGCGGCGACGATCCGACGCCGGCGCGGGGCCGACGCGCGCTACCGGACCACGCTCTACCTGCTCCTGGCGCCCTTCCTGCTGGGAGTCGTCGTGCTCGTCGTCCTGCCGATGGCGCTGTCCATCGGGCTCGCTTTCACGGCCTACGACGGTCTCTCCGCGCCTGAGTGGCGCGGGCTGGCCAATTTCCGCGAGCTCGCGGCCGACCCGCTCTTCCACATCGCCTTGCGCAACTCGCTCGTCTTCGTGGCGCTCACCGTCCCGCTTCGGGTGCTGATCGCGCTGGGTCTCGCCTTGCTCCTGAACCGGTCGCGCCGTGGTGTCGGCCTCTACCGCGTCGCCGTCTACGTGCCCACCATCGTGCCGAGCGTCGCCTACGCGCTGATCTGGCTCTGGATCTTCAATCCGCGCTACGGCCCGCTCAACCAGGCGCTCGGGAGCCTCGGCCTCCCCGCGCCGGCCTGGCTGATCGACAGCAGCACCGCGCTGCCCGCCATCGCGCTCACCGCGCTGTTCACCATGGGCGAGGGCTTCGTGGTGGTCCTGGCGGGGCTCCGGTCGATTCCCGCGGAGTGCTATCAGGCCTCGGCGATCGACGGCGCCGGCAGAGTCGCCACGCTGCGGCACATCACCCTGCCCCTGCTGGCTCCCTGGCTCCTCCTGCTGACGTTTCGCGACGTCATCGTCAGCGCTCAGAGCACCTTCACGCCGGCGCTCCTGATGACGGGGGGCGGCCCCTACTACGCGACGCTCTTCGTCCCGCTCCTCATGTTCGAGACCGCCTTCGATCATTTCCGCTTCGGGCAGGGCGCGGCGATGATGCTGCTGCTCCTCCTGGTGGTCGGCGCGCTGATCGGCCTCACCTACCGTGCCGCCGGCGGCTGGGGCTACGAGGACGAGGTCTGAGCCCATGTCACGAGGAGCGGCGGCGCGCTGGCCTCGCCTGGCCGGCTTCCACGCGGCCGCGCTCGGCATCACCGCGGTGTTCCTCGTGCCCGGGCTGTGGGTGGTGGCGGCCTCGCTCCGGCGGCCCGGTCTGCCGCCGCCGGCCACGATCGAGTGGCTGCCCGATCCGGTGGCGTGGTCGAACTACGCCCGCATCTTCGAGGTGCTGCCGCTCGCGCGGTATCTCACCAACTCGCTCCTGGTCGCGGGGCTCGCCGTGCCGCTGACCATCCTCGTCGCGTCGTGGGCGGGGTTCGCGATGGCGCAGCTCCCGGCGCGCGTCCGCCATGCGCTGCTCGCGCTCGCGGTGATGGTGCGCATGGTGCCGCTGACGGCGGTCTGGCTCACCCGCTTCCTCGTGCTGCGGGAGCTCGGGCTGAGCGACACGATCTGGGCGCTGCTGGCGCCGGTGTGGATGGGCTCGAGCCCGTTCTTCGTGCTGATCTTCTACTGGTCCTTCCGCCGCCTGCCCGTCGGCGATGTTCGAGGCGGCCCGGCTCGAAGGCATGGGTCCGCTCCGCATCTGGGCGTGGATCGCGATGCCGCTCGCCCGCCCGGCGGTGGCCGCCGTCGCGCTCCTGACCTTCGTCCAATACTGGAGCGACTTCATGAACCCGCTCCTCTATCTCCGGTCCGATGATCGCTACACGCTGGCGCTCGGCCTGCGCGTGCTCCAGCAGCTCGACGCGACCAACTGGCCGCTCCTCATGGCGGGCGCGGTGGTGATGATGCTGCCCGTGCTGCTGCTCCTGGTCCTGATGCAGCGCGCATTCTGGCCGGCGGCCGACGGCGAGCGGGCGGGCGCTTCGCTGGGGCGCCTGGGGGCGTGATGAGGCGCGCGCTCGTCGGCCTCCTCCTGGCAGCCGTCGCCCTGGGGCCGTCCGCGGGCGCGGCGCAGTCGCCGGCCGAACGGATCTCGTTCATGGTCTTCGGCGATATCGCCGAGAAGGCCGCCTACGAGCAGCTCGTGGCCGAGTTCACGCGGCACCACCCGCGCATTCATGTCTCGCTCATCCACATCCCGAGCCAGGGCGACTACCGCAAGCGGCTGGGCGTCGACTTCGCCGCCGGCAACCCCGCCGACATCGTGCTGCTCAACTACCGCCGCTACGGCGCCTTCGCCGCCAAGGGCGTGCTGGAGCCGCTCGGGCCCTATCTCGAGCGCAGCCGCGTGATTCGCGAGCGGGACTTCTACCCGCAGGCGCTGGAGCCGTTCCGCTGGGGCGGCGCGCTGATGTGCATTCCCCAGAACCTCTCGAGCCTGGTCGTCTACTACAACCGGGATCTCTTCGACCGCGCCGGCGTCCCGCGCCCCACCGACGACTGGACCTGGGACGACTTCCTGCATGCCGCTCGCGCGCTGACCCGCGACACCAAGGGCGCGGGACGGATCGACCAGTACGGGCTCGGCACCGAGGTCTCGCTCTTCCGTCTGGCGCCGTTCGTCTGGCAGAACGGCGGCGAGCTGGTGGACGACCCGAAGGCACCCACCCGGCTCACGCTGGACGCGCCGCTGACGCGCGAAGCACTGCAGTGGTTCGTGGACCTCCAGGTGACGCATCACGTGGTACCCGACCTGGCGGAGGAGAAAGCGGAAAGCAGCGAGCGGCGCTTCCTCAACGGCCGGCTCGGCATGTTCCTCAACAGCCGGCGCGGCGTGCCGACCTACCGGACGATCACGAGCTTCGACTGGGACGTGGCCCCGCTGCCGCGGCGCCGCCAGCGGGCCGGCATCCTGCACGCCGACGCGTATTGCATGCCGAAGGCGCGGCCGAGCCAAGGCGGCCGCGTGGGCCTTCATCGAGCACGCCAATTCCCCCGAGGGGCAGCGCAGCATCGCCGCGACCGGACGCACGGTGCCCTCGCTGCGCGCCCTCGCCGAGTCGCCGGCCTTCCTCGATCCCGGCAACAAGCCGGCGAGCAGCCGGGTCTTCCTCACCGAGGTGCCGTTCATCCGCGCGGTACCGGTGACGGAAGGGTGGGTCGACGTCGAGGATCTCGCCGGCGAGGAGCTGGCGCGCGCGTTCTACGGCCGGGCCGGCCTCGACGAGGTGATCGCCACCACCATGAAGCGCGCCGCCCCCTTCTTCAAGCGACCGCGACGCTGACGCCTGAGGCTCTGCATGGACGCGTCAGCTTCGCTGACGCTCGAGCCTGCGCGACCTTGGCTCGAGCAGTACACGCGGTTCATTCACGGCCGCGCCCTCGGCTGAGGCCCGCGTCACAACATGAGTCCGTCGCAATTTGAAGAACCCCTCCGAGAATGAAGGGCGCAGGGGGCCGCGCGGCCGCCGCGAACTGTCCGCTTGCAATGTAGCCAACGAAATCCTCAATCATCTCCGCCGGTTGTGATTCGCGTTTCACCGCCGTCCAATTGGCCCGACACTTGCGATATGGCTCTTCCGTCTGACGCGCGAGGAACGGATCGATGGGCCTCTGGTACGTATCAGCCCTCCCGCGCGAACACCTGGTCAAAGCGTGGAGGCGGCAAAGTGATTGTGCAGATGCTCGGCGATGTAAGGCGGAACCCGGAGCATCGGTCATTCGCTGGGGTTGCAGGAGCACGAGCATGAGCCCGACCATGACGGTCGAGCACGGCGCGTCAGCCAGGTGGGCGTGCTTGGATACTGGCCCGAGCGGCCAGCCTGTCCAGGGGAGCGCGGGCGCTTCTGGCCGGCGCCAAGGACGTCTGGACCATCCTCAAAGGGTGATCCCTGAGAGGATCGACGCACTCGAAGGACGTGCCTACCTGGCCGGCGAGGACACCTGCCTCGTCCTCGAGAAGTGAGACGTAGCCCTCTCGGACCCGCTCGGCGATCGAGCCCCGATCAGCGAATGACCGACGATCCAGTCGAACACCATCCGGGCGAGGATCTCGTTGCCGGCTGCCGTCAAGTGGACATCGTCGGAGAAGTAGGCCCGCGTTTTGGGAACCGCCCCCTCGAAGTCGAGGAACGGGACATCCTTCGCGTCGGCCAGGACCTGGGCCGCGGCGTTGAACGTCCGCATCGCGCTCATCATCGATTCCATGGTCGGATAGAAGCCGTTCTCCGCACAGAACACATGGGCGAAGAACAGGGAGTCGCGGACCTCCGGTGGCAGCGCTTCGCTGTAGATGGAACGCCTGTGAAGCCATGATCATGGGGCGACGGTCGGCCTGGATGTTCCGGATCAGCAGCTCGTAGTAGTTGCGATAGCTGTCGAGGCTCCGGAAGGTCGTCACTGTCCGTGGGCGCAAGCGGGATCGCAGCTTTTCGAAATTGGCGGGCATCGAAACGGTAGGGTGAAGGTTCGCCGAGCAGGTCTTCGCGGAGCCGCCGCCAGACGAGCAGGTCCGAGACAGACCACCGGGACGCGGATGCGCGCAGCCCCACGTCGGGCCCCAGGAACCGAATGTACGGACCCAAATAGTGCGAGTAATCGGGTTTGAACTCCCCGACCGCCCACCAGGGAGGCGAGAAGCTCCGATACAGATCGTTTATCGCCTCGAAGACGACGATGAGGTCGGGCTCGAACTGCCGCACCAACAGCTGATAGTCGATGAGCAGGTGCGCGGTCGTGTACCAGGCGTTGCCGGCATTCTGCACCTCGATGGTGACGTCGGGGTAGCGCTGCCGGAGCATGGTCTGCAGCTTGAAAGGGTAGGTGTCTTCGTAGGAGGGAGTGCCGATCCCGAGCGTGGTCGACCCGCCGAGCGTGAAGATGCGGAACGTTCGCGGGCCTTTGTGCTGTTCGATGGGGTCGCCGCGGAATCCATGTCGGTTGACGGCGACCAGGGAGGAGGCCATGACTTGAAGGAACGGGTGCGGCGGATGCTGCCGCGCGGCCTCGTTCACTTCCTCGGCGAATCCCACTCGGAGCACCATCTCCATGATGGCGATCGCGCCGATCAAGACGAGTGTCGACACGCCGGTCGCAATCAGCAAGCGCTTCAACCAGAGCGGCATCGACCGGGCGGCGGTGTCGCGCGACGTCGGTGGCCCCTCAGAACAGGGAACGCGTGAGCGCACCGATCGGCGATGACTTCGCGAGGGCGGGGTTCACGATAAGGGCGGCGAAGAATTCACGGTGATCTTCCAGCGGTGCATCAGACGTCGGAGAGTCTGGTAAGGAGCCGGCCACGCTCAAGATGGCGAGCATGATAGCAGATCTCGCTGAAGCATGGGAGCGCTAGGCTTGACCACGAGCTCCGCGCTCGCAATGACGCGGCGTGCTCTGGCTTCCGGGCGGCAACGTGCTCTACGAGCGCTTCTTCGCGGCGACTGTGGCGCTCGGTGCTCGCGGCAACCGGTATCCGTGGAAGGACAAGCTGCAGGAGCGCATCTGGGCGTTCCTGCAGCGGGCGCAAGAGTGGAGAAGGCGTGACGGCGCGCTCGCGCGGCTGAAGCGGATCGGGCGTCAATCCTTCACCCCGGAGGCAGCCACCTTGTCGCGCCCGCGCATGAGCGACGCCAGCAGGGCGAGAACCATGAGCGCCATGCAGGCGAAGTAGACGGCGTTCATCGAGGACACGAAGGCAGGCGGGTCTCCGGCTCCCGGCTGCGCGTCGGGGTTTCCCGAGTGATACCGGAAGAGGAGGGTCATGAGGACGCCGGCGAGGGAGATCCCGAGCAGCGAGCCGACGCCGAAGAGCGTCTGGACCATTCCGGTGGCGAAGCCACGGTACTGCCGTGGCACCGAGCCGATGATCGCGGTCTGGTTGGGGGCATTGAAGAAGCCGGCTCCCAGGCCGTGAGCCCCAGCAGCACGGCGGGCCAGAGCCAGCTCGAGTCCGCCTTCAAGACGAGGCCCACCGTGAAGGCGGCCAGCGTCACGAGCACACCGATCGACGCCGGAACGCGCGGCCCGATCCGGTCGGTCAAGAGCCCGCTCACGTTCGCGCAGGCGATGGTGAAGACGGGAGCCGACAGGAACACGAGGCCCATGAACGAGGGGGACAGCCGGAGCACGTCCTGGAGATAGAACGGCATCAGGAACGTGGCCATGCTGGTGGCGGTGGCCACGAGCAGCAGGCTCACGACGCTGAACGTGAACATGCGAATCCGGAACAGCGAGAAATTCACGACCGGGTCGGTGGCCCGGGTCTCGTGGGCCACGAAGCCCGCGAGGGTGACGGCAAAGAGCAGCGCCATCATGCTCTTACGCCCGTCGCCCACCAGCCGGGCGGCACGCTCGTCGATCAGCACGGTCAGCATGATGGTGAGCGCGATCAGGAGCGCCGCGCCGACGTAGTCGATGGAGATCGGCCCGGGTCGCCGCTCCGTGCGCCGCCCCCGAGCTCCCAGGATGGTCAGCGCGATCCCGGCCGATGCGATGGGAATCAAGAGGAAGAAGACCCATCGCCAGCCCACGAGATCGATGAGGACTCCGCCGACAGCCGGCCCGAGCAGGAGACCCGAGTGAAAGGCCATCGTCATGTATCCGCTCGTCCGCCCCTCCGAGCCCTCAGGCATGGCCTCGATCGCGAGCACGCGCGCGGCCGAGGCGATCATGGCCGCGCCGACGCCCTGCACGGCTCGGGACAGGATGAGGGCAAGCACGTTTGGCGCGAGGCCGCAGAGAAGAGAGCTCGCCGCCATGACGGCAAATCCGCCGCCGTAGATCGCGTATCGCCCGTGGACGTCGCCGAGCCGCCCGAACACGACCGACAGGCTGATGCCGGCGAGCTGGTAGGCGATGAGCGCCCACGAGATGCCAATGATGTCGGCGTGGAGCGTGGCGGCGATCGTCGGCAGCGACACGATGAAGATCCGCGAGGCAAAGCCGGAGAGGAACTGCCCCATGATCGCGTTGGCGAGGAGGAGGACGTCGGGCCGCTTCATTGCGTGGGTGCATACTGGCCCGGATCGGCGAGGCAGACAACGGGTCCTTTGAGGGCCGGCGCCGACCATCACACCGGCGATCGTTGACACGCGGACCCCGCGCGCCGTATGGTGCGCGCTCAGGGAGGAAATTGACATGGATCTGGGGCTACAGGGCAAGCGGGCAATCGTGACGGGCGGTAGCCTCGGCATCGGCAAGGCCATCGCACTCGAGCTGGCCCGAGAAGGGGTGGACGTCGCCATCGTCGCCCGGACCAAGGAGACGCTCGAGACGGCGGCGAAGGAGCTGGCCGCCGAGACCGGGCGGCGCGTGATCCCGCTGGTGGCCGACGTGACCAGCAAGGCGCAGGTGGACGCCATGGTGGCCCAGGCGGCGGCGCAACTGGGTGGTCTCCACATCCTTGTGAACAGCGGCTCTCCGCCGGGGGGCTCCGCCACCGCCACGGGACCCATCGAGACCCTGGTGGACGAGGATCTGCTCCACGACTTCAACGTGAAGTACGTGGGGGCGCTGCGCTGCGCGAGGGCCGCCATCCCCTATCTGAAAGAGCAGCGCTGGGGCCGCATCATCAATATCAGCGGGACCAATGCGCGGAACGCGGGGAATCTCAGCGGCGGGGCGCGCAATACCTCCCTCGTTCATCTCAGCAAGACGCTCGCCGTACAGCTCGGCCGATTCGGGATCACGGTGAACTGCGTCCATCCCGGCATCACGCGCACGGAGCGGACGCCCCGCCTGCTCGCCGCCCGCGGCAAGGAGCTGGGCATCGATCCCGCGGACGCGGAGAAGGCGGACTTCGCCCCCGACTCCCCGCGCGGCAATGCCATCTGCCGCATGGTGGACGCGGCGGAGGTCGCTTACGTCACGGCGTTCCTGGCCTCGGACAAGGCCTGGGCGATCTCGGGCGAGCTGATCGTGGCGACGGGCGGCGCGGGCCGCTCGGTGTACTACTAGCTAGGACGCGGCCGGAGGCCTCGATGATCACGCGCTTCTCGACTCTCTACGTGGGCCACATCGAGCTGGAGCGATGTGGGCTATCGGGCACACCCGCCGATGACCGCCGGTACCCCAACGCGCGGCTGATGGAGGCGTTCGACACCGCGGCGGCCCTGGCCCATGCCGCCGACGCGCTGGGGTACGAAACCTTGTGGCTGGCCGAGCATCATTTCCAGCACGAGGGATGGGAGTGCATCCCGAACATCCCCATGCTGGCGGTGGACCTGGCCCATCGCACCGAGCGCGTGAAGATCGGCTGCGCCTTCAATGTCGTCCCCGCCTGGCATCCGCTCCGCCTCGCCGAGGACTACGCGACCGCGGATATCCTCACCAAGGGCCGGCTCGTGTTCGGCGTCGGCCGCGGCTACCACTCCCGCGAGGTCGAGACGTTCGGCAATCCGATGCTGGACGCGGAGGCCAACCGCGAGCTCTTCGAGGAGCAGGTGGAGATCATCCTGATGGCACTCCGCGAGGAGTCGTTCTCGTACCGGGGGAAGCACTACACCATTCCCCCGGAGGTCCCCTATCGCGGCTATCAATTGAAGGAAATCACCCTGGTGCCGCGTCCCACGCATCAGCCGGTCGAGGTCTGGCAGCCGATCGTGAGTGGCAGCGCGCGGGGCCTGGACTTCATGGCCCGAAACCGCATCAAGGGCGTCATTTCCGCCACCGCCGAGGAGCTGGTCCAGCGCTGGGTCCGCGACTATCAAGAGGCGGGGCGCCGCCACGGTCGTGCGCTCCAGCTCGGCGAGGACCTGATCCTCGGCTTCCGGATGTGCATCGACGAGACCACGGAACGCGCCATTCAGCGCGCGCGCCCGTACTTCGAGGAGCACGCCAAGGTCATGGCGCCGCTCGGCATGCTGCGCTACAGCGAGGAGCACGCGCGGGCGGTGGCCGCCCGGCAGCCGCAGTCACCGACCGCCGCCACCCTGGAGAACGGCGTGCACAACCGCTCCTGGCTCTGCGGGCCCCCCGGCGACATCGTCGCTTATCTCAAGGAGGTCGAGCGACAATACCCCGGCCTGGACCACGTCATGATCGGCTGGGCGATCGGGACGCCGCGAGACCTCATGGTCGAGCAGCTCACCCGCTTCGCCCGGGAGGTCATGCCGGCCTTCCAGGCTTAGCGCTTGGAGGGGAGCGGCTGTGGCGCAGAGCAAAAGGACCGGGCTCGAGCGAAGGCGGGATCGGCGTCCCGACTGCGTGTTCTGCCGCATCGTCGCAGGCGAGGCCCCCGTCTCCAAGGTCTTCGAGGATGCCCGAACGCTCGCGTTCATGGACGTGAACCCGGTGCGGCGCGGCCATGTGCTCGTCATCCCGAAGGCGCACCGGGCGCAGGTCTGGGACATGCGCGACGCGGAATTCGCCGCCGTGTACCGGCGTCTGCCCAGCCTCGTGCGGGCGCTCGCCCGGGCGATGCAGGCCGATGCGGTGGACGTGTTGAACCTGAACGGAGCCGCTGGCGGCCAGACGGTGTTTCACGTGCACTTTCACCTGATCCCGATCCATCTCGGGCGCCCGCCGCTCCGGCGCAAAGGCCGCCGCGTCACCTTCGACTTCACGCAAGAGACCACGACTCGCGCGCAGCTAGCCCGTGTCGCCCATCGCATACGCGAGGATGTCGCGGGCTCGAGCGCGCGACCCGCGAAGGTCAAGCTCGCCCGCTCTCGGTAACGCGCGCGGCGACGCCACGGGCGAGCCCGACACCAACCGCGATCTCGCCTCGACGCGCTCCGCGGGTGATCGGATCTGTGACGGGTTGGCGGCGATAGCGCACTATGCCGCCGTGAGCCGTCGCACCGCGTCCGCATTTGTCGAGTCGTTGCGCGACCGGGCGCGAGATCTGGCTCGGCGGCGAGCGGGTGGTGGACGTGACGGCGCGCCGCGATCTACGCGGCAGGAGCGGGTCGGCGGGCGGAAATGATCCGGGAGAGCTCGACGGTTGATGCGCCGAGGGCAAGGAGTGAGCGCACCAGCAAGTCCAACGATACCGACGGATCGCCTATTTCCATCTTGGCAACACGCGACTGGCTCGACCGCAGGAGTCTGGCCAGTTCCGCCTGGGTGAGGCGACGTCGCTGGCGCCGAACACGGAGGCTTGAGGCAAGGCGGAGCTTCAGCTCGATATACGCCGCTTCCTCGTCGGTCAGACCGAGGAACTCGCGCGCATTCCCGATTCTCCAGCCCTTGGCTTCGAGACGCTTCCTCTTTTCATCACGCACGGTCGTACTCCTTGAGCCTTCTCCGGCACGCCCCAATAACCGTTTCTGGAGTCGTCCGGCTCTTCTTGCCGAACACTCCCAGAATCACGATGGCGTCAGGGACTGTATGTCGGATCCGACATTCCGTCAATCCGTAGAAGCGAGGGAAAGGGGGATCACTACCGGCGCCAGACCGACCGTCGGGCGGAAAGAGCATCCTGCCGGCCGCCGCCAGCGGACAGCTTCTCCGCAGCGGGTGTTTTCAGCAGCCGGCCGGGCTCACTGGTCGGCGGGGCGGCTCAGGAACGCCTGGACCAGGCGGCTCGTCGCCTCCGGCTGCTCGAGATGCGGCGCATGGCCCGCGCCCTTCACCACTTCCAGCGTGGTCCGCGGGAGCCGGCGGGCGAACTCCTCCGCGTAGACCCGCGGCACCAGGCGATCGTCCTCGCCCCAGATCAACAGCGCGGGGGAGGTGATCCGGTGGATGCGCTTCTTCAGCCCCTTGTCGGGGATCGGCCAGATGAACTTGCCCGTCGATCCCATCGCCCACGTCAGGCGCGTCTTGGCCAGCGCCGCCTCCTCGGGATCGTCGGGGATGGTGAACAGGGCCTTCGCCGCCGCGCCGGTCGGGATCCTTGAACACGTGCGCGGGCAGCACCTGGGGCGACAGGAGCATCCAGTTGATCACCGGCGCATCGTCCCGCCACAGCCCGATCGGATCGATCAGCACGAGGCGGCGGATGCGCGAGGGGCGCAGCGCCGCCACCTCGCACGCCATCATCGCCCCGAATGAATGGCCCACGAGCATCGCCTCCGACAGGCGCAGGTGCTCGAGCAGCTCGTCGTAGCACAGGATCAGGTCCCAGAGGCTGTCGACCTCGCGGATGGCGTCCGGCTCGCCCGGCGCCGTCCCCGGATGCTCCGGCGCGTAGACCGTGAAGCGCTCGGCCAGCGCGTCGAGGAAGGGGCCCCACGTCAGGCCCCAGGGCCCGTGGAAGAACACGACGGCCGGGCCGGCGCCCTTGACGTGGACCCGCAGCGGGACCCGGCCCTGCCACACCGTCGCGGCCTGCTGCTGCACGACTGGCGAGGCCATGCGCGGCGCTTACTTCGCCACGCCCACGGCGACGGGCTGGCGCGCCCCGCGCAGCCGCTCGGGCCACCAGTGGTTCTCCCAGCCCTCCTCGTCCCAGATGTCGCGCAGATGGGGCAGGACCTCCTGCGCGAAGAGGTCGATGTTCTTGAGCGTCAGCTCGTGCGGCATCGAGCCGATCTGCACCAGCACCATCAGGTTGCCGACGTGCAGGCCCTTGATCACTTCCTCGACGAGGCGCTCGCGCACCGTGGCCGGGCTCCCCGCGATGACGTAGCCCTTGTCCACGAAATCCTTGTAGCGCAGCGTCTTGGGATCCTCCACGCGCCGCACCGGGCTGCGGTTGGCGGCCAGCAGGCTGCGATAGTCCTGGTTGCCCGGAGGCGCGCCCCACTGCGGCGGCACGTGCAGGCACTTGTGATAGAAGTACTCGACGTGGCGCGCGTAGTCGGCCTCCGCCTGCGCATCCGTCTCGGCGACGGCCACGAGCTGCAGGAACCCCGCGCGGTACGGATTGTGCTCGAGCCCCTTGCTCTCCACCACCCGCCAGTACCCGTCCATCATGGCCTTCGCGGACCGGGCGCCCGAATAGCTCAGGAAGCAGTAGCAGGCGTTCCGGTCGGCGGCGAAGTCGAAGGTGCTGATGCTCCCCGATCCCGGGATCCAGATGGGCGGGTGCGGCTGCTGGATGGGCCGGGGCCACAGGTTCACCGTCCCGAGCTGGAAGTACTTGCCGTTCCACGCGAAGATCTCCTTCGCCTGCCAGGCCTTCGTCACCAGCTCGACGGCCTCCCGATACCGCTCGCGGTGCTCCATCGGCGTGATCCCATAGGCCAGGTTCACGTCCATCGGACTGCCGAGAGGCAGGCCGGCGACGAGCCGCCCCCCGCTGATGCAGTCGAGCATCGCGTACTCCTCGGCGATGCGGATGGGCGGCGAGGTGGTGGGCAAGGTCATGCCCATCTGCACGATGGCCACGTCGAGGTCATTGGTCTGCTTGGCGAGCACGCTGCCCATCAGGTTCGGGCTCGGCATGAACCCGTAGGCGTTCTGGTGATGCTCGTTGGTGCAGATGCCGTCGAACCCGGCGCGCGCCGCGTGGAGCAGCTCGTCGAGGGTCCAGTTGTAGTACTGGCCCACGCGGCGGGCATCCGCCAGCTCCCACCACGGCGGCGTCACCCACACGCTCTCGTAGCGCTTCTCGAAGTCGTGGGGCAGCTCGCGGTGCGGCATGAGATGGAATGCGCTGACTTTCATGGTCGGCCTCCCCTTCGTGGGTTCCTCGGCGGCGCGGCGTTGGACCTAGCGGTCCAGCCACACCTCCTGCATGCGCCCGTAGCTGTAGAGCGAGTGGTGGGGGACGCCGCCGTGCTTCGGCGTCTGCGCGAGCGCGGTCGCCGCCGAGCCCATCGCGACGGCCACCGCGAATGCCGTCATCGTCGACAGCCACCTCTTCATCGAAGCCTCCCCGGTCACCTGTGATCGCCGCGTCTCCGCGCTGAGTGAGCGCCGCCCGTCCATCATACCCGGAAAGAGAGACGTCACCGAAGGCGCTCTCGCCGACTCGGGTCGTCCGCGCCCGCGGGCTCGGATCCCTGCGCCTCGCCGAGGGCCCACACCGCGACGGCCTCCCCTCTCGACAGGAGACGGGCCGCCCCGGAGGCCTCGAGCGCGCGCTCCTGCGAGGGCCGCTCCACCGATCGCCCCGGGTGCGGCAGATGCACGACCACGACGAGCCGCACCCCGGCGGCCTGGAGGTTCGACACGAAGGTCGGCGGATCGACGCCGAGCTCTCCCGGCTCCATCGCGTCGGCGATCGGCGCGGTCGCCACCTTGCCGTCGCGGTCGAGCCGCACCGGTTCGAGATGATCGCGCGCGCCGGCCGTGAGGAAGACCGACTGATCGCCGTACACGGCGACGCGCGTGCCCGCGCGGCTGCCCGTCGAGGACGCGCGCGGCCCCGCCGAAGAACCGCTCCCCGTAGATGGCCGCGGCCGTCGCGCCCGCCTTCTCGTCGTGGCGCCAGAGCACGAGCGCCCCGATCAGCGCGACGGCGCACGCGGCGAGCGCGACAGGGCGGACGGCCGCCCGCCACCGGCACCAGTGCTCGATGCGCGCGACGACCGCCGCAACCACCGCCATGCCGATGAGGAGCCCCGGCGAGCGGAGCAGCGGGTCCGGCGCGCTCACGAGGGCGGCCGCGGCGACGAGCGCGCCGGCCATGGCCCGCGCGCGCCCGGCGCCGGCCCCCGCATCGATCAGGAAGGCGAGCGCAACCCAGCCGAGGAGCGCGGCCAGCGCCACGTAGCGCATGCTGTCCCAGTGGACGAAGCCCGCGCGGAAGGTCATCGCATTGCCCGCGGAGTAGGGTGTCGAGGGCAATACGATCAGCATCGCGAAGACGATGGCGAGCGCGCCCCAGCCGAAGTAGGCCTGCGGGCGCGTGAGGCGGGCCCGCCTCCACACGAGCCAGCCCGCGAGGCCGGCGAGGCCGGCGACCGCCATCACCGCGTGAAAGCGCGGCCAGTTCGCGTACACCTCGACCGCGTCGGCGACGGCCCGGCGGATGCCGTAGCGCCGCCCGTACTCCGCCAGGCTGGTCTCGGGGAAGCGCGCGCCGGGCCAGATCCAGAAGGCGGCGGGATAGACGGGATTGCCCGTCGCCGCGAGGTTCCGCAGATACCAGTACGCCGCCCGTCGCGACCCAGGAGGCGGCGAAGATGAAGCCCGTGCGGCTCACCGCGCGGAGCCGCTCCCCCGGAGCCGGCGCCGCCGCTCGGAGCGCCGAGATCGCGAGGATGATCAGCGCGGGCACCGCCGCGCTGATCTTGATGCCGAGCGCGATGCCGGTGAGCAGGCCCGCGTACCACGCCTCGGCCGTCGCGTCGCGGAGGCGCTCGCCGTCACGGGGAATGGCGAACGCGAAGGCGCCGAAGAGCGCGGCCGCCTGGGCGAGATCCGCGTCCGAGAAGCTCGAGGCCATGATGCCGATGCGCTCCGACGTCAGGAACAGCAACACGGCGGGCGCCCACGATCCCGGGCGGCAGCCGAGCCGGCCCAGGAGCGCGGCCGCGCCCGCGGCGACCATGGCGGCGTAGAGCGGACCGGTAAGACTCACCCAGGCGAGCGCCTCGCCGCGCGCTCCGTCGAACGGGAGCATGAACCAGGCGGCGACGGCGCTTGCCGCAAGCGGATACCAGGCCTGCATCGTGAAGGCGTGCGACGGCGACGGCGCGGCGATCGCGTGATCCCGCAGCCAGAGCGCCGGATAGATCATGTGGTACGTGTAGTCGTCCCAGATCCACAGCCGCGTGGCCTCGAACAGATGGGGCCACGCCCACACCACGCCCGCGGCCACGGCGGCGAGCAGCGAAAAGACCGACGCCGCAGCGAAGCGCGCCTGCGCCGCCGGCGGGACCGCCGATTGCCCGGGCGCGCGGCGCGCCCGCCAGGCGGCAAGGGCCACGGCCACCGCGAGCAGGACCGCCGCACCGCCCACGGTCAGATGTCCGGCGAGCCCTGCCAGCAAGACGGCGGAATGGACGACGATGAAGTAGGCGCAGATCGCGGCGAAGAAGAGCTGAGCGGTGCCCCCCGGGCCCGGCGCGGCGAAGGCGACCAGGATCGCGGCGAGGGCGGCCGCGCCATTGAGCAGGACGAGCGTCACCATGTCGCGGCCCTACGATACTCCCCGCTCGCGAGCCGGTGCCGTCACGCTTGCGGCTCGGTCCGGGTGGCGCTATGGTCGGCACGCCGGCGCAAGCGACGGCAGGGGAGGGCATGGCCATGCTCGACGCGAATCTCGGAAGCCTCGGAGCCCTGGTCGACATCGACCGGGGCATCATCAGCCGCGAGATCTTCGTCAGCGACGAGATCTACCGGCAGGAGCTCGAGCGCGTGTTCGCCCGCGCCTGGCTCTTCCTCGGCCACGAGAGCCAGATCCCGCGGCCGGGCGACTTTTTCGTCACGTCCATGGGGGAGGAGTCGGTCATCCTCTGCCGGGACGCGGCGGGCCGCATCCACGTGTACCTGAACTCGTGCCGCCACCGCGGCATGAAGGTCTGCCGCTACGACGAGGGCAATACCGTCGAGTTCATGTGTCCCTATCACGGCTGGAGCTATGGGACCGACGGGGCCCTGGTGGGCGTGCCCTTCGCGAGGGACGCCTACGGCCCCCAGCTCGACCGGTCCCGCTGGGGCCTCATCGAGGTCCCGCAGATGGAAAACTACAAGGGCATGATCTGGGCCACGTGGGACCCCGCCGCCCCCTCGTTCGCCGAGTATATCGGCGGCTACAAGCTCTACCTCGACCTCCTGCTCGACGCGTGGGACGGGCGCGAGGGCGGCACCGAGGTGATCGGCGGGGTCCACAAGTGGCTGATCCCCTGCAACTGGAAATTCCCGGCCGAGAACTTCTCCGGGGATCGCTACCACGGCGTCAGCCACCGGTCGGTCGACATGGTCGGCATCGGTCCGAGCGGCAAGGGGCGCCGCGACAACCAGGAGCGCAACGAATCGCGCTGGCTCGACGTGTCGTTCCCCGACCTCGGCCACTCGATGATCGCCTTTCTCCGCCCGCACGATGCCGCGCTGGCGCCGTCCTACCAGGACGCGCCGGAAGTGGCGGACTATTTCCGGCACTGCGAGGAGGAGCGCAAGCGCCGCCGCGGCGCCGAGTGGCGGCTCTTCGGCGGGCCCGGCACGGTCTTTCCCAATGCCTCGCCCCTCGCCCGTCAGCCCCGAACCATCGCGGCCTGGCACCCCCGCGGCCCGCATCAGACGGAAGTGTGGCGCTGGTACCTCGTCGACGCCGATGCGCCGGCCGAGGTCAAGGACTTCCTCCGCCACTACTACATCCGCTATTCGGGCCCGTCGGGCCTGACCGAGCAGGACGACATGGAGAACTGGAACTACGCGCACGCCGCCAGCCGCGGCACCATCGCCCGCCAGTATCCCTACAACTACGAGATGGGCCTGGGCCGCGCGACGGACAGCTTCGAGGACCACGGCCTCAAGCTCCCCGGCCGGATCAGCGTCGTGACCGGTGCGGCGAGCGAGAACAACCAGCGCGGCTTCTACACGCGCTGGCGCCAGTTCATGGAGGCCGGAAGCTGGAAGGATCTCGGGCCCCGGTGAGCGCCGAGTCACCCTCGCTCGCCCGGCTGCTGCTCAAGGAGGAGATCGAGGAGCTCCTCTACCGGGAAGCCGAGCTCCTGGACGAGCGGCGCTTCGAAGACTGGCTCGACCTCTTCACCGAGGACGCCCGCTACTGGATGCCCATGCGCCGCAACGTGCCCGCGGAGGAGCCCGCGCGGGAATTCACCCGCGAGGGCGTGGACGTCAACTGGTTCGACGAGGGCAAGGACACGCTCACCCGCCGCGTGAAGCAGATCCGCACGGGCGTGCACTGGGCGGAGCAGCCGCCCTCGCGGATCTGCCACATGGTCTCGAACGTCCAGCTCATGGGCGCGCCCCCCGACGGCCCGTCACCCGCCGAGGTCGCCGTCAAGAGCCGGTTTCTCATCTACCGCAACCGCGTCGAGACGGAGACCGACATCCTGGTCGGCAAGCGCGAGGACCTGCTCCGTCGCGTGGACGGCGCCTGGCGCATCGCCCGGCGCAAGATCATCCTCGACCAGAGCGTCCTGCTCGTGAAGAACCTGACGTTCTTCTTCTAGCAGGATGCTGATGCGTCCGCGCGTCACTCGCGCGAGAGCGCTCGGTGCTCGCGAAGGAAGGCGAGGCCCGTCCGCGCTTCGTCCATCGACAGCTCGAGCACACCCGGCAGGGCGGCGAACGCGGCGTGCGTCGCCACCGAGACGACCCCCATCCCGATGGTGCCCGTGCCGGGAGCGGCGTGGCGGTCCCGGTGGGCGCCGCAGGGAAGCTGGCAATCATTGAGGTGGAAGGCGGCGAGCCGATCGAGCATCCCCTCGGCGGCGAGGGCGTCGGCGAGCCGCTCCCCCGCATCATGCCCGGAGAGGTCGAAGCCCGCGGCGTGAAGATGACACGTGTCGATGAGGAGGCCGAGGCGGTCGGGCGGCGCGCCCACGTCACGGACGAGGCGCGCGATCTCGGGGATGGTCTGGCCGAGCTCGCTGCCCTCGCAGGAGTTCTCGATGAAGAGGCGCGGCCCGTCGGGCATCTTCGCCACGAGCTCGCCGAGCTTGCGCGTGGCGAGCTGAAGCGCCGCGTCCGGGCTCGGATGGCCCTTGGCGTAGCCGACGTGAAAACAGACCCCTTCTATGCCGATCTCGGCGGCGACCTTGAGATCGGCCAGGAGGCTCGAGACCGACGAATTGCGGATGCGCCCCTCCGGGCTCGCCAGGTTGATGAGGAGCGAGCCGTGGGCCACGCCCCAGAGGCCTCGACCGCGCGAGCCCTCGATCAGCGCGGTGCGGTCGGCGGCGTCGGGCACCCCGTAGTTGCCGAAGCGGCCCGGATCTCGGAGGACGGTCTGGAAGGCGTCCACGCCCTCTTCGGCGAGCGTGGCGGGGATGGTCGCGAGCGGCGGATCGATGGACAGGCCGACACGCATGGCGGCCATTGTACCGTGTGCACGCATGGCCCTCGGCGTGTAATAAGTGCACGCCCGCACCGTCGGGCGGCCGCTCGGCGGGACGAATGGATCCCTTTCGAGGTGGCGGCCGCGTCCAAGTTCATTGGATCCGCGGCCTTCTCTCGGGCTGGGCCGATGCGCGCCGGGAGGCATGTCAGTTGCTCTCCTCCGCGAGGATGCCGGCGGACCGCGCCGGCGAGGAGGCAGCCATGCTGATTCGGATCTGGCGATTCCTGACCTTGGTTCTCACGGCCTTGCTCGCGGGCATGACGTTCTGTCACGTCCTCGAGATGCCCGCCAAGCTTCAATACTCCGCCTCGATGTACCTCGCGCTTCACCGCACCCTCTACGTCGCCTTCGGCCCTCCCAATATCGGCGTCTTCGTGGAGATGGGCGCCATCCTCAGCAGCGCTGTGCTCGTCCTCCTGGTTCGCCGCCGCGCCGGCTTCTGGCCGACGCTGATCGGCGCCGGTTGCCTGCTCATGGGCCTCCTCACCTACTTCGCCCAGGTCGAGCCCGCCAATGCCGCGCTGAAGATGATGGCCGTCGAGGCGCCGCCCGAGGACTGGAAGCTATGGCGGGATCAGTGGGAGTACGGCCACGCGCTGCACTTCGTGTTCGACTTCCTGGGCTTCTGCGCGCTCACGTGGTCCGTCCTGTTGCCGTCGCCCACCGCCGTGGATGGGCCATCCCGGCGGCTCCCCACCTATGACTCGGTGAGCGCGCGCCCGTTGTAGTCGGCGCGAAAGCGCGGCCGGCAGCCACCGCCGGCCGCGCTTGCCTCACGTCGTTGCGTTCCGCGTCAGCGGGCCGCGCCCATCGTTCCCTGGCTGCCCGGTAAGGGACGGATGACTTCCTTCGCAAGTGGCGAGCAGATGCGAGTGCCCACCCAGGACGATCTTCGAGGCGCCGGGCCGGTGATCCACGCCGCGCGGGTCAGGCGGCTGCCGGATCAGGTATCGCTGTACGTGCTGCGCAAGGGCAACGAAGTCGTCGAAGCCGGAGTCGAGCAACTCGTGCACCCGTTCGATCGACACCAAGACGACCGTGGATCAGCACGGTGCCGACCCGGCGACGCCGCGGAACCGATGGGCGACCACGCGCACGCCGAGGCGCGCTCGCGAGCGCCAGGCTCTCGACGAGGGTTACGACGAACGTCTCATCAGCATGCCCGCCAGAGCTCAAGGTGTGCCGAGGGCCGCGTCCAGCGTCGTCCTGACGAATTGTCCGACGCCGGGCTCCCCGGACGCACGCGGCCCCGCCACGTTCAGCACGCGGATCGCATGGTCACCCACGAAGCGGCGCAGCTTGGGGCCGGCCAGGTCGCCATCCAGGCGCCGCGAGAGATGCAGGTAGGGCCTCCCCAAGGCCCGGGCGAATTCCAGCGTCTTCAGCGAGCCGCCGGTGAGCGTCTCCGACACGGTGAAGATCACCGTGCCGTCCGAGTCGCGCACGTTCCATTCCGTGCGCTGCTCCCAGCGCTCGGTCGGCGTCTCGGTCAGGCGGTACTGCAGCGGAACGGCGCCATCCTCCGCCCTTCGCCCCCGGGGGCACCACCCGCCGTGCTCGAGTCCGCGCTCGATGGCCCAGTCCAGTGCGGCGCGGTCGGCGCCCGTCTGACCGCCCGAGACGATCTTGAGTGGCATTTCGCGGCCTGCCGAGGGGCTCGCCATGCAGCGGGCCCGCTCGTCAGCGGAGGTCCACGACGATCTCCCGCTCGCGCGGGCCGTCGCACACGCGCCAGGCTGATGCCCTGCCATGTGCCGAAGCGGGAACTGGCCCTTACGGGCGATGTCGACGACCCCCGGCTGTGGCCCATCTCGATGCGAGGCGTCTCGCCCACGTGACCTCCGCGGCGAGCTTATGCCGGGACCGTGCGGAGCGGCTCGCCCGGTCCTGACTCGATGGCCGCGCGCAGCCGCGGGACCACGTCGCGCGCGAAGCGCTCGAGGCTCGCGTTCATCTGCTGCGGGTGGAGCCCGGGCGGCACCGCCCAGGTGACCAGGTCGGTGATCCCGTGCTCGGCGATGAAGGCCGACAGCTCCCGCACGCAATGCGCGACGTCCCCCACGACCCAGGTCTGGGGAATGCGCGGCCCTTCCCGCGCGAAGGACACGTGACGGCCCGCCTCGGCGAAGAAGCGCGTGTAGAGCTGCCCGCGATACCGCTCGGCGGCACGCACGGGCGGCCAGTCGCGCTCGGGATCGTCGGTGACCAGACAGGCGCGGATGATGCCCACGCGGAACGCATCCGGGTCGCGGCCGGACACCGCCAGCGCCCGCCGCCACGGCTCGAGCACCTCGTCGCGCGGTCCCTGAGGCAGGAGGTGGCAGCCGAGGCGCGCCGCCCGCAGGGCGCCCGCCTCCGACATGGCGGCGACCCAGAGCGGCGGGCCGCCGGGCTGAACGTAACCGGGCCGGATGACGACGTCGTCGAAGTCGTAGCGCTTGCCGTGGAAGCTGAACCGCTCGCCGCTGAAGCAGCGCCGCAGCACCTCGAGGCCCTCCTCCGTGCGGGACAGCCGCTGGGCGATCGGAATGCCGAAGCCGCGGAACTCGTGCGGCGCATAGCCCATGCCCACGCCGATCTCGATCCGCCCGCCGCTCAGGTTGTCGAGGACGGCGAGATCCTCGGCGAGGCGCACGGGATGGCTGAACGGCAAGAGACAGATGTCGGAGGAGAAGCGCACCCGCCGGGTCCGCGCCGCCATGGCGCCGGCCACCGGCGTCCACGACGGCAGATACCCGTCGTCCACGAAATGATGCTCGGTGAACCACACGAGGTCGAGCCCGATCTGGTCGAGCCAGGTCACCTGCTCGAGGATCTCCTCGTAGAGGCGCGGCATGGCGATGCCGGAGTCCGGAGGGTTGCGGAAGTCGTACACGACGCCGAATCGAAGCGGCGGCCGACGTCATGTGTCGTACAGGTGGCAGGCGACGCGATGGCCCGGCGCCCGCTCCACGAGCGCCGGCTCGATCTCGGCGCAGTGTGGCATGGCGTGCGGACAGCGCGGGTGGAAGCGGCAGCCGCCGGGCGGGTTGAACGCGCTCGGCACCTCGCCCCTCAGGATGACCTCCTCGCGCGCGTCGTCGGGATGGCCGGGCAGCGCATTGCTCAGGAGCACCTGGGTATAGGGATGCAGCGGATGCGCGTACAGCTCGTCGCTCGCCGCCGTCTCGACGAGCTTGCCGAGGTACATGACGCCGATCCGCGTGCTCACGTACTTCACCGCCGCGAGGTCGTGGGCGATGAAGAGATAGCTCACCCCCAGGCGGTCCTGGATATCGCGCAGGAGATTCATGACCTGGGCGCGGATCGACACGTCGAGCGCCGACACCGCCTCGTCGAGCAGGATGCACTCCGGGCCGGTGGTGAGCGCGCGCGCCAGCGCCACGCGCTGGCGCTGGCCGCCGGACAGCTCGTGAGGATAGTCGTTGGCGACGCGGGCGGGGAGCCCCACCTGCTCGAGCGACTGCGCGATCCGCGCGGTGACCTCGGCGCGGGTCAGCCCGGAATGCGTCTCCGCGAGCGGCTCGCCGACCGTCGTGCGGATGGACAGGCGCGGGTTCAGCGAGCTGTACGGGTCCTGGAAGACGGCCTGCACCGCACGGCGATACTCGCCCAGCTCCCGGCGCCCGAGGCCGGTCACGTCGCGGCCGTGGAAGAGAATGCTCCCCCCGGTCGGCCGCTCGAGGCGCAGGACGAGGCGGGCGGTCGTGCTCTTGCCGCAGCCGCTCTCGCCCACCAGCCCGAGCGTCTCCCCGCGCCGCAGGACGAAGTCCACGCCGTCGACCGCCTTCACCGTGCCCACCGTGTGGCTCAGGATCACTCCGCGCGTGACCGGGAAATGCTTGGTGAGCGCTCGGGCTTCCAGCACCACCGCGTCATCTCCGTCCTTCGGATGGGACGCGGACGCCGGCATCGCGCCCCGCGCCGCCACCTCGGCGTTCGAGGAGACGACGGCCGCCTCGCGGGCGCCGCGACGGCCGGTCACCGCCGTCACCGCCGTGCGGAAGCATGCGACCTCGTGACCGTCCTCCACGGCCTCGAGCGGCGGGACGGCCTCGAGGCAGGCGGGCTCGACGAGGGGGCAGCGGGCGGCGAAGCGACAGCCCGCGGGAAGATTGGCGAGGTCCGGCGGCTGGCCCTCGATGGCGGCGAGCGGCTCGCGCCCGCGACGGAGCGTGGGCAGGCAGTTGAGGAGCCCGATGGTATAGGGATGGCGCGGCCGGTCGAAGATATCGCGCGTCCGCCCCGTCTCCACGATGCGCCCCGCGTACATGACGGCGACCCGGTCGCAGAGCTTGGCCACGATGCCGAGGTCGTGGGTGACGAAGATCATCGCGAGGCCGGTCTCGCGCTGGATGTCCTTCAAGAGGCGCAAGTACTGGGCCTGGATCGTCACGTCGAGGGAGGTCGTCGGCTCGTCGGCGATCAGCAGGCTCGGCTGGCACGAGATGGCGATGGCGCCGGCAACGCGCTGGCGGATCCCGCCGCTCATCTGGTGCGGGTAGGCGTGCACGCGCCGCTCGGGATCGCTGATCCGCACCTGGTGCAGGAGCTCGACGACCCGCCGGTCGAGCGCGCGGCCGCGGAGCCCACGGTGGAGCGACAGCGTCTCCGCGATCTGATCGCCCACGGTCAGCGCCGGGTTGAGCGAGGCCATCGGGTCCTGCAGGATCATCGCGATCCGCGACCCGCGCAATTCGCGCATCTCGGTGCGGCTCTTCGCGAGCAGATCCTCACCCTCGAACAAGACCTGCCCCCCGACGATGCGCCCGCCCGGCTCCGGCACCAGCCGCAAGATCGACAGACACGTCATCGACTTCCCCGACCCCGACTCCCCGACGATCCCGAGCGTCTCCCCCCGCCCCACGGAGAAGCTCGCCCCGTCGACGGCCTTCACCACCCCGCGCCGCGTATAAAAGTGCGTGCGCAGCTCCCGCACCTCGAGCAGAGCGTCAGCCACGGAGTGTGCCCGCGCACATGGCACTCGCGTAGCAGGCCGACGAGGAGGGTCCAGATGCGAGGCGGCGAGGGGGCCGCGGCCCGAGGCGTACTTTCTGTACGTTGAGGGTCGCGGCCCCTTCGCCAACGAAGCAGATGGGCCCTCATCGTCGGCCTGCGGAGCACGCGTCAGCCACAGAACGCGTCTAGAGCGATGAGAAGGGTCCAGATGCGAGGCGGCGCCCGATGGCCGCAGCGCGAGGCGTACTCGCTCGTACGTTGAGCGTGCGGCCGAGGGCGCCAACGAAGCAGATGGGCCCTCATCATCGCCTGCTAGACCTGGCGGAGCTTGGGGTCTAGGCGGTCGCGGACCCAGTCGCCCAGCATGTTCAGCGACAGCACGGTCACGAGAATGGCGATGCCGGGAAGAATGGAGACCCACCACGCCCGCTCGATGAGCCCGCGCCCGTCGGCCACCATCACGCCCCACGACGGCGTGGGCGGCGGAATGCCGACGCCGAGGAAGGACAGCGCGGCCTCGAGCACGATCACGTAGCCGACGTGGAGCGTGGCGAGCACGAGGATGGACGGGATCAGGTTGGGCACGATGTGGCGGAACATGATGGTCCGGTTCGAGCAGCCGGCGGTGCGCGCCAGGGCCACGAAGTCCTGCTGCTTGAGCCCGAGGGTCTCCCCGCGGGTGAGGCGCGCATAGCTCGGCCACAGGAGGAAGATCACCACGATGATGACGTTCGTGAACGACGGCTCGAAGGCGACGGAGAGCAGCACGGCGATCAGGATGCCGGGCAGTGAGAGCGAGACGTCGACGAGCCGCATGAGCACCGCCTCGGTCCACCCCCCGTAGAAGCCGGCGACGAGGCCGATCAGGCTGCCGAGGGCGCCCGTGAGGAGAATCCCGACGACCGACACCGACAGCGAGATGCGCGCGCCGTACACGAGCCGGCTCAGGACGTCGCGGCCATGCCGGTCGGTGCCGAGCGGGTGCCCGGCCTTCCATCCCTCCATTCCCATCGGGGGGATGAGCCGCTCGCCGAGCGATCCCTCGACGGGCGAGCGCGGCGCCAGGACCGGGGCGCCGAGCGCGCACACGATCAGGATGCTCACGATGGCGAGCGGAATCGAGGGCGGCCACCGCCGGTCGCGGCGAGGCGCGTCCACCGCGCCGGTCGAGGCCAGGGCGGGCACGCTCACGACGCGTAGCGGATCTTGGGGTTCAAGTACGCGTAGAGCATATCGACCAGGAGGTTCACGCCGATGTACATGGCGGAGAGACAGAGCACCACCGCCTGCACGATGGGATAGTCGCGCGACTCGACGGCCTCGATGACGAGCAGGCCGAGCCCCGGCCAGCCGAACACCGTCTCCGTGATGATCGAGCCGTTCAGGAGCGCCACGAACACGAGGGCCCCGAAGGTCACCACGGGGAGCGCGGCGTTCTTGAAGGCGTGCTTCCAGATCACCTGCCGCTCGGGCAATCCCTTGATCCGCGCCAGCTTCACGTACTCGGTGCCGAGCACGTCGAGCATGGCCGAGCGCGTGAGGCGCATGAGCCCGGCCACCGCGAACCAGCCGAGGGTGATGCCGGGCAGGATGACGTGGAGCGGGGTGCCGCGACCGGAGGTGGGGAGCAGGTGCAGGATCACGCCGAAGACGAGCACGAGCAGCAGGCCCAGCCAGAAGGGCGGCACGGCCTGGCCGAGCGCGGCGAACGTGCGGGCGACATAGTCGAGCCGGCTCCCCCGCCACACCGCGGCGTAGACCCCGACGGGCAGCGCGATGACGATGACCACGAGCACGGCGAGCCCGCCCAGCTCGAGCGTGGCGCCGTAGCGCTCGAGCACGAGGTCGATCGCCGGACGGCGGAAGCGGATCGACTGGCCGAAGTCACCGTGGAGCGCGCGCGTCAGAAACCACCAGTATTGCGTGGCCCAGGGGCGGTCGAGGCCGAGGTGCGCGCGAAGGGCGGCGATGTCCTTCTCCGTCGCTTCCGCCGGGGCCATGATCGCGATGGGATCACCCGAGAGGCGCACCAGCGCGAACACGATGACGGACACCACGAACAGCGACACCAGCGACTGGACAAGCCGCCCGGCGATGTAGCGGTACACGAGCTCAGGCCGCCTCTGGCGCCCTCAGCCGGCTGGTGTGATGTATTCGTAGTTGGTCTCGGCCACCGTGTAGGCGAGCGTCGGCCAGGGGCCGACCTTCTTCGACACCGCCCACGTCAGCGCCCTCGTCCCGAGCATCACGCCGTGGTAGCCGTCGTAGAGCTTCTGGCCGATGTCGCGGGTGAGCCGGGCGCGCTTGTCCGCGTCCATCTCCTTCACCGCCGCTTCGACCTCCGCGTCGTAGGCGCCATCGAGGAGCAGGTTGAAGGCGGACTTGGCCGTGAGCACGCGCTCCCATCCGGCCACCGGCTCGTCGAAGGGCGGCGCGCCATAGACCGAGAACGTCTTGCCCGTCTTCCGCATGCGGCCCTTGGGGCCGAAGCTCGACGTCGACTCGGGGACGCGCTTGACCTTGATCCCGATCTTCTCCCAGTCGAGCGCCACCGCTTCCATGACGTCCGGGCCGTCCTGGGCCACGAGCTGGACATAGGGGTTCACCCGCACCTCGAAGCCACCCGCCACGCCGGCTTCGGCGAGGAGCTTCTTGGCCCGCTCGGGGTCATAGGGCGGGACCTTCCACTCCGTGTTGTAGCCCTTGTGGAAAGGATAGTAGTAGTACGAGTACGGCGTCTCGCTGCCCTTGCCCTTCCACAGGCCCCCGATGATGGCCTTCTTGTTCACCGCGAGGTTGAGGGCCTGGCGCACTTTCCGGCCGTTCTCCAGGCTCTTCGGATTGGCGGGATCGCCCACCCAGGGGCAGGTCGGGCAGTAGTCCTCGCGGTCCGGCGTGGTCTGGCCCGTCATGATCACCCAGTACTGCGCGGCATTGGGATTCTCGTGGATGCGCAGGGAGGCCTTCTGCGCCTGCTCCAGGAAGTCGCCGAAGACCTGGGCGATGTCGATCTCGCCGGCGCGCACGCCGGACAGCCGAGTCGCCGGCTCGGGGATGCGGCGGATGAGCAGCTCCTTGAACACGGGAGCTTTCCGCCAGTGACCCGGCACCGCCTCGAAGCGGTGATAGTCGCCCTGCTTGCCTTCGACGTGGCGATAGGGGCCGGTGCCGATGGGATGGATCGCCGCTTTTTGCTCGCCGACCGACTCCACGTATTTCTTCGGGACGACGTTCTGGTAGCCGACGTACTGGGAGAACAGCGACGGCACCATCCACTGCGGGCTCTTGAAGCGCATCACCACCGTGGACTTGTCGGGCGTCTCGATCTTGTCGAGGTGATTGCGAAAGAAATAGGCGGAGCCGCCGATGGCATCGGGCTTGAAGCTCTGCTCGACCGTGTACTTCACGTCCTCCGAGGTCATCTCGCCGAAGCCTTCGTGGAACATCACGCCGGAGCGCAGCTTGAACGTCCACGTGCGCATCTCGCTCGAGGGCTTCCACTCGGTGGCGAGGCCGGGCTGATACGCGAAGGTCTTCGGATCGCGCTGGATGAGCGGATCGAAGACGTGATCCCACAAGGGCTTCTCGGCCTGCGTGTTCCGCCAGGGCAGCGGCGTTTCGGTGCCCCACTGGCCGACGGCGACGACGAGCCGATCGCTCTGCGCCGAGGCACGGGAGCGAAGGACGAAGGGGCCGCCCGCCGCGAGGAGCGCGGCCGCTCCTGCCTGCTTGAGAAAGACCCGACGCCCCACCCGATCCGCTCATCGACATACCCTCCGGCCTTGGAGTAGAAAACCGCGCCCGGATCTTACCCTATGGGCGCACCCTGTCAATGCGCGCCGCTCTTGCCGGGACGCGTGGCGGCGCCGTCACCGATCGAGCCAGGCGGTGATGAGCCGCCCGCCGTAGTCGTAGCCGATGTTCGGCCCGTAGTTCTTGACCGCCGGGTCCCAGACGCCGATATAGGTGCCCGACGGCGCCTGGACGTAGTACTGCTGCTTGGCGAGGTGCCGCTCGATCTGGTTGATGACCTCACGCCGCGCCTTCGGATCGCTGGCGCGGCGCTGGCGGACGAGCAGGTCGTCGAGCACCGGATCGTTCACGTGGCTGCGATTGCGCGGCTCGCCGGTGTAGTACTGGCCGAAGAGGAAGCTGTCCGGCTCGACGAAGGGCGTCAGCGGACCGTACACCATCGAATCGAACTTCCCCACCCGGCACGTCGCCTGGTAGGCCCCGTATTCCTTCTGGTCGAGCTTGGCGTCGATGCCCACCGCCTTCAAGTCCTTCAGCAGGAGCTGCATGCTGTCGACGAGGACGGTGGACCCGTACGTCGAGAAGCAGACGCTCGCCGAGAAGCCGTTCGGGTGGCCGGCGGCGGCGAGCAGCCGCTTGGCCTCCGCGGGATCGTGCCGGTAGTACTTGGCGCCTTCGCCGAGCTCCCCGATGGGCAGCGCCCACTCCGAGAGCGCGGCGGGGATCGGGCCATTGATCGCGCCCTGCCCCTCGAGCACCGCGTCGATCATGCCCTTCCTATCCATGGCCAGCGAGATGGCCTGCCGCACGCGGACGTCGTTGAACGGCGGCTTGTCCGTCCGCATGTCGATGGTGTTCATGACGTTGGAGGGGTACTCCAGCGGTCTTCAGGCCGGGGCGGCGCTTCTTGAGAGCCTCGGCGATCTGCACCCAGTCCGTCCGTTGGATCGTGCCCGGGAACTCCCAGCCGAGGTCGTACTTGCCGCCGAGGAACGCCGCGATGCGGGAGGCATTGTCCTCGTCGACGAACATCTCCACCCGGTCGATGTACGGCAGGCCGGCGACGAAGTAGGTGGGATTGCGCACCAGGGTGATCGAGACGTTCGGCTTGTAGCCGTCGAGCATCCACGGGCCGGTGCCGATCACCGCCTCCGGCTTCTTCAGGTCGCCGAACTTCTCGACGCACTCCTTGGCGATGATGGCGCCCGCCATCGGGTTGGCGATCATGTCGAGGAACCAGGCGAAGGGCTCCTTCAGCGTGAACCGCACGGTGTACTTGTCGACCGCCTCGACCTTCGCGATGGCGCGGTACATCGACACGTTGACGCTGCCCTTGTCGGTCAGGATGCGCTCGTACGTGTAGCGGACGTCCTCCGCCGTCAGCTCGCGGCCGTTGACCGGCGGCTTGGCGTGAAAGCGCACGCCCTTCTTGAGCTTGAACACGTAGGTGGTGTCGTTGACCTGTTGCCAGGACTCCGCGAGGTCGCCCTCGATCGGGAACGCGCCGGGCCGCACGCCCGGCCCCGCCTTGTGCTTGAGGAGCCGGCTGTGGGTGAAGCTGATCACCACGTGCGTCTTGTAGGCGTGGGCGAGGATGTGATCGAAGTGGGGCGGATCCCACGTCCGGAGGGACAGCGTGCCGCCGCGCTTGGGCGTCTGCGCGGGGGCTTGCGCCCAGGCGCGGGCAGTCAGGGAAGCGGCCGCGAGGCCGCCGGTTCCGATGGTCAAGAACTCTCGACGTGACACCATTGTCTGTCTCCTCGGCAGAGATGAGCAGCGCTCCGGGCCGAGCGCGTCCTTCACGGCGCTCCACGCCCTGCGCATGATACCAGGTGAGAGGACGCGAAGGTTCCCGTCCGCCTTGACACCCACGCGGCAGACACGTATGGTGTTCGGCTTGATGGCCCCCCATTGTCGCCGGCCGACGCGATGTCTCGGTGCGTCGGCCGGCACGCGAAGCCCAAGGCGTCGAAACACGACCCAGGAGGACAGCTTCCATGAGCCGATCTCTCGTCCGTGTCCTATGCGCCGCCGCCGTGCTGGCGCTCATCCCCGCCGGCGCCGGCCACGCCCAGCAGAAGACCTCGCTGGTGTTCTCCGCGGGCCCGACGGGCGGAAGCTGGACGCCCATGGCCGCGGCCACCGCGGAGGTCATCAAGAAGAAGTACTCCGAGCTCGACATCCTCGTCGAGCCCGGCGCCGCGCTCGTCAACATGGAGAAGATGCGCAACGACAAGACCGACATCGCCTGGTCGATGACCACCGTCGTGTCCGACGCGCGGGCGGGCGCGGGAAGCTGGAAGGGCAAGCAGACGGACAAGCCGATGTTCGTGGCGAACTTCTACCCGAACGTCTGGCAGCTCGTGGTGCCCGCCTCGGCCGACGTCCGGAAGCTCCAGGACCTGAAGGGCAAGGCGGTGGCGCTGCCGCCGCGCGGCAATACCAGCCTCGCCGAGGGATGGGAGCTCCTGCTCAAGGTATCGGGCATGAAGCTCGACGACCTGGGAACCAAGAGCTTCGGCTCGATCACCGAGAACGCCGAGGCCATCCGCAACCGGCAGGCGGTGGCGATGGGCTGGTACACCACCGTGCCCGCCAGCTTCATGCTCGACCTCGGCACGTCGTCGAAGCTCAAGCTGATCGGCGTGCCCGAGGACGCCATCGAGAAGATGCGCCAGATCAATCCGGGGTTCGTCCGCCACGTCATCCCCAAGGCGACCTACGCGCAGTACGGCGTCGACGAGGACGTGGTGACCATCCAGGCGCCGACCATCCTCATCGTCAATGCCAAGACGCCCGCCGACGTCGTGTACAAGATCACCAAGGCGGTGGTGGAGGGCCGCGAGGACTTCGGCCGCGTCACCGCCGCCATGAAGGGCGTGACGGGCAAGGACATGGCACAGAACCACGGCCTGCCGATGCACCCGGGCGCCGAGAAGTACTACCGCGAAGCCGGCCTCGTCAAGTAGCCGACCGCGGTGCGCAAGCTCACGGGATACGGCGGGCTGCTCCTCGGCGTGATGGGGATCGTCATGTCCCTCTATCACGTCTACGCGAGGCTGACCCCGGCGGCACCGGACACCCTCGTCCTCCGCTACATCGCGCTCGCCTTCTGCCTGGTGCTGGCCTTCCTGCTCTTCCCGTTCACGTCGTCGACGCCGCTCGACGAGGAGAGCACGCGGCTCGCGGAGGACGACGCGGCGGCGCCCACGACGATCCCCTGGCTCGACCTCGGGCTCGCCGGCCTCTCCATCGCGTGCATGTCGTACTTCTTCATCGCCTACGAGTACATCACCACCCGCTTCCCCACCGCGCATCCCCTGAGCTGGCTCGACATCGCCGTGGGGACGGTGCTCGTGGTGCTGGTCCTCGAGGCGACGCGGCGCACGCTCGGGATGGCGCTGCCCGTCCTCGGCCTCCTCTTCATCGCCTACGCGCTGGGCGGCCCGTGGCTCCCCGGGCCGCTGCGCCACAAGGGCCTGACCTACGAGATCCTCCTCGATCAGACCATCTTCACCAGCGAGGGGCTCTTCGGCATCCCCCTCGGCGTCGCCGCCTCCTACGTCATCCTCTTCATCATCTTCGGCGCCTTCCTCGAGAAGTCGGGGGCCGGGCAATTCTTCATGAGCCTCGCCAATGGCCTGGCCGGCGGCCAGCGCGGGGGCCCCGGCAAGGTCGCCGTCGTGTCCTCGAGCATGTTCGGAACGATCTCGGGCTCGGCCGTCGCCAACGTGATGGTGGACGGCTGGCTCACCATCCCGATGATGAAGCGCACGGGGTTCAAGCCCGAGGCGGCGGCGGCCATCGAAGCCGTGGCATCGACGGGCGGCCAGATCATGCCGCCCGTGATGGGAGCGGCCTCCTTCGTGATGGCGGAGTTTCTCGGCGTGCCGTACTCGCACGTGATGCTGGCGGCGGCCATCCCGGCGATCTTCTACTACGGCGCCCTGTTCGCCGCCATCCACTTCAACGCCAGCCGCGCGGGGCTGCGCGGGCTCCCGAAGTCGGAGCTGCCGAATCTCTCCGAGCTCTTGTGGTCGCAGGGTCATCTGCTGGCGCCGGTGGTCACGATCTTCCTCCTCCTCCTCGAGGGCTTCACGGCCACCTATGCCGCCCTGGTCTCGACGGTCGTCGTCATGTACGCCTGGCTCCTCGGGCGCTGGGTCTGGCTCGCTGCTCGCCGCGGGCATCGTCCTCTGGGTGTCGGTGACCGGGCCCTGGCCGTTTGTGATCCTGGCCGCGGCGGGGCTCTTCGGCGCGCTGGCGCGGTCCGGAGGCGCCGGGCGGCTGCGCAAGCTGGCGGTCGCTGACGGCCCCGCCGCCCTCGTGAACGGCGCCTATCAGACGGTGCCGGTGGCGATGGCGACGGCCACCGCGGGCATCATGATCGGCATCATTCTCCAGACCGGCCTCGCCATCAAGTTCACGAGCTTCCTGGTCGACTTCGCGGGCGGCCAGCTCTTCATCGCGCTCCTCATCACCATGGTGGCGGCCATCATCCTCGGCACGGCGCTGCCCACCACCCCGGCGTACATCATGCTGGCGGCGCTCCTCATCCCCGCCCTCATCAAGCTCGGCGTGCCGCCCATGGCCGCGCACATGTTCGCGTTCTACTTCGGCTGCCTCTCGGCCATCACGCCACCGGAATGCCTGGCCGTGTATGCGGCGGCCTCGATCAGCCGGTGCGGCGTGTGGGCGGCGGGCTGGCAGGCCGTCAAGTTCGGCGCTGCCGGGTTCATCGTGCCGTTCTTCTTCGTCTACTACCCCGCCCTGCTCTTCACGGGCCCCTGGCTCGAGATTGCCCTGGCCGCGGTCACCGGCCTCGTCGGCGTCGTCGCACTCGCCGCGGCGCTCGAGGGGTACCTCATCCGTCCGGCGACCTGGCTCGAGCGGGGCATGTTCCTGGCGGGGGCCCTGCTCCTGATCGACCCCGGCCTGATCACCGACCTCATCGGCTTCGGCCTGCTCGGCGCCGGGCTCCTGCTCCAGAAGCGGCGGCCGTCCATCGACATGGCGACGCCGGCGATCTCGTGATGATGAGCCGCGCGGCCCTGGCCTTCCTCACCCTCATCACCGCCGCGATGGTCGTGGGCACCATCGCCTACGGGGTCCTGCGCCTGTACAGCTAGAGCATGATAGGGCCAGCTTCGTTGGCGCCCTCGCACCGGCTCAACGACGAGTCGCCTGCGGCGCCTTCGGGCGCCGCCTCGCAGCTGGACCCTTCTCATCGCCTAGCGGTTCTCCGACGGACTCCAGGACAGGGGCGGGGCGGCTCAGAGTCCGCCGCGGTCGAGGACGGCGCGGGCGGCGGCGATCATGGACGGGATGCGGTCGGCGATCCGCGCCATGCGGGGGTCGGTGCTTTCCCCGCGCACCCAGCGGCGGTGAAGCTGCTGGACGACCACGACGGTCTTCCACAGCGCGAACGCCTCCCACCAGGGAACGGCCGCCACATCGGCGCCGCTCCTCGCGGCGTAGCGCGCGACGATCTCGGCGCGGGGCGGCAAGCCCATCCGGGCGAGGCCCGGCCGCGTCCCGCGCGACGTCGCCTCCGAGTCAGCCGGGTCGGGCCAGTAGTTGAGCAGGGTCCCGAGGTCGATGAGGGGGTCGCCGAGCGTCGTCATGTCCCAGTCGAAGATGGACACGACGCGGTCCGGATCGGCGGGGTCGAACTGGCAATTGTCGAGCTTCAGGTCATTGTGCACGATGGACACGCGGCTCATGGCGGGCAGGCGGCCGACGAGGCGCCGGTGGATCTCGTCCATCGCCGGCGGCGAATCGTCGAACTTCGAGAGCTCCCACCGCTTGGCCCAGCCGGAGACCTGGCGCTCGACGAAGCCCTCGGGCCGGCCGAGGTCGGCGAGGCCACAGGCCGAGGGGTCGAGGGCGTGCAGGTCGGCCATCGCGTCGACGAGGGCGAAGGCGATGCGACGGCCCACCTCGGGATGCGCGCGCATCGACTCGGGAAGGCCCTCGCGCACCACCTCGCCGCGCCGCCGCTCCATGACGAAGAAGTCGGCGCCGAGGACGGCGGGGTCGTCGCAGAAGAGATAGGCGCGCGGCGCCCGGTCGAACCGGCGCCAGAGGTCGCGACAGCACCTTGTACTCGCGCTTCATGTCGTGGGCGCCGGGGGCGATCTGGCCCATGGGCGGCCGGCGAAGCACCAGCTCGTGATCGCCCAGCCGCAGCAGGTACGTCAGGTTGGCGGAGCCGTTCGGGAACTGGAGCACCGTCAGGGGGCCGTCGGCGGCAGGCAATACGTCGGCGAGGCGCGGGCGCACCCAGGCCTCGAGCGCCGACCAGTCCAGGCGCTCACCTGCGCGGACCGGCGCGACCTCGGGCGGCGCGTCTCCCGGGGCCGCCGCGCCGGTCAGGGCACGCCTCCGTCGATCGCGAGGACGGACCCCGTCGTGAAGCTCGACGCGCTCGAGGCGAAATAGAGCGCCGCTCCCACGACCTCCTCCGGCTCTCCGCCGCGGCCGAGCGCGATCGTCGCGCGGGCGCGCTCGCGGAACTTCTCGAGATCCCAGGCCTTGGAGATATCGGTGAGGAACGGGCCCGGCTGGATGCAGTTGACGCGCACCTTGGGGCCGAATGCGCGGGCGAATCCCACGGTCATCGCATTGATGCCGGCCTTGGCCGCGGAGTACGGAATCGTGTCGGGCGTCGGCCGCACCGCCGAGGTGCTCGACACCAAGATGATGGACCCGCCGTCGCCCGCCGCCATGCGCGCGCCGACGAGCGCGGTGAGGCGGAAGGGGCCCTTCAGGTTCACGTCGAGGACCTTGTCGTACAGCTCCTCGGTCACGCCGTCGACGCGATCGTAGAGCGGGGACATGCCGGCATTGTTGACGAGGACGTCGATCGTGCCGAACTCGCGGTAGGCGGCGGCCGCGAGCGCCTCCACCTGCTTCCAGTCGCCGACGTGGCAGGCGACGGGCAGCGCGCGGCGGCCGGTGAGCCGTCGGACCTCGTCGGCGGTCGCCTCGCAGCTCGGAAGCTTCCGGCTCGCCACCACGACGTCGGCGCCGGCGTGGGCGAAGGCGAGGACCATCGCGCGCCCCAGGCCCCGGCTGCCACCGGTCACGACGGCCACCTTGCCGGTGAGATCGAACAATCGTCCGCGATCGTACATGGATCAGTCCTTCCCGGGCGACCGGGCCGCCCGCGGCACCTTCAGCTGCGCCATACCTTGCAGTTGACCCGACGCGCGTGACCGGTCCAGTACCGCGCGCGCAGCACCTTCTTGTCGGGCTTGCCCACGCGCGGGATCAGACGCGCGCGCGTCGAGCGCCAGCTCGGGGCTGGGGTAGGGCGATACCGGTACGCGAAGCCTCGTCATCAGGGATATTTCGGTCCGGACTGGACGGTATCCTATCACGCCGCCTTCGGCCCACGGCCGCGCTCGGGGCCACGGAAAAAGCTCCCGGTGAGGCTGCCGCCCGGTCTATCGTGGCGTCAGGATGGCCCGCCTGATCCCCATCGCCCTCGCCCTGGTCTCTCTGTCCTTTCACGAGGCCTGGGCGACGACGCCGACCGCCGAGCTCCGAGCGTTCTTCGCCGACGCGACGCTCATCCTCACGGATCCCGAAACGGACGGCAAGCACGCGGAGCGTCTGGGAGCCATTCGCGCCATCACCCGTCAGATCTTCGACATCCGCGAGGCGGCCAAGCTCTCGCTCGGACCCGCGTGGAGGGATCGGAGCGAGGCCGAGCGCGAGGAGTTCGCGCACCTGTATGGCGATTTCCTCGAGCGGGCGTTCATCGCCTGGATCGCCGCGCGGGCACAGATTGCCGGCGGTCCGAGGGTGAGCTTCCTCGGCGAATCCGTGGGAGGCGGTCAGGCCACCGTGCGGACAACCGTGCTCGGCCGAAACGGCCGGGACTTGCCGCTCGAGTATCGGATGGTCGAGCGCGGCGATCGTTGGGCCGTGTGCGACGTCGTGATCGACGGCGTGAGCCTGGCGGCCAACTACCGCGCCCAGTTCACCAGGGTCATCCAGAGCTCCTCCTATTCGGAGCTGGTGCAGCAGCTGCGGGACAAGGTCGCGGCGCCGCTGCCGGCGGTCATCGCCTCCGCCGAGCCGGCACCGGAGCCCGGGCTGCCGCGTGTGATAGGGACGACCCGCGACGCCGAAGGCATCCTCGAGACGGATGCGGCGCGAAGCCGGCCGAAGGGCGCTTCGAGCGGGCCGATGACCCGGGCGCGCCCGCTCCGGCGACGTCACCCGTCGACATTGGATCGAGCCGAGCCGACCGCAGACGATGGCCTCGGCCTCCCCGGCGACCGAGATATCGCGGCCCCGATCCTACTGGGTCCAGGTCGCGGCGTTCAAGAGCTTCGAGGCGGCCATGCGCCTGGCATCCCTCCTGCGAGCGGAGAAGCCGGTGGCGCCCGATCGGTGGGCCGTCGTCATGGAACCGGGACCCGCCCTGGCGCGGGTGCGCGTCGGACCATTCGCCGACCGCGCCGAAGCCACCTCC
>CAWIZN010000047.1:0-158784 GCA_963840495.1 uncultured Candidatus Rokubacteria bacterium
TGGCGATCACCGCGCGCGAGTACGACTTCCTGGCCGCCCGGAAGCGGCTCGAGGCAAAGCCCAAGCCCGCCGCCGACAAGCTCACCTCGCTCGAGGAGGCCGCCGCGCGCGTGAAGGACGGCGACCAGATCGCGATCGGCGGCTGCCTCTATTCGCGGACCCCGCTCGGCCTCGTGCGCGCGATCTTGCGGCGCCGGCCCCAGGGCCTCACGCTGTCGCGCAATCTCATGTGCTACGAGGCGGAGTGGGGCCTCGTCGCGGGCGCCGTCGACAAGATCGTCACCTCCTGGATGGGCATCGGCCTTCCGTGGGGGCTCTCGCGCATCCTGCGCGAGTACGTCGAGTCGGGCCGCGTGGTCTTCGAGGAGTGGAGCCATCTCGGGCTCGGCCTGCGCTTCCGCGCGGCGGCCATGGGCTTGCCGTTCCTGCCGACCTTGACCATGCTCGGCTCCGATCTCATGGACGTCGGCGGCTCCAAGACCATCACCTGCCCCTATACCGGCGAGACGCTCCACGCCGTGCCCGCCCTCTATCCGGACGTGTCGCTGATTCACGTGCATCGCGCCGACCGCTTCGGCAATTGCCAGATCGACGGCTACCCGCACATGGACGCCGACCTGGCCCTCGCCGCCTCGACGGTGCTGGTCACCGCGGAGGAGATCGTGTCCGAGGACGAGATCCGCCGGCACCCCGATCGCACGGTGATCCCGTCGTTCGCGGTGGATGCCCTCGTCCACGTCCCGTACGGCTCCTATCCGCACGAGTGCTACGGCCTCTACGACTCCGAGCCCGACCACTTCGGCCGCTACGTCGACGGGATCAAGGAGCATGGCGCGGGCGGCGTGGCGCGCTACCTGGACCGCTACGTGTACGGGCCCGCCAGTCACGCGGACTACCTCGACCTGTTCGGAGCCGGCGCCCTCGAGTCGGCGCGCGAGCGCGCGCAGGAGCTCGTCGATGACGGCGGCGGCGCTGTCCACCAACGAGATGCTCGCCGTCCTGGGGTCGCGCGCCCTCAGGGACGGCCAGACCGTCTTCACCGGCGTCGGCGCGCCCATGCTCGCCACCGCGCTCGCGCAGCGACGGCATGCGCCGCGACTGACCATGGTGGTCGAGGGCGGGATCGTCGGCCCGCAGTGGCGGCCGGGGTGGCTGCCCATCTCCACCAATGAGATCCGCGCGGCCTATCGCGCGCAGATGCTCCCCGCCATCACCGACATCTTCCTGATGGCCCAGCGCGGCTTCCTCGACGTGGGCTTCATCGGCGGCGCCCAGATCGACCGGTACGGCAACCTCAATACCAGCGCCATCGGCGGCTACGCGCGGCCGAAGGTCCGGCTGCCGGGCAGCGGCGGCGCCAACGACATCATCTCGCTGTGCAGCGAGGTCATCATCCTCACCGCGCACGAGCCGCGCCGGTTCGTCGACCAGGTCGACTTCATCACGAGCCCGGGATACCTGCAGGGCGGCGATTCGCGCCGGCGGAGCGGGCTCGTGTTCGGGGGTGTCTCGCGCCTCGTGACGACGCTCGGCATCTTCGACTTCGAGCCGGGGAGCCGGCGCATGCGGCTCGAGTCGGTCCTGGCCGGCGTGACGGTGGAGGAGGTTCGGGACCAGACACCCTTCGACCTCGTCCTGCCCGAGCGCGTGGGCACGACCCCGCGGCCGACCGACGACGAGCTGGCCGTGCTGCGGGCACTGGACCCCGAGCGCCAGTTCCTGGGAGCTCCCGAGAGGACGTCATGACCCAGTTCGGTCTCGCCATACGCAACTTCGTCGGCCCCGGTGAGGTGCCCGACGTGCAGGCGCTCTACGCCTATGCCGAGCGCGCGGAGGCCCTCGGCTTCGAGTCGCTCTGGGCGTGGGACCACGTCCTTCTCGGCGTCGAGCCGGCCTTCCCCATCCTCGACTCCATCACCATGCTCGGCGCCGTCGCCGCCCGCACGCGGCGGATCAAGCTCGGCACCGGCGTGCTCGTGCTGCCGCTCCGGAATCCCGTGGTCGCGGCCAAGGCCCTGGGCAGCCTCGACGTGATCTCCGGCGGGCGACTCGTCCTCGGCGTGGCCGCGGGCTGGTACGCGCGCGAGTTCGACGCGGTGGGCGTGCCCTTCAAGCAGCGCGGCCGCCACTTCGAGCGGAACCTCGACATCCTGATGCGCCTCTGGACGGAGGACCGCGTCACGCTCAAGGTCGACGAGTTCAACCTGCGCGAGGCGGTGATGGTCCCGCGCACCGCTCAGCGCCCGCGGCCGCCCGTGCTGATCGGCGGCTACGTCGACGCCGTGCTGAAGCGGGCGGGCACCGTGGGCGACGGGTGGCTCACCTACTTCTATACGCCCGAGGGCTTCACGCGCTCGTGGGACAAGGTGCGCGCCTTTGCCCGCGAGGCGGGCCGCGACCCGGCCGCGCTCACCTCGACCAACCAGCTCGCCGTCTACGTCGGCAAGAACCGCGAGCAGACCACCGCGGACATGCGGCAGTGGCTCTCGACGGAGTGGGACGTGGCGGCGTGGAGCGAGTCGACCATCGAGCACGCCATTCACGGCAGCGCGGAGGACTGCGTGGCGCAGCTCAAGGCGCACGTCGCGACGGGCGTCGACCGGATCATCCTGATCCCCTACCGCTACCAGCCGGAGCAGGTAGAGCGGATCGCCAAGGAGGTATTACCCCAGCTATGACCACTCACATCGACATCAACTGCGACATGGGCGAGAGCTACGGGCGCTGGACCCTCGGCCACGACGAGGAGGTCATGCCCAATATCACCTCCGCGAACATCGCCTGCGGCTTCCACGGCGGCGATCCCCACGTGATGCGGAAATCGGTGGAGCTGGCCGTCCAGCACGGCGTCGCGGTGGGCGCGCACCCCGGGCTGCCCGACCTTCAGGGCTTCGGGCGCCGGCGCATGGAGGTGTCCCCCGAGGAGATCAAGGAGATCCACCGCTACCAGGTCGGCGCACTGTGGGCCTTCGCCAAGGCCAGCGGGACCACCCTGCAGCACGTCAAGCCGCACGGCATCCAGTACCACATGTTCGAGGAGAACCTGCCGCTCGGCCGCGCCGCCGCCGAGGGCGTGGTCGAGCTCGATCCCGAGCTGATCCTCATGACCATGGCCATGACGAAGTACGACGCGGAGGCGCGCAAGACCAAGGCGCGCGTCGCCGCCGAGGGCTTCGCGGATCGCGTCTACGCGGACGACGGCCAGCTCGTCTCGCGCAAGCTCGGCAAGGACGCCCTCGTCTCCGATCCGGCCAAGGCGGCCGAGCAGGCGGTCCGGATGGTCATGGAGGGCAAGGTCAAGACGATCACCGGCAAGACGATCGACGTGAAGGTGCAGACCATCTGCATCCACGGCGACAGCCCGGGCGCGGACAAGATCGTCGCGGCCGTGCGGGACGGGCTCGTCAAGGCCGGCGCCGTGGTGAAGCCGCTCCGCGACTGGTTCAAGGGCTGAGCGCGGCGCCCCGCCCGATGACGCCCGACTGGCCGCGCTACGCGACCGCCCTGCCCTCGATCGCCGCGGCCGTCGGGCGCACGCCGCTCGTCCGGCTCAACCGCATCACCGCGGACGTCCGCCCCGCGATCTACGTCAAGGTCGAGTGGTACGGCGCCACGGGCAGCCTCAAGGACCGCATCTATCTGCACATGTACGAGCGCGCCGAGGCGCGCGGCGACCTGCGCCGCGGCATGAGCGTGCTCGAGTGCTCGACGGGCAATGCCGGCATCGCCTGCGCGTGGGTCGCCGCCGTCAAGGGCTACGCCTGCACCATCGTCATGCCCGAAGGCATGAGCGACGAGCGCAAGAAGATCATGCGCGCGTACGGCGCCTCGCTGGTCTTCACCGCCGGCGGCGAGAGCGACGTCGATCTGGCCCTGGCTCGACTGGAGGAGATCCGGGCGGCGGATCCGGACCGCTACTGGGTGCCGGGACAGTTCGACAATGCCGACAATATCGAGGCCCATACGCTCACCACGGGCCCCGAGGTGTGGGAGCAGATGGGCGGCCGGATCGGCGCCTTCGTCGACGCCCAGGGCAGCGGCGGGACGCTGACCGGCGTCGGCCGCTATCTCCGCTCCCGCGACGACAAGGTGCGCGTCTACGCCGTCGAGCCCGCCGAGTGCGCGCTGCTCGCCCGCCGAGAGTGGGGCCCCCACGGCATCGAGGGCATCGGGGATGGGTTCGTCCCGCGAAACCTGGACGTCTCGCTGCTCACCGGCGTGATCACCACCACCACGGACGAGAGCATCGACGCCGCCCGCCGCCTGGCCTCCCAGGAAGGCATCTTCTGCGGCATCTCGAGCGGCTGCAACGTCGCCGCCGCGCTGAAGCTCGCCCGCCGCCACCCCGATCTCGGGTCGATCGTCACCGTCATCAACGACACCGGGCAGCGCTACTTCACCACACCCCTGTGCGGCGAGGAGAAGAAGGTCGACATCCCCGAGCGCGAGCACCCGATGGACGACTACACGCGCCGCGAGCTCGACCGCTACCAGGCGGGCTGGGAGGTGCTGACTTAACTCATTCTGCGAGGCAGCCGGCGACTGCCGCTGATGTCAAGCTAGACGTGGAATCGAGGTGATAGAGTGCTACGGCGGTTGGACATGTGTTGCTCTGCCGGACGAACCTGCCGTCTCCGGTGACATGTGCCCCCAAGACGCTCTTCTCAAGACCACGCCCGATACGCTCATTACGGTCCCGGCGTGCAGAGAGTGCCCTCGGATGCCTGCTCCAAGGACGACGAGTACTTTCGTCTCGTCGTAGCCTGCAGCGAACAGACTGGGGACAATCCCGAGGCACGAAAGGCCAGGAACGGCGCCCTGCGTTCTTTGGGGCGTCCTCAGGCGAGCGGTCTGCGTACCAGCTTCCTGTCACAGACGAGCACCGTATCGCTCCGGTCACCCGCCGGGTTACACCTCGGCAGAGGCTTTGCTTACTCCGTCGACCTACCACGGGTATTCCGTGTCATCGAACGTGTCGTGCGAGGCATTGACTACGACGAGACAGGGGCTTCTCTCCGAGCGGATCATGAGGAGGTCGAAAAGTCGGATGAAACGCTCGCCACTCTCCCTGCCGAAGAGCTCGCTGAATACCGGCGGACTGTTATCGAGCCCTCACTCAGGTTCCCGGGCATGTTCTCGAAGAGCGGTCCTTTGGTACCGTGTCGCCCGTGTAGCCGAAGAGGAACACGTCCTATCAGCCTGGGCGCTGACCTTCTATGCGTCGATCACTTTTCTCGCTCTCACAAGGCCCTCGGAGCACGCAGTGTCCCCGACAAGAGCAATGCCTAACCAGGCTCTGCACCTGACCCGGCACGCGAGGTCGGTTTCTGGGACTACATAGCCCACTCACGCGGGCCGCGCAAGCGAGCTTTGGTCGTTATCCGTGCAAGGGACGCTGACATCGAGGCAGAGCGGGGTAAGGGGCTTCCGCGATTGAGGATCCCGAACGCGGATCGTGGCGTCATCGAGTCAGCGAAGGTGCATGGCACTTGCTCTCGCGGAGCCACCCGTCGGGCGCTTCAAAGCCGCGTTCTTCCTCGCGCTCGGATACTCTCCGGACGGCTGGCGCCAGCTTGAGGCAGACCTCCGGAGCCAGCATCTATCCCAGGGTGCCGTGATTGAGCACCGAACTCAGTACGGGCAAAAGTACGCGATTCGCGCTACGCTGGTCGGGCCCTCAGGGAGCTCGGCGGACGTCACCAGCATCTGGATTGTACGCACGGGCGAGGACTTCCCGCGGTTCGTGACCGCCTACCCGGAGGATCTGAGATGACGTACCAGCTTCTCGACACAATCGTCCTAGACCGCGACCACCTGATCACGGGCTTCGCCGGGGAGACCTCGGCGCGGTGGTGGAAGTCTACGAGCCGGATGGGCTAGAGGTCGAGTTCGTCACCGCGTCCGGAAGGACTGCGGCCCTCCTGACGCTGAGCGTCCACGATGTCCGTCCCGTAGCCGACGACGACTTGGTATCGACCAGACCCTGCCGCCGCTCGGCGTGAAACCAACGGATAACATCGCGCTGAAGCGGACCGCGGCTCGCATTCGCTCGACGCGGCCCATTACCGCGACCGGTCAAGAAGCAGCTTATGAGCGATGTCGAGATCGGATAGTTCATGATTTCGCCAGGTGGACGGCCCTTTCCGCCCTCCGGTCGGATGCGCCTATCAAGTCGCGAGCGGACGTGTACCCGTTGCTGGATCGAGTCCGGTTTGGAGACGTGCTGCTCGGATCAGAGCCCATCACGTCGGGCGCAGTTCGACGCCTGGCACCAAGCAGCCACTAAGTCTCTCTGCGTGCGCGACCCGCGCGTAGTGGTCGGTTGGGGCACGAAGCTCATCAACGTGTACCTGAAGACCGCCGGATACGTCGGTGGGATGGGACGTCCGGGGCTCAAGGAGTCGCTTCATCCGCCGATCGATGCCAGCCTACGGGACGGCTTGGGTAGGCGGTTTCGCGAACGGTCCGCGATCCTCGACGAGATCGACTGCGTCCGCCGCATCAAGGATATCCGCAACTATTCCACATACCGGCGCATCATCAAGGGCTGCCGGATGGCGTCGGCAGAGCTCGGCTGCCTGCTCATCGAGGTGGAGCAGTTATGGTCGGGCTCAGCGACGCCGGTGGTCTAACATCGGGGACATGGATAAGGACCACATCCTCGACGAGATCAGGCGGACTGCCAAGGAGAACAGCGGGTCTCCCCTGGGTCAAGCCTGTTTCCAGCAACAAACTGGAATCACGCAGGCCGACTGGTTCGGCCGGCGCTGGGCCCGATGGGGCGACGCCCTGCGCGCGGCCGGGTTCTCGCCAAACAGCCTACAGGGGCCGCACGCCGAAGAGCTGCTGCTGCAGCGACTCGCCCAGCTCATCAGGGAGCTTCGTCGGTTCCCCGGAGTTGGCGATCTGCGCTTGAAGCGACACCAAGATCCGACATTCGCCAGCTACAACAGCTTGACTCGTTTCGGAGCAAAAAGACACCTCGTTGCCAGGGCCCTCGAATACTGTCGTAGCCGCGCGAGGTTCGACGATGTCGTCTCATCGGCTGCGGCCGACGGCTTCGAGATGAGTCGCTGCACGAGATCGACGGCTTCGTGTACCTCCTCAGGACAGGCCGATTTATAAAGATCCGCAAGACAACGCGCACGGGCGCAGGGAGCGGGAACTCGCGATCCAGCTCCCGAGAAAGCGCGCTCCGTCCACGTGATCAGGACCGACGATCCGACGGGAATCGAAGCCTACTGGCATACGCGTTTAGCTGCGAAGCGGAGGCACGGCGAGTGGTTCGAACTCGATGCCGCGGACATAAGTGCCTTCAAGAGACGAAAGTTCATGTGATGAGCAGCCGAGCTGACCGCTGGCCATCATTCGCACGTCGCGGCTTCGCCGCGAGCGTTGGGCAGCAGGAGATTGCATGACATTTCCGCGTGATCAGGTCTCAGAGTTGCTGGCTCGGGGCCATCGGAGATGCTGCGTCTGTCACCGCTTTTGCGGTGTAAAGATCGAAACCGACCACATCAAGCCGAAGGAACAGGGTGGCGAAGATAGCATCGAGAACGCAATTCCCGTGTGCTTCGAATGTCACGCCGAGATCCATAGCTACAACGAGAAGCACCGACGCGGTCGCAAGTTCCTTCCCGAAGAACTCCGCCTTCACCGCGACCAATGGCTGAAGGTCTGCGCAGACCGCCCGGATGTCCTTGTATCGGCAACTCGGACTTCCGATGTCGGTCCACTTCAGGCATTGATCGACGAACTTGAGTTCAATGCCAAGGTGGCGGCGAAGGCAGATTCAATGGACCAGGGGTGCACATTCCACGACCGACAATTCTTGCGCGCAATCCACGAAGATTCGATTGCGATTCTCCGAGAGGAGATCAAGGATGCGGTCACGGAAGCTTACGTGGCCATGGGCGCCGCGAATCGCCTGATCGAAACGGCCTGGACCCATCCGACGGGTTCCAAGCGGTGGGCAGATGGGGTCAACGAGGCGCGAGACAGGATCGTGGCTTCGCGTCCGAAGATCGAAGGTGCGAAGACTGAGCTACTCAAGTTTCTGGCGAAGGAGACTGGCGCTGCCTAACTATGAAGAAGCGCAGGATGGGCAAGATCGAGGACCTCGAACAGCAGGTGCAAGCTCTCTCGCTGGACGAACTGGCTCGGTTTCGTACGTGGTTCCTCGAGTTCGCTTGGGCCGCCTGGGACCAGCAGATCGAACGCGACGTTCGGGCTGGCCGACTCGACGACCTAGCGGACAAGGCTCTCCGCGACCACGCATCCGGGAAGACACAGCTTCTTTGACTCACCGGTCCTCTCCAGTCCCGGCCGGCGGGGGTGTGAGTGATCTACTTCATGCGGGATTGCCGTTTGGGAAGTACGTAAGTCGAGAGGACGAAGTGGATCTCCTCCTTGCGCAGTCCCGTCGCCGTCAGTGCCCGGAGTGGTGGGCCTCCAGGTAGCGCTCCGCTTCGAGGGCCGCCATGCAGCCCGTGCCCGCCGCCGTCACGGCCTGGCGATAGGTGAAGTCCTGCACGTCCCCTGAGGCGAAGACACCGGGCACCGAGGTCTGCGTGGTGCCGGGCGCCACCTTGATGTACTCGTTCGGGTGCAGCTCGATCTGCCCCTTGAAGAGGCCCGTGTTCGGCTGGTGCCCGATGGCCACGAAGAGGCCGTCCACCGCGGTCTCCCACTGGGCGCCCGTCTTGAGGTTCCGGAGCCGCACCGCCGTGACCTTGCCCTGGGCCGGGTCCAGCACATCGTCCACGACGGTGTCCCAGGTGAAGGAGATCTTCGGGTTCTTGAGCGCGCGGTCCTGCATGATCTTGGACGCGCGCAGGGTGTCGCGCCGGTGGACCACCTCGACTTTGCGGCCGAGGCGCGACAGGTAGAGCGCCTCCTCCATCGCGGCGTCACCGCCCCCCACGACCATGATGTCCTGGTCCTTGAAGAAGAAGCCGTCGCACGTGGCGCAGGTCGACACCCCGCGGCCCATGAGCTCGGATTCCCCGGCGACGCCGATGAGCTTCGCGGTGGCGCCGGTCGCGATGATGACGGTATGCGCTTCGAGCGTCGTGTCGTCCGCAGCTGACCGTGAACGGGCGCCGGCTGAAGTCCACCTTGGTCACGTCCTGCGCGTACATCTCGGTGCCGAAGCGCCGCGCCTGCTTCTCGAAGCTCTCCATCAGCGGCGGCCCGTCGATGCCGTCGACGAAGCCGGGGTAGTTCTCGACCAGCGTGGTCAGCATGAGCTGCCCGCCCGACAGCAGGCCGGTGAACATGACCGGCGAGAGGTTGGCGCGGGCGGCGTAGATCGCCGCGGTGTAGCCCGCGGGGCCGGAGCCGATGATGATCACTTTGCGCGTCGTCGCCACGATGAGCCTCCTTGGAAAATGCCTACCTATGTGATGCGCGCCGGGCCCTATGAGATGCCGAGGATGGGCCCGAGCTCGGCCAGGTCGCGAATCTCGTAGTCGGGCGGCTGGACGTCAGGGGGCAGCGCCGTCCGCTCGGGGTTGATCCAGGCCGATCCCATGCCCACGCCCTGCGCACCCGCCACGTCGATGTCGATGCGGTCCCCCACGAACAGCGCGTCCGCGGCGTCGAGCCCGAGCCGCGCCGAGGGCCAGCTCGAAGATGAGCGGCTTGGGCTTGCGCCAGCCGACCTCGTCGGACACGACGATGGTCTCGAAGAGGCCCGCGATGCCCTCGCGCTCGAGCACGCCCATGGCCGTCGGCGTGTAGTCGAAGTTCGACACCACGGCCAGGCGGTAGCGCGGCTGGAGCGAGCGCAGGAGCGGGCCGTGATGGGGCGGGAAGACGATGGCCTTCGACAGCTCCCGCATGTGCGTGGCGAGGAGCGTCGGCATGGCGTCGGCGTCGAGCTTCGCCGGATCGAAGCCGAGGCGCCGGACGAGCATGGCGAGGCGCTCGGGCGCCGCCACCTCGCGGTAGTCCTCGTTCCGGAGCCGCTCGGCCTCCTGCCAGCTCCACATGAGGCCGTCGACGAACTCGCCGAGATCGATCCCGGGGGCGAAGGGATGGAAGGCCTCGTAGAGCTTCCCCGCGGTGGAGCGGACGACTTTGCCCTTGATCGTCAGCTCGGGCAGCCGCGTCCGGTCGAAGGCCACGAGCGTGTCGAAGAGGTCGAAGAGCACCGCGCGGTAGGTCACGGGAGCGGCTTCCTCTGCGCAAAGCCCTCGTCGAATCGGTGCCAGAAGCGCACCGCGGTCTCCCCGTGCTTCCAGCACAGGTTGACCGTCTCGCCCCCGACGCGGCCCGGGAAATCGACCAGCCCCGTCTCGATGTCCTTGGTCGTGCCGCCGAGGGAGGCGATCTCCTCGAGGGCCGCGCGCACCTCGATGCTGAGCCCGTCCAGCCGCTCGGCCTTGGCCTTCCAGTCGCGCTGGTCGATCCGCCCGCCGCCGGACGCCCGGATGCGCTCCTGCTCCTCGTGGAGATGCTGCTGGAGCGCCGTCGCCTGATGGTGGTGGTCCATGGCGCGCCCGACGATGTCGGCCAGCCGGGGGATCAGCTCGTCGACCTCGTCCGGGGTGAACAGGCGGTCGCTCATGCCGGCCCCTCCGCGCCCAGCGGCTCGTCCACGAACACGGCGTGCACTTCCTTCGGTCCGTGCACGCCGCGCGTCAGCGTCAGCTCGATGTCGGCGGTGCGCGAAGGCCCGGTGATGAAGTTGATGACGGCCCCGCTCATCGTGCGGGCGGGGTCGACGTGAAGGGCCTCCAGCATGATCCCCGACCTGCTCGAGCGACTCGATCAGGCGCCGCCGGTCGAAGACGGCCACGTGGGTGGCGGGCAGGAGCGAGGTCGACCTGGGCCGCCCCGCGCCGGAGAGCAGGATCATCGTCCCCGTCTCGGCGAGGGCGAAGTCCACGCCCGTGACCCCGAGATCGGCGCGGGCCGCCTCGGCGCGATGGCGAAGGCGCGCCGCCTCGCCATTGTCTCCCGGAGCCACCGTCCCGACCGCGAGCCCCGCGGCGGCGAGCGCCGGGCGGAGGTCGAGCCCGAGCATCGCCGCGTCCCATGCCACCACTTCCCTCGCCGACTTCTCGCGCGCGATGGCGAGCACGACGGCGGGCACCTCGGCGACCGTCTTCACCCGGTGGAACACCCCGGCCACCTGCTCGAATTCCTGGCGAAAGCGCTCGAGGGCCTCCGGCCAGCGCTCGGCCATCTGCCGCCGCACGGCCTGCGCGGCCTCCGCCGGTCGCGGCGGGCGGGTCCGCGGTCTGCGCCTCGAAGCGGCCCGGCGTCTTGGCGACCTCCGCCCGGATCCGGCCGAGAAAGTCCGCGCGCGTGGCCATCACGCCAGATCCTTCCAGCGCTCGCGGAAGGTCCGCGCGGCGATGGGCGGCAGGTCGCGGGTGGCCGTCCACTTCCCGAAGAAGAGCGGCAGGCTCCGCAGCTTCCCGTTCCGCACGAACGGCTTCTGCGCCAGGCGCCCGATCCGGGCCGACAGCTTGAACGCCGTCTCGGACATGAGGAGGCGCCGGAACGCCTTGAAGACGAGCCGCTCGGACGCGGGCGCGATCTTCTCGCGGTCGAGGCTCTCGCGCAGCTCCACGAGCATCCGCGGGATGTCGATCCGGACGGGACAGACGTCCTTGCAGGCCCCGCACAGCGTCGAGGCATGGGCGAGATCCTTCACCGACCGATCGCCCTTGAGCATCGCGGTGAGGAGGATCCCGATGGGCCCCGGATACGTGTGGCCATACGCGTGGCCGCCGATCTGGCGGTAGACCGGGCAGACATTGAGGCAGGCGCCGCAGCGCAGGCAGTACAGCGCCTCCCGCAGCGGGCCCGCGATCTGCCGGGCGCGGCCGCCGTCCATCAGGATCATGTGGAACTCGTCGGGCCCCTCGAGCTCGCCGGCCTGGCGCGGCCCGCGCACCAGCGTCGTGTAGGACGACAGCTTCTGCCCCGTGGCGCTCCGGGCCAGCAGCGCGAGGAAGACCATGAGGTCGGTCATCGACGGGATGACCTTCTCGATGCCCATGACCGCGACGTGGATCCGCGGCAGCGTCGTCACCATGCGGCCATTGCCCTCGTTCGTGACGAGGACCACGGTGCCCGTCTCGGCCACGGCGAAGTTGGCGCCCGTGATGCCCATGTCGGCCTGGAGAAACTTCTCGCGGAGCAGGACGCGCGCCGCCGCCGTCAACACCTCGGGGTCGGCGGCAAGCTGCTTCCCCGCCACCGCCGAGATCAGCTCGGCGACCTGGCCCTTCGTCTTGTGGATGGCGGGCGCGATGATGTGGGACGGCCGCTCGTGGGCGAGCTGGATGATGTACTCGCCGAGGTCGGTCTCGACCGGCGTCACCCCGGCGTGCTCGAGCGCCTCGTTCAGGTCGATCTCTTCCGTCGCCATCGACTTGGACTTGACGGCCATGCGCACGCCCTTGTCCCGGCAGAGCTTGAGGACGATCTCGCGCGCGTCTTCCGCCGTGTCCGCCCAGTGCACGTGCCCGCCGAGCCGCTCGATATTGTCGGCGAGCTGCCCCAGGTGGACGTCGAGGCGCTGGAGCGTGGCCTCCTTGATGGCGCGCGCCTGGTCGCGCAGGGCGTCGCCCTGGGGGAAGCCCTCGAAGGCCTCGCGGCGGAGGCCGATGAACTTCGTGGTGGCGATGCCGAGGGCTTCCTGCAGGAACGTGTCGCGGAGCGCGTTGCCCGCGCGCTCGGAAAACGGCGTCGCCAGCCCCGCCTCGCCGCTCATGCGCCGTCTCCGGCCAGCACCTGGGCGAGGTGCAGCGCGCGCACGCGCGAGTTGCGGCGCGACAGTCCTCCGCTCATCTGCATGAGGCACCCGCCGTCGCAGGCCACGAGGCAATCGGCGCCGGTCTTCTCGACGTTGTCGAGCTTCTTGCCGAGGATGGCCGTCGAGACCTCGGGCAGTCGCACGGAGAACGATCCGCCGAAGCCGCAGCACTCGTCCGCCCCGGGCAGCTCCACCAGCTCCACGCCCTCGACGCCCTGCAACAGGAGCGCGCGGCGAGCGCGACTCGCCGAGCCCGCGCAGGAGATGGCAGGAGTCATGGTAGGTGACCTTCCCGCGAAAGCTCGATTCGACGGCGCGCACGCCGAGCACCTCGACGAGGAACTGGGACAGCTCGCGCGTCCGCGACGCGAGCGCCCGCGCCGCCGTCGCGCGCCGGGGATCGTCCTTCAGGAGCCCGGGGTACTCCTCCTTGACCATCCACGCGCAGGAGCCCGACGGCACGACGACGTGCTCGGAGCGCGCGAAGAGATCGACGGTGCGCGCCGCCACCTGCGCCGCCTCGCCGTGATAGCCCGAGTTGAAGAGCGGCATGCCGCAGCACGTCTGGCCATCCGGGAAGTCGACGGTGACGCCGAGCCGGCGCAGGAGCTTCACCATGGCCACGCCGACCTCGGGAAAGAACATGTCCCCGAGGCAGGTGATCATGAGCGAGGCGTTCACGCGGCTAGCCCGCATGACCGCGAACGGACCACGCGCGAGGCGGACGGGGGACGCGGCGGGGGCCGGGGGATGGGTCCTGACCACCGCCGACTTCGTACCGGTCACCCGGAGCCGTTCCCACTCCTTGGCCGCTGTGTCGTCGTCTCGCGGGCGGGAAGGGTCTGCGGACCCATCCCCGCCCCCGCCGCGTCCCCGCCCGGTCACGCCATGCGCGTTCACGGATCATGCTGGCTAGCCGCTCTTGGCGTGAGGTGGAGGCGGGGTCACCACTACCAGCACCAGCAGCGGCTCGGTTCCGTCATTGGCCAGCCCGTGATCGATCCCCGCCGGCGCCACGAGGGCGTCGCCGGCGGTGAGCCGCTCCTGCTTTCCGCCGAGCTCGAAGCGGCCCTTGCCCTCGAGGACGTAGTAGATCTTGTCCTGGTCTTCGTGGCGGTGCGGCTTCTGCTGCTGGCCGGGGCCTACGCAATAGAGATCGAGCTGGGCTCGGTCCGTCGTGGCGAGCGCGATCTTCGCCATCTTGTCGAGCGAGAACTTTGCGTGCTCCTTGACCGCAATCTTCATGGACGGCTGCTCCTCATGGCCGGATCTTTGACTCATCGAGGGCCCGGGCCAGCAGCGACACCGGATGCGCCACCTCGATGTCTACGCCCTGGGCTCGGCAGTGCTGGGCGATCTGCATCAGGCAGCCCGGATTGCCCGCGGCCACGATGCTCGCTCCGGTCTCCGCGATGCGCGCCGCCTTTCGGCGGCCGAGGTCGCCGGCGATCTCGGGCTCGACCAAGTTATACACCCCCGCGCTGCCGCAGCAGAGATCGGCGTCCTTGAGGTCGACGAGGGTGAGGCCCGGAATGCGCCGCAGCAGCTCACGGGGCTGCGTCCGGATGCGCTGACCGTGAGCGAGGTGGCAGGCGTCGTGATACGCGACCGTCACCGGCAGGTCGCGGAGCGGCAGGTCGCTGTCGACGAGCACCTCCGAGACGTCGCGCACCTTGTGGGCGAAGGCCTCCGATGCGGCGTCGGGCAGCCAGTGACCGTATTCCTTGAGCGCGGAGCCGCAGCCCGCGGCATTGACCACGATCAGGTCGAGCTCGGGGTCGAACGCCTGGATGAGCTGGCGGGCGAGGCCGCGAAACTCCTCGAGCCGCCCGGCATGCAGGTGCAGCGCGCCGCAGCACCCCTGCCCGCGCGGCGCGACGACCTCCCAGCCCGCGGCCGCCAGGAGCCGGACCGTCGCCGCGTTCACGTCGGGATAGAGGAACCGCTGGACGCAGCCGGTGAGGATCCCGACGCGGCCACGGCGCGTGCCGCGCGCGGGCGTGACCTCGGGCAGCGGCGCCATCCGGTCGGGGACCACCGGCAAGAGCGCCTCCATCGACCGGAGGCGCTCGAAGGGCCCGAGCACTCCGAGCGACCGGACCACCCCTTGAAGCCCCGATCGCTGGTAGAAGCGCAGCGCGCCGAGCATGGGCGCGAGCCGGGCCGGGTGGGGAAAGAGGCTCAGCGCGAAGCTGAGCGCGCGGTGGTCCGTGTCGGGCGCGCGCACGCCCTTTCGCGCGAGCTGACCCCGCGTCGCCTCGAGGAGCTGGCCGAAGGGCACGCCCGAGGGGCAGGCCGTCTCGCAGGCGCGGCAGCCGAGGCAAAGATCGAGATGCCGCGCGAGCGTCGGCGTCAGCTCGGTGCGTCCCTCGGCGGCGGCGCGCATGAGGTAGACGCGTCCGCGCGGCGAGTCCATCTCCTCGCCGAGCACGCGGAACGTCGGGCACTGCGGCAGACAGATGCCGCAGTGCACGCAGGCCCGAAGCCCGTCCATGGACGGCGGATCCTCGGAGTCAAATGCGCCGAGGCGGCGGTCGAATGCCCCGAGGCGGGCCGGATCCACGGCCATCACAGCCCTCCCACGAAGCGCCCGGGGTTGAGGACGCCCTCGGGATCGAACTCGTGCTTGAGCCGCCCCATGATCGCGAGAGCATCCGGCTCCATCGGACCCCACACGTCGACGTGGGCCTTGACCGCGGCGGGCGCCCGCTCGACCACCACGCTGCCCCCCTCGCCGGCCAGCTCCTCGCGGAGAGGATGCACGAGGGCGTCGGCGAGCTGAGCGCCCGGCGTCACGCCGTGCAGCGCCAGATGGAGCACGCCATTGCCCGCCTGCCCCACGGCCGCGATCTCGATGGCCGCTGCGCGCGCCAGCGACTCCGCGCGGTCGAGCCAGGCGATGATCCGGCGCGGCTCGCCGGCCAGCTTCAGCACGACGGGAGCGTCGAGCGGCGTGTGGAGCCTCATCCATGCGGCTGCACCGAGCGGCTCGACGCGGCCGCCGGCACGGCGGACATGCTCGGCGAGCGCCTCGCCCTGCGCCGCGACGGCCTCCTCGTCGCTCGCGATCGAGACGAGCGATCGCCGGGCCCGTGCTCGGCACTCCGCATTCGAGGCCGGCGCGAGCGTTGAGCACGCTGACGCGCTCGGGCTCGAGAGGTGACGCGAGGAGCGCGGCGAGAAAGTCCTGCGCCGCCGGGCTCGCGCTCAAACGCGCAGAGCCATGACGCGCTCGACGGTGGCAGCGGGTGGAGCCGGAGCGTGGCCCCCACGATCACGCCGAGCGTCCCGAGCGAGCCCACCAGCAGCTTGGGCACGTCGTAGCCCGTCACCGATTTCACGACCTTCGCGCCGCCCCACGTGATCGTCCCGTCGGCCTGGACGAAGCGGACGCCGAGCAGCAGGTCGCGCCCGGCCCCGTAGCGGAAGCGCAGCGGGCCGCTCGCATTGCAGGCGAGCACCCCGCCGATGGTCCGGGCCTCGCCGCCATACGGGTCGAGGGCGAGCCGCTGGCGCGCGGGTGACAGCCGCGCTCCGAGGGCGCCCAGCGTCATGCCGGCCTCGACGCTCGCCACCATGTCCTCGGCCACGTATTCCGTCACGGCGTCGAGCCGCGACAGATCGAGGACGAGGTCGAGTCGGCGCGGAGGGCTCCCGAGACCCTGGCTCGATCCGCTCCCGCGCGGCGCCACCGCCAGGCGCTCGGATGTCGCGAGGGCGAGCAGGCGGCTCACGTCGTTTTCCGTGTGGGCGCGCACGACCCAGCGGGGAACGACGCCGTCGACGGCGGCGGCCTCGAGCTGCCGTCCATCGGCGAGGACATGCTCCCGCCCGACGACGTCGACGAGTGCCTCGCGCAGCGCAGGAGCGGAGACGGCCATCGCGCTCGGACCCGGTCCCGCTAAACCCAGGTCCCGCTCGGCAGGCGCGGGGCCGCCGGACGGAATCCTTCCCCGCAGGCCGGATGGGACGGCAAGAGCTTGCCCGGGTTCATGATCCCGTCGGGATCGAAGCACCGCCGGAACCGAAACATGAAGTTGAGATCGGCGTCGCCGTATTGCTTCGGCATGCTCTGGGCCTTGTCGAGGCCGACGCCGTGCTCGCCCGTCACGCTGCCGCCGAGGCGCAGGCACGCCGCCATCAGCTCCTCGTTGATCTCCTTGGCGCGCTCCGTCTCGCCGGGCACCCGATCGTCGTAGAGGATCATCGGGTGCAGGTTGCCGTCGCCGGCGTGAAAGACATTGGCGATCCGGAGGCCGTGGCGCGCGCCGATGGCCTGCATCTCGCGCATGATCGTGGGGAGCTTCGACCGCGGCACCACGGCGTCCTGAAGCAGCCAGTTGCTCGTCATGCGGCCGACCACGCCGGCGGCCTCCTTGCGTCCCTTCCACAAGAGCGCGCGCTCGGCCTCGTCCTGCGCGACGCGGATCTCGAGCGCGGCGTGATCCCGGCAGATCGGCACGATGCGCGAGGCCTGCGCCTCGACCTCCTCGCGCGGCCCGTCCAGCTCGATCAGGAGCACGGCCCCCGCGCCCTTGGGATAGCCCGCCCCGATGCCTTCCTCGATGGCGCGCACGAAGAACTCGTCGATGATCTCGAGCGCCGACGGCACGATGCCCGCGGCGATGATCGCCGACACCGTCTCCGAGGCGTCGTCGAGCGCGGCGAAGGACGCGAGCAGCGTCTTCACGCCCTCGGGCACGCGCAGGAGCCGGACGATGACGGCGGTCACGAGCCCGAGCGTCCCCTCCGAGCCGACCACCCCACCGGTCAAGTCATACCCCGGCCGGTCCTGCACCTTGCCGCCGAGCCAGACGAGCTCCCCCGCCCCGGTCACCGCCTGGAGCCCGAGCACGTGGTTCACCGTGGTCCCGTACTTGAGGCAGTGAGGACCGCCGGCATTGGTCGAGCAGTTCCCGCCGATCGACGACACCATCTGGCTCGACGGGTCGGGCGCGAAGTAGTAGCCGTGCTCGCGCGTGGCCTCACTCAGCCAGAGGTTGATCAGGCCCGGTTGCACGACGGCGCAGCGGTTCGGGAAGTCCAGCTCGAGGATGCGGTTCATCCGGTTCATCGCGACCATCACGCCACCGGCGGGCGCCATCGCGCCCCCGATGAGGCCGGTGCCGGATCCGCGAGGCACCACGGGCACCTTCTCGCGCCGGCACAACCGCACGATCGTCGCGGTCTGCTCGGCGGTCTCGGGCAGCACCACGAGATCGGGCTGGCCCTTGTAGAAGGTGTGCATGTCGGCTTCGTAGGTGAGGCGCCCCTCCGGCGACGACACGATCCCCCGGGCGCCCACGATGCCCTCCAGCTCGCGGACGAAGATCGGGCTCAGATCCACGAGACCCTCGTGGCCGAGACCACGATGGTGCGAGAGCCGGATCCGCGAAATCAACCGACAGGGTGAGTTGACTTCCGATGTGATACCGAGGAAGAACACCCACGTTGAATGGTCCGCTTTCGAGCGCGGGCTTAGCCCGCGCCACTCGGGGGAGGATTCGGAAGGGGGCCGGAGCCCCCCTCCGAGCTCTACTTGATCTTCCAGGTCTCGCCCGAGTGCAGAAGCTTCGCGATATCGCCTGCTCCACGCTTGGAGATGGCCTCCTCCTCCTGGTGGATCAGGATCTGCTCGTAGGTCGTCTCCTGCTTGCTGGCGAGGACGCCGAGCGGGATCGGGTACTCGGGCGCGAAGAGCTGCGCCAGGACCAGCGCCGTCGCCGAGTCCGTCTCGTCGTGGACCCACACCCGATCGGCGGGGACGTCCGCGGCGCGGACGACCTTGGGGCGCACCCCCTCCAGCACCAGGGCGCGGCGGTCGTCGGCGGGGCCGAAGAGCAGCGGCTTGCCGTGCTCGAGCCGCAGCTCGGCCATGACCTTCGACTCCTTGTCGTAGAGCACCTTCCACGTCATGTCGTTGTAGACGTTGCAGTTCTGGAGGATCTCGACGAAGGCGGCACCCTTGTGCGCGGAGGCGCGCTTGAGCGTCTCTTCCATGTGGGCGATATTGCGGTCGACGGTACGGGCCACGAACGAGGCGCCCGCGGCGAGCGCGAACGTGCAGGGGCTGAGCGGCCGGTCGGCCGAGCCCAGCGGCGTGGACTTGGTCACCGTGCCCAGCTCGCTCGTCGGCGAATACTGGCCCTTGGTCAGGCCATAGATCCGGTTATTGAACAGCAAGATCGTGACGTCGACGTTCCGCCGCAGCACGTGGAGCAGATGGTTGCCCCCGATGCTGAGTCCATCACCGTCGCCGGTGACCACGAACACCTTCAGCTCCGGACGCGCCAGCTTGAGCCCGGTGGCGATGGCGGGCGCCCGGCCGTGAATGGTGTGGAAGCCGTAGGTGTTCATGTAGTACGGGAACCGGCTGGAGCAGCCGATGCCCGAGACGAAGACGATGTCTTCCTTCGGGATGCCGAGGCCGGGCATGATCTTCTGCACGGCGCTCAGGATGGCGTAGTCGCCGCAGCCCGGGCACCACCGCACGTCCTGGTCGGACTCGAAATCCTTCTTCGTGTACTTGGGGGCTGGACCCTCTTTCGTCCCCGCTGCTCCCTTGACGGTGCTCACCGCTTTTCCTCCAAGATCTGGTTGATGGCCTCGAGAATGTCCTGGCTCGCCAGGGGCATGCCGGTCACGCGGTTGTACCCCACCGCGTCGACCAGGTACTCCGCGCGCAGGACGCGGACGAGCTGCCCGCTATTGATCTCCGGCACCAGGACCCGCCGGTACTGGCGGAGGATCTGGCCGAGGTCGGGCGGCAGCGGATTGAGATGGCGCAGGTGCACCGATGCCACGCCCTTGCCCTCGATCTGCGCTTCCTCGACCGCCGCCGTGATCGCCCCGTACGTGCCGCCCCAGCCCACCACCAGCACGTCGCCCGTCGCGGGCCCGTTGATGCTCGTGGGCGGGATTTCCTGGGCCACCCGGCGCACCTTCTCCGCGCGCGTCAGCACCATGTGCTCGTGATTGTCCGGCTCGTACGAGATATTGCCCGTCACGTCCTGCTTCTCGATGCCGCCGATCCGATGCTCGAGGCCGGGCGTGCCCGGACGCACCCACGGGCGCGCCAGCGTCGCGGGATCGCGGAGGTACGGGAAGAAGCCCTCCGGGTCGGTGCGGAAATTGACGGGGATGTCGGGCAGCGTCGTGACGTCGGGAATGAGCCACGGCTCCGACCCATTGGCGAGATACCCGTCGGAGAGCACCATCACCGGGACCATGTACTTGATCGCGATCCTCACCGCCTCGTAGGCGATGAAGAAGCAGTCGCCCGGCGTCGACGGCGCGATGACCACCACCGGTGACTCGCTATTGCGACCGTACAGCGCCTGCATGAGGTCGGCCTGCTCGGTCTTGGTGGGCAACCCGGTGCTGGGTCCCCCGCGCTGGATATCGAAGATCACGAGCGGCAGCTCGGCCGTCACCGCGAGCCCGATGGCCTCGCCCTTGAGCGCGATGCCCGGGTCCGCTCGACGCCGTGACACCGAGGGCCCCGCCGAAGGAGGCGCCGATGGCCGAGGTCGCCGCGGCGATCTCGTCCTCGGCCTGGAACGTCCGCACCCGAAAGCTCTTGTGCAGCGCCAGCTCCTCGAGGATGCTGCTCGCCGGCGTGATGGGGTAGGCGCCGAAGACGATGGGGATCTGCGTGCGCTGGGCGGCGGCGAGGAGGCCCCAGGCCAGCGCGCGATTGCCCGTCATGCTCCGGTAGGTGCCCGGCGCCATCTCCGCGGGCTCGACGCCGTAGTGCTCGGCGAACATCTCCGCCGTCTCACCGAAGGCATGGCCGGCCTTGAGCACGCGGATATTCGCCTCGACGTAGGTCTGGTTCTTGGCGAAGCGCTTCTTGATGGCATCGAGGGTCGGATCGAGCGGACGCGTATAGATCCACGAGACGAGGCCGAGCGCGAAGAAGTTCTTGCAGCGCTCCTTCTCCTTCGCGTTCAGCGGAAGATCCTCGAGCCCCTTCATCGTCATCCCGCTGATGTCCACCTGGTAGAGCCGGTGCTTCTCCCCCAGCGTGGCGTCCTCGAGCGGATTCGTGGCGTACCCGGCCTTGTCCAGGTTGCGCTTGTCGAAGGCCGCCGTGTTCACGATGAGGATCCCGCCCGGCTTGAGGTCGGCGAGGTGGACTTTCAGCGCCGCGGGGTTCATGGCGACGAGCGCGTCGAGCTGATCGCCCGGCGTATAGACCCGTTGGCTGCCGAACTGAAGCTGGAAGCTCGAGACGCCGAACAGCGTGCCGGCGGGCGCGCGGATCTCGGCGGGGAAATTCGGCAGGGTCGAAATGTCGTTTCCGGCCCACGCCGCCTCGGTGGTGAACTGCTCGCCCGTGACCTGCATGCCGTCGCCGGAGTCGCCGGCGAACCGGATCACGGCCCGGGTGAGCGTGCGCCGCGGCTTCTGGACAACCCCGGCCGGAGTCATCGTATCGCTCATCGCTGTCCTTCTTTCTGCGTTATTAGGCTCGGTGATGTGTCCGGGGAGGTTCCCCCACCTGAATGACACTGCACGCTGATGCTACCCAAACTGTTGTAGAGAAGCAAGAAGCTCTTGGCTGACTGGTCCGACCTGTGGACCGATGACTGCCCCGTCTGCCTGACTCTTGGGCACCATCACTCGCGTCAGTCGGCTGAGGCATCGTCGGGCTTCTGGAGCTGCTCGATGAAGCGCGCCACCGCGGGCGTCAGGCGCTTCCCCTTGCGATGGATGACGCCGATCGGGCGCACGAGTCCCGGGAGGGTGACGGGCACCGCGGCCAGCGTGCGCATGCCGAGCTCCTTCCGCACGGTCGGACGCGGCAGGATGGAGAGTCCGGCATTGATGCCGATGGCCTGCTTGATCGTCTCGACATTGTCGAAGGCCATCACGACGTCGACCTTGACATTGTGCTGGCGCAGCGCGCGGTCGATGGCCTTGCGAATCGCCAGGTCGTGGTCGAACGCCACGAACTTCTCCCCGTGGAGGTCGAGGGCGGCCAGGGACCGGCGCCGGGCCAGTCGATGCGCCGGGTGGACGACGACCATCATGGGCTCGGAGCGGAGGTGGACGACCTCGAGCGCCCGCGTCGCGACCGGGTAGGACAGGATCCCGAGGTCCGCCTCGTCGTTCACGACCGCCTCGACGACCTTGTGCGGGTGCAGGCATTCGAGCAGCACCCGCGCCTGCGGATACGCCGCCTGGAACGGCTGCATGTGCCGGCTCATGTCGTGCAAGCCGACCGAGTAGATCGCGGCGACCCGGACCGTGCCGTCGACGCGCTGCCGGGCCGCCTGGACCTCGACGCGCGCCTTCTCGAAGTCCTGCAGCAGCGTTCGGCACGCCTCGTAGAAGAGCCGCCCCTCCTCCGTCGCCTGAAGCGGGCGCCGGGAGCGGTCGAGCAGCGCCACGTCCAGGTCGCTCTCGAGCTGCTGGATCGGACTGGCTCGCCGCCGACTGGGATATCCCGTGCGCCGCCGCGCCGCGGGAAAAGCTCCGCAGGCGGACCACGTCGCAGTAGAGCTGGAGGGTGTCGAGGTTCACAGTGAGGAAAGATACCACTATTAGTGTAGCTGATGTAATGATTTTTGAGTTTAGGGCTTGGCTAATGGTGGCGGTCGGTGTAGGCTCACGTTTCAAGTTGGGCTGTTGTGTTCCCATGCCGCCGGCGGACCGGCGGCACTCACCAGGAAGGGGACGGCGATGTCGACGACTCCAGGTATGCCGGAGGCGCAGGGCCTGTACGATCCCGCTCACGAGCACGACGCCTGCGGCGTCGGCTTCGTCGTCGACATCAAGGGGCGAAAGTCGCACGCCATCGTGAGCCAGTCGCTCACCGTGCTCAAGAACCTCCTGCACCGCGGAGCCTGCGGGTGCGAGGTCAATACCGGGGATGGGGCGGGCATCACCATCCAGATGCCCCACGCGTTCCTGGCCCGCGAGTGCGGCCGGCTCGGCATCGCGCTTCCCGCCCCCGGCCACTATGGGGTCGGCCTGGTCTTCCTGCCGCGCGATCCCGCCCAGGCGGCCACCTGCCGGAGCATCCTCGAGCAGACCGTCTGCGAGGAGGGCCAGACCGTGCTCGGCTGGCGCGACGTGCCCACCGACGACTCCCCGATTGGACCGAGCGCCCGCGCAGCAGAACCGGTCATGGTGCAGGTCGTGATCGGCCGGGGCGCGGCCGTGCCCGACCGGAGCGCCTTCGAGCGCAAGCTCTACGTGATCCGGAAGCGGACCGAGCACACCGTCCGCGGCAGCGACCTCTCGGAGCGGAAGTACTTCTACATCCCGAGCCTCTCCGCCAATACCCTCATCTACAAGGGCATGCTGTCGGCCGACCAGATCGAGACCATGTTCCCGGACGTGATGGACCCGCTCGTCGAGTCAGCATTGGCCCTGGTCCACCAGCGCTTCTCGACCAATACGTTCCCGTCCTGGCCGCTCGCGCATCCGTATCGCTACATCGCCCACAACGGCGAGATCAACACGCTGCGCGGCAATATCAACTGGATGCGGGCGCGCGAGGCCCTCTGCCGCTCGCGCCTCCTCGGCGACGACCTCAAGCGGATCCTGCCCATCGTGGTCGAGGGCGGCAGCGACTCCGCCGTCTTCGACAACGTGCTCGAGTTCCTCGTGATGGCGGGTCGGCCCCTGCCCTTGGCCGTGCTGATGATGATTCCCGAGGCGTGGAGCGGGCACGAGTCCATGGAGGAGGAGCGGCGGGCCTTCTACGAGTACCACGGCTGCCTCATGGAGCCCTGGGACGGGCCCGCGTCCATCGCGTTCACCGACGGCACCGTGATCGGCGCCGTGCTCGACCGAAACGGGCTGCGCCCCTCGCGCTACTACGTCACCAAGGACGGGATGGTCGTGATGGCCTCCGAGGTCGGGGTCCTCGACATCCCGGCCGAGCGCGTCCTGCTCAAGGAGCGCCTCCATCCCGGACGCATCTTCCTCGTCGACACCGCGAAGGGCCGCATCATCGACGACGCGGAGCTGAAGCACACGTACGCGACGCAACATCCCTACGGCGAGTGGCTGAAGGCGTATCTCAAGCCGATCGAGAGCCTGCCCGAGCCGCCCTCGGTCCCGGAGCCCGATCACGAGACGGTGCTCGAGCGCCAGCTCGCCTTCGGCTACACGCACGAGGATCTGCGCATCCTCCTCGGGCCCATGGCGGTGAACGGCGAGGAGCCCGTGGGCTCCATGGGCACCGATACCTCGCTCGCCGTGCTGTCGAACCGGCCGCGATTGCTCTACGACTACTTCAAGCAGCTCTTCGCCCAGGTCACCAATCCGCCGCTCGACGGCATCCGCGAGGAGCTGGTGACGCAGATCGCGACGACGATCGGGCCCGAGGGCAATCTCCTCGAGCCGACGCCCGACGCCTGCCGACAGCTCAAGCTCAAGACCCCGATCCTGCACAACGAGGAGCTGGCGCGGATCCGCCACGTGAACCTGCCGGGCTTCAAGGCGGCCACCGTCTCCATGCTCTTCCCTGTCGCCGACGGTGCGGTCGGCCTCGCGCGCGCCATGGCCGAGCTCTGCCGCCAGGCGAGCCAGGCCGTCGCCGACGGCCATAGCTATCCTCATCATGTCGGACCGGGGCGTGGATGCCGAGCACGCGCCGATCCCGGCGCTCCTCGCGACCTCGGGCGTGCATCATCACCTGATCCGCGAAGGCAACCGGGTGCGCGTCGGCCTCATCATCGAGACGGGCGAGGCGCGCGAGGTGCATCACATGGCCCTGCTCCTGGGCTACGGCGCCGGCGCCATCAACCCCTATCTCGCCTTCGAGACCCTCGACGACATGATCCGCCAGGGACTGCTCCCCGGCCTCGATCACGCGGCCGCGCTCAAGAACTACGTCAAGGCGCTCAACAAGGGGATCCTCAAGGTCATCTCGAAGATGGGGATCTCCACCATCCAGTCGTACCGAGGCGCCCAGATCTTCGAGGCGATCGGCCTCGACAAGGAGTTCGTCGACCGGTACTTCACCTGGACGGCCTCGCGCATCGGCGGGGTCGGGATCGACATGGCCGCGCGGGAGACGCTCTTGCGGCATCAGCGGGCCTTCCCGGACCGGCCGGTCGGCGCCGCCGAGCTCGACTGGGGCGGCGAGTACCAGTGGCGCCGCGACGGGGAGTATCACCTGTTCAATCCCGAGACGGTGTTCAAGCTCCAGCACGCCTCGCGCAGCGGCCAGTACGGGGTGTTCAAGGAATACACGGCGCTCGTCGACGCCCAGAACACGAACCATGCGACCCTCCGGGGGCTCTTCGAATTCAAGTGGGCGCGGGAGGCGGTCCCGCTCGACGAGGTGGAGCCCGTCGAGTCCATCCTCCGTCGCTTCGCCACGGGCGCCATGTCCTACGGCTCCATCAGCCTCGAGGCCCACGAGACGCTCGCCATCGCCATGAACCGGATGGGCGGCAAGTCGAACACCGGCGAGGGCGGCGAGGATCCGGCGCGCTATCAGCGGGATGCCAACGGCGACGAGCGGCGCAGCGCGATCAAGCAGGTGGCCTCCGGACGCTTTGGCGTCACCAGCGAGTACCTCGTCAATGCGGACGACCTGCAGATCAAGATGGCCCAGGGCGCCAAGCCCGGCGAGGGAGGCCAGCTCCCCGGGCACAAGGTCTACCCGTGGATCGCCAAGGTGCGCTACTCGACGCCCGGCGTGGGGCTGATCTCCCCGCCCCCGCACCACGACATCTACTCGATCGAGGACCTGGCGCAGCTCATCCACGATCTCAAGAACGCCAACCCGCGCGCGCGCATCAGCGTCAAGCTCGTCTCCGAGGTCGGTGTCGGCACCGTCGCCGCGGGCGTGGCGAAGGCGCACTCCGACGTGGTCCTGATCTCGGGGCATGACGGCGGCACCGGGGCCTCGCCGCTGACGTCCATCAAGCACGGGGGCACGCCGTGGGAGCTCGGCCTCGCCGAGACGCAGCAGGTGCTCGTGATGAACAAGCTCCGCGACCGCATCATCGTGCAGACCGACGGGCAGATGAAGACGGGGCGTGACGTGGTCATCGCGGCGCTCCTGGGGGCGGAGGAGTACGGCTTCTCGACCGGCCCCCTCGTCGTGATGGGCTGCATCATGATGCGGGTCTGCCACCTGAACACGTGCCCGGTCGGCGTCGCCACCCAGGATCCGCAGCTCCGCGCGAAGTTCACGGGCAAGCCCGAGTTCGTCGAGAACTTCTTCCGCTTCGTCGCCGAAGAGGTCCGCGAGCTCATGGGCCGGCTCGGATTCCGGACCATGGACGAGATGATCGGGCGGGTGGACCTCCTGGAGGTCAAGGCCGCGGTGGATCACTGGAAGGCGCGGGGCCTCGACTTCTCGAGCATTCTCTACCGGCCGCAGGTGGGCCCCGACGTCGCGGTGCGCCGGGTGATCGAGCAGGACCACGGCCTCGACCTGTCGCTCGACATGACCGCGCTCCTGCCCATGTGCCAGACCGCCCTCGAGAAGAAGGAGCCGGTGGACATCCGGCTGCCCATCAGGAACGTCAACCGGACGGTGGGGACCATCCTGGGCTCGGAGGTGACACGGCGCCACGGGCCTGTCGGACTGCCCGATGACACGATCCGCGTTCAGTTCACCGGCTCCGCGGGTCAGAGCTTCGGGGCCTTCCTGCCGCGCGGCATCACCCTGACGCTCGAGGGCGACGCCAATGACTATGTCGGCAAGGGCCTGTCGGGAGGCAAGATCATCGTGTTCCCACCCCACGACGCGACCTTCGTCGCCGAGGACAATATCCTCATTGGCAATGTGGCGCTCTACGGGGCGACGAGCGGTGAGGCGTATTTTCGCGGGGTCGCGGGCGAGCGCTTCGCGGTCAGGAACAGCGGCGCGCTCGCGGTGGTCGAGGGCGTGGGCGACCACGCCTGCGAGTACATGACCGGCGGGCGCGTCGTGGTCATCGGCGGAACCGGCCGCAATTTCGCCGCGGGCATGTCCGGCGGCATCGCCTACGTCCTCGACGAGGACGGCTCCTTCCCGCGGCGCACCAACCTCGGGATGGTCGACCTCGAGGCCGTCGTCGACACCGCGGACGTGGAGATGGTCAAGGATCTGCTCTCGCGCCACATCCGCTATACCCATAGCCCGGTGGCCGCCCGCCTGCTCGTCGACTGGGCGCGCAGCCGGGAAAGTTCGTCAAGGTGATCCCGAAGGACTACAAGCGCGTCCTCGCCGTCATCAAGAAGGCGCGGGAGACCGGCGTGCCCGAGGACGAGGCGGTGATGGCGAGCATCAATGGATAGATTCAGGGATAGCTTCGATGGGTAAGGTCACCGGGTTCATCGAGTTCAAGCGGGACAAGCAGCCGTACCGGCCCGTCGCGGAGCGCCGGCAGGACTGGCATCAGGTGATGCTCCCCTGGCCCGTCGACAAGCTCCAGAAGCAGGGGGCGCGGTGCATGGACTGCGGCATCCCCTTCTGCCACCAGGGCTGCCCGCTCGGCAACCTCATCCCCGACTGGAACGACCTCGTCTACCGGGACCGCTGGCACGAGGCCATCGACCGGCTGCACGCCACCAATAACTTCCCCGAGTTCACGGGGACGCTGTGCCCCGCGCCCTGCGAGGGCTCCTGTGTCCTCGGCATCAACGACGATCCGGTGACCATCAAGGGGATCGAGCTCACCATCGTCGATCACGCCTTCGCGCAGGGCTGGATCGGGCCGGAGCCGCCGGAGGTGCGGACGGGCAAGAAGGTGGCGGTCATCGGCTCGGGTCCCGCGGGACTCGCCGCCGCCCAGCAGCTCAACCGCGCCGGCCACTGGGTGACCGTGCTCGAGCGGGACGATCGCATCGGCGGGCTGCTCCGCTACGGCATCCCCGAGTTCAAGATGGAAAAGCGCGTGCTCGACCGGCGACTCGACCAGATGAGCGCCGAGGGCGTGCGCTTCGAGACGGGCCGCCACGTCGGCGTGAACGTGGCCGTCGAGGATCTCCGGCACCAGTTCGACGCGCTCCTCCTCACGGGGGGGCGACCGCGCCGCGGGATCTTCCCATCCCCGGCCGCGAGCTCGCCGGGGTTCACTTCGCCATGGAATACCTGACGCTTCAGAATCGCCGCTGCGCGGGCGACGGGATCGCCGACGACCGGTTCATCAGCGCCTTGGGCAAGCCCGTCGTGATCATCGGCGGCGGCGACACGGGGGCCGACTGCCTGGGCACCGCGCATCGTCAGGGCGCGCGCTCGATCCACCAGTTCGAGATCCTCCCGCGGCCGCCCGACCAGCGCGCGTCCGACAATCCCTGGCCGCAGTGGCCCAACGTGTACCGCGTCTCCTCCGCCCACGAGGAGGGCGGCGAGCGCGTGTACGCCGTCTCGACCAAGCGGTTCGTCGGAGACGCTCACGGCCGGCTGGCCGCCCTGGAAGTCGTCCGGGTCGAGATGGTGAGGGACGCGGGGCGGATGTCCTTCGCGGAGGTGCCGGGCTCGGAGTTCACCCTGCCGTGCGAGCTGGCGCTCCTCGCGATGGGCTTCGTCGGCCCCGAGCGGCCGGGCATGCTCGCCGCACTCGACGTGAAGCTGACCGACCGCGGCAATGTCCGGCGAGACGAGAACTGGATGACGAGCGTGCCGGGCGTCTTCACCGCCGGCGACATGCAGCGCGGCCAGTCGCTGATCGTGTGGGCCATCGCCGAGGGCCGGAGCGCCGCCCAGGGGGTCGATCGCTATCTCATGGGCCGCTCGGATCTCCCCGCGCCCGTGTCGTGACCCGCGGCCCGAGGCCCCTCGAGAACGCTCGCGAGGAGCCAGCTGCGACGGCAGCGCCCGCAGGCTGCACGCGCGGCGAGTCGCTCTCCGTTGAGCGTGCGCCGAGGGCGCTCGAGGCCGTGAGGCCCCTTCGATGATCTATGCGCGTCCCGGGCTCTGCCAGAGCACGTGGCCGATGAAGAACGGTCCCAGCGACTGCAGGTAGGACGAGGTCTGCGACGTCTTTCTCATGGCCTGGACGAGATGGGACAAGGGGTGAAGCTCGCGCCCGACGAGGCCGATCACGAAGTCATTGTCATGGGTGTCGAGCCCGTGACAGGCGAGCCGAACGTCGTGCGCGAGATCCGCGTCGCCGTACCCTCGGCCGAGGGTCCCGTGCTCTCGCAGGATCCCCGCCTGCTCCTGGGCGGTGAGGCGCGCAAAGGCGCCCGCCCGGCGCAGCGGATACCAGATGGCCCAGGGCCACGCGGCATTGAGCACGGTGCGGCGCGGCCGGTGCAAGAGCCAATCCTCGAGGTCCGGCTCGAAGCCCGACGCATACGTGCGGCCGAGCATGGTCAGCTCGGGACGCGGGGTCAGGCCGGCGAACGGCTCCCCGGCGAGCAGGCCCCGAAGCTCGCGGGCGAAGAACGCCGGGTCCTCCGCGAAGGCGAGGACGCCCACTCCCCGCGGGTCGTTCACGTCGGCGTAGAGCGCCCCTGGGACGCCACTCGCCTCGAGCGCGGCCACGAGGGGCTTGGCCTCGGCGACCCCCGTCAAGACCTGAAGCTGCATGAACAGCCGCCGGTCCGAGGTCTGCCCGTTCGCGCCGCGCTCGCGCACGTCCACCGGCGGCTCTCCGTGCGGCGGCCCTGCCTGCCCTTGCCCGTGTGCGGTCATCAGTGAGGTCCTCGGCGCCTCCGAGACTACCAGCCGCGCCGCCGACGGGCAACCGTACGCCAGGCCGGCGGGGACCATCGGTCTGCTACACTGACGGGGTCTGCGGGGCGAGTCCTGCATCGATTCCCGCGAGTGCCGACTCCTAAGGGGTGACATCATGAACGGTTCAGGCACGTCCTCATCGGAACTGCTCTCGGCGCTGACCTCGCTGGGCTGGGCGTTCCCCTTCGAACGGGAGCTGAGCCTCCGCCCGCTCATCGCGTTCTGGGAGGAGACGATTGCCCCCGAGAACTCGATCCGCGGCCGCCTCGCCCGTGACCTCCAGGAGGAGGTGCGCCGGGCGCCCGAGCTGTCGGGCCCCATCAATGACCTCTCGGTGCTCACGCGACACCACGAGCTCGTCGATGCCCTGATGGCCGCCGTGTTTCCGACCGTCTCGTGGCAACAGGACCATGCCGCCGCGCTGATCCCATTCGAGCTCCGGAGCTTCTACGCGACCCCCTCGTTCGAGCGCGACCTGACGGGCGCCGACGGAAAGCTCCAGGGGCGCCTGAGCGTCGACAAGGAGGCCATTGCGCGGTTCCGGCTCCTGAACGCCTATTCCCTCGCGCTGGCCCGGATCTACGGGATCTCGTTCCCGGTGGACTACCCCATCATCTTCACCGTCGAGGATCGGGAGACGGGGCTCGATCGGCACTTCAAGATCGGATTCGAGGGGCGCTTCATCGACGTCGAGCCGGCGGGGACCCTGCCCGCACTCGCCCCGGACGTGCGCGCCCGCCTCGAGGCCCGCGCCGGGGACTTCCAGGCGCTCGCCGCCGTGTTCCCGCCGGGCAGCGTCAGATTCCGCGGCTTCACGGTGTTCCGGGCGCTGGACGTCACGGATCAGGAAGTGCTCTCGAGCCTCAAGCGCGACCTGATCGACAAGGAGTCGATCGTCTCCAGCGCGCGCTTCGACACCCTCCAGACGCGGCTCCAGACGCTCCTGCGCCGGCCCGACCTTCGCCTCGGCCTGGCCGCCATCGAGGGCGATCGCGTGCTCGAGCTGAGCTCGGGGGCCTCGTGCGAACACCCATGCATCTTCGCGGACTCCGTGCACCGCACGCTGTCCGACTACGTGGGCTCGGTGTACCACCGCGCCTCGATCGAGGGCAAGCCCCTGTTCATCGAGGACCTCGCTGCCTATCCGGACCGGACGGCCATCGAACAGAACATGCTGGACAATGGCGTCCGGAGCCTCGTGGTCTCGCCGCTCCACTACCAGGACGCCACGATCGGCACGCTCCTCCTCACGTCACCCCGCCCCGGCGATCTCAACTCGCTGCAGGCGCCGCGAATCCACGAGGTGCTTCCGCTCTTTTCCATGGCCGTCAAGCGCAGCGCGGACGAGCTGGACATGCGGGTGCAGGCGTTCATCAAGGAGAAGTGCACGGCCATCCATCCCGTCGTCGAGTGGCGCTTCCGCAAGGCGGTCTTCGACGGCCTCGAGCGCACCGTGCTGAATGCGACCGCTTCGCCGTCGGAGATGGAGGCCATCGTCTTTTCCGACGTCTATCCGCTCTACGCGATCGCCGACATCCGCGGCTCGTCCACGCAGCGGTCCGCGGCCATCCAGGCCGACCTCCTCGCCCAGCTCGCGCTCGCCCGGGACGTCCTCCGCGCCGCCCACGATGCGCGACCGTTGCCGATTCTCGACCAGCTCACCCATCGCATCGACACGTACTCCCCCGATATCGGGGTGAGCCTCCGGAGCGGCGACGAGATGGCCATCATCGGCTTCCTCCGGACGGAGATCGAGGCGCGCTTCGACCATCTTCAGGGCTTCGGCACCGCGCGTCCGCGAGCGCATCGAGGCGTACCGTCGCGCCGTCGATCCACGCGTGGGCGCCATCTACGCCAAGCGCCGGGACTTCGACGAGAGCGTGACGCGGATCACCGAGGCGATCTCCTCGTACATCGATCTCGAGGAACAGGCCGCTCAGGCGATGTATCCGCACTACTTCGAGAAGCAGCAGACGGATGGCGTGGACTACAGCATCTACGTGGGCGGGTCCTTGCTGGAGGAAGGCGGCTTCGACCCGCTGTACTTGAAGAATCTCCGGCTGTGGCAGCTCATGGTCGCCTGCGGCGTCGCGATCCGGGCGGAGCGGCTGAAGGACCAGCTGGCCACCCCGCTCGAGGTGACCAACCTCATCCTCGTCCAGCACGCTCCGCTCTCCATCCGCTTCCGGTTCGACGAGAAGCGCTTCGACGTCGACGGGGCGTACAACGTGCGCTACGAGATCATCAAGAAGCGAATCGACAAGGCGGTCATCCGCGGAACGGCCGAGCGGCTCACCCAGCCGGGCCAGGTCGCGCTCGTGTACTCCCACCCGAGCGAGGCGCACGAGTGGCGGGAGTACATCGACTACTTGCAGACGCTCGGGTACTTGACGCGCGACGTGGAAGAGCTCGAGCTCGAGGAGCTCCCGGGCGCCCAGGGCCTGCGCGCCCTGCGCGTGAGAGTGGACACCAGCCACGGAGACGTGAATACTCGGGCGTCCCTCGCGGCCCGCCCCGCGGCCGAGCCCGCCCGCGCCTCCTGACGGGCGCCCTCCCGAGGGGACGGGCGCGGCTACCCGCCGCGCGTGTGCATCTCGAGGTGGGGATCGCGCTTCAGCTCGCCGATCTGAATGAGCGGGCGGCGCTCGGTCGTCCCCGTCGCAAGGCGGGCCTCGGCGCCCCGGTCGGTACGGCGCCCCCACGAGCCCGCGATCAGCTCCCCGAGCGCCTCACGGCTCGCACCACCCCGCAGCGCCTCGCCCAGATCGAGGCCAGCTTTCGCGTAGAGGCACAGGTACCACATGCCGTCGGCGGTGAGGCGGCTCCGGTCGCAGGATTGGCAGAAGGGCTGCGTGGTCGACGCGATGATGCCGAAGACCGTCCCGTCCGGCAGGCGGAAGCGCTCCGCGGGAGCTGAGCCGCCGTCCCGGATGGACTCGATCGTCCCGTAGCGCGCTCCGAGGACACGCAGCATCTCGGCCCGCGAGACCACCTGGTCCATGGACCACGCGGTGGCGCCACCCACGTCCATGTATTCGATGAATCGCACCTCGCCGTCCACCCGGCGCCCATACTCGATCAGGTCCACCAGCTCGTCGTCATTGACGCCTCGGATCACCACCGTGTCGATCTTGAGCCCCGGCCAGCCCGCCTCGCGGACGGCGGCGATCCCCTCGAGCACGCGCGCGTGGGTATCGCGCCGTGTGAGAGCCCTGAACCGCTCGGGACGGAGGGTGTCGAGGCTGACGGTGACCCGGCCGAGTCCGGCGCTTCGAAGCGCCGGCGCGTGCTCGGCGAGGAGGACCCCGTTGGTGGTCATGGCGAGGTCGGCGAGCCCGGGGCGCGCGGCGAGCATCGCGACGAGCCGGGGCAGGTCCTTTCTCGAAGAAGCGGCTCGCCCCCGGTGAGGCGCACCTTGTCCACGCCGAGCTCGACGAATACGTCGACGAGCTGGCCGATCTCCTCGAACGAGAGGATGTCCTCCCGAGGCAGCCAGGCGTACTCCTCTTCCGGCATGCAATAGTTGCAGCGCAGGTTGCACCGGTCCGTCACGGAGATGCGCAGATTCCGGAGGCGACGCCCGAACTGGTCGACGATCACGGCAGGCTCGGTCACGGCAGGTCGACGAAGATCTCGCCCTGCTCCACGGTCACGGGAAAGCAGGGCACGCGCACCGCGGGGTTATTGGCATTGGCGCCGCTCCTGACGTCCCAGCGCCAGCCATGCCAAGGACAGGCGACGAACGTGCCGTCGAGGTCGCCGTCCCCGAGCGGGCCGCCCCGGTGCGGGCAGCCATTGTCGACGGCGTAGAAGGCGCCGTCCACGTTGAAGAGCGCGAGAGCGTGGCCCTTCGCCTCGATGACGCGGCCCTCCCCCGCCGGCACATCCCCCGTCTGCGCGATGCGCACGCGTGCCATGCGTGCCCCTATACCGCGGCGGGCTCGCCGAGCCCGGCGCGCTGCCATTCCCGGAGCAGGCCGGTCTTGCGAACCCCGACGTCGAGGTGATCCCAGGGGAAGGTCTCCGACACGTCGCGGAGGCGGGTGTAGAACGCGGGATCGCCGTCCCATCCCCTGAGCGCGCGGCGCCAATCGCCGTCGAGATCGGCCGCCATCTCGATGAAGTCCGCGAGTCGACGGTCGCCGCGGGCGAGGAGGGCCTGGAGGCCCGCCTCCCGCGGGTTCTCGTGCACGACGCGGACCGAGAGCCGCCGCGCTCCCCGCTTGATGATCTCGAGCTTCTCCTCGAGGCTCCGGACGTCGTCGAACGCGGCCCACTGAAACGGCGTCCACGGCTTCGGCACGAACGAGGACACCGACAGCGTGAGCTTGCCGAACGGGTGGCCGTCCGGCCCGGGCACCCGGAGCCGCTCGAGCATGCGCTCGGCCAGGTCCGGGATGGCGGCGACGTCCTCGCGTGTCTCCGTGGGGAGGCCGATCATGAAGTAGCACTTGAGGTTGGGGATGCCGTATCGCCGGAGGAGATCGCACGCCGCGAAGAGCTGCTCGTCGCTGATGACCTTGCGCGTCACCTCGCGCAGCCGCTCGGTCCCGGCCTCGGGCGCCATGGTCAGCGTCCGGTGGCCCCCGCGCTGGAGCGACGCGACGAGGTCCTCGGTGAGGCTGTCCGCGCGCAGCGACGAGATCGAGACCTCGACGCCGTACTCGTCGAGGATCTTCATCAGGTCACCGATCCACGGGTAGTCCGAGACGCACGCTCCGACCAGCCCGACGCGCTTGCCGCCGTTCTTGGCGATCTCCGCCACCGACGCGCGCAGCGAGTCGAGGCTCCGGTGACGGACGGGCCGGTAGACCTGGCCCTCGAGGCAGAATCGGCAACCGCGCCCGCAGCCTTTGCCGACTTCCAGGAGCTCCATGTGCCCGTACTCGGCCTTCGGCGTCTTCAAGCTGGACCGCGTCTCGAACCGATTGACGTCCTTGAGGCGGCGCTTGACGACCACGGCGGGCACGGACGCGTCGCCGGGTATCACGGAGTCGATCCGGCCATCGGCGGCGTAGGCCACGCCGTACGCGTCGGGCACGTAGACGCCGGCGAGGGGCTTCCAGCCCTCGATGACCCGGCGGCGGCGGGACTCGCCATCGCCGTCCTGGGCGACGCGATAGGCCTCGATGAGCTCGGTCACCGCCTCCTCGCCCTCACCCACCACGATCGCGTCCATGAACGGCGCCATCGGCTCGGGGTTGGAGAAGGCGCACACCCCACCCATCAGCACCACGGGGTCAGTAGGGCGCCGATCGGCGGCGCGCAACGGCAACCCGGCCATCCGCAAGAGCCGGGCGACGTTGATGTAGTCGCCCTCATACGTGATCGAGAAGCCGACGAGATCGAAGTCCGTCAGGGGACGCTGCGACTCGAGAGAAAACGGCGCCGTGCCCGTTCGCGCGTACTCGTCGACATCCTCGGGGTCGGGGAAGAACACCCGCTCGCACACGGCGTAGGGCAGGGTGTTGAGGTGCTCGTAGATCGTCTGGAAGCCGAGATTGGACATCCCGACCGCATACGTATTCGGATAGACCAGCGCGACGGAGACGCGGCCGCCCCAATCCTTGCGGACCACCCCATCTTCCCCCTCGACGAGGGCCCGCGCCTTCTTCTTGAGCGGCCAGGACATGAAGTCAGTCTACCACCGGCGAATCAGGAGGCGCCGGATGACTCGGCGCGACGAGACGAGAGCCAGGCCTGGACGTGAGGTCAGACCCCCATGATCTGGATGTCGATGCTCCGCGAACGGGGCCCGTCGAGCTCGGCGAACAGGATGGACTGGAAGCGGCCGAGCGAGAGCTCGCCGCCGCTGATTCCCACGGCCACGCTCCGGCCGAGGAGGGCGGCCCGGAGGTGCGAAGAGGCGTTGCCGCGCTCGCAGTCGGAGAACCGCGGATCGTCGTGCTTGTACCCGCCATCCTCGGCGACCAGGCGATCGAGCATGGTCTTGAGATCCTCCACGAGGGCGCCCTGGAACTCGTTCACGAACAGCGCGCACGTCGTGTGGAGCGAATTGACCAGGAGGATGCCCTCCTTGACGTCGGCGCTCAGCATGATGTCGCGAATCTGCTTGGTGATGTCGAGGACCTGGGTACGCTTTTCGCTCAGCATCGTGAAGGTCTTCCGGACCACCTTCAAGGTCTGCACGTCGCTCCCTCCCTGGCCCCGGGCCATTGGCCATGGCCCCCGATTTGAACTGCATCTCTGCCCATGGTGCCGAGGGGGGGAATCGAACCCCCACGGCCCTCGCGGACCAGCGGATTTTAAGTCCGCTGCGTCTCCCAGTTCCGCCACCCCGGCCCAATCACCGCCGTCCGAGGCATATGGAGGCGGCGAGCGGATTCGAACCGCTGAATAGAGGTTTTGCAGACCTCCGCCTTAGCCACTTGGCTACGCCGCCACATGCCGCACTCAAAAGTGGAGCGGGAAACGGGATTCGAACCCGCGACCCCAACCTTGGCAAGGTTGTGCTCTACCACTGAGCTATTCCCGCAACCCGTTTGCCGTGGCGAATTGTAACAAAGGCCCTTGAAGAGTGTCAACTTACGGGCCATCTGGGACCTCACCACGGAGGTACTCCGCCGCTTCCTCGGGCGGCGTCGGGTTGATGAAGAAGCCCGTTCCCCACTCGAACCCCGCCACCCTCGTCAACTTCGGAATGATCTCCAGGTGCCAGTGGAAGTGATCGAGGGCCGGCGTCCGGAGGGGCGCGCTGTGCAGCATGAAGTTGTAGGGGGGATCGCCCAGGTAGCGCGCCATGGCCCCCAGGACCTTCGACAGGAGGCTGGCCAGAGCCCCGAGATCCTCCACCGGCGTGGCCTCGAAGCTCGACCGGTGGGCCTCGGGCAGGATCCAGGTCTCGAACGGAAAGCGCGGCGCGAAGGGGGCGATCGCCACGAAGCCCCCTTCCTCCCGGATCATCCGCAGCCCGTCACGGCGGTCCTGGCGGACGATGTCGCACCAGATGCAGCGCTGCTTGATCCGGAAGTGCTGGATGGCGCCCGCGAGCTCCTCCTCCACCATGCTCGGCACGATGGGCGTCGCGATGAGCTGAGAATGGGTGTGCTCGAGCGAGGCACCGGCCGGGTCGCCATGGTTCTTGAAGACCATCACGTACTCGAGTCGGGGGTCCTTCGCGAGGTCGCGGATCCGCTCCCGATAGGCGCGGAGCACCTCCGCGAGATGCGCCGTGGCGCAGGCGCTCGATGACGGCATCATGCGCGGGCGCCTCGATGACGACCTCGTGGGCTCCCACCCCGTTCATCCGGTCGTAGAGCCCCTCCCCTGAGCGCTCGAGCTCGCCCTCGATGCGCAGGGCTGGGAACTTGTTGGGCACGACGCGAACGAGCCAGCCCGGCCGGTTCGCCGGGCCCCCGTCAGGTCGGAGCGCCCACACCTCGTCGGGCGTTCGCGACTCCTGCCCCGCACAAAAGACGCACGGGCCGCCCTTCGGCTGCCAGCGCGCTGGCGGGAAAGTCCGAGGGCCGGCGCGCCCGCTCGGTCGAGATGATCACCCAGCGTCCCACCACCGGGTCCCGGCGCAGCTCAGGCAAGGACGCCCGCCTCCTCTTCGGGCCGCGGATCGCGGGCGAGCAAGGCCTCGAGGGCCTGGCGCACCGGCTTGGCGTCGAACAGCACCGCGCCCACCTCTTCACAGATCGGCATCGGGATCGCCGCCCCGCGCGCCAGCCGAATCGCGGAGGCCGTGGTGCGGACCCCCTCGGCGACCATGGGCGTGGCGCCCTCGGCCTCGGCGAGGCTCCGGCCGCGGGCGATCTCCCTGCCGAGCGCCCGGTTCCGGCTCAGCGTGCCCGTACACGTCAGGACGAGGTCGCCGAGTCCGGCGAGGCCGGCAAAGGTCGCGGGCTGGGCGCCGAGCGCCACTCCGAGCCGGACCATCTCCGCGAGGCCCCGGGTGATCAGCGCCGCTCGCGCATTCTCGCCGAGCCCGAGGCCGTCGCACAGGCCCGTGGCGAGCGCCATCACGTTCTTCAGCGCACCGCCGAGCTCGACACCCAGCACGTCGCCATTGGTGTAGAGCCGGAACGCCTTCGCCGAGAGCTCCCGCTGCAGCCGGAGCGCGACACTGCCGTCGGAGGCCGCGATGACGAGCGCCGTCGGCTGGCCCATCGCGACCTCGCGCGCGAAGGAGGGGCCGGAGAGCACGGCGATCGGCCGGCCCGGGACCATCGCTGCCAGGAGCCTGGAGATCGGGCGTCCGCACCGCGGCTCGAGCCCCTTGGTCGCGGACACGACGGAGGCGGTCGGCGCGATCAGCGGCGCTCATGGGCGCGAGCACGTCTTCGACCCCGTGAGAGGGCACCGCGACGATGACGATCGCCGCCGTCGACAGGGCGTGCTCCCCGGATGCGGTGACCTCCACACCGGGTAACGGGATCCCGGGCAGATAGCGCGCGTTCTCGCCCGTCCGCTCGATGTCCCGAGCGAGGCCGGGATCGCGCGCCCACAAGCGCACGCGCCGGCCGAGCCGCGCCACGTGCAGGGCGAGCGCCGTGCCCCAGCTCCCCGCCCCGACGACCGCCACCGCGGCCGAATCACTCATGCGTCCACCGCGATCAGGCCGACGTCGCCCGCTGGCCCAGCCGAGACTCGGATCCGCTGAGCAGGCGCTCGAGGTTCTCGCGATGGCGGTAGATGATGATGATCGCCGCGGCCACGGCCGCCGCGGTGTACGCCCACGGATAGCCGAGGACCGCGACGCCGAGAGGCAGGCACAGACAGGCCATCACGGAGCCCAGCGAGACATAGCGGAAGGTCGCGACCACGATGACCCAGACCAGGGCCGCGGGTCCCGTCGCCCACGGCGCGAGCGCGAGAAACGCGCCGAACCCGGTGGCCACGCCCTTGCCACCGCGGAACCGCAAGAAGACCGGCCAGCAGTTTCCGACGATGGCGAGGACCGCACCCGCCGCCGCCCACGCGGGCGAGGCATCCGCGGCGCGCGCGACACTCACCGCCGCGAAGCCCTTCAGGATGTCGCCGAGCAGCGTGGCAATGGCGGGGCCCTTGCCGAGCGTCCGCAGCACGTTGGTGGCGCCGATATTGCCGCTGCCCGCGCGCCGGATGTCCACCCCTCCGCGGAGGCGCGCCACGACATAGCCCACGGGAATCGCGCCGATCAGGTAGGCGGCGAGCAGGCCCAGCAGCCTCACGGCCAGCGCTCGCGATCCTTGACGAGCGCCTTGAACCCGGTGCTGAGAAAGAAGCGATAGAAGTAGTCCGCCCCCGACAGCACCGTGAAGCCGAGCGTCACCCACACGATGCCCGTCGACACCAGGTGGAACGGCATGAACTCGCCGGGCACGCCCTTCTCGAGGATCAGGACGGTGATCATGACGTACTGGGCGACCGTCTTGGCCTTCCCGAAGCCCGAGGCGGCCACCACCGCCCCCATGGACAGCGCGACTCCGCGCAAGCCGGTCACCGCCAGCTCGCGTCCGATGATCACGACGGCGACCCAGGCGTCCACCATGTCGATCTGCACCAGCGCGATCAGCGCCGCCGCGACGAGCAGCTTGTCCGCCACGGGATCGAGCAGCGTGCCGAGCCGGGTGACCTGGTTCCAGCGGCGCGCCATGCGGCCATCCAGCCAGTCGGTCAAGGACGCGGCGATGAAGATGACCGCCGCGATGAGGACGTGGACGCGGTCCGACGAGATGAGGAACACGATGACGAGCGGGACCAGAACGATCCTGACCAGCGTCAGCGCGATGGGCACGTTCACCGCACGCGCTCCTGCGCCGCCATCTGGTCGGGCAGCCGGGGCCCGGGGACGATGACACCGCCCTCGAACACCGGAACCACGGACGACGTGCCGAGGCGCAGGCACGCGTCGAGGTCGGCGGCCCGCCCCTGCCGCGCGAGCTTACGCCCCCATTCGGATTCGACGGCCAGCCGATCGAGCCGCGCGGCGTAGTGCTCGCCCAGCCGCAGCACGGCCAGCGCCGCATCCGTCACGTCCGCGGAGGCCGCCTCCGCGAGCACGTGGCCCACGAGGAGACCGGCGCACACCGCGTCCTCGAGCGAGAAGGCCCGCTTCTCGCCCGCGCACAGCACGGTGAGGTCCCGGTCCTGGTCGAGCGCCCATCGCGCGGCCGCCGCCACGTTGACAAGGGCGGCGGTGGCGGCAACGGGCGCCCTCCGCGCGTGAATCATGGCCTCGGTGCCATTGGTCGTGGTGAAGATGAGCGTGCGGCCCGCCACGCGCTCGGCGACGTACTCGAGCGGAGAATTGCCGAGGTCGAACCCCTCGATCATCCTGCCGCCGCGCTCACCCGCCAGGAGGACCTCGGCCGAAGGATACTGCGCGGCGGCGGCCACCGCGGCGTCGCGGTCGGACACCGGGACGATGCGCGCACAGCCCGCGGCGCAGGCGGCCACCAGCGTGGTCGTCGCCCGGAACACGTCGACCGCGACGGCGGCGCGATCCTCGAGGGCGAGCCCCGGGAACTCGGCCGGTGTCAATGCCACGTGCACGCGCATGGAGTCGGCCGAGCTACCGATCGCGGTCGCGGAGCGCTCGGATCTTGAGCCGGAGCGCGTTCAGGTTGATGAACCCTTCGGCATCCCGCTGGCGGTAGACTTGATCCGCCTCGAAGGTCACAAAGTCCGTGCGATAGAGCGAGCGCGGGGACTTCCGGCCCGCCACCGTCACCGTCCCCTTGTAGAGCTTCAGGCGGACGGTGCCCGTCACGTCGCGCTGCACCTGGTCGATCAACCCCTGCAGCGCCACGCGCTCCGGCGCGAACCAGAAGCCGTAGTAGATCATCTCGGCGTAGCGGGGCATGAGCGAGTCGCGCAGGTGCAGCACCTCGCGGTCGAGCGTCAGCGACTCGATCGCCCGGTGCGCGGCGTGCAGGATCGTCCCGCCCGGCGTCTCGTAGACCCCCCGCGACTTCATCCCGACGTAGCGGTTCTCCACGAGGTCCACGCGGCCGATGCCGTGCTCGCCGCCCAGGCGGTTGAGGGCGGTGAGGAGCGCCACGGGCGCCAGCCGCCGGCCGTCCACCGCCACGGGATTGCCCTCTTCGTACTCGATCTCGACGTAGACGGGCACGTCGGGCGCGGCCTCCGGCGAATTCGTCAAGAGGTACATCTTCGGCGGCGGCTCCGTCCACGGGTCCTCGAGGATGCCCCCCTCGAACGAGATGTGGAAGAGATTGCGGTCGGTGGAGTACGGCCGGTCCGTCGTCACGGGCACGGGAATGTCGTGGCGCCGCGCGAACTCCATCAAGGCCGTCCGCGAATCGAGGTCCCACTCGCGCCACGGGGCGATCACCGCGAGATCAGGCGCGAGCGCCGCGTAGGTGAGCTCGAAGCGCACCTGGTCATTGCCCTTGCCGGTCGCGCCATGGCTCACCGCATCCGCCCCTTCCCGGCGGGCCACGTCGACCTGCGCCTTGGCGATGAGCGGCCGCGCGATCGATGTCCCCAGCAGGTACGAGCCCTCGTACAGCGCATTGGCGCGCAGCATGGGGAAGACGAAGTCCGTGACGAACTCGTCCCGAAGATCGGCGATGTGCACACCCACCGCCCCCGTGCGGAGGGCCTTCTCGCGAATCGGGATCAGCTCCTCGCCCTGCCCGAGGTCGGCGCAGAAGGCCACCACCTCGCAGCGGTACGTCTCGATCAGCCAGCGAAGGATGACCGAGGTGTCGAGCCCCCCGAGTACGCGAGCACCACCCGCTTCACGCTCTTCGCCATGACGATGTCCTTACGTGACCTCGGCACCCGGTCAGGCGCCGTCGAGGAGATGGATGATGATGCCCTTCTGAGCGTGCAGCCGGTTCTCCGCCTGGTCGAAGATCACGCTCCGCGGCCCGTCCAGCACCGCATCCGTGATCTCCTCGCCCCGGTGGGCGGGCAGGCAGTGCATGACGAGCGCCCGGGAGGGCGCAAAGCCCAGCAGCGCTCTCGTTGAGCTGGTAGCGCTGGAAGGCTTCGAGACGCTGCTCCCGGTCGCCTTCCTGGCCCATGCTGATCCAGGTGTCCGTGTAGATCACGTCCGCGCCTTCGATCGCCTCGCGCGGGTCCGAGGTCAGGGTCACGTGGCCGCCAAGGGCGCGGCACGCCTCGAGCACGTCCTCCCGGGGGGCGAACCCGGGCGGCGTGGCCACGACACTCGCCGTACCGCACAGGGACAGCCAGGAGGAGGATCGAGTGGCAGACATTGTTGCCGTCGCCCACCCACGCCAGGCGCAGCGCTGCCAGGTCCAGCCCGCGCTCCCACAGCGTGAAGAAGTCGGCCACCGCCTGACAGGGGTGCTCGAGGTCCGAGAGCCCGTTGATCACGGGCACCGAGGCGTGCTCGGCGAGCTGATCGAGCGTTCGATGGGCGAAGACGCGCGCCGTCACCACGTCCACCCAGCGCGACAGGTTGCGCGCGACGTCCGGCACGGACTCGCGCGTGCCCATCCCGATCTCGTTGGTGGCGAGGTAGACGGCCGCCCCGCCGAGCTGCGTCATCGCCACCTCGAAGGTCACCCGGGTCCGGAGCGAGGGCTTCTCGAAGATGAGGGCCATCGTCCGGCCGGCGAGCGGCGTGACCCGGTCTCGGGCCTTTTGCTTGGCCTTGAGGTCGGCGATCAGCGCGAACAGGCGCGGAATGTCGCTCCGGTCGAGGTCCCGGATCGACAGGAAGTGGCTCACCGCCGGCAGGCCTCGAGCGCGCGGTCGATGATCTCCAGGCCCCGCTCGATCTCGGCGCGATCGACGACGAGCGGCGGCGCCAACCGCAGCGCATTGTCTCCCGCGGTCAGCACGAGGAGGCCGCGCTCGCGGCAGGCCGACACCACGTCGCCCACCGGCACCGTCATGTCCATGGCGACGAGGAGTCCCCGGCCTCTGACCTCGCCCGCCGTGGCCGGGTGCTTCTTCTGCACCGCGCGCAGCCCGTCGAGCAGGATCCGCCCGGACGCGGCGGCGCGCTCGGGGAGCCGCTCCTCGAGGAGCGTCGTGAAGACCGTGAGGCCGACGGCGGTCGCGAACGGGTTACCGCCGAAGGTGCTGCCGTGGGTGCCCGGGGTGAAGACGCGCGCCACGTCCTCGGTGGCGAGGGTGGCCCCGATGGGCACGCCGTTGGCGAGCGCCTTGGCCACCGTCATGATGTCGGGCGCGACCCCGGCATGCTCATAGGCCCAGAGCTTCCCCGTCCGCCCCATGCCTGTCTGGATCTCGTCGAAGATCAACGCGATCCCCGCCTCGTCGCAGATCTTGCGCAGCCCCGGCAGATAGCCGTCGTCGGGAAGATAGACGCCACCCTCCCCCTGGATGGGCTCGACGAGCACGCCGGCCGTCCGGCTGTCGATGGCCCGCTCGACGGCACGGAGGTCGTTGAACGGCACGTACTTGAAGCCGCCGGGGAGGGGCTCGAAGCCGTGGTGGTATTTCTCCTGGGCCGTGGCCGCCACGGTGGCGAGCGTGCGGCCGTGAAAGCCGCCCCGCATGCTGATGATGTCGCCGCGGTCGCTCGCGCCATGCTCCTTGGCCCACTTGCGCGCCAGCTTGATCGCCGTCTCATTGGCCTCGGCGCCCGAATTGGAGAAGAAGACGCGGTCGGCGAAGGAGTGGTCGCAGAGCAGCTTGGCGAGGTGAATCTGCTGCGGAATGTAGAAGAGGTTCGACACGTGCAGCAGCGTCGCCGCCTGCTCCCGCATCGTGCCCACGACGCGCGGATGGCTGTGCCCGAGCGCCGTCACCGCGATGCCGCCGGTGAAATCGAGGTACTCCTTGCCCTCCGAGTCCCAGACGCGCACGCCCTCACCGCGCACCAGCGCGACCGGATTGCGCTTGGCGGTCGTCATGAGGTGCTTGTCCGACCACTCCATCAGTTGCTTGGTGTCCACGAGTCCCCCTTTCCCATCGAGCGCGCGCCTGCGGCGCGCGCAGTCCGGCGGAGTCTGCCTGCTACAGGATGATCTCGGTGCCGATGCCTTCCACCGTGAGCACCTCGAGGAGGATGGCGTGCGGGACGCGCCCGTCGATGATGTGCGCCTTCTGCGCGCCGCCCGCCAACGCCCGCAGGGACGACTCGACCTTGGGCAGCATGCCCCCGTCGATGACGCCCGCCTTGATGAGGCGCTCCGCTTCCTGCTTGGTCAGGGTCGAGATGTGCCGCCCGTCCTCGCCCTTGATCCCCTGCACGTCGGTGAGATGGATGAGCTTCTCGGCGCCGAGCGCCGCCGCCACGTCGCCCGCCACGAGATCGGCATTGATGTTGTAGGTCTCCCCGCCGCTGCCGACCCCCACCGGCGCGATGACCGGAATGAAGCCGTCCTCCTCGAGGAGCCGGATCAGCTCGGGGTTCACCGCGTCCACCTCGCCGACGAGGCCGATGTCGGCCATCGTGCCATCCGCGGTTCGGTGCAGCCGCTTGTGCGCGCGGATCAGGGTGCCGTCCTTGCCGGACAGGCCCACCGCCCGGCCGCCGTGCAGGTTGATCAGCCCGACGATCTCCTTGTTGATCTTGCCGACGAGGACCATCTCGACGATCTCCATCGTCTCCTCGTCGGTCACCCGCATCCCGCCCACGAAGCGCGGCTCCTTGCCGAGGCGCTTCATGAGCGCCCCGATCTGCGGGCCGCCGCCGTGGACGATCACCGGCCGGATCCCGACGAGGCGCAGCAGGAGCACGTCCTTGGCGAACTGCTCCTTCAGGTCGGCCTGCTCCATCGCCGCCCCGCCGTACTTGATGACGAGGGTCTTGCCCTGGAACGCCCGGATATACGGCAGCGCCTCGATGAGGGTCTCGGCGCGGCGGACGATCTGCTCCATGGACGTTGCCGGCTACAGGATGTACCGCGAGAGGTCTTGGTCCTCGAGGGCCTCGGCGAGCCGAGCGTACACGTAGTCCCCGTCGATGACCAGCTCCTGCCCGGCCAGGTCCGGGGCCGTGAACGACACCTCTTCCAAGAGCTTCTCCATGACCGTGTAGAGCCGCCGCGCCCCGATGTTCTCGGTCCGCTGGTTCACCGTGGACGCGATCTCCGCGATGGCCGCCACCGCGTCATCCCTGAAGCAGAGCGTCACCCCTTCCGTCTTCAGCAGCTCGACGTACTGGCGGACCAGCGCGTTCTGAGGTTCGCTCAGAATGCGGACAAAATCCTCCTTCGTCAAGGGCTCCAGCTCCACCCGGATGGGAAAGCGGCCCTGCAGCTCGGGAATCAGGTCCGACGGCTTGGACACGTGGAAGGCGCCGGCGGCGATGAACAGGATGTGGTCGGTCCGGACCATCCCGTACTTGGTGGTGACGGTCGAGCCTTCCACGATGGGCAGGAGATCGCGCTGCACGCCCTCCCGGGACACGTCGGGGCCGTGGCTCCGCTCCCGCCCGGCGATCTTGTCCAGCTCGTCGAGGAAGATGATGCCGGAGTTCTCGACCCGGCGGATGGCCTGGCTCACCGCCTCGTCGACGTCCACGAGCTTCTGGGCCTCCTCCTGGACGAGGAGCCGCCGCGCCTCGCCGATCTTGACCCGGCGCTTGCGCGTCCGCCCCCGGCATGAGGTTCGAGAGCATGTCCTTGAGGTTGATCCCGACCTCCTCCATGCCCTGGCCGGAGAACACCTCGAGCATGGGCCCCGCCTGCGCCTGCACGTCCATCTCGATCATCCGCTCGTCGAGCTTGCCCGCCCGGAGCTGGGCCCGCAGCTTGTCGCGGGTCGCGTCCCGCGAGGCGTCGGGGGACACCTCTTCGAGGGTGCCGCTCGAGAAGGCTTCCCCCTGGCGCCGCGGCAGCAAGAGGTCGAGGAGCCGGTCCTCGGCCAGCGCTTCCGCCCGCTCGCGCACCGCCGCGGCCATCTCCGCCTTGACCATGCTGACGCCCAGCTCGGTCAGGTCGCGGATCATCGACTCGACGTCACGGCCGACGTAGCCGACCTCGGTGTACTTGGAGGCCTCGACCTTGAGGAACGGCGCCTGCGCGAGCTTGGCGAGCCGCCGGGCGATCTCCGTCTTCCCCACCCCGGTGGGGCCGATCATGATGATGTTCTTCGGGGCGACCTCGTCGCGCAGCTCCGGGGGCACGTTCTGCCGCCGCCAGCGGTTGCGCAGCGCGATGGCCACCGCGCGCTTGGCGCGCTGCTGGCCGACGATGAACCGGTCCAGCTCGCTGACGATCTGGGCCGGCGTGAGCTGGCTCACGACAGCACCTCGACGCTCACGTGGTCATTGGTGTAGACGCAGATCCCCGCGGCGATGCGCAGCGCCTCCTCGGCGATCTGGGCGGCGTCGAGCGCGGAGTGGGCGCACAGCGCCCGCGCGGCGGCGAGGGCGAATGGGCCGCCCGATCCGATGCCGATCAGGCCGTCGTCGGGCTCGATCACGTCGCCCGTGCCCGAGATGATGAAGGACGACTGCGCGTCGGCCACGGCGAGCAGCGCCTCCAGCCGCCGGAGCACCCGGTCCATCCGCCAGTCCTTGGCCAGCTCGACCGCCGCGCGCGGCAGATTGCCGCGATGCTCCTCGAGCTTGGCCTCGAACTTGGCGAAGAGCGTGAACGCGTCGGCCGCCGCGCCCGCGAAGCCCGCGAGCACGCGCTCGTGGTAGACCTTCCGGACCTTTCGCGCCCCGGCCTTCACGATCGTCTGGCCGATCGAGACCTGGCCGTCCCCGGCCAGCGCCACCTGCCCGCGATGGCGGACGCAGGCCACCGTCGTCGCGTGAAACCCGCCGCCCTCGCCCGTCATCGCATCCGTCAGGTCGCGCGGGGGTGGGCGGCGTCGTACACCTTCATGAGGTGCTCGGGACTCACGTGCGTGTAGCGCTGGGTGGTGGAGAGCCGCCGGTGCCCGAGCAGCTCCTGGATGAGGCGCAGGTCCGCTCCTTCGCCCAGCATGTGGGTGGCGAACGTGTGGCGGAGCGTATGCGGCGTCACCCGGCGGCTCGTCCCGCTGAGGCGCGCCTGCCTGCCGACGATGCGCTGCGCGCTGCGCGTCGTGAGCCGTCCCCCGCGGGCGTTGGTGAAGAGCGGCCCGTCGGGGCGGCCCCGCGCCGCGAGATACGCGTCGATGGCCTCGAGGGCGACCTCTCCCACGGGCACGACCCGCTCCTTGTCGCCCTTGCCGAGGACACGGACCGTGCCGTGGCTCCTATCCACGTCCGTGCCGTCGAGGCCGCAGCACTCCGCGACCCGGATGCCGGTGGCGTAGAGCAGCTCGAGCAATGCGTGGTCCCGGCGGCCGCTGGCCGAGGGCCCGTGGGCACGGTCGAGGAGCTGCTTGGACTCGTCCTTCGGGAGGAAGGACGGCAAGCGCCGGGGTGGCCGCGGGCTCCGAACCAGCCGCGCCGGGTTCTGCTCGATCACGCCGCGCCGCGCGAGGAAGCGCAAGCAGCTCCTGACGCTGGCGAGCTTTCGGCCGATGCTGCTCTTGGCGAGCCCGCGCTGATGCAGGGACGCGAGGTACGCGCGCACGCTCCGCATGTCGACCGCCGCTGGACCGAGGTCGCCCGCGCGACGGAGGAACGCCGAGAACTCGCGCAGGTCCCCCGCATAGCCGCGAACCGTGTGCGGCGACGCCCCGCGCTCCACGGCCAGATACTCGAGAAAGGCGCCGATGGCGTCGTCCATCACGCGCCGGTCACGCCACGACCGTCGGGAGGATCTCCTGCTTGTATCCGCACTCCTCGCGGATGCACGCCCGCGTCACCTTGCCGCCGCGCGCGTAGCGCTCCGTCAGGAACGGGGCCGCGCACATCGGGCACGGCTCGCTCACCGGCCGAGCCCAGAGGGCGAACTTGCAGTTGGGGTAGTTCGTGCAGGAGAAGAACGTCTTGCCGCGGCGCGTGCGCCGCTCGACGAGCTGGCCCCCGCATCCCGGCTCCGGACAGACGATGCCGAGGGTCACCGGCTTGGTGGTCTTGCACTCCGGATATCCCGAGCAGGCGATGAACTTGCCGAAGCGCCCGTGCTTGATCACCATCGGCTTGCTGCAGGTCGGGCAGATCTCGTCGGTCGGCTCGTCAGCGGGCTTCTCGCGGCCCCCGAGGTCCTTGGTGTACTTGCACTCCGGATACGCCGAGCAGGCGAGAAAGCTGCCGAAGCGCCCGAACTTCTTGACCACGGGCTTGCCGCACTCCGGACAGGCCTCGCCCGTCTCCTGCCCGACCTTGACGTTCTCCATCTTCTTGCCCGCGCTCTTGAGATCGCGCGAGAACTGCTTGTAGAAGGAGTCGACCGTGTCCACCCAGTCGGCATCGCCCTCTTCGATCTTGTCGAGCGACTCCTCGAGCTGCGCGGTGAACTCGACGTCCATCACCTCGGGGAAATGGGGCACGAGCAGGTCGTTGACCTGCATGCCGAGCTCGGTGGGGAACAGCGTGCCCCGCTCGCGATGGACGTAGCCCCGGTCCTGGATGGTCGAGAGGATCTGCGCGTAGGTCGACGGCCGCCCGATGCCGCGCTCCTCGAGCATCTTCACCAGCGAGGCCTCCGTATAGCGAGGCGGCGGCTGTGTGAAGTGCTGCTTGGGATCGAGGGACAGGAGCGTGAGCACCTCGCCGACCTCGAGCGGCGGCATCACCGCCTCCGCCTCTTCCTCGGGCACCGCGTCGGACTCCTCCCGGGACTCGACGTAGACCGCCATGAAGCCCGCGAACTTGAGCGTCGAGCCCTGGGCGCGGAACAGGCACGTGCCCGCATCGATGTCGGCCGCCACCGTGTCGTAGACGGCGGGGAGCATCTGGCTCGCGAGGAAGCGCTCCCAGATCAGCCGGTACAGCGCGAGCTGGTCCTTGCTGAGATAGCGCGTCAGCTCCTTCGGCTCGCGGGCGACCGCGCTGGGCCGGATCGCTTCATGCGCCTCCTGCGCGCTCTTCTTGGCCCGGTACACCGGCGGCGAGTCAGGCAAGTACTCGCGGCCCAGCCGGCGACTCACCCACTCGCGGGCTTCTTCCTGCGCCTCGGGGGCGATGCGCACGGCGTCCGTGCGCATATAGGTGATGAGGCCCACCGCCCCCTCGTCGCCGAGGGCGATCCCCTCGTAGAGCTGCTGGGCGAGCATCATCGTCTTCTTCGCCGTGAAGTGGAGCTTCCGGCCCGCTTCCTGCTGCAGGGTCGACGTGATGAACGGCGCCGCCGCGTTGCGCCGCCGCTCGCCCCGGGTGACCGACTTCACGATCCACGGCCGGCCCTCGAGCGACGTCACCACGGCCTGCGTGTCCGCCTCGGTGCCCAGCTCCGCCTTCTGCCCGGCCACTTCCTTCAGCGTGGCCACGAACTCCGGCGGGTGCGCGCCCTTGAGCCGAGCGTGCAGCGACCAGTACTCGACGGGGACGAAGGCCTGAATCTCCCGCTCGCGCTCGGTGATCAGCCGGACGGCGACCGATTGCACGCGCCCCGCCGACAGCCCCCGCCGCACCTTCTCCCACAGGAGCGGTGAGAGCTTGTAGCCCACGAGGCGATCGAGCACGCGCCGCGCCTGCTGGGCGTTCACCTTGTCGAGGTCGATCTTGCCCGGATGCAGGAAGGCCGCCTTGACGGCGCGCTCGGTGATCTCGTTGAACATGATGCGGTAGGTCTTCGACTTCGGCACCTTGAGCTCCTGGGCCAGGTGCCAGCCGATGGCCTCGCCTTCGCGATCGGGGTCGGTCGCGATGTACAGCGCGCCCGCGCCCGACGCCGATTTCTTGAGCTCGTCGAGAACCTTTTTCTTGGCGGGAAGCACGCGGTAGTCCGGCTTGAACCGCTTCTTCTCGTCCACGCCGAGCCGGGACTTCGGCAGATCGCGCACGTGCCCCATCGAGGCCTTGACGATGTATTTCGAGTCCAGATACTTCTGGATCGTCTTGACCTTCGTGGGAGACTCCACGATCACCAATGACTTCCCCGGCGACTTCTTCGCCACGCCCTCTCCCTTATCCCGCCGCCGCGCGCGCGAATCGCTTGCCGTCGAGCTGCCGGACTCGCCCCGCCAGCTCCAGCTCGAGCAAGAGCGCGGTGGCTCGGCCCGCCGCCACGCCGCTCCGCTCGATGACATCGTCGATCGTCACCGGGTCCTCTCCGAGCGCCGCGAGCACGCGGCCACTGTCGCCACGCTCAGCCGGGGCCGCCGGGGCGGCGCCGCCATGCGTGTCCCTGCCCGTCGCCTCCTTCACGCAGGCCTGCCAGCGCGCGGGCAGCGCCGCGATCACCTCGTCGGCGTCCTGGACGAGCGCGGCGCCGTCCTGGATGAGCCGATGCGCTCCCCGGCTCTCCGGCGAATTCACGCGACCGGGAATCGCCAGGACCTCGCGCCCCAGCTCCGCGGCGAAGCCCGCGGTGATCAGCGCGCCACTCTTCTCCGCCGCCTCCACCACCACCACCGCGAGGGCGAGCCCCGCGATGACGCGGTTGCGCTCGGGGAAATGATAGGGCAAGGGCCGCGTGCCCGGAGCGAACTGCGAGACCACCGCGCCCGCCTCGACGATCCTCCCCGCCAGGCGCCGATTCTCCGGCGGATAGATCACGTCGACGCCCGAGCCGAGCACGGCGATCGTGCGGCCACCCGACTCGAGCGCGCCGCGGTGGGCCGCGCTGTCGATGCCCCGCGCGAGCCCGCTGACGACCGTGACACCGCGCGCGCCGAGCGCCGCACCGAGCCGCTCCGCGACCTCGAGTCCGTACGGCGTCGCGCGCCGCGATCCCACGATCGCCACCGCGAGCGCGTCGTCCGCGACGAGGCGTCCGCGCACGTACAGCGTCTCCGGCGCCGACGGCACCGCCGCGAGCTGCGCGGGGTACTCGTCACAGGCGCGCGTGATCACCGCGATCTCATCGACCGTGTCGGATTGGATACGCGTAGTCGGGCGCGAGCGTGCCATCGTCATCGAGAAGACACCCTACTCCTCATCGTCGAGTCAGTATACCGAACCGAGGAGGCGGGTCAAGAATCGGCGGGCGCGCCGCTCAGCGCGCGCCGCGCCCTTGTCCTCCGAGCTGGGACAACAGTGTGCGCGCCTGGCTCGCGGCATTCGTGCCCGGATATCCCTTCACCACGCGCTCGAAGCTCTCGCGGGCGGCGGCCGTGTCCTTGAGGGCCCGATGACAGAGCCCGAGCTTCAACAGCGCCTCCGGCACTTGCGCGCTCTGCGGGTAGCCGTCGACCAGTTTCTGGAACTCGACGAGGGCCTGGCGGAAGTCGCGCTGGCGATAGTAGACCTCGCCGATCCAGTACTGTGAATTCGACGCGAGCGGATGCTGCGGGAACCGGTCCACGAGCTCACTGAACTCGGCACGGCCTGCCCGTGCTCCTCGCTCCGGAAGGTCGCCATCGCCGATGCGTACAGCTTCTCGGGCGATGTCTCGAGCGCGCCCCCCGACCCGGGCTTCGCCGCGGCGGCCGGGGCGGCCGCCTTGCGCTCGACGTCCTCGACCGCGAGGCGCAGCTCGCGCAGCGCCGCGGCGACCTGACCGACCTCCTTCTGGAGCTGATCCAGCTCCTGACGCACGGCCTTCGTCTCGGCGAGCACGAAGGCTTGCTGCGCGTCGATCGACTTGACCTGTTCGGCCAGTCGCGTGCGCTCGCGCGACGCCGCGTCCTGATTCTTCTTGACCTCGGCGAACTGTCCGTGCAGATCCGCGACCTCCGCCGAGCGGCGCGCTCGCTCGGCGTCTCCACTCGCGCACGCGGCCGTCGCCATCATCGGCGGCGAGCAGTGCGAGCGACGCTGACCGCGGACGGACGAGTCCCCGCGCGCGTGGATTGCATGTCGTCGACCGTAGCATCGCGCCAGAAGCCAAGTCAACGGCCGGCTGCCGGCTTTGCCCCGACGCGCGACCTCTGCTAGCATGCGCGCATGGACGAGATCGACTGGCCGCTCATCGTATCCGCGCTCGCCACCGGCATCGTCTTTGGCTTCGTCCTGCAGCGCGGTGGCTTCTGCCTGACGCGCGCGATCTCGAACGCGGCCCTCGCGGGTGACACGGCGATCTTGCGCGCCTACGTGCTCGCCCTCCTCGTCGCCATGGCCGGTGTCCAGGTCATCCTGAGCTTCGAGCTCGCCGAGATCCCGGTGCGCCAGCTCCACTGGCTGTCCAATCTCGTGGGCGGCGCGCTCTTCGGCGTGGGCATGATCCTCTCCGGGGGCTGCTCCGGCAGCACGTGGTATCGCGTCGGCGAGGGCGCCGTCGGCGCCTGGGTGATCCTGCTCGGGTTCGCCATCGGGGCCACCACGGTCGCCGTGGGTGCGCTCGATCCCCTGCGCCGTGCGCTGCAGCGACCCGTGATCACCACCGGACCCGGCGCCGCGCCCACGCTCGCCAATGTCACCGGGCTCTCGCCCTGGATCGTGATCGCCGTCCTCGCCGCCGCCGCCGGCCTCTGGATGTGGTGGGCTCGAGGCGAAGTCGGGGGGCCACGCGAAGTGGCCGTGGCCTCTGACGGGCGCCGCGGTCGGCGTGATGATCGCGGTGGGCTGGTGGGCCTCGACCTACGGCGACCGGCCCGTCGGGATCACGTTCGCCGCCAATACCGGCCACCTGCTCACCTACCCGATGGTCGGCTATCCCACGAAGGCCACATGGAGCATGTGGATGGCGCTCGGCGTTCCCGTGGGCGCCTTCGTCTCGGCGAAGCGCGCGGGCGAGTTTGGCTGGAAGGTGCCCCCGGGCGGCAGCCTCGTGAAGATCTTTGGGGGCGGCCTCCTCATGGGCGGCGCCGCCCTCATCGCCGAGGGCTGCAATATCAACCAGGGGCTCACGAACTCCGCCACGCTCGCCCTCGGCAGCCTGCTCACCTTCGCGGCGATGGGAGCCGGGGCCTGGCTGACGCTCTGGGCGCTCTACATGCGGCGCTGAGTACCTGCCCTGACGCTGACCCGCTGCCGGTCAGCGGGGCGTCAGGACGCGGCCCGTGCCCGCGGGGTGCATGCGCCCGCCGTCCACCACGACGGCGCCGTTCACGACGACGTAGGGGATCCCCACCGCATAGTGGTGCGGATCCTGAAACGTCGCCGCGTCCTTCACCGTCGCGGGATCGAACACGGCGATGTCCGCGGCATAGCCCGGGCGCAAGAGCCCGCGATCCTTGAACCGGAGCCGTTCGGCGGGCATGCCGGTCATCTTGCGCACCGCCGTCTCGAGCGAGAAGAGCCCGCGGTCACGCGCGTATTCGCCGAGCACGCGCGGGAACGTCCCGTACATCCGCGGATGCGGCTTGCCGTGCTTGGGCCCGACGCCCTCGGAGAGACCGATCGAGTCGGAGCCGATCATGATCGCGGGGTGCGCCAGCACCGTGGCGACATTGTCGAGGTTCTGCGAGAACGACACCATCCCGACGGTGGCGCGCTCCTCGAGGAGGAGGTCCATCAGGGCCTCGGCGGGTGCCTTGCCGGTCTGGCGGGCGAGGGCGGCCAAGGTGAGCCCCTCGAGCTCGTGCTGGCGGCACGTGGCGATCATGACCTCGTCGAAGCCCACGCGGCCCTGGGAGATGGTGCCCCAGCGCTCACCGTCCACCACGCATTCCGCGACGATGCGCTGGCGCGCCGCCCGGTCACCGAGCCGCTCGAGCAGCTTCGGCAGGCCGCCGTCGTGCACCCAGGCGGGCAGCAGGTTGTCCATCTTGGTGCTTCCCGCGTGATAGGGATACACGTCGCCGCTCACGTCGACCCCGCGCGCCCGCGCGTCGTCGATCAGGCGCAGCACCGCGTCCATCTTCCCCCAGTTCTCGCGCCCGCTCACCTTCACGTGGGCGATCTGCACGCCGACGCCGCTCTCCTCCCCGATGCGGATGGCCTCGCTGATGGACGCTTCCACCATCGCGCTCTCGCCCCGCACGTGGGAGAAGTAGAGACCCTCGCGCGCCGCGATGCCCCGGGCGAGCGCCACCAGCTCCTCGGTCCCCGCATAGGCGCTGGGCGCGTAGACGAGCCCGGTCGAGTAGCCGTAGGCGCCCGCGTCCATCGCCTCGTCGAGCAGCCGCTGCATGGCCCGCAGATCCTCGGGCCCGACGGCTCGGTTGTCGGGTCCGATCGTGGCGAGCCGGAGCGCGCCGTGGCCGACGAAGTGGACGACGTTGATCGACGGCCGCACGGAGCGAAGCGCGTCGAGGTACTGCCCGAACCCCTCCCAGGCGAGGTCGACGCTCGCGCCGATCCCCCCTGCCCAGCCCCGCACGGACTCCGCGCGGCCCGGCGCGATGGGCGCCGGGGAGAACGAGCACATCCCGACCACCTCGGTGGTGCACCCCTGGCGGATCTTCGACTCCGAGGACGGGCAGCCCATGTAGAAGAGATCGGAGTGCGAGTGGGCGTCGATGAAGCCCGGCGCCACCACGTGGCCTCCCGCTTCGATCACGCGATCGGCCTGAAGGGGCAGATGAGGGCCGATGGCGGCGATCGTCTCGCCCTCCACCGCCACGTCCAGTTCACGCCGCGGGGTCCCAGTACCGTCGATGACGGTTCCGCCGCGAATCAGGAGCGACCAGGGCATCGTTCATTCCTCCGCGGGACAACGGGGTCAACATTCGGACCGGACGGCGGCACGCCGCGCGGTCACACCGAGCGAAGCAGGATCACGCGCACATCGGCCCCGATCTCGATGACCGTATTGCCGGGCACGACGGCGAGCCCGTCGGCGTCCACCATGGAGCGGAGGATTCCGGAGCTCTGGTCTCCGGTGAGCCGCGCTCCGTAGCCGCCTTCGTCCGCGGTAAGCGTCACGCGGAGATAGCCCCGCCGCCGGCCGGGATTGTCGATGCGCCCGAGCGCCCGCGCGGTGACGACGGGCCGGTCGAGACGCGCGTGCCCGCCCATGCGCAAGAGCGCGGGCCGAACGAAGAGCTCGAAGGTCACCATCGCCGAGACGGGATTGCCGGGCAGCGCGAAAACGGGCACGGCGCCCCTCGACGCCACGGGAATCGTCGAGAATGCGATCGGCTTGCCCGGGCGCATGTCGACGAGCCACAGGTGCTGCTCGGCTCCGAGCCGGGCGAGCGCGGCCTTGACGAAGTCGTGCTCTCCCACGGAGACGCCGGCGGAGGAGATCAGCGCGTCGCACCCGAGCCCCCACGCCAAGCGGGTCTCGATCGCCTCCAGATTGTCCGGCGCGACGCCCAGCAGCACGGGCTCACCACCCGCCTCGACGACCTGGGCCATGAGCGAGTAGCTGTTCGAGTTTCGGATCTGGCCCGGACCGAGGGCGGTGCCGAGGTCGGCGATCTCGTCCCCCGTCGAGAGGATGCCCACGCGCGGTCGCTTCACGACGCGGATCCGGGCGCGCCCGAGGGCCGCGAGGAGCCCGATCTCGCCGGCGCCCAGAAGCCGCCCGGGCCCGAGCACGGTCTCGCCCGCCTTGATGTCCTCGCCGCGCGGCCGCACGTACTCGCCGATCCGGACCCGTCGAGGGATCAGGACCATGCCGCCGTCCTCGGTCACGTCCTCCTGCGGAATCACCGCGTCGGCGCCATCGGGCAGCGGCGCGCCGGTGAAGATGCGGTACGCTTCGCCGGCGGTCAGCGGCCGGTCGGAGAGCGCTCCCGCCGCGACGCGCCCGGCCAGGCGCAGCCGCGCCGGATCGCCGGCGGCGGCCCCGTGTGTATCGCCGCCTCGGAGGGCATACCCGTCCATCGACGAGTTGGGCCAGGGCGGAATGTCGGCGCCCGCCGCCACGTCCTCGGCGAGCACGCGATGGAGCGCATGCGGCAGCTCGACGTGCTCGGATCCGAGCGTGGACAGACGGGAGAGAATCCGCTCGAGCGCCTCTTCGACGGGGATCACGCCGACATTCTAGCAGAGCGCCGCGCGCCCGCCGTCCCTGCGCGGACGCGCGACGTCTCGCTAGGTCCCAAGTCACGAATGTGCCGACAATGCGCCGGGCGGGGCCAGGGGGCTCTCCCCGCGGGACACGCTGAGTCGCGACCCGTTGCGGCACTCAATGGGGCCACGAGATCAATCGGCTGCGGCTTCGACGGTCCGCAGAAGCCACGGTCCCGCGGGGAGAGCCCCCTGGCCCCAGCCCGGCGCCGCGAGTCGATGATTTCTGACTCAGAACACTAGGAGCGTGTCGGAGCGGCCGCCGTTCGAGCGCCGGCTTCGCCGGCGCAATCCTGGGGGGAGGCATCGGAAGGGGGGCGAAGCCCCCCTCCGAGTGTATTTAGCGCGGCAGGTCGAGCGCGGGCCGATAGCGGCCGAGGAACCAGTTCCGGCTCAGGACGAAGAGCGAGAAGAATCCCGCGGTGATGAGGATCTCCACCGGTCCGATCGGCAGGGCATTGCTCTTCGGCAACATCGTCGGGAACACGAGCATGATCCGCTCGAAGAAGATGGCGATCCAGCCCATGAACAGGATGACGATGAACACCTTGTGGCGGGTGGGCGGCCGGCCCGTCAGGCGCTTGAGCAGATACGCGAACGGAATGAGCGCCCCGACGAGGAAGATGGCGAACGCCAGCGTCTTCCACGGCTCGACGAAGAACCGGCGCAGGAAGAACTTGGTCTCGACGGGCACGTTCCCGTACCAGATGACCAGGTACTGGGAGTAGAAGAAGTACATCCAGAAGATGCACATCGCGAAGGTGAGCTTCGCGATGTCCTGGATGCTCGCGGGCGAGACCCGGCTCACGCCGCGCGCATTGGCGCGAATCACGAGGAACGTGACCAGGCCGAACCCCGTGTAGAGCGACGTCACGACGTAGTAGCCGCCGAAGAGGCCGCTGTACCAGGTCGGGTCGATCGTCATGACGAGGTCGAAGCCCCAGAGGGACAGCACGACCACGTAGAGCATCAGGAGGATGGTACCCAGCCGGGTGCGCCGAGCCAGGGCCGCCGGGCTGTCGCCGCCCGCCTGGTGCTCCGCGATCACCGCGCGCGCAAAGACGAGGGCGACCCCGTAGAGCAGCAGGACACCGAGGCCGATGCGCAGCGACATGAACGGCACGTTGAGCCAGGCCGCCTTGATCGGAACGGGCGTGTCGACCCAGGGATAGAGCACACGGCGCCCGAAGAAGAGGATCAGGAACAACACGAAGGAGACGGGCAGAAACCCCGCCGTCGTGAGCGCCATCTGCTTCACGGTGGGCGACCAGCGCCCCTCGGTCAACTGGATCATGCCCGCGATGGCGGGCCCGGTGATGGCCAGGCTCGACCAGAAGAGCAGGTTGACGAGGTAGATGCCCCATGTGGTCGCCGGCTGGGACCGCGTGATCCCGTACAGGAAGGCGACGACCCCGAGCGCCGCGAGCAGCACGAGGAGGGACTGGGCGCCCTTCGACGATTGTGCGGTGCCCGCCGGGCTCATCGCTGGGCCAGTGTGCGCAGGAAGTTCACGACGTGCCAGCGCTCCTCCGCCGAGAGCGCCTCACCGTAGGACGGCATCACGGCGCCCCCCACGCTCAGGTAGCTCTGCCAGTAGCCGTCCGTCCGACCCTTCTGAAGGTCCGCATTGGTCAGATCGGCGGGCGGCACGAACTTCGTGCTCACCGGTCCGTCGCCCTTGCCCCGCGCGCCGTGGCAGGGCGTGCAGTAGATGACGAAGAGCTCCCCGCCCTTCTGAACCGACGCCGGCGTGGCGGGGATGGGGTTGCGGCGCAGCGCGGCCGCCTCACGCTCTTCCTTGGGCAGACGCAGCTCACCGCCGCGCGGCACGCTGCCCGGCGGCATGCTGAAGGCCCGCTCTCCGGGCATGATCCGAGGCGACTCGGTCATGTTGTGGAACCAGCGATACCCGACGTTCAGGCCGAGCACGCCGGCGACGCCGCCCAGCATCAGCAGCACGAGCACGAAGACGTACTTCATCACCGCCGCACCTCCTCGGCCCCGGCCGAGGAGAGCATCGCCCCCACCGCTTCCGCCTTCTCGACCGGACACGCCACCGCGACGCCGAAGCGGTCGACGCTGAAGCGCGGGTCATAGGTCGGCGACGGCTTCGTCTGGGGCAGGCGCCCGAGGATGAGGACGGCGATCAGCGTGGAGAGTCCGGTGAACAGGATGGTCAGCTCGAATGCGATGATGATGAACGGGGGAATCGAGACCGGCGCCTTGCCGCCGGTGATCAGCTCCCACTTGAGCGACGTCCAGATGGTGAGGAAGAATGCCGTGGCCGTGCCGAGGAGCCCGCCCACCACGGCGAACAGCCGCACCTTGGACAGCGGCCGGACGCTGTCCATCTCCTCCTCGATCTCCTCGACGGGGACCGGCGTGTAGACCTTGAGATCGGAGAAGCCCTTGGCCCGCAGCCCCTGGATGGCCCGGAGCGTGGTATCGGCGTGCGCGAAGATCCCGAGGACGTTCACGGCCGCCATCCTAGTGGTGGGCGCCATGGCCGTCTCTCATGGGATGTCCGAGCGCCTCCTTGACCTCGACGATGGAGAGCGACGGCATCACGCGGATGAAGGCGAGGAACAGGATGAAGAACCAGGCGAACGACCCGATGATGATCGTGCTGTCGGTGATCGTCGGGTAGTACGTCCCCCACGTGTACGGGTAGAAGTCGTGCCCGAGGCCGGGGACGATGATGTTGAAGCGCTCGAGCCACATCCCGATGAGGACGAAGATCGACACCACGTACAGGACGGTGGTGTTGAGCCGGGCCCTGCGCCAGAAGAAGACGAGCGGGGTCACGCAATTGCAGAAGTACATGCCCCAGTAGGCCCACGCGTACTGCTTCGTCGCCTTGGCGAAGACGCTCGCCCGCTCGAAGTGATCCCCGCTGTACCACGCCGTGAACACCTCGCACACGTAGAAGTACGTGAGCACCAGGCTCGTCACGAGGACCAGCTTGGCCATGGCGTCCAGATGCTTGTCGTGGATGTACGGGTACCAGTTGAAGATGTAGCGCATGGGGAGGATGAGGATCAGGACCATGGCGAAGCCGGAGAAGATGGCGCCGTCGACGAAGAAGGGCGGGAAGAGCGTGGAGTGCCACCCCGGCACGAGCGCCATCGCGAAGTCGAACGACACGACGCTGTGCACGGACAGGACGAGCGGCGTCGAGATCGCGGCGAAGATGCCGTAGGCGCGGCGGTAGTGGCGCCACTGCGAGTCCGACCCCTCCCAGCCCAGCGACATGACGGTGTAGATCTGCTTCCGGATCCCCGTCGCCTGATCCCGCAGCGCCGCGATGTCCGGCACGAGGCCGATGAGGAAGAACACCACGCTGATGGTGAGGTAGGTGGAGATGGCGAACACGTCCCACACCAGCGGCGACTTGAAGTTCGGCCAGAGATAGCGCTGGTTCGGGTACGGCATGAGCCAGTACGCGAACCACATCCGCCCCGCGTGGATGAGGGGGAACAGCCCGGCGGTCATGACCGCGAACACCGTCATGGCCTCGGCACCCCGGTAGATCGAGGTCCGCCATTTCGCCCGGAACAGGTAGAGCACCGCCGAGATGAGCGTGCCCGCGTGTCCGATGCCGATCCAGAACACGAAGGTCGTGATGTACATCGCCCACATCTGCGGCGAGCGCTTGCCCGCCGCGCCCATCCCGATCCAGATCTGCCAGGCCCAGGCCGCGACCCCCGCGGCGAGGGTCAGGGCGATCAGGCACATCCAGGCGAAGTACCTGTCGCCCGGCATGCTGACCGTCCGGATGACGTCGCGGTTGACGTCGGCCCAGGTCGGATTCGGGGTGGTCGTGGTGGCACTCGGCGGGCGTCATGCCTTGTGCCCCTTGTCCGGTCCCGTCTCGACGTGGCGCACCACCTTCTTGAGGTAGGTCACGGCGGGCCGCGTCCCCAGCTCCTCGAGCACGTGGTAGCTGCGCGGGGAGCGGGAGAGCTTCGACACGCGCGCGCCCCCGTCCTTCAAGTTGCCGAAGGTGATGGCCTGCGTCGGGCAGGTCTGCTGACACGCGGTCTGGATCTCGCCGTCCTTCACCGGGCGGCCCTCGTCGCGGGCGCGATCCTTGCCCGCGATGGTGCGCTGCACGCACATGGTGCACTTCTCCATGATGCCGAGCTGCCGCACCGTCACGTCGGGGTTGAGCTGGACGTCGAGCGGCGACGGCCACGTGTAGTTGAACCAGTTGAACCGGCGCACGTGGTACGGGCAGTTATTGCCGCAGTAGCGCGTCCCCACGCAGCGGTTGTAGATCTGGGCGTTCAGCCCCTCGCGAGTGTGATAGGCCGCGTAGACCGGGCAGACCGGCTCGCACGGCGCGATCTCACAGTGCTGGCAGAACATCGGCAGGAAGAAGTTCTCCGGATCGTCGTGCTTGCCTTCCTGCCAGCGCTCCAGGCGCAGCCAGTGCTGGTCGCGCCCGTAGGCCACCTGCTCCTTGCCCACCACCGGGACATTGTTCTCGGCGACGCAGGCGACCACACAGGCCTGACACCCGGTGCAGAGGTCGACGTCCACCGACATGCCCCACCGGTACTCCGGATACTTGACCGCAGGGTACATGCTCGGGTGGCTCGCGTGCTCGGGTGCCCGCCCGCGCAGCTCGAGCTCCCGCGCCGCGCCGAGGGCGACGTGCTGAGCGATCTCGCGATCGTCCTGGTCCTGCGTGGCCTGCGGAATGGCGAGCGAGCGGCGCGCGCCCGTCACGGCGAGCTGCACTTTGACCGCCAGGTACGGCAGCCCCCCCGATGCCGCCTCGGGTGTCGCCCCCAGCAGCACCATCGGGTTCGCGCCCGTATTGAGCCCCCGCTGGCGCGCATACTCGCCCGCATAGGCATGCCCCTGTCCCATCGCCACCGCCACCGCCCCCGGGTGAATCGTGTCCGACGGATAGGCCGGCAGCTCGATGCTGCCGTAGGGCGACGTCAGCTTGACGAGGTCCCCGCGCTTCAGCGCGAGCTGGGTGGCCGTCGCCGAGGGGACCTCGACCCAGCCATCCCACGTGATCTGGGTCATGACGTCCGGCGCTTCCTGCAGCCACGGCTTGTCGGCGCCCCGGCCGTCGTAGAAGCGCGCGGACGGGTAGACGAGGAGCGCGTGCGATCCGCCCCCTTCGAGCTTGGCGGCCGCCGGCGCGATTCGCGGCAGGTCGGCCTTGGGCGCCGCCGCCGCGGCCGGCACGGAGCGCCAGACGCCCCCGCGCTCGAGGGAGGCCTGCCAGAAGTCGATGAAGGGCTGCCCGGCCCCGTAGTCCTTGGCGAGCTTCTTCCACTCGTCCTTCACCAGCTCCTCGAAGCTCGCCCACTTGAGCGGGCCCTTGGCCGCATCCTCGCCCAGCACCTGACGCCCGATCGACAGCAGGATATCGCCGGTGGACTTGCCGGCCACCGGCTTGCCGTCGATCTGGACGGGCCCCATGGTCGGCTGCATGAGCCCGATCACGCCGTCCTCGGCGGCAAAATCCCCCCACGACTCGAGCGGATGGAGAGCGGGCAACACGAGGCCCGCACGCGACGCCGTCTCGTTGGGCCGATTGGCCAGGCTCACCACGAGCGGAACCTTGCCGAGGGCCTCGGCGAAGCCCGACTTGGCGGGCATCGTGAACACCGGATTCCCGTCGGCGAGGATCAGGACCTCCACCTCGCCCTTGCCCATCGCCTCCGTCAGGCTCAGCATCTCGGCGTAGGGACTGGCCTTGCCGAACGCGGAATCGCCGCCGAAGCGGACGAGCTTCGGATAGGCGCCGAGCGCGACGTTGAGGAGGTTGATGGCGATCTGCGTCTCGGTCGCATTGGTGCCGGTCACGCCCACGCCGCCGCCGAGGGCGAGCCCGCTCTTCGAGGCCGCGGCCTCGTGGGCCAGCCGCTTGATGGTCTCGGCGGGCACCCCCGACGCCGTCGCCGCGGCCGCGAGGTCCACGCCGCCCACCGCGCCGCGGAGCATCGCCAGCTCGGACGCGCCGCCCGCCGCCCATCCTTCGTCCACGATGACCTTGAGGATGGCGAGCGCGAGCACGCCTTCGGTGCCCGGCGCATTGCGCACCCACTCGTCGGCATTGCCGGCCGTCATGGACATCCGCGGCTCGATGTGCACCGCCGTGCCGGCTCGGCCATTGACGAAGCCATGCATCTGGGCGAAGCCGACGGAATTGCCGAGCGCGCCGAGCCACGTCTCGAGGAAATCGGCGCCGAAGGACAGGAGATAGCCCGCCTCGCCGATGGCGTAGTGCGGAATGGCGTCGCGTCCGAACACGGCGCGATTGGATGCCCGCAGGGACTCGTACCCGATCGCCTCGTACGCCACCCGCGGCCGCGCGCCGAAGACGCGGACCCAGTCGTCCATGAGACGCCCGAGGGATCCCGACTCGAGCCCGCTCACCAGCGCGATCTTCCGCCCCTGGCCGGCCTTCACAAGGGCGCCGACCTTGTCGGCCACTTGCTTCTCGGCCTCGTCCCAGGCGAGGGGCTTGCCCGCGGAGAGCGCCCCGCGATAGCGATCGGGATGGTACAGGCCCTGGAGAGCCGCTTGCCCTGCGATGCAGAGCGCCCCACCCGTCCCCGGGAAGCTCGGATTGCCCTCGAGCTTGATGATGCGGCCATCGCGGTTCTTCGCGAGCACGCCGCATCCGGAAGGGCATTCGCGACAGGTGGTCGCGAAGTACGTCGCGACCCCGGGGATGATCTCTTCGGGAGGCGTCACCAGAGAGAGCAGCTCACCGGCGGGACGGCTACAACCGCTGGCCGCCGCGACGGCGCCGGAGGTGGCGATGACCTTGAAGAACGACCTGCGGTCTATCTGGCCCCCTGGCCCGCTCATCGACTCATCTCGTTCGAAAGGTCCTCAAGCGAAGGTTGAGGGATGGCTGCGGTCGGCCCGACCGCACGTGTCCGGGCCCAAACCTTGTGAACCCTATCACGTGCCTTTCAAAACTGTCAAGCGCGAACAGCGGAAAAGAGCCTCGGCGCGAGTGCGCCGGCGTCAGCGGAGCGCGTCGAGAGCCTGCCGACAGGCGCGCGCGGCCTCGTCGAGATCCTCGTCGCGGTGCGCGAGGGAGACGAACGCCGCTTCGAACTGCGACGGAGCGAGAAAGACGCCGCGCTCGAGCATGCCGTGGAAGAAGCGGGCGTAGCGGGCGGTGTCGGCCCGCTTCGCCGATGCGTAGTCGGTCACCGGGCCGTCGGTGAAAAATGCCGTCAACATCGACCCGACGCGGTTCACCGTCACGGGCACACCCGTGGCGCGCGCCGCCTCGGCGATCCCCGATTCCATTCGCGCGCCCAGCCGCTCGAGCCGCTCGTACGCATCGCCCCGCTCGAGCGCCCGGAGCGCCGCGAGGCCCGCGGCCACGGCGAGGGGATTGCCCGACAGCGTCCCCGCCTGGTACACCTGCCCGAGCGGCGCGACGTGCGCCATCAGCTCGCGCGAGCCGCCGTACGCGCCGACCGGGAGCCCGCCTCCGATGATCTTGCCGAGGCACGTGAGATCGGGCCGGACGCCGTAGCGCGCCTGCGCGCCTCCCCAGGCGACGCGGAAGCCGGTGATCACCTCGTCGAAGACGAGCAGCGCGCCGTGGCGGGTGCAGAGCTCGCGCAGGCCGGCGAGAAAGCCCGGCGCGGGCGGGACCACACCCATGTTGCCGGCCACCGGCTCCACGATGAGCGCCGCGACACGCCCGGGGTGAGCTTCGAGCGCGGCCTTGACCGCCGCGAGGTCGTTGAACGGCACGGCCAGGGTCAGCGCGGCCAGCGCCGCCGGCACCCCCAGGCTGTCGGGCACGCCGAAGGTCGCGCCGCCCGAGCCCGCCTTGACGAGCAGGCTGTCGGCGTGTCCGTGATAGCACCCGTCGAACTTGACGATGACGTCGCGCCCGGTCGCCCCGCGCGCGAGCCTGATCGCGCTCATCGCCGCCTCCGTGCCCGAGGACACGAGGCGCACCATCTCCATGGACGGCACCGCGCGCGAGATCATCTCCGCCATCTCGACCTCGGCGCGGGTGGGCGCTCCATAGCTCGTCCCCCGCCGCGTGGCCTCGGTGACCGCCTCGACCACCGCCGCCGCGGCGTGGCCGAGGATGAGCGGTCCCCACGAGCCGAGGAAGTCGATGTAGGAGCGACCGTCGGCGTCCACGACGCGCGCCCCCTCGGCGCGCTCCACGAAGATCGGCGTGCCGCCCACACCCCGGAACGCGCGCACGGGACTGTTGACACCGCCGGGGATCACGCGCTGCGCGGCGTCGAACAGCGCTTCGGAATTCCTCACATCGGACATTCGACGAAGTCCCGCGCGGCCGGCGTCCAGACGAAGGCCCGGATATCGGCCACCTTGCCCTCCATCACGGAGACGACCACGTACGTCGCCGCGGGATAGAAGGGCTCGCCGTTCATCAGCGCGTTCTGCTTGTCGGTGGCCGAGAAGTAGGCGCCGGCGTCGATGTGCGAGTGATAGATGACGTCGACCCCATAGCCCTGGCCCTCGCGCCGCCCGATCGCGAGGAGGTCCTTGGGGTCGATGAAGTACGCCGTGCGGGCATCCCGCGGGTGTCGCTCGGGATCCTTGGCGTGCAGCTCGTTCTGCACGTTCTTGCAGGGCAGGAGCAGGCGATGGGGCTCAGCACCGGCGCGGGTCAGGAGCACCCCGCAGCACTCCGCCGGGTATTCGGCCTCGGCCTGCTCGCGCACCCGAGCCCACTCGTCTTCAGACAGGATCATGGGACAGGATCATTCAGAGGCAGGGTCGTTCAGGCCGGGGTCGAGGACCCGCCGGCGAGCGCGGGAATGATCGACACCTCATCGCCGTCCTTGAGCGGCGTCGCCAGGCCTTGCAGCGACTCGATGCCCTCGTTGTTGACGTAGATGTTCACGTGGTCGTGGACCTCGCCCCGGTCGTTCCGGACGAGACCCTTGAGCGCGGCGAAGCTCTCCTCCAGCTCGTCCAGCAGCGCCTCCACATCCGGCGCCTCGAGGCTCAGGCGGTCCTGGTTGTTCGTCGCCCGCCGGAACGGCGTCGGGATATAGACCTGTACGCTCATGGCGCCTTCCTTCGGCTCGTGGTTGGGCTGAGACCTGCGCCGCACTCAGAACGCGACGCTCAAATAGCGCTCCCCAGTATCGCACAGCACCGTGACGACGATCTGGTCCCCCGGCATCTGCGCGGCGACCTGGCAGGCCGCCCAGACATTGGCGCCCGCCGAGATGCCGACGAGGAGCCCTTCCTCGCGCGCCAGCCGGCGCGCCGTCGCCGTGGCGTCCTCGTCGCGCACCAGCACGATCTCGTCGAGGATCGCCCGGTTGAGCACGCCGGGCACGAAGGACGCGCCGATGCCCTGGATGCCGTGGGGTCGAAAGCGCCCCCCGAGAGCACGGGCGAGCGCGCGGGCTCGACGCCGACGATCCGCACGCCGGGCACGCGCTCCTTGAGCACCTCGCCCACGCCGGTGACGGTGCCCCCCGTGCCGATCGCGGCGACGAACGCGTCGAGCCGCCCGTCCGTCGCCTCCAGGATCTCGACGGCCGTCGTGCGCCGGTGCACCTCGGGATTGGCCGGGTTCTCGAACTGCATCGGCATGAAGTACTCCGCGTGCTCCCGGCACATCTCCTGGGCGGCGAACACGGCGCCCGTCATGCCCTCGATGGCCGGCGTCAGGTGAATCTCGGCGCCGTAGCGCGCGAACAGGCGCTGGCGCTCCACGCTCATGTCGTCGGGCATGGTCAGGATGAGCCGATAGCCGCGAACGGCGCACACCATCGCGAGGCCCACGCCGGTATTGCCGCTCGTCGGCTCGACCACCGTGGCGCCGGGCTTCAAGACGCCCCGGCGCTCCGCGTCGTCCACCATCGCGTAGGCGATGCGATCCTTGACGCTCCCGGCGGGATTGAGCGACTCCACCTTGGCGAGCACGGTGGCGCCCTCGGGCTTCGGAATGCGGTTGAGCTTGACGAGCGGCGTGCCGCCGATCAGCTCCAGGACCGACGCGGCCACCCGGGGCCGCCCACTCGACGATCTCTTCTGGGTCATGGCTCGCAATCCTATCGGGAACGCTGATTCCCGGCGAAAAAAAACGCGGACGAGGCAACCGCTCAGATGTGATACATCGGCCGCGCCGTCCGCCGCTGCTCCTCGGCCCGGCGCTTGAGATCTTCCAGGGTCAGCCGGTCGATCACCCCCGACACCGCCGCGTCGATCTCCCGCCACAGCTCGGCGAGGTCCCCGACGTCGTCCGCCGGCACCCGGCGGCCACCTCGGCCGGCCGCATCGCCCCCCTCCGTCCCCTCCACCGCCCGCAACACCGCGCCCACCGTGATCTGATCCGCGGGCCGGCCCAGGCGGTACCCGCCCGCCGACCCGCGGCGCGACATCAGAAAGCCCGCGCGCTTGAGCCCCAGCAGCACCTGCTCGAGGTAGCGCTGGGGAATCCCCTGCCGCGCCGCGATGTCCTGGATGGGCTGGAGATCACCGGTCGCGTGCAGCGCAAGATCGAGCAGCGCCTTGACGGCGTACTCGCTCTTCGCCGACAGCCTCACGCGCGGCCCTGCTCGATGAGCCTCGCCAGGTCCTTCGCGAAGTACGTGATGATGATGTCGGCGCCCGCGCGACGGATCCCCGTCAGCGCCTCCACCATCGCCCGCTCCTCGTCGAGCCAGCCGAGGTGCCCGGCGGCGCGGATCATCGCGTATTCGCCGGACACCGAATAGGCGGCGACGGGCAGCCCGAACTCGCCCTTGACGCGGGCGATGACGTCGAGGTACGGCAGCGCGGGCTTGACCATCACGATGTCCGCGCCCTCGTCGACGTCGAGGGCGACCTCGCGCATGGCCTCGACGGCATTGGCGGGGTCCATCTGGTAGGAGCGGCGGTCGCCGAACTGCGGCGTGGAGTCGGCGGCCTCCCGAAACGGCCCGTAGAACGCCGAGGCGTACTTGGCCGAGTAGGCCATGATCGGCGTCTCCTGGTAGCCCGACTCGTCGAGCGCCTCGCGGATGGTCCCGACCCGGCCGTCCATCATGTCGGACGGCGCGACCATGTCGGCCCCCGCCTCCACGTGGGACAGCGCGGTGCGCGCGATGAGCTCGAGCGTCGGGTCGTTCTTGATGCGCCCGTCCTCGACCACGCCGCAGTGGCCGTGACTGGTGTACTCGCAGAGGCACACGTCGGTGACGACGAGCAGGTCGGGGATCGTCTCCTTGACGGCGCGAACCGCCTGCTGGATGATCCCGTCCTCCGCATAGGCTTCGCTCCCCCGCGGGTCCTTCTCCTGAGGCAGCCCGAACAGGAGCACGGCGGGGATGCCCAGACCAGCCACGTCCTTGCACTCCCGCACGAGCTCGTCGATGGAGAGCCGGAACTGGCCCGGCATCGACGCGATGGCTTCGCGCACACCCCGGCCGTGGACGACGAAGAGCGGGTACATCAGGTCGTCGGCGCGGAGCGTCGTCTCACGCACCATCTTGCGGACGAGCGGTGACTCGCGCAGTCGGCGGGGTCGGTAGATCGGATACGGCATGTCGCTAACTCCTTCCTTCGGCGAAGTAGGCGGCAATGGCGCGAGCGAGCGCGGGGATCGTGTACTCGATCGGCATGACGTGCGTGTCGAGGCCGAACCCCGCCGCCGTCGCCCGCGTGATCGGCCCGATCGAGGCCACCGTCACCCCGTCCATCAGCCGGCCGAGCTCGGCCCGAGGGAACAGCGCGCAGAGGTTCTTGACCGTCGACGAGCTGGTGAACGTCACGACGTCGACCCGCCGCTCGGCGAGGGCTTTGCGCAGGCCGGCGGCCTGCTCCCGCGCCGCGCGCGTGCGATACGCCGGGACCTCGTCGACGACGGCGCCCAGCCCCCGGAGCTCGCGCACGAGCACGTCGCGCGTCTCGGCGGCCCGCGCCACGAGGACGCGATCCCCGGGCGCGATCTCGGGCCGCAACCGGTCGACGAGGCTCTCGGCCACGTACTCCGCGGGCACCGCCGCGACCCGCAGGCCCCAGCCACGCAGGGCGTCGGCCGTCGCGGGCCCGATCGCCGCGATCCGGCACGAGGCGAGGACGTCGCTGCCGCGCCCCGACTGGGCGAGGCGGCGGCGCACCATCTCGACCCCGTTGACGCTGGTGAACACGGCCCACCGGTACTGGGCCGCACGGGCGAGCGCCGCGTCCAGGGGCTCCCACGAATCGGGGGGCTCGATCGCGATGGTCGGGACGAGCATCACGGTGCCGCCCGCTTCCTCCAGGAGCGCCGCGAAGGCCGCGGCCTGCTCGCGCGCGCGCGTCACCAGGATGACCCGCCCGGCCAGCGGCCGGGCCACCGCCACCTCGAAGCTCATGGCCGACCGTCCTCGTTGGCCGCCAGCAGCCCCGCCGCACCCCGGGCGAGGAGCTCCTCGGCGAGCTTCTGGCCGAGCGCCTCCGCGGCCGAGCTCGGGCCGCTCACCGCCGAGCGAATCACCGTGCGGCCGTCGAGGCTCGCGACGAGCCCGGTCAGCGTGAGCGCTTGCGCATCGGCGCGCGCGTATCCCGCCACCGGCGTATGACAACCGGCCGCCAAGCCTCGGAGGAACGAACGCTCGGCGAGGGCTTCCATCCTGGTTCGAGTGTCGTCCACCCTCTCGAGAAGTTCAAGCGTCCGCGCGTCGTCGCCGCGCGCTTCGACGGCGAGGATCCCCTGGCCGACCGCGGGCGGGAAGTCGTCGACCGACAGGAGTGCCGCGTGGACGGGCGACAGCCCGAGCCGGTTCAAGCCCGCCTGCGCGAGGATGACCGCGTCGTACGTCCCGTCCTCGAGCTTGGCGAGGCGCGTGTCGACATTGCCCCGGATCGGCCGGAGATCGAGATCCTGCCGCCGGCCGAGCACGAGGACCTTCCGCCTCAGGCTCGACGTGCCCACCACGCTCTTGCTGGGCAGCTCCTCGAGCGTGCCCCCGCGCCGCGTCACGAGGGCGTCGCGCGGGTCTTCGCGCTCCGGAAACGCGCCGAGCACGAGCCCGTCGGGCAGCACGGCGGGCATGTCCTTCAGGCTGTGCACGGCCAGGTCGACGCGCCGATCGAGGAGCGCCTCCTCGATCTCCTTCACGAAGAGCGCCTTGCCGCCGAAGTCCGCGAGGGCGACCTGGGCGAGGCGATCGCCCGATGTCCGGATGGGCACCAGCTCGACCTCGACGCCGAGGGCCCGGAGCGGCGCGGCGATCAGGTTCGACTGGACGAGGGCGAGCCGGCTGCCGCGCGTGCCGATCCGGAGCTTCACCGCCCGGGCTCCCCGCGATCATGCCGCCGGCCCGGTCCCGAGAGGCCGAAGATCTCCGAGACGAGCTCGACGAAGCGCGCGCCATGCCCGGCGCGCGACGAGTCCCGCAGCTTGACGGTGGGCGTGTGCAGGACCTTGTTGACGATCGACTGCGACAGCGCTTCCATCACCCGCCGGGTCTCCTCGTCGGCCGAGGGCAGCCGGCCGAGCGCGCGGTCGAGCTCGCCGCGCCGGATCGCCTCGAGCTTCTCGCGGAGCGACACGATCGTCGGCACGACCTCGAGCTCCGCGAGCCGCGCGCCGAAGCGCCCGACCTCGCGCTCCACGATGGCGAGCGCCCGGTGCGCCTCCCGCTGGCGCTCCTGCAGATTCGCTTCCACCACGGAGCGCAGGTCGTCGATGTCGTAGCAGAACGCGTTGCCGAGGTCGTTCACGCCGGCCTCGACATTCCGGGGCACGCCGATGTCGATGAAGAAGAGCGGCCGCTCTCGGCGGGCGTGCAGCGCCTGGCGAACCGCGGCGACGCGGACGAGGGGCTCGGGCGCCGCCGTCGAGGTGATGACGATGTCCACGAGCCCCATGGTGGCGACGAAGTCCTCGAAGCGTACCGCGATGCCCGCGAACCCCCGCGCCAGATCCTGCGCCCGGCTCCAGGTGCGGTTGGCGACGTACACGGGATGCGCGCCCTGGTCGATCAGGTGACGGGCGGCGAGCTCGCTCATCTCGCCCGCCCCCACGAGCAGCACCGCCTTGCCCTCGAGGCTCCCGAAGATCTTCCGCGCGAGCTCCACCGCGGCAAAGGAGACGGAGACGGCGAGGCGGCCCACCTCGGTCTCCGTGCGCACCTTCTTGGCCACGCCGAAGGCCTGGCTCATCAGCGCGTGGAGCACCGGGCCCACGGTACCCGCCGATTGCGCCAGCGCGAAGGCGTCCTTCACCTGGCCCAGGATCTGGGGCTCGCCCAGGATCATCGAGTCGAGGCTCGCCGCGACCCGGAACACGTGCAGCACCGCCTCGTCCTCCGTCTTCGTGTAGAGCAGCGGCTCGATGGCCTCGAGGCCGAATCCGCGCTGGCCGCCGAGGCGGGCGAAGACCGCGCGCCTGGCCTCTCCGGGCACCTCGGCGACGCCACAGACCTCGACGCGGTTGCACGTGGCGAGGATCATCGCCTCTTCGAGCACGCCCGCCCCCGCGAGGTCGACGCAGGATCTCGCGCACCTTGTCGCCCTCGAGGGCGAGCTGCTCGCGCACCTCGACGGGCGCCGTGTGATGACTGAGGCCTGCGACGAAGAGCGCGCCCATCACGCCGGCCGCAGCATCCGCGCGCGGGCACCGGGGCGACGAGACGCGCCTAGGAGCCAGTCGGAGAAACCGGCTAGAGCGATGGTTCAGCTGCGAGGCGGCCCGATGCGACGCGGCGTCGCCGATGCGGCCATGCGCCCGCAGACGGTCGTCGAGCCCGCGCTACGTGGCACGCGGACGAGGGCGCCTACTGCGCAGATGGGCCCTTATCATCGCTCTAGGAGCCATGGCGGCCCTGGATCAGCACGCCGACGCCGAGCGTCAGGAGGAGCGTGCAGAAGCCCGCGATGGCGAAATACGCGGCTCGGCGGCCCCGCCACGCGCCGAGCGCCCGCCCCGAGAGCGTCGCGGCGTAGACCACCCACATCGCGACCGACAGGAACGCCACGGGATCGAACGCGAAGACGCTGCCCCACGCCGCGTTCGCCCACAGGACCCGAGGAGCAGGCCCGCGGTGAGGAACGGGAAGCCGAGGGTGAGCGTGCGGAAGGTGAACCGATCGAGCGTCTCGAGCGAGGGCAGCCGGTAGTAGACGCGGCCCGGCCGCTTGACCTTGAGCTGGCGCTCCTGCAGCAGGTACATCACCGCCCCGGCGAAGTTCAAGACGAGCGCGGCCAGTCCGAGGAGGGCGAGCACCACGTGCACCCAGATCCAGGCGCTCCGGATGCTGGGCTCCGTCACCAGCGCGCGCAGGCCGGTCGGCAGTGCCAGCCCCAGCATCAGGATGACGGGCAGGACGAAGGCGCCGAGCGCTTTCACCTGGTATTGCCATTCCGCCCACAGCTCGAGGAGCACGGCCACCCAGATCACCACCGAGACGACCTCGGGCAGCGTCACGATCGGCGGCCGCCCCAGCTCCACGCCCCGCATGACGAGCGCCACCGTGTGACACACCCAGCCGAGCTGCGTCATCAGGATGCTCAGCCGCGACAGCCCGTCGCGCCGGCGCAGGAGGTAGCCGAGCGCCGCCGCCGTCGCCACGATGTAGGCGGTGAGCGCGACGTCGTAGAGCATCGCGTTCACCGGCCGACTCCCATCCGGGACCCCGAGCGGGGCCGCAGGTACGTGGGCATGCGCCTATCCTGCCCACCCGTCTCCGCGAACGCAAGGGCGGCCCGAGGACGTCCCCAAGAAGTGCCCAGGACGCGCGCGTCATGCCGGCCGGTACAGCACCCGCACGAGCGCCAGCCCCTGTGCCGGGGCCGTCGGCCCGGCGCGCGTTCTGTCCCGCGAGGCAATCAGCTCCGACATCCAGGCGGGCGGGGCCGCCCCCCGCCCGACCTCGACCAGGCTCCCCACCACGTTTCGCACCATGTGATGGAGAAAGCTGTCGGCGGAGATCGCGATCACGAGCCACCGCTTCCGGCTCACCACCCGCGTCGCCCGCACCGTGCACGTGGGCGTGCGGCCCCGCCCCGCGGCGGCACAGAACGCCGAAAAGTCGTGCCGCCCCCGCACGCACCGGAGCCCCTCCGCCATCGCCCGCTCGTCGAGCGCCTGGGCAATATGCCACGCGTACCGGCGACCGAATGGATCGGCGGGGATCCCCCGGTCGATCACGTAGGCGTAGCGCTTGCCACACGCGGACCGCCGCGCATCGAAGCCGGGCGCCGCTTCCCACGCGCCGAGCACGCGGATCGCCGGCGGCAGGAGGGCATTGAGCGCCCGGGCGAGGGCGGCCGGCGCGATGGCCGACGCGGTGGTGAGGCTCGCGACCTGGCGAAGGGCGTGCACGCCCGCGTCGGTCCGGCTGGCCCCGGTGACCTTGACCGGGGCGCCGAGCACGCGCCCGGCCGCCGACATGACGAGGCCCTGCACCGTCGGCAGACTGGGCTGGTACTGCCAGCCGTGGAAGTCGGTGCCCTCGTACGCGATCGTGAGCCGGAGCGTCCGCATCACCGTGGGACGACGCCCGCACCGGGGCCGCCGCCGCCCTCCGCCCGCTCAGAGCCCGTGAGCGAGGCGCGGTCGAGGAGCGCCACGGCTCGCCGGGCGCTGCCGAGCGTGTGGGGGGCCATGTCGGGCCCCCACTATCGAATGAGCAGCTCGGCGATCTGTACGCCGTTGAGCGCGGCCCCCTTGCGGAGCTGGTCGCCCACCACCCAGAAGTTGAGCGCATTCGGCAGCGAGATGTCCTCCCGGATGCGTCCCACGAAGCAGTCGTCCTGGCCCTCGACCGTCACCGGCATCGGATAGCGCCCCTCGGCGGGCTCGTCCCAGAGCCGAAGGCCGGGGAACCCGGCGAAGACCTCGCGCGCGCGCGCGCGCGTGACCTTGAGCTCGGTCTCGGCGTTCACCGCGACGGAGTGGGCCGTGAACACGGGCACGCGCACCGTGGTCGGCGACACCGGAAGATCGGGCAGCTCCAGGATCTTCCGCACCTCGTTGACCAGCTTCATCTCCTCGCCCGTGTAGCCTCCCTCGCCGAACTTGTCGATGTGCGGGATCACGTTGAAGGCGATCTGATGATCGAAGAACTTCGGCGTGATGGCCTCTCCCCGCGCCCAGGCGAGCGTCTGGCGCGCCAGCTCCTGCCACCCCTTGCACGCCCGCGCCGGACACCGCCTGATAGCTCGTGGCGATCACCCGGCGAAGGCGACCCGCGTCGTGAAGCGGCTTGAGCGGCATCACCGTCACGATGGTCGTGCAGTTCGGGCAGGCGAGGATGCCCTGGTGGCGGCGGGCGGCGTGGGCATTGATCTCGGGGACCACGAGCGGCACCGCGGGGTCCATCCGGAACGCGCTCGACTTGTCCACCACCACCGCCCCCGCCTTCACCGCCTGGGGCGCATACTCCTTGGACTGCGCCGAGCCCGCCGAGAAGAACGCGACGTCGACGCCCTTGAACGCGCCGGGGCCAACCTTCTCGACCCGGATCGTCTCCCCCTTGAAGGTCACGGTCTTGCCGACGGAGCGCTCCGACGCGAACGCCCGCAGGTCGTTCACCGGGAACTTCCGCTCCTCGAGGATCTTGAGCGTCGTCTGCCCCACCGCCCCCGTCACGCCCACCACCGCCACGTTCATGCCCGCCGCCATATCGTCGCCTCCGGTTCTCTCAGTACGATCGTTCGACTTCCCGCGCGATCAAGTCGCCCATCTCCTCGGTGCCGACGGCCTTCATGCCCTCTCCGTGGATGTCTCGCGTGCGGTACCCCTGCTCGAGCACCTTCAGCACCGCCGCGTCCACGCGCGCGGCATCCTCCCCGCGATCGAGCGAGTAGCGCAGCAGCATGCCCGCCGACAGGATCGCCGCGATCGGATTGGCGACCCCTTTCCCGGCGATGTCGGGCGCCGTGCCGTGCACCGGCTCGTACAGCCCGACCTTCCCGCCGAGGCTCGCCGACGGCAGCATGCCCATCGAGCCCGCGAGGATGGCCGCTTCGTCGGACAGGATGTCGCCGAAGGTGTTCTCCGCCACGATCGTGTCGAACTGCGTCGGCCTGTGAACGAGGGCCATGGCGCAGTTGTCGACGAGCACGTGGTCGAGCTCGACGGCGGGATAGTCCTTCCCCACGCGCGTGACGACGTCCCGCCAGAGCTGCGACACGATGAGCACGTTGGCCTTGTCCACCGACGTCAGCCGCTTCTTCCGCTTCATCGCGACGTCGAACGCGGCCCGCGCCACGCGCTCGATCTCCCGCGACGTATAGACCATGGTATTGACCGCGCGCTCGCCCCCGTCGGGGAGCGTCTCGCGCCCCCGCGGCTCGCCGAAGTAGAGCCCGCCCGTGAGCTCCCGGATCACCATGATGTCCGTGCCTTCCACCACCGAGCGCTTGAGCGGCGAGGCGTCGACGAGCATCGGGAAGCACGTGGCCGGGCGCAGGTTGGCGAAGAGGTCGAGCCCCTTGCGCAAGGCGAGCAGGCCCCGCTCGGGGCGCTGTTCCTGCGGCAAATTGTCCCACTTGGGCCCGCCGACGGACCCGAACAGGATGGCGTGGCTCTGCTGGCACAGGCGGAGCGTCGATTCGGGAAGCGGCCCACCCGTCGCGTCGATGGCGACGCCGCCGACCAGCGCCGGCTCGAACTCGAACGAGGCGCCCGCCGCCTTGCCGACCACGTTCAGCACCTTCTGCGCCTGGGGCGTGACCTCCTGGCCGATGCCGTCTCCGCTCAGTACCGCGATCTTGTAGGTTGCCATGGTCTCCTCCGGGCGCGGCTAGTGCGCGTCCCTCGTTCCCTTCTCGATCATGAGCGCTCCTTCCCTGCGGCGCGCCCACAGCGGGCGCGTCGGGCCGCTCAGGACATAGGCCGAGAGCAGGAGGAAGAGGAGCCACTGCGGGTGCGTGGCGACGATCAGGATGGCGAGGACGACGAACAAGAGCATTCCCGTCGGCCGCCGCCGGGCGAAGTCGATCTCCTTGAAGCTGTAGTACCGGAACGTGGTGACCATCAAGATGCCCACGAGATAGGTCCCCACGGCGATGGCGGCCGCCTGCCAGCGCTCCAGCTCGTCGTTGCCGAGGAGCAGCATGACGGCGGCGACGATGCCCGCGGCGGCGGGAATGGGCAGCCCCACGAAGTAGCGCCGGTCGCTCACGCCCGAGTACACGTTGAAGCGCGCGAGGCGCAGGGCCCCGCAGGCCACGAACAGGAAGGCGCCGAGCCACGCCACCCGCCCGAGCCGCGCCAGCGCGAACATGTAGAGCATGAAGGCGGGCGCGACGCCGAAGGAGACGACGTCGGCCAGCGAGTCGAACTCCACGCCGAATTGCGTCGTGGTCTTGGTGAGGCGGGCGACCTTGCCGTCGAGCATGTCCATCACCATCGCGACGAAGATGGCCACCGCCGCCTCCGTGTAGCGGCTCTCGGCGGCCCGGATGATGGCGTAGAAGCCGCAGAAGAGGTTCCCCGTCGTGAGCAGGCTCGGCAGCAGGAAGATCCCGCGGCGGCGCTGCTCGCGCAGCTCCTGCCAGCGCCGCCGGCGGGGACTTCGGCCGCCGTCCACCCCCATGTGCCGTCGCCTCATGACTCCCCCTTTCATCGGAGCACCGCCATGATGGTCTCGCCGCCCCGCACGCGGTCGCCCACCGCGACCCGCACGTCCGTGCCGCGCGGGGCGATCAGATCCGTCCGCGACCCGAAGCGGATCAGCCCGAAGCGCTGCCCCGCCTCCAGCTTGTCCCCGCGCTTCACCCGGCACACGATCCGCCGGGCCAGCACGCCGGCGATCTGGCGCACCGCCACGCGCCCCTGATCACCCTCGAGGAGCAGCGTGCACCGCTCGTTCACTTCCGACGCCTCAGGGCGATACGCGGCGAGAAAGCGCCCGCGCGCGTACTCGACGTCGCGCACGACCGCGGCCATCGGCGCGCGGTTCACGTGCACGTCGAGCGGCGACAGGAAGATGGACAGCCGAACCGCCGGGCCGACCCAGTGGTCGTCCACGAGGGCGATCGCCATCACCTTGCCGTCGGCCGGGGCCACGAGCGCTCCCGGCATCCGCGGGGTCGTCCGCTCGGGATCGCGGAAGAACCCCAGGAACGCCGCCGCCGCGACCGCGAAGACGGATCCGGCCGCCCACCAGCCCACTGCGGCCAGGATACACGCGGCGGCGGCAGGCGGAAAGATGAACGGCCAGCCCTCGGGCGCTACCGGGATGCGCAAGCCGCGCCCTGACCGCCCCCGGTTCGTCGCCGCCGCGGCTCACATGCGCGGCGGCTTGATCCACGACATCATCTTGCGCAGCCGGGCGCCCACCTCTTCGATCGGGTGCTCCGCCTCGCGCTTTCTGACCGCGAGGAACTCGGCGCGGTGCGCCTGGTTCTCGAGCACCCACTCGCGGGCGAACTGGCCGCGCTGGATCTCGGCCAGGATCTTCCGCATCTCCGCCCGCGTCTGCTCGTTGATGATCCGCGGGCCGCGCGTGTAGTCGCCGTACTCCGCCGTGTCGGAGACCGAGTAGCGCATGTAGGCGAGGCCGCCCTGGTAGAACAGGTCCACGATCAGCTTCATCTCGTGCATGCACTCGAAGTAGGCGACCTCGGGCTGGTAGCCCGCCTCGACGAGCGTCTCGAACGCCGCCTTGATCAGGTGCGAGACGCCGCCGCAGAGCGTCGTCTGCTCGCCGAAGAGATCGGTTTCCGTCTCTTCCTTGAACGTGGTCTCGATGACGCCGGCGCGCGTGCAGCCGACGCCCTTGCCATACGCGAGCGCCATGTCGCGGGCCTTGCCCGACACGTCCTGGAACACGGCCACGAGGCCGGGGACGCCGGGGCCCTGGGTGAACAGATCGCGCATCACGTGCCCGGGCGCCTTCGGCGCGATCATGGACACGTCGACGTCCGGGGACGGCACCACCTGGTTGAAGTGGATATTGAAGCCGTGGGCGAACATCAGCGTCTTGCCCTTGACGAGGACGTCCTTGATCGACTCCTCGTACACCTGGCGCTGGGTCTGGTCAGGCAGCAGGATCATGATGATGTCGCCGGCCTGGGCGGCATCCGCGACCGCCATCACCTTGAGACCGTCCTGCTCGGCCTTGGCCCAGCTCTTCGAGCCCTTGTAGAGGCCGACGACCACGTCCTGTCCCGAGTCCTTGAGGTTCAGGGCATGCGCATGCCCCTGGCTTCCATAGCCGATGATCGCGACCTTCTTGCCGCGGAGCAGCCCGAGATCGGCGTCCTGGTCGTAGTAGATCCTGGCCGGCATGGCGTTGACTCTCCCTCTTCTCTGTCGTGTTAGTCGGCGAAGCCGACGACCTTGGGGTCTTCGGCGGGCGGCCGCGCGGCCGCCCGCTGCTTCCCCAGCTTTTCCTCGACCCGGCGCAGCCGCGTCTTCGGCCCGCGGGCGATGGCGACCTTCCCGGTGCGCACCAGCTCCTGGATCCCGAAGGGCCGGTAGAGCTCGATGATGGCCTCGATCTTGGACTCCTCCCCCGTCACCTCGAGCGTATAGGTGTTGGGCGTGACGTCCACGACCTTGGCGCGAAAGATGTCGCCGATCCTCAAGATTTCCGCGCGCGCCCCCGGCTCGGCATTGACCTTGATGAGCAGCATCTCGCGCTCGACGTGGTTCTCCTCGCTGAGGTCCGTCACCTTGATCACGTCGATGAGCTTGTGGAGCTGCTTGATGACCTGCTCGACGATGAAGGCATCGCCCTTGACCACGAGCGTCATCCGCGACACCGAGGGGTCGAGCGTCTCCCCCACCGACAAGCTCTCGATATTGTACCCGCGCGCCGAGAACAGCCCGGCCACGCGCGACAGCACGCCGAACTTGTTCTCGACCATCACGGCGATCGTATGCTTCTCCGAGGCCGCCCGTATCCGTCACCGCTCGTATCCTTTCCCGTTGCGCTCAGCGGAACCTCGCGTTCGCCATCCACTTGCCGCGTTCGAGCGCGGGCTTCGCCCGCGCCTCCGAAGGGGGAGGGCCTGGGAGGGGGCCGTCGAGGCCCCCTCCCATCTAAAACCCCGTCTGGGACTTCGCGGCTTTTTCCCTGACCTCGCGGGTGGGCGGGACCAGGATCATGTCGGTATTGGCCCCCCCCGCGGGGACCATCGGGAAGACGCACTCGTCCTTGTCCACGCAGACGTCCAGGATCACCGGGCCAGGCGTGCTGATCATCTTCTCGATCGCCGGGCCGACCTCGCTCGGCTTCGTCACCCGGAGGCCCATGCACCCGTACGCCTCGGCGAGCCGGACCCAGTCGGGGATGCCCGGCAGGTCGACCGAGCTGTAGCGCTCCTTGTAGATGATGCGCTGCCACTGGCGCACCATGCCGTGCCCGCTATTGTTGATGATCACCGTCTTGACGGGCAGCCCCTCGGTGAAGCACGTGGCCAGCTCCTGGCTGTTCATCGCGAAGGAGCCGTCGCCGTCGATATTGATCACGAGCTTCCCGGGATTGCCCGCCTGCACGCCCATGGCGGTCGGCAGCCCATAGCCCATGGTCCCGAGCCCGCCCGACGTGCACCACGACCGCGGGTGCTTGAACCGGTAGTACTGGGCCGCCCACATCTGGTGCTGGCCCACGCCCGTGACGATCAGCGCCTCCCCGTGCGTGAGGTTCGAGATCTCCTGCATGACGTACTGGGGCTTGATGACGTCGTCGTCCCAGTCGTAGCGAAGCGGGAAGTCCCGCTTCCACTCCGCGACCTGCGCGGCCCACTGCTTGCGCCCCTCGAGGACGGCGGCGGGCACGCCCTCCTTGAGCTCGTCGCGCACGGCGTCGATGAGCTTCCGCAACACGCGCTTGCAATCACCCACGATGGGGATGTGGACCTTGATGTTCTTCGAGATCGACGAGGGATCGATGTCGATGTGAATGATCTCGGCGTTCGGCGAGAAGGCGTCCACCTTGCCGGTGACGCGGTCGTCGAAGCGCGCGCCGATCGCGACGAGGCAATCCGAGTGGTGCACCGCCATGTTCGCGTAGTACGTCCCGTGCATGCCCAGCATGTCGAGGGACAGCGGATGCGCCATCGGGAAGGCGCCGAGCCCCATGAGGGTCTGCGTCACGGGGACCTGGGTCAGCTCCGCCAGCTCGACGAGCTCGGGCGAGGCGTCCGACGAGATGGCGCCGCCGCCGACGTACAGCACCGGCCGCTTGGCCCGCGCGAGCGACCGCGCGGCCTTCTTGATCTGCCCGGGATGCCCGTCGTACGTCGGGTTGTAGGAGCGCATGTGCACTTCCGACGGATACTCGAAGGGCCACTCCTTGACGAGGATGTCCTTCGGCAGGTCCACGTGCACGGGTCCGGGACGGCCGGTGGCGGCGATGTGAAACGCCTCCTTGATGATATGCGCCAGGTCCTTGCCGTCCTTGACCAGGAAGTTGTGCTTGGTCGCCGAGCGCGTGATCCCGACATTGTCCGCTTCCTGGAACGCGTCGTTGCCGATCAGGTGCGTCGGCACCTGCCCGGTGAACGCGACGATGGGGATCGAGTCCATCAGCGCGTCCTGGAGCGCGGTGACCAGGTTCGTGGCGGCGGGTCCGGACGTGACGAGGCAGACGCCGACCTTGCCCGTCGTGCGCGAGTAGCCCTCCGCCGCATGGCCCGCCGCGGCCTCTTGCCGCACGAGGATGTGGCGAATGCCCTGAAAGTCGTAGAGGACGTCGTAGATCGGCAGCACCGCCCCGCCGGGCAGGCCGAAGATGAGGTCGACCCCTTCCTTCTTCAAGCACTCCAGCAGAATCCGCGCACCCGAAAACTTCACCACTTAGCTCCTCCTTGTCCTGTCTGCCCTGTCTCTTCGCGGCTCTTTGATCTGGGCCTGGGCCGCCGCCAGCCAGGCGATGGGCACCATGGATGGCGAGCACGACACGTAGTCCATGCCCACGCGATGGCAGAACTCCACCGACGACGGCTCGCCGCCATGCTCGCCGCAGATGCCCACCTTGAGGTGCGGCACCGTCTTCCTGCCTCGCTCGATGCCGATCCGGATCAGCTCGCCCACCCCTTCCTGGTCGAGGACCGCGAACGGATCGAAGGGCAGGAGCTTCTTCTCGAGGTAGAAGGGCAGGAACTTGCCGATGTCGTCGCGGCTATAGCCGAAGGTCATCTGGGTGAGGTCATTGGTGCCGAACGAGAAGAAGTCCGCGTGCTCCGCGATCTTGTCGGCCACCAGCGCCGCCCGGGGCACCTCGATCATCGTGCCCACCGAATACGGGACCTTGAGGCCCGTCTCGGTCAGCACCTGCTCGGCGACGCGCACCGTCATCTCGCGGGTGAGCTTCATCTCCGCCACCGTGCCGGTGAGCGGGATCATGATCTCGGGCTCCACGCGGAGCCCTCGCCGGCCGACCTCGCAGGCCGCCTCCATGATGGCGCGCACCTGCATCTCGTAGATCTCCGGGAACGTGATGCCGAGGCGGCAGCCGCGATGGCCGAGCATGGGATTGGCCTCGATCAACGCCTCGAGCCGCGCCTTGATCACCCCCAGCTCCTGGTGCCGCGACGGGTTGATGCCGAGCGCGTCGAGCCGCGTATAGTCCTCGAGCACTTCCTTGTACTTCGGCAGGAACTCGTGCAGCGGCGGGTCGAGGAGCCGGATGGTCACCGGGTACTGGGCCATGGCGGTGAAGATCCCGATGAAGTCCTCGCGCTGGAAGGGCAGCAGGCGGTCCACCGCCTTCTTCCGGTCCTGCTCCTCGCTGGCCATGATCATCTCGCGGACGATGGCGATGCGGTCGTCCCTGAAGAACATGTGCTCGGTGCGCACGAGGCCGATGCCCACGGCCCCGAACTCCCGCGCCTTGGCGGCATCGGCGGGCGTGTCGGCATTGGCGCGCACCGCGGTGGTCGCCCGCTCCTGCGCCCAGCCGAGGATCTTCCGGAACTCGTCCGAGAGCTTGGGATCGACCAGCGGCAGGGCGCCGACGATCACCTCGCCGGTGGCGCCGTTCAGCGTGATCACCTGGCCCTCGCGCACCACCGCCCGGCCGGCGCGAAAGAGATGCCGCTCCTCGTCCACCACCACGTCGCCCGCCCCCACCACGCAGCACTTGCCCCAGCCGCGCGCCACGACGGCCGCGTGAGAGGTGAGCCCGCCGCGGGACGTCAGGATACCCTGGGCCGCGTGCATGCCGGCCACGTCCTCGGGCGACGTCTCCGCGCGCACGAGGATCGCCGGCTCCTCCCGCAGCGCCATCTCCACCGCCTTCTCCGGGTCGAAGACCACCTTGCCCACGGCGGCGGCGGGCGTGGCCGACAGCCCGCGCGCGATCGACGTGTACGTGGCCTCGGGATCGACCGTCTTCACGAGGAGCTGGTGCAGCGACTCCGGCTCGATGCGCAGGAGCGCGGTCTGCCTGGCCTTGTCGGCCCGCTGGGCGGGGGCGAGCGCCTTGTCGTCGAACAGGCCCTCGCGCGCCATCTCCACGGCGATGCGCACCGCCGCGGCCGCCGTGCGCTTGCCGGAGCGCGTCTGCAAGATGTGGAGGCGGCCCTCCTGCACCGTGAACTCGATGTCCTGCATGTCGCGGTAGTGGCGCTCGAGCGCGTCCTTGAAGCCGACGAGGCGCTTGTAGACCGCCGGCATCCGCTGCTTCAGGGCATCGAGCGGCTCCGGCGTGCGCACGCCCGCCACGACGTCCTCGCCCTGGGCATTGACGAGGAACTCACCGAAGAAGCGCTTCTCCCCGGACGACGGATCGCGCGAGAAGCAGACGCCGGTGCCCGACGTCTCGCCGAGGTTGCCGAAGACCATGGCCATCACGGTCACCGCGGTGCCCCAGTCGTCGGGCAGCCGATGGATGCGCCGGTAGTCCACCGCCTTCTTCGCGAACCAGGAGTCGAACACGGCATTGATGGCCAGGCGGAGCTGCTCCATCGGGTCCTGGGGAAAGGGCCGGCCCGTCCGCGCCTGCACCAGGAGCTTGGACTCCGCGACCAGCTCGCGCAGGGCCGGCGCGGGCACGTCGGCGTCGGTCTTCGCCCCGGCCTTGGCCTTGGCGCGCTCCAGCGGCTCGTCGAAGGCCTGGCGCTCGATGCCGAGCACGACGTCGCCGAAGATCGTGAGGAAGCGCCGGTAGCAATCCCAGGCGAAGCGCTCGTTCTTCGTCCAGCGCGCCAGCCCCTCGACCGTCTGATCGTTCAGGCCGAGGTTGAGGACGGTGTCCATCATGCCGGGCATGGAGGCCCGCGCCCCCGAGCGAACGGAGACGAGGAGGGGCCGCTCGGCATGGCCCAGCCGATTGCCGGCCACGCCCTCGAGCCGGGCGAGATTGGCCACGACCTGAGACCACAGACCCGGCGGGTGCTTGCCGCCCGCCGCGTGATACGCCGCCCACGCCTGGGTCGTGATGGTGAAGCCGGGTGGAACCGGTACGCCGAGATTGGTCATCTCGGCCAGCTCGCACCCCTTGCCGCCGAGCAGATGGCGGAGCGCGCTCGACCCCTCGGCCTTGCCCGCCGCGAAGAAGTACACGTACTTCGGCGCGCGGGTCGACGTCTTGCTCGGCCTCACCCGCTTCGACGTCCGTGTCGCCGTGCGCTTCATCACGACCCTCGTGAGCCCGGTTCAAGTGGCAGGGAACAGCATGGGTCCGCCGCGGGCCCTAGTGATTCCGCCATCGTAAGCGTGGGGCATCGGACTGTCAACAATTAATCTTCTGCCACGCGTACTTAGGCGGGCTGTCCGCCGCCCCGTCGACACGTGACGGACCCGCACATCGCGGCACTAGTTCCGGAGTCAGGAATGTGCCGACAAGCGCCGAGCGGGCCGGGGCTCCCGCGGGACACGCTGCGTGCGACCCGTTGCGGCACTCGACGGGGCCCGGATCGATTGGTTGTGGCTTCGGCGATCCGCAGAAGTACGGTCCGCGAGGGCCCCGGCCCTCGCGCCGTGAGTCTGATTTCTGACTCGCTGCTACGGGGCTTTCCGCTTCGGCCCGACGGGCGTGCGGGCCTCGTCGCCCCGGGCGCCGGTCACCAGGGTCTCGACGGCGATCAGGTGATCGAGCATGGCGCGGTGGGCGGCCACCTCGTCGCGATGCTTGATGGCCTCGAGGACGCGCCGGTGATCCTCGTGGGAGCGCGTGGGCCGGCCCGGCGTATGGAGAGACTCCTCCCGGCTCTGACTGAGCAAGTCCATCAGCGCGCTCACGATCCGCGTGATGGCGCGATTGTGGGCGCTATTGGCGATGGCGGCGTGCAGGGCCGTGTCCTGCGCCACACCCGTCCGCCCCTGCGACACTTCCTTCGCCTGATCCTCGAGGATGCGCTCCATCTCGCCGAGCTCCTCGCGCGTCGCCCGGCGAGCGGCGAGCGCGGCGATCGCCGGCTCGAGCAGGCGCCTCGCCTCGAACAGCTCTCCGACCGCCTCGCGATGGGGCAGGATGACGAGGGCGAGCGGCTCGATCAGGGTCTCCACGGAGATGTCGCGGACGAAGGCACCCTCCCCCGCCCGGATCTCCACCAGCCCACGGCTCTGCAGCGCCCGCAGGGCCTCCCGGACCGAGGTGCGGCTCACCATGAACTTCTCCGCGAGGTCCCGCTCGGGGGGGAGCTGATCCCCGGACTTGAGCTTGCCGTCGGCGATGAGCTGCTTGACCTGGCGGACGATCTCCTCGTAGATCCGGGTGCTCTTGATGGGCTCGACGTTCGGCCATTGCATCGGATATGCCTCAGTCCCGGCGGCGGCCCTAGCGGGCGGTCGCCTGGTGCGGCGCCACCGCGCGACGCCGCGCGGTCAGCCAGCCGACGAGCACGATCCCCCCCGCAAGCCCGAGGCGGATGATCCACTCGACCACGTCGGAGGCCTCCCCCAGGCGCTTCACGATGAAGGCATCGTGGACGATCATCTTGCCCGCCACCTCGCCGAGGATCCCGCCGGCGATGAGGATGATCCACGCATAGCGGTTCATGAGGGTGGCCAGGAGGCCGCTGCCCCAGACGACGATGGGGATGGATAGCGCGATGCCGAAGATCACCAGCCGGAGGTCGCCCTCGGCCGCTCCCGCCACCCCGATGACGTTGTCGAGGCTCATCACGACGTCGGCCACGATGATGATCCAGATCGCCTCGAGCACCGTCGTGCCCTGGCGCACGTGCTCCCCGCCCTCGCCGCCGCCATCCGACTGCCGCACCAGCTTGAGGGCGATCCAGATGAGCAGGAGACCGCCGATGAGCTGGAGCAGCGGGATCACCAGCAGGTAGGAGACGATCGCCACGAAGATGATGCGGAGGCCCACCGCGCCCGCCGCGCCCCACACCCGCCCGATGAGCTGCTGCTTCTTGGGCAGGGTCCGGACGGCGAGCGCGATGACCAGGGCATTGTCGCCCGCCAGCGCCAGGTCGATGATGACGATCTTGAGAACGCCGAGGACGAAGTCGAGCGCGTCCGGAGACATGGCGGTCAGTGCCCGGCCGCCGCCGGGGTGCGCGCCGCGGGCCGCCATCGCCGCCAGTACGGCGTGACGACCGGCAGCGCGAAGAAGAAGAGCGCGACGGCGCTGATGACGCCGGCGATGGGCCGCGTGAAGAAGATCGCCAGCGAGCCCTGGGACATGATCAGGCTCTGGCGCAGGGCATTCTCCGCGAGATCCCCCAGCACGAGGGCGAGGACGAGCGGAGCCAGCGGGTAGTCGAGCTTCTTGAAGACATAGCCGATCACGCCGAAGACCAGCATATACCACACGTCGATCATGGTGCCATGCACGGAGTAGGCGCCCACCGCGCAAATGGCCACGATGAGCGGCGTCAGGATCGCGAAGGGGGTGCGCAGGATCGCCGCGAACAACGGCACGAAGGCGAGCACCATCACGACGCCGATGACATTGCCCGTGTACATGCTCGCGATGAGTCCCCACACGAACTCGGGCTTCTCCTTGAACAGCATGGGGCCGGGCTGCAGGCCCCAGATGATGAGCCCGCCGAGCATCACCGCCGCCGTCGGCGAGCCGGGGATCCCGAGCGTGATCATGGGCAAGAGCGACGCCCCGCCGGCGGCGTGCGCGGCCGTCTCCGGCGCCACCACCCCCTCGATCTCGCCCTTGCCGAAGCGCTCCGGATGCTTCGAGAAGCGCTTGGCGAAGGCGTAGCTCATGAAGGAGGCGGGCGTGGCGCCCCCCGGCTTGAAGCCCATCCAGAAACCGATGAAGCAGCCGCGCACGAAGGTGCGCCAGTAGCGCGGCAGGATCTTCCACGTCTCCCACACGACGCGCGGATTGATCCGGGCCCGGGCGCCCTTGAAGGACAGTCCCTCCTCCATGGTCAGCAAGATCTCGCCGATCCCGAAGAGCCCGATGACCGCCACGATGAAGTCGAAGCCCTTCATCAGCTCCGTGATGCCGAACGTCAGGCGGAGCTGGCCGGTCACGATGTCGAGCCCGGCGGCGGCGAGGATGAAGCCGATGAGGATGGACACGAGCGACTTCAGCGGATTGCCGCCGCCGAGCCCGATGAACGACGAAAACGTCAGGAGCTGGATGGCGAAGAACTCCGGGGGCCCGAACTTGAGCGCCACCTCCGCGAGGAGCGGCGCGAAGAGCGTGATGAGGACGACCGAGAAGAGCGCCCCGACGAACGAGGACGTGAAGGCCGCGGTCAGCGCCTCGCCCCCGAGGCCCTGCCTCGCCATCGGAAACCCGTCGAACGTCGTCGCCACGGACCAGGGCTCGCCGGGGATATTGAACAGGATCGACGTGATGGCGCCGCCGAAGAGGGCCCCCCAGTAGAGGCTCGTCAGCAGGATGATGGCCGAGGTCGGCGCCATGGAGAACGTGAGCGGCAGCAGGATGGCGACCCCATTGGCCCCGCCGAGTCCGGGCAGGACGCCGATCAGCGTGCCCAGTGCGATGCCGATGACGGCGAGGAAGAGATTGTGGGGCTGGAGCGCGATCCCGAAGCCGAGGAGGAGGTTCTCGAGCCCCATGACGTGGGCTAGTACCCCAGCCAGGCCTCGAGGGGCCCCTTCGGCATCGGCACGAGGAACCAGCGCTCGAACACCCAGAACGTGATCACCGGGAACGCCACACTCACGAGCGCCACCGGCGCCCACGAGTATCGGCCGATCCACCGCATGTAGAGGGCCATGTAGAGCGCCGATGCCACGTACATGCCCAGGAACTGCATGACGAGGACGAACCCCACCGCCGGCCCCAGCACTTTGAGGACGGGGCCGATCGCCGCCCGGGAGATGAACGGCTTTCGATCCGCGCGCCGCCATGCCTGGACGATGATCCCCGCGCAGGCGGCGATCATGATCGCGGCGAGCCAGAATGGAAAGAAGCCGCTCTTGGGTCCATCGGTGCCCCAGCCGATGCCCAGGCGCAGCGCGTCCGAGAGCACGAGCAGTCCCCCCGCGATCAGCATCGCCGCCGTCGTCAGGTCAGCCGCGCGCATGCCACCTCCTCCGGGTCTTCGGGGTCACAGCGCGAGATCGGGCCGGAGCTACTTCTTCAGGAGACCGCCCTTCGTCATGAGGTCCTTGTGGATCTGCTCCGCCTCCTGGACCCACTTGACGTATTCGTCGCCCGTGGCGAAGGCGGCCTTGAGCGCGCCCTCCTCCATGTACTTCTTCCACTCCGGCGTCTCCTGGACCTTCTTGAGGAAGTCCTGGTACCAGGCCACGGCGTCCTTGGGCATGTCCGGGGCGCCGAAGATGCCGCGGAGCATGAGGTAGCTGATGTCCGACCCCGAGCGCTTCCTTGACGGTCGGGACGTCCTTCCACTCGCGCGCTCGGGATGCGCCCGGTGTCGAAGACGGCGAGCGGGCGGACCCGCCCCGCTTTCCAGTGGCTCGCACACTCGATGGGGTTGTTGACGGTCGAGTCCACGTGCTTGCCCACGAGATTGACGCACACCTCGCCGCCTCCCTTGAAGGGCACGTAGGTGAACTTCACGCCCGTCGCCTGCTCGAGCTGGATGGTGAGGATCTGGTCTTCCTGCGCCGCCCCGGTGCCCCCCATCTTCATCGCGCCGCTCTTCTTCTCTTCGCCGCGGCGAGGTACTCCTTGGCCGTCTTGTACGGCGTCTCGGCATTGACCCACAGGATGAACTCGTCGAGGGCCAGCCGCGCGATCGGCGTCAGGTCCTTCCAGTTGAACGGCACGCCGGTGTGGAGCGGCGTCGTGAACAGATTGGACAGCGTGATGATGATGGTCTGGGCGTCGCCCTTCTTGCCCTTGACGTACAGGAAGCCCTCCGCCCCCGCCCCGCCCGACTTGTTGACGACGATGAACGGCTTGGGCGAGAGCTTGTGCTTCTCGGCGAGGCCCGCGATGAGCCGCGCCATCTGGTCGGCGCCACCGCCCGTCCCCGCCGGGACCACGAACTCGACGGGCTTGGTCGGCTCCCACGCCACCGCCGGCTCTCCCATCGCCAGGACGACCAGCGGGACGAGCACGCCCGTGAGCCGTCGCCAGAACCGTCCCCCGAACCGTCTCCATTGACGCTCCATGCCGTCGTCCTCCCGGGTCAGGGCTCGTGGAAGGGTGGTGTCAAATGACGAGGGCCAGGCCCCGATCCGCAGGCCTGGCCCTCGCCGCGCACGCCAACGACTACTTTCCGGCCTTTTCTTTCCAGAAGGGGATCACGCCGGGGATCTCCCACTTGGTCCACATCTCGTCGACCTTCGCCTGGAAATAGTCGATGTCCTCTTCGATGAAGTGGGCGAAGCGCCCCTGCTTGAGCAGGTACTCGCGCACGGGCTTACGCGGCCGGCCCTCGACGATGGCCTTGGTCTTGCCGTAGTGCCGCACGACGCCGTCCTCGACCTCGTAGAGCGGGAAGATGCCCGGTCTCGATGGCCAGCTCGCCCAGCTCGTGGGACAGCATCGGATCGTAGTCCCAGCCCTTCGGGCAGGGGTCGAGGGAGTGGATGAACGTGGGGCCGCCGATGGTGAGGGCCCGGCGCACCTTGTTCATCATCTCGACCGCGTAGGAGGCGCAGACCGTCGCCACGTAGCGGCACTCCGGGTGGCCGGCGGCGAGCATCGGCGCCGTGTTCTTCTTCCAGCGGGTGTGGATGAGGCGCTTGACCGTGCCCGGGGGGCTGAAGGTCGTATTGGCCCCGTAGGGCGTCGACCCGGAGAGCTGGATGTCGGTGTTGGCGTACGACTCGTTGTCGTAGAGCAGGATCAGCGAGTTGTACTCCTTGTGGGTCAGCGTCGCCGAGATGGCGCCGAGCCCCATGTCGGCGCCGCCGCCGTCGCCGCAGAAGGCGATGACGTTGATGGGCTCCGACTTCATCTTGCCCTTCTTCATGAGGGCCTTGAGCCCCGCCGACGGTGCCGAGGGCGGCCGAGCCCGACGAGCCGAGCTGCGTGTGCATCCACGGCACCACCCACGGCGTCGTGTAGTACGTCGTGTTGGCGACGTACATGCAGCCGGTCGAGCCCAGCACGATCGTCCGCGGGCCGGACGCTTTCACCATCAGCTTCATGACGAGGGCCGACTCGCAGCCCTGACACGTGCGGTGGCCGGAAGTGAAGTACTCCTCGAGCGTGACCCGCTTGACGCCCTTGAAGGGCTCGAGGATCTGCGTCGCGTTGGCGAATGTTTCGGCCATGGTGGTCTCCTTATCTAAGGCGCGCGGCGCCTTGAACCGGCTCGCTCACGCTCGCAGCACTTCCGTATCCGCTCCCCTCGCCTTCGGCTGCGGCTCGCCCAGCCACGCTTACTCGCGCACACCCAACCAGTGGGTCTTGGCGTCGGATTTCCCGGCGGCGGCGGCGGCGTAGCACATGTCCGCGGCCTTGTACACGTCCTCGAGCGTCACCTCGCGGCCGCCGAGACCGCAGATGAAGGACAGGAGCGGCGGGCGCTTGTCGGCATTGTACATGGCGGCGCGGATCTCGTTGGCGACCACGCCCGAATCGAACGGCGAGCCGAACGAGTAGTCGCGGTCGATCACGCCGATGGCGCCGGCGCGGGACAGCGCCTTGACGAGCTTGTCGGTCGGGAACGGGCGGAACCACCGGGGGCGCACGAGGCCGACCTTCTTGCCCTGCGCCCGCATATTGCGGATGCCGACCTTGAACGGCAGCGAGATCGTCCCCATGCCGACGAGGATGATGTCGGCATCCTCCGTCATGTACTCCTCGAACCACGGATTCTCGGGCCCGCGGCCGAAGACCTTCCGGAAGTCGGCATAGGCCTCTTCGATCACCGTCGAGGCGCGCTTCATGGCCTCGTCGTTCTGCCGGCGGATCTCGATGACCCAGTCCTCGTTGGCCTGCGGCGCCACGGTGATCGGGTTGTCGGGATGGAGCAGGAGGTCGCCGCGGTTATAGGCAGGAAGGAATCGGTCGACCTTGGCCCGGGTCGGAACCTGCACGATGGTCTGCGAATGCGTCAAGAACGCGCCGTCGGCCGAGATTGCGATGGGGAGGAAGACCCGCCGGTCCTCGGCGATCCGGTACGCGAGGAGCGTGGTGTCGAGCATCTCCTGCGCGGTGTCGACCCAGATCAGCATCCACCCGAGATCGCGCACCACCAGCGCGTCGTTGTGCTCCACGCCGAAGGCGCCCGGATCGTCCAGCGCCCGATTGCCCACCATGCAGACCATCGGCACGCGCAGCGGCGGCGTGACGACCAGGCACTCCATGGCGTACATCCAGCCGACGCCGGAGGAGCCGCAGAAGACGCGGGCGCCCACGGTCGACGCGTGCTTGACGATCTCGAACTGGCTGTGCTCGCCCTCGGCGACGATGTACTCGGCGACGAGGTGGCCGTTGGCGATCTTCTTGGCGATGGCCTGCATCACGGTGTCGTACGGCCGGATCGGATACGCGGTGACGACGTCGATGTCGGCCAGCGTCAAGGCCTCGGCACAGGCCTCGCTGCCGGAGATGAGCATCTCCTTGTCGTCGCTCGCCACCTGCGCCGCTTTCGTCTCCACTGCTGCCATGATGACGGGTCTCCTCTGTCCTGATTTAGAGCTTCTTGCCCTTGGCGTTTTCGCCGGGGATGCCCGCCGTGATCTCGACGCCGCCCGTCTCGAGCTCCTGGGCGATCTCCTCCTCGTACTGCCCGCGGAAGCGGAAGCCGTGCGAGCGGACGACGTGCGGCTTGTCCTGGATCTTGGCCGTCATCCAGGTCAGGTAGCCGGGCTTGTCCCCGCGCCACATCTCCCACTGGCTCGCATTGTCGTCGAAGGACGCCTCGCTGACCATCGTGATGCAGTCCTTCACCGGGCACACCGCCTCGCAGACCCCGCAGCCGCAGCACGAGTCCATGTTGGCGTCATACAAGCCGTCCGGTGTTACGTCGAAGCAGGAGTCCGGGCACTGGATCCAGCAGAGCGTGCACTTGACGCACGTGTCGAAGTTGATGACCGGACGCATCGTCCGGGTCGTGAACTTCTTGAAGTACGGGTTGCGCTCCGGCACATAGCCCTTGCCACCCTCCATCGGCTTGCCCACCGGAATTGCGGGAATCGTGACCCCCTCGCGCATCTCCCACCACTTGGGCTTCTCGAAGGAGAACGGCGTCTCGCCATTGCCCTCGGTGATCGCTGACCGGGCGGGTCGAGAGGCGGTCATGCGCCTTCCGCGCGGACTGCACCTTGACCTCCGAGCCCCACTCCGCCTCGCCGATGGCCTGACAGACGGCCTCGAGCGAGAGGAACTCCGGCTGGATCTTGGCGAGGGCGCCGAGCACCCGCGCCTCCGTGTGATCCTCCCGGAAGACCCAGAGGCCCGAGAAGGAGGCCTTGGCCGGGATGAGGGCCAGGTTGTACGGCGCCTCCTTCTTGTGGATGTCCTTCAAGAGCTCTTCGGGCTTCTGGAGCGACGTCATCAGCACGGTGCCGTTGGGGACGGTCAGCCTGTTGATCGGCTGGAGGCCATACCAGGCCCAGGACTCGACGCCCTTGGACAGGGTGTCGTCGAGGCAGATGGAGACGTCGACTTCCTTGGGCTCGTAGCGCGCCATGTTCTGCTCGAGCTCTTCCTGACTGTCGGCGACGATGGCGAAGTCCTTGGCCGGGATGCCGTTCCGCTGCGGGCTATCGCCGTAGCGGCCGAAGGCGATGCCCCACCGCCCCGCCTTGCGCGCCGACAACACGATGCCTCGGCAGATGCGGGCCGCCAGGTTCTTCTGGAAGATCCCGCGGTAGACCACTTCACACGTGAAATGCGCCATTGCTGCCTCCCCTGATTGTCTGGCCCGAATTGCTTCGCTCGCCCGGATTGCCCTGCTGGTCGACTGGTCGGACCATAAGATGCCGAGACCGGCGTGTCAAGGAAGAAGTCCCCGCGGGGGTCAGCTCCGGCTTTCGCTGACCATCCGCGCGAAGTAGTCGTGCACCTTCGTCTCGTCGGTCAGCTCCGGGTGAAAGGAGGCGACGAGCACCGAGCCCTGGCGGGCCATCACGCACTCGTCCCGGTGGTGGGCCAGCGGCGTCACCGCCGGACCCAGCCGCCGGATGCGGGGCGCCCGGATGAACACCATCTTGAGCGGCCCCTGGCCCGCACCGAGGTCCCCCTCGCCGACCGTCTCGAAGGACTCCTTCTGGCGGCCGTACGCATTGCGCTCCGCCGTGATGTCGATGAGTCCGAGCGAGAACTGGGCGGGACTCTCGACGTCCCGGGCGAGCAGGATCAGCCCGGCGCAGGTGCCGAAGATGGGCTTGCCCGCCGAATGGAGCTTCTCGAGCGCCGGCACGAACTCCCACGTGTCGAGCAGCTTGAGGAGGGTCGTGCTCTCCCCCCCGGGCATGATGAGGCCGGCCACCTCGTCGAGCTGACCGGGCATCCGCACCTCGGTCGAGTCGACGCCGATCCGGTCGAGCGCCTGCCGGTGAAGGGCGAAGTCCCCCTGGAGCGCGAGCACGCCGATCTTCATGCCGACCGCACCTCCTAATGTTAAGAACAGCACGGCGCCGACCGGCCGTCGCCCGGTCGAGCCGGACGGTCCCGCCCGCCGTCGACGGCAGCGCGACGGCGGGCAGAACGGCTCCGGGCAGGTGATCGGCGGCCCCGTCGTCCACCGGCACGGGAAGGCCGGCGGGCAGCGCAGTGGGCGCTCGTCGGGTCCATCGGCTCCTACCAGCCGCGGGTCTGGAGCAGGTCCGACTCCTTGAGCTTCGACGTCTCGATGCCGGGCATGGCGTCGCCGAGATCCGCCGAGACCTTGGCGAGCACGTCGGGGTCCTTGTAGTGGGTCGTGGCCTGGACGATCGCCCGTGCGCGCACCGAGGGATCTTCCGACTTGAAGATGCCGGAGCCCACGAACACCGCCTGGGCGCCGAGCTGCATCATGAGCGCCGCGTCGGCGGGCGTCGCGATGCCGCCCGCGGAGAAGTTCGGCACCGGCAGGTGGCCGGCCTTCGCGATCCAGCGGACCAGCTCGTAGGGCGCGCCGAGGTTCTTGGCCTCCGTCATCATCTCCTCGTCGCCGAGCATCGTGAGCCGCCGGATGCCCGACACGACGGCGCGCATGTGGCGCACGGCCTCGACGATGTTCCCGGAGCCCGCCTCGCCCTTGGTGCGGATCATCGCCGCGCCTTCGCCGATCCGCCGGAGCGCTTCACCGAGGTCGCGGCAGCCGCACACGAACGGCACCTTGAAGGCGAACTTGTCGACGTGGAAGTGCTCGTCGGCCGGCGTCAGCACCTCGGACTCGTCGATGAAGTCCACCCCGAGGGACTCGAGGATCTGGGCCTCGACGAAATGGCCGATCCGGCACTTGGCCATGACCGGAATGGTGACGGTCTTCTGGATCTCCTGGATCTTCTTGACGGGCGACATCCGCGCCACGCCGCCATCCTTCCTGATGTCGGACGGCACGCGCTCGAGGGCCATGACCGCCACGGCACCCGCGTCCTCGGCGATCTTCGCCTGCTCGGCATTGGTGACGTCCATGATGACGCCGCCCTTGAGCATCTCCGCCAGTCCGACCTTGAGCCTCAGTGTCCCGACTTCCATGATGGTTGTCCTTTCACGTTGCTGACTGTGGTTGACTTCTCGCGCTGCTGTTGGGAGAGGCGGAGCTCGAGGTTGGCCCGGACATCGGGCCACTCGCGGTCGAGGATCGAGAAGCAGGCCGTGTCGCGGATGGTGCCGTCCGCGGCGGGCCGTTGGGCGCGCACGACGCCGTCGAAGCGGGCCCCGAGCCTCAGGATCGCCGCGCGCGATCGCTCATTGCGCGAGTCCGTCATCAGGCTCACGCGGTGGACCCGCCATCGATCGAAGGCGTGTGCCAGCATCAGGAGCTTCGCCTCCGTATTGATCGCCGTCCGCTGGACGTCGGCGGCCAGCCAGGTCCAGCCGATCTCCACGACGTCGGGCACCTCCTCGCCCCGCTGCAGCGGATGGCCCGGGGGCCAGGGCCAGAACTCGATATTGCCGAACCGTGTCGAGCCGACCACCCGGCCGCTCACCCTGTCCACCGTGGCGAAGGGCAAGGCCCGCCGCGCCGCCTGCAGCTCGAGCGCGGTCGCGACGTACTGCGCCATCTCGCCCTCGGTGTCCGGCACGATCGTGAAGCCGTACGTCTCGCGCGGTCCCCGCGCGGCCGCGACCAGGGCGCCCGACGTGGTCGAGCGACAGGGGCTCGAGCCGCACGTGAGCTCCTTCGAGCTCCACCGGATGAAGGCCAGCGATCGCGGACGATGTCATCGGCCCAGCGCCTGGTCGAAGTCGGCCATCAGGTCGTTCACGTCCTCGAGCCCCACGGAGACGCGCACGAGGCCGGGCCCGATCCCCATCGCCGCCTGCTCCTCCGCGGACACGCGCCGGTGCGAGGTCCGCGTGGGATACGTCCAGGTCGTGGCCACGTCCCCGAAGCTCGGCGCGAACTCGAGGAGCCGCGCGCGCGTCATCAAGCCCTCGACCGCGAGCGCGCCGCCGCGGAGATCGAGCGACAGCATCGCGCCCTGGATCCGGGGCATCAGCCGCCGAGCCAGCGCATGCTGGGGATGGGACGGGAGCCCGGGATGGTAGACGCGCGCGACGGCCGGGTGGCGCTCGAGAAATGCGGCCAGCGCGAGCGCGCTCGCGGACTGCCGCTCCATGCGCACCGCGAGCGTCCGGGCTCCGCGTGTCGCGAGCCAGGCGTCGAACGGGCCCAGGTTGGTCCCGGCCCGGATCATGGCGTCGCGCACCCGCGCCATCGCGTCCGCCCGGCCGAGCACCAGCCCCCCCGTCACGTCGCCATGGCCCGAGATGAACTTGGTGAGGCTGTGCATCACGATGCTCGGCGCCGTGCTCGATGGGCCGGAGGACGGCGGGCGAGGCCATCGAGGCATCCACGATCAGCTCGATGCGGCGCCGGCCGAGCTCGCCGGCGATGGCGGGCAGGTCGACCAGGCGCAGGAGCGGATTCGAGATCGCCTCGACGAAGACCGCCCGCGTATTGTCGCGGAGCGCCGCCAGGATTCCCGCCGCATCGGTCGCATCGACGAAATCGGTGGCGATGCCGAGCCGCCGGCCCTCGTCCGCCAGGAAGGCGGCCGTCGTGCCGTAGAGGTCCCGCGCGGCGACGACGTGGTCGCCCCGCTCGAAGAGTCCGAAGAGGAGCGCGGTCGTCGCCCCCATGCCCGACGCACAGGCCACCGCCGCCTCGGCGCCCTCGAGCGCCGCCACGAGGTCCTCGAGCATCGTGTGATTGGCGGTCCCGTAGCGCCCGTAGACGAATCCGGGCTTCTTGTGCTCCCAGACCGACTCCACCGTGTCCATGTCCTCGAAGACATACACGTTGGTCTGGTAGATCGGCGCGGTGAGCGGGCGACTCGCGGAGGGCACATCCCGCCCGCCGCGGGCCACGAGCGTCTCGAAGTTCATCCCAGCATTCCCCCTCTCCCTGCGGCTAGACCAGCGGCACCGCGGACTGCCGGTCGCGGGCGCGGCGCTCGGGCTGCCGCTCCGCCTCGTGAATGGTCTCGGCGAGGCGCTTGACCCCCTCGTCGATCTGCCCGACGGGCAGGGCGGAAAAGGACAGCCGGAGCGTGCCTTCTCCGGCGCCGTCCACGAAGAACGCCTGTCCGGGCGTGAACGCGACCCCTCGCTCGGCGGCTCGATCGAGCAGGCCGACGGTATTCATGCGCTCCGGCAGCGTGACGAGCAGCGAGAAGCCGCCTTGCGTTTCCGTCCATTGGACCCCGGGCGGCATCCGGCGCTCGAGGGAGGCGAGCAGCGCATTGCGCCGTCGCCCGTACTCGCGCAGCACCCGCACCTGGTGGCGATCGAGCAGGCGCTGGCGACAGAAGTGATACACCGCGGCCTGGATGAGCGGGCTGGTGTGGATGTCCGACAGGTCCTTGGCCATCTCGAGCCGATCGACCAGCTCGGGCGCCGCCACGATCCAGCCGAGACGCAATCCCGGGAACAGGATCTTCGAGAAGGTCCCGATATAGACGACGAGCCCCGTGCGGTCGAGCGCCTTCAGCGGAGCCGGGGGCCGTTCGGCGTAGAAGAGGGTGCCGTCGAAGCCATCCTCCACGACGGGGAGCCGGTGGCGCGCCGCCACCTCCAGGAGCCGCTGCCGCGCGGGCGCCGCCATCGTGAGACCGGTCGGATTGTGGGCGCTGGGCTGGCAGTAGACGAGCTTGGGCGACTGCCGCTCGAGGAGCCGCTCGAGGGCATCGGCGTCGAGCCCGCCCGACACCATCGGCACGGGCAAGAGCTGGGCGCCGAAGGCGCGAAACACCTGCATCGCGCGCGGATACGACGGCTGCTCGATGGCCACGAAATCGCCGGGGTCGAGGAGCGTTCGCGCGATGAGGTCGAACCCCTGCTGGGAGCCGTTGACGATGAGGATCTCCTCGGCGCGGGCCTCGAGACCGAAGCGCAGCAGGTAGCCGGCCAGGAATTCGCGCAGCGGGGGGTAGCCGCGCGCGGGATAGTACTGCAGCAGCTCCCGCCCCTCCTCGCGGATCACGCGGTTGAGCACCCGGCGGAAGGCGTCGGTGGGGAAGAGGCCGCTGTCCGGCATGCCCCCCGCGAACGAGATCAGGCCGGGAGCGGGCCGCGGGCCGCGGCTCCATTCCTGACGCCGGCGCGCGTCCGCCGCGATGACCTGGGCGCTCTTGGACAGGAGGCCGGTCCAGTCGAAGCGCGGCGCGGCCGGGCGGGGCGCCTCCGCCGCGGGCACCTGGTCTGCCACGAAGGTGCCCTGCCCCACGTGCGCGCGCGCCCACCCCCCCGCCACCAGCTCGTCATAGGCGAGCGCCACCGTCGTCCGGTTGACGCCGAGGTCCCGCGCCAGCTCGCGGGTCGCGGGCAGCTTGGCGCCGGCTCCCAGGAGGCGCTGGCCGATCAGGCGCTCGATGTGGAGCTGGATCTGGCGCGCCAGCGGGAGCCGGCCCGCCCGATCCGCCCGCCTGTCAAGGGCAATCCTCATATGGGCCATTTTGGCCACAATTGTATCAGTGTAAACCTCCAATTGGATGATTCTTCGCTCATCCATTGACTCCTCGCTCAAGGTCTGGGTATCATCACCACCCTGCAACGGGCGCCCCCCAGGATCGTGCCAACGAAGGCCGTGATGGCCGGCCCCGACGCGGGATCAGCCATGCCGGGCCTCATCGTCCTCGAATCGATGTGGAACAAGAAGGGCGGCCTTCTCGACGAGGAGCCCTCAGTCCTCCCTTACCTCAAGGCGATTTGCCAGTCGATGGCGTGGGAGGGCATCCCCGTCAACCTCGTCTACCGCCGCTTCTACAGCAATTACGATCTCGGCTTGCTCCTCGAGGAGGTGCGCCGGCGCCGCATCTTCCAGATCTGCTACATCGCCTCGCACGGCCAGCGGCGCAAGCTCGTCGGCTTCGGCGAAAAGGTGATCCGCCTGGAGAGCCTCATCGAGCACTGCCGCCCGAGTCCGCGCATCGGGTATATCTTCGGCGCCTGCGACTTCGTCACGCCCGACACCGCGCAGAAGTTCCTCGCCGCCACGTGCGCCCGCTTCGTCGCGGGCTACCAGAAGGCGATCCCCTGGACGGAGTCCATGCTGGTGGACTGCCTGTTTCTCTCCTACCTCCTCGGCGGCACGATGAAGTGGGTCCGCACCAAGCACGGCGACCGCATCCCGCCGCTCCGCGACCTCGAGGATTTCGAGATCACGCGGTCGCAGAACCCCCAGAAGGTGGCGGGCCAGCTCTACCGCGACTTCACGCTCTCCCACGACATCACCTTCTCGTGCTTCACGCTCGACCGCGGGCGCGGCCGCAAGCCCGTGCTCGTCAACTCCTTCGATCAGTACCGGCGAAGCGTCGAGCGGGCGCGCCGCCTCGTGCGCGACATCTAGCAAGCTAGGCAGAGGAGGCAGCCATGGCCCTCGGCGAAGCTCCGATCAAGGCCGCGGTGCGGTGGATCGAGGAGCAGCTTCAGGATCGTCCCGACGCCGACCGCGTCACGCTGGTGGACGAGGCGAGCCGCCGCTTCGACTTGACGCCGCTCGACGAGGACTTCCTCGTCCGACACATCGCCCAGCGAGGGTCGGACACCAAGAAGTGACCGACGCCCACACGAGCCGGGTCCAGGCCCACTTCGGCCGAGCCGCCGACGCCTACGTCGCGAGCGCGGGTCACGCGGGCGGCCCGGATCTCGACCCGTCTCCTGCTGCTTCGGGCGGACCGGGACTAGCGCAGGCGGCTGAGCCCGCTGCCGAGGGCGCCGCACCTCCGCGGATGGGCCTTTTCAGCAGCCTGCGTCGGGTCCCTTCAGGATGGCCACCGTGGCGCCCCAGCCGCCGCGCTCGGCGGGCGCGGTGAAGAACCGCACGACGAGCGGATGACGGGCGAGCAGGCCATGGACGATCGCCCGCTGGACGCCCTTCCCCCGCCCGTGGATCAGGCGCACCTCCGTGAAGCCTCGCCGGGCCGCCTCGCCGAGATACTCCTCGACGACGGACGGGATGTCCCGGGGCGCGAAGGCGTGCAGGTCGAGAGCGTCCTCGATGGGCAGGACGACGGGATCTGGTCGTCCATCTCGTCATTCATGCCCGCGCCTGCCTCCGCTCATGGACGCCACGGGCGGCGGCGGATGCCGATTGACAACGCTGCGGAGCCGGCCATAATGCGGCTCATGACTTCGGACGATCGCGACGTGGGGACCTGGCTTCAGGAGTTCGAAGCGGCGTGCCGAGCGCGGGACTTCGACACGGCTCGCCGCATGTTCGCGGAAGACGCGCTCGCCTTCGGCACGTGGGCGCGGGCCGTCCATGGCCTGGAGAACGTCGAGCGCGAGCAGTGGCGGAACGTCTGGCCGCGCATCCGGGAGTTCCGCTTCCAGGAGCAGCCGACGATCCGCGCGGGCGCCGACCTCGCCTGGATCGCCGCCGAGTGGTCGACCGAGGCCACCGGTGCCGACGGGAAGGCCTTCAAGCGGCCGGGCCGCGGCACCTTCGTCCTCGCCCGTCAGGACGGCCGCTGGCGCTGCGTCCACAGCCACTTCTCCCTGCTGCCGACCCAGTCGGAAACCGCTCACGGCCGCCTCGCAGACGGCCGATAAGGGGCCATCTGCTCGTTGGCGCCCTCGACCGGGCGCTCAACGTCGAGCGCTACGCCTCGCGCCCGGCCTTCGGGCGCCGCCTCGCATCTGACCCCTTCTCGGCCGCCTGCCGCGCGCGAGCTCGGAGGGGCCTCGAGGCCCCCTCCGGCCGTCCTATCCCTTCTCGACCATGTAGATGTGCTCGAGCATGCTGACGTAGATGTTGCCGTCGACGACGAACTCACCCGCCTTGTTCTTCTCGATGCCCTTGACCCACGGCTTGGCCGCGGCGTACCGCACCACCCAGGCCACCGGCACGTAGCCGACGTCCTGCTGCATGATCTCCTCGGCCTTCTTGTAGGCCTCGAGGCGCTTCTTGGGATCGCGCGTGTCGCGCCCCGCCTCGAGCTCCTTGTCGAAGGCGTCGTTGACCCAGGCCTGACGCCGGCCGGTGGTCTTCTTGCCGTAGAACGTGTCGAAGTACTCGTTGTGCGGGTCCGGGTAGTCCATGAACCAGCGGATCCAGACGAACTGCAGATCCTGCTTCCACAGCCGCTCGCGGAACACGCGCGGCTCGAGCACCTCGAGGTCGACCTTCATGTTGAGGTTGTCGAGGAGCACCGCCTGCACGGCCTCGGCGAGGGGCTTGGCCCCGAGCGCCTCGTCCCGCATGGTCAGCGTGATCTTCGGCCAGTTCTTGCCGCCCTCGAAGGGCGTGCCCTTGAGATGATCGAGGGCGGCCTTCTTGTCGAACTTCTGGATGGCCTTGATCTTGGGGTCGTCGACGGCGCCGGGGAAGCCGGGCGGGATCATGGACCACGCGGGGATGGCCAGGCCCTGCGCTCACCTTGACGACATTCTCGCGGTCGACGGCCTGGGAGACCGCCCGGCGGACCTTCAGGTTGTCGAAGGGCGGCTTCGTCACCTGAGGCAGGAGGTACCAGGTCCCGGGGAACGGATAGCGGAAGACGTCCTTCTGCATCCGGGGGTCGGACTGCAGCCGCTTGAGGTCGCCGGCCTGCAGGAGCGTGAGGTCGAGCTCGTTGTTCTCGTAGGGCAAGGCCCCGGTGGCCACCGGGATGATCGGGATGATCACGCGGTTCAGGTGCACGTCCTTGGCGCCGAAGTAGTGCGGGTTCTTCTTGAGCACGATCTGCTTGTTGTGGTCCCACGCCTCCAGCGTGAACGGCCCGTTGCTGACGAGGTTCCCGGCCTCCGTCCACTTGTCGCCGAACTTCTCCACCGCCAGCTTGTGGGCCGGCAGGGCGGCGAGGTAGGCGGCGAGCACGGGGAAGTAGCCCCGCGGTCCCTCGAGCGTCACCTCGAGCGTCCAGTCGTCCTTGGCGCGGACCCCGACCTCCTTCGGGTCGGTGATCTTCTTCTTGTTGAAGGCCTCGCCGTTCTTGATGTCGTAGAGGAAGGAGGCATAGGGCGCGGCGCTGGCGGGATCGAGCTGCCGCTTCCACGACCACTCGAAATCGCGCGCCGACACCGGGCGAATTGTCCGACCAGCGGCTGTCCTTCCGGATAGTGAACGTCCACACCGAGCCGTCCTTGTTGCCCTCCACCTTGGAGGCCATCCACGGCACCGCGACGAAGTCGGAATTGAAGACCATGAGCCCGGCGAAGAGCGCGGGCACACCCGAGCAGTACAGGTCCTTGTTGAAGTCGTGGCTCGCGGGATCGTTCTGGAAATACCCGCCGCCCCCGTAGCGGAACACCTGCTCCTTGGCGAGCTTCTCGCCGGGCCCGGGCTTGGTCGGCGTGGCCGCTTGCGCCTGCGTCGCGAAGCCGAGGCCGCCGAAGGCGGCCATCGCGCCCACCACCTTGAGGAAGTCGCGCCGGCCGACGCCGATCGCCGAGAGGCGCTGCGCGAACAGGTCCAACTGCTCGTCAGGGATATGCATGTCGATCTCTCCTTGTGAGTGTTCCGTGCGGGCTCATTTCATCTTCGGGTCGAGGGCGTCGCGCACGCCATCCCCGAAGAAGGTGAACGAGAGCATGGTGACGGCGATGGCGATCGAGGGGAACACGCAGAGATACCAGTACGAGCGCAGGAACTGCTGGTTCTCCCCCACCATCTGCCCCCACGACGGCGTCGGCGGGTTGATGCCGACGCCGATGAACGACAGCGCCGCCTCCGTGAAGATCGCCTCGGGAATGCCGAAGGTGACGGACACCACGATCGGGGTGAGCGCGCTCGGCAGCACGTGCTTCGTGAGGATGCGCCAGAACCCGGCGCCGAGCGCCCGCGCGCCTTCCACGAACTCCTTCTCCTTGATGGCGAGCACCTGGGCGCGCGTCTGCCTGGCGATGCCCACCCAGCCCGTCAAGCCCAGCGCGATGAAGATATTGATCAGCCCGGCGCCGAGCATCGACATCACGAGGATGACGAAGAGCAGCCGCGGAAAGGCGTACATCACGTCGATGAACCGCGTGAGCACGAGGTCGACGCGTCCTCCGAGATACCCGGCGATGGCGCCCATGGGCACGCCGATCAGCACGATGATGATCTGCGCGCCGAGCCCCACCAGCATCGACACGCGGGCGCCGTAGATCATCCGGGAGAGCACGTCGCGGCCGAGCTGATCGGTGCCGAGGGGGAACTCGCGCGACGGGAACTCGTAGATCTTCCCGAAATTGGCCTTGGCGTAGGGATACGGGGCGAGCACGTCGGCGAAGATGGCCACCAGGCACAGGAAGACGACGGTGATGCCGCCCACGACGGCGAGCTTGTTGCGGACCAGCCGGCGCCACGCATCGCGATACAGGCTCGAGCCGCGGGGCTTGGCGCGGGGCAGCGCCATCTCCCCCGCCGGCCCGCCCGGCAACGGCAGGCTAGTATCGGATGCGGGGGTCGATAACGCCATAGAGGAGATCGACGGCGAGGTTCATGATCGCGAGGAACGCGCCGTAGAGCAGGACCACGGCCATGATCATCGGATAGTCGCGGCCCGTCATGGACAGCACGAAGAACCGCCCCATCCCCGGGACGCGAAAGATCGACTCCACGAAGAACGAGCCGGTGCCCACCGCCGCGAACATGGGTCCGAGCAAGGTCACCACGGGGATGAAGGCGTTCTTGAGGACGTGCTTCAGGATGACGGGCCGCTCCGCGAGCCCCTTGGCGCGCGCCGTCACGATGTAGTCCGAGCGGATGACCTCGATCATGCTCGATCGGGTGAAGCGCGCGATGATCCCGAGGGGGGCGAGCGCGAGCGTCACGGTGGGCAAGACCCAGTCGATCGGCGAGTTCCAGCCGCCGGTGGGGAAGATCGGCAGGATGAGCGAGAAGAGCACGATGAGGAAGACGGCCAGCACGAAGTTGGGCACGCTCACGCCGATGGTCGCCACCGTGACGGACAGGTAGTCCCACGAGCGATTCTGGTACACGGCGGCGAGCACGCCGAGCGTCACGCCCCCCGCGACGGCGAGGGCCAGGGCCATGCTGCCGAGCAGGAGCGAGACCGGCAGCGTCTCGGCCAGGATCTCGCGCACCGTGCGCGTCTTGTACACGAAGGACTGCCCGAAGTCCCCGCGGACGGCCTTGCCGATGAAGATCGTGAACTGCTGCCAGAGCGGCTTGTCGAGCCCGTAGACCTCGGCGAGGTTCTTCTGGGCGTCCGGTGAGAGGGGATTGGCGCCTTCGGCGACGGGATCGAGGGGGCTGCCAGGCGTCGCGTGCATCACGAGGAACGTGATGAGCGCCATGGCGAGCAGCGTGGGAACCAGCCACAGGAGGCGATACGCGGCGAAACGGAGCAATGCACTCCCCTCTTGAGCCCATCCCGGAGATGGTTGGGTCACTATCGGCAATGGCCAGGGGGAAGTCAAGCGGGAAGTGGTATCCTGAGCCCCGAATGAGCCCTGTCCTGACCATTCTTCCCGGTCGCCGCACCTCGACGTCAACCCGGAACGACCATCCTGAAGGCGGCGCACGCCGCCGGCGTCGACATCACGGCGACCTGCGGGGGGCGCGGTCGGTGCACGTCGTGCCGGATCAAGTTCGTCTCGGGCGCAGCACCGCCGCCCACCATCTCGGACCAGCTCCAGCTCGGCGAGGGGCTGGTCCGCGACGGCTATCGCCTCGCCTGCCAGTGCGCGGTGACCGCGGCGGCGACCGTCCAGATCGCCCCTGCCGTCGACGAGCGCAGCTTTCAGATCCTCGGCGGCGAGCGGCTGCCCGGCGCGCCGACCCCCGTGACCCTCGACGCCGGGATCGACAAGCAGGTCGTGCAGGTCACGCTCCCCAAGGACGAGCATCACCAGACCTCGGACCTCGAGGAGCTGCTGGCCGCCGCCGGCGCCTCCGTCGACGACGTGTCCGCCGACGTCTGGAAGACCCTTCCCGCCGCCCTCCGCGACCGCCAGGGCGAGGTCACCGTCACGCGCTTCGGCCGCCGCATCCTCGCCGTCGAGTCGGGCGACACCGCACTCCTCAAGTTCGGCCTCGCCATCGACATCGGCACCACGAGCGTGGTGACGACGCTGATGGAGCTGGCCTCCGGCGAGCAGATGGCCTCCGTCTCGAGCCTCAACCCGCAGGCGGTCTTCGGCGGCGACCTCATGTCGCGGATCGCCTTCGCGCAGGCCGACCCGGGGAACCTCAGAAAGCTGCAGACGCGCATCATCGGCCTCCTGAACCAGCACGTCGAGCAGGTCACGCGCGACTCGGGCGTCCTCGCCAAGTGGATCTACAAGGTCGTGGTCGTCGGCAATACGTGCATGCATCACCTGCTCCTCGGCATCGACCCCTCCTATGTCGGCCTCGCGCCCTATGCTCCGGTGCTGCGCCACGCCGTGACGGTGTCCGCCCGGGAGCTGTTCCTCAAGGTCCATCCCGAGGCGCGCGTCTGCCTGCTCCCGCTGGTGGCCGGCTTCGTCGGCGCCGACGCGGTGGCCGTCGCCCTCGCCACCCGCATCGCCGACACGCCCGAGATCCGCATCGCGGTCGACATCGGCACCAATGGCGAGGTGCTGCTCGGCTCGCGCGAGCACCTCTGGGCCTGCTCGGCGCCCGCGGGCCCCGCGCTCGAAGGCGCGCAGATCCGCCACGGGATGCGCGCGGCGATGGGCGCCATCGACCGCGTCAGCGTGGCCGACGGCGACCTCCGTCTGCACACGATCGGAGAGGCCGCCGCGCAGGGCCTCTGCGGGTCGGGCATCGTCGACGCGATCGCCGCGCTGCTCGACGCGGGCATCATCGACTGGACCGGCCTCATCGACGTCGACGGCCGCGAGCGGCTGCCCGCGCCCCTGCGCGCGCGGGTGCTGATGCGCGGGGAGGAGCGCCTCGTCGTCCTCGCGCGGCCCGGGGAAGCGGGCGCCGAGCGGGAGATCGCCCTCACCCAGGAGGACGTGCGCCAGGTGCAGCTCTGCAAGGGCGCCATCGCCTCCGGCGTGGCGATGCTGCAGCACGTGGCCGGCGTCAGCCCCGACGACGTGAGCGAGCTGATGCTCGCCGGCGGCTTCGGCAACTACCTCTCGGTGCGGAGCGCGCTGCGCATCGGCCTCATTCCCCCGACCGTGCCCGAGGACCGGATCCGCTACGTCGGCAATGCCGCCGCCCTCGGCGCCCAGCTCGCCCTGGTGTCGGAGCCCGAGCGGCGCCGCGCCGAGGCGATCGCGGCGTCGATCGACCACGTCTCGCTCGCCGCGCACCCGGACTTCCAGGACATCTTCGTCGACTGCATGAACTTCCCCGCCCCGGGCGCGTCCGTCCCGTGATGCTCCTCTTCCGTGATGCGAATCGTCCGCTGATGCGACTCCCCGAAGGCCTCGTCGGCACCACGGTAGGCCCGCTCGTGCAGGAGATCGATGCGCGCTGGCTCATGGCCTATGCGGCGGCGCTCGGAGACGTCCATGCCGAATACCTCGACACGACGCGGCCCGAGGGCGTGATCGGCCACCCGATCTTTCCCGTTTGCTACGAGTGGCCTCTCGCGGTCGAGCTCCGGGCCGCGGCCATATCCGAGAGCATCGCCGTGCGCAGCGTCCACGCCACCCACGATCTCCGCCTCCACCGGCGGGCGCGGGCCGGCGATCGCCTGAGCACGACCGCCACCGTGATCTCGTCGGAGCCGCGCGCGCCAGGGGCCTACGTCGTCACCCGCCTCGAGACCGTCGACGCCGACGGCCGCTCGGTCAGCACCACGGACTACGGCTCCATCTATCGCGGCGTGGAGTGCGAGCGGGCGGCGCTCCCGCCGCGCGTCGCCGGGCTCGCGGACTCGATGGGCGATGCCGGGACCGTTCCGGAACCGGACCGCCGAGGTGATGGATCGCCGCCACGACGCGATTGGTCGGTCGAGGTGCCCGTCCCGGCGGGTCTGGCCCATACCTATACCGAGTGCGCGCGGATCTGGAATCCCATCCACACGGACAAAGCCGTCGCCCGGTCCGCGGGCTTGCCCGACATCATCCTGCACGGCACCGCGACGCTCGCCCTGGCGGTGTCCGCGGCGCTCGAGCGCGCGGGAGTGAACCCGGCCGCCGGCATCGCCCGGATCACCTGCCGCTTCACCGGGCATGGTGCCCCTGCCCTCCGTCATTACCGTGGAGGGATGGAAGGCGCGGGGAGCCACGGGCGAGGGAGTGATCGCGTTTCAGGTGCTCGGTTCCGACGGCCGCCTCGTCCTCCGCGACGGGCGGCTCATCATGGCCGGGCCGCATGACCCCCAGGAGGCACGTGCATGACCAAGTTCGAGCGTGTCCAGGCCGCCCTGAAGCGCGAGCCCACCGACCGGCCGCCCTACGCCTTCTGGCGTCATTTCCCCGACGTCGACCGCTCGGCGGCCGCGCTCGCCCAATCGACGCTGCGCTTTCACGAGCGCTATGGCTCGGACTTCCTCAAGGTCACTCCCACCGGCGGCTACGCGGTGGAGGACTGGGGCTGCGTGGAGAGCGACGAGGTCGCCCCCGACGGCCACCGCCCCTGCGCCCGCCACGCCGTCACGAGCTTCGATGACTGGAAGAAGATCCGGCCGCTGCGCCTGGAGTCGACGGGGTGGGGCGCTCATCTCGAGACCATCCTCCGCTGCGTCGTGGACCGGCGCGCCGACTGCTCCACGCTGCCGACCATCTTCAGCCCGCTCTCCCTGGCGAGAAAGCTGTCGGGCGAGCGGCTCAACTACGACCTCAAGGAAAACCCGCAGGCCGTCACCGACGCCCTCGAGGCGATCACCGAGACGATCCTGACCTTCGCCGACGCCTGCTTCCTCGAGGGCGCGGAGGGCATCTTCTACTCCGTCATGGCGGCGAGCACGCGACCTGCACACCGAGGACGAGTACCGGCGCTTCGGCGAGCCCTACGACCGGCGCATCCTCGAGCACGTGCGGCCGAAGTCCAAGCTCACCGTCCTGCACTGCCACGGCTCGAACCTCATGTTCGACGTCCTCGCTGCCCTGCCCGCCCATGCGTGGAACTGGGACGACCGGCGGGCCGGGCCCTCGCTTCGCGACGCGCAGCGCCACGTGCCCGGCGCGGTGATCGGCGGGCTCGACCAGTGGGGGGCGCTCAGGGACGGGACGCCGGATGCCGCGAGCGCCGAGGCGCAGGATGCGCTCGCGCAGACGGGCGGACGCGGGGTCATTCTCGGCGCGGGCTGCGTGCTGCCGACCCAGACATCGGACCTGGCCCTGGTCGAGGTGATCAAGTCCATCGGCGGCCAGGTGAGGCTCGGTCTCATCCGACCTCAGTGACCGCGCGCTTCGCCGCCTCGCACGCACACGCCGGGCGCCCGTAGTCGTGGACACGCTCATCCTGAAGCTGGTCCTGACGCCTGCGCTGATCGGCATGGCGAGCCTCGCGGGCCGCCGCTTCGGTCCCGCGGTGGGTGGCTGGCTCGTCGGGTTTCCCTTGACCTCCGCGCCCGTCGCGCTCTTCCTGACGCTGAGCCACGGCCCCGCCTTCGCCGCCGCAGCCGCCGCGGGCACGATGGCGGGGACCGTCTCGCAGGCCGCCTTCTGCGTCGCGTATAGCTGGCTCGCCCAGCGCCATCGCTGGCCGCTGCCGCTGGCCGTGAGCAGTCTGGCATTCGCGGTGTCGACCGCGGCGCTCGGGCGCGTCACCCTGTCCCCGCTCCCGCTCTTCGCGATCGTCGTGACGGCCCTCGCGGTGGCGCTGTATCTCATGCCCGGCGGGGGGCGCGTTCCCCGCGCGCCCAGGACGGACCGCGCGGGCGCGGTGGCGCCACCCGGCTGGGACCTGCCGGCGCGCATGGTCGTCGCCACCGTCTTCGTCGTGCTGCTCACCGGCATCGCGCCGGCGCTCGGCCCGCAGCTGACCGGCCTCCTCGCGCCCTTCCCGCTCTACGGCGCCGTGCTCGCCGTCTTCGCCCACGCGATCGAAGGATCGGGACCGGCGACCGCCGTGCTCCGGGGCATGCTCACCGGCCTCTTCGGCTTCGCGGGCTTCTTCCTCGTCCTCGCCACCTGCCTCGAGGACTGGGGGCTCGTCGCGGCCTTCGCGGCGGCGATCGCCCTGACGCTCGTGGTGCAGGGCATCGCCTTCTGGACGCTCAAGCGCGGACAGGCGCAAGCGCGGACCGTGTAGAGAGCGGCGACGGTGGGAGACGCAGCGGGCGGCAGCGCTACTTGGCGACGTTGAAGCGGAAGTGGCAGATCTCGCCGTCGCGGACGAGATAGTCCTTGCCCTCCAGGCGGAACCGGCCGCGCTCGCGCACCACCGCCATCGAGCCCTCGGCCGCGATCAGCTCGTCATAGCCCACGACCTCCGCGCGGATGAACCCCCGCGCGATGTCGGAGTGGATCGCGCCCGCGGCGTCCTGGGCGCGCGTGCCCTCGGGGATCGACCACGCGCGTACCTCGTCCTCGCCCACCGTGAAGAAGGAGAGGAGCCCGAGCAGCGTGTAGCAATCCTGGAGCACGCGCGTGATCGCGGGCTCGGCGAGTCCGAGGTCGGCGAGGAAGACGGCCTGCTCCGGCCCGGCGAGCTGCGCGACCTCGGCCTCGATGACCGCGGAGACCCAGCCGAGCCGCGTGCGCGGCCGCTTCGCGACCTCGGCGAGCCCGAACGCGTCCACCAGTCCCGACGCCCGGTCGATGTCCTTCTCGGCCAGGTTCAGGCAGTGCAGGATCGGCTTCTGCGAGAGAAAGGTGAAGCCGCGCAGGACACGCGCCTCGTCCTCGGGGAGATCCATCGCGCGGATCGGCGTCTCCCCCTCGAGCGCCGGCTTCACCTTGAGGAGCACGCCCTGCTCCCTGACGTCGGCGTCGGTCCGCTTCTTCTTGATCTGGGACTCGAGGCGCTCGAGCCGGCGCTCCACGACCTCGAGGTCGGCCAGGATCAGCTCGGTCTCGAGGTCGCCGATATCGCTCCGGGGATTCGGGGCGGCGCCCGCCGCGTCGGGAAACGCGCGCACGACGTGGAGGAGCGCGTCCGCGCTCCTGAACTCCTTGGCGTCGAGGCCCTGGCGGTCGCCCTTCGAGATGCCCGCGAGGTCGACGACCTCGAACGTGGCGGGGGTGGTCTTCTTCGGCTTGAACAGCGCGCTCAGGCGGTCCACCCGCTCGTCGGGCACGCGCGCGAGCCCCGCGTGCATCTCCGCGCGCGCGCCCTCGAACGACGAGGTCGCCACGCTCTGCCCCGTGAGGAGGTTGAACAGCGAGGTCTTCCCGCTCCGAGACAGCCCGATCAGTCCGATCTTCATGAGGTGCTCATGCTACCATGCCGCCACCATGCCCGGGACCTCCCGCCGCGACGGCGTCGTCGCCAGCGCGTCGGTCGCCGGCGCGCCGCGCTCATGCACCGGACCCGCATAGCGTGGCGCATCCCCGCCCGCTCGACCTCCGGGGGACCGTCCTCGCGCTCATCCTCGCGGCGATCTGGAGCGCCAATCCGCTCGCCGTCAAGGTCGGCCTGGCGGACGCGCCGCCGTTCCGGCTCGCGTGGATGCGCTTCCTCCTCGGCGGGCTCGCGATCCTGGCCTATGCGTGGTGGACGCGCCACCGGGGCGTCTTCGACGTGCACCCGGGCGAGTGGCGCGTCCTGTGGTCGCTCGGCCTGCTCTTCGCCGTGCAGATCGGCCTCATGAACGTCGGCATCGCCAGGACCACGGCCACCCACGCCGCGGTGCTCGTCACCTCTTGCAGAATCTACCGGCCGAGCGCCCTCGCCACGTGCGCGCTCACGACACCGATCTTCGGCGTGCTCGCCTCGGCCGCCATCGCGGGCGAGGCACTCACGCCGACGCTGCTCCTCTCGGCCCTGATGGTGGCGGCGGGCATCGGCCTGACGACGCGGCGGTGAAGGGCGGGCGCGCTTGACCGCCGCGGCGGCCGCGCGGTAGCGTCGGGGCATGCCGACCGCGCCATCCAAGCAGCTCGACGTGGTGCCGAACCCTCATCCGGGCCGCGACTACGAGGTCCGCCTCGAGATCCCGGAGTTCACCTGCGTCTGTCCGATGACCGGCCAGCCCGACTTCGCGACGATCCGGATCACCTATGTCCCCGACCGCCACCTGGTCGAGCTCAAGTCCATCAAGCTCTACATGTGGTCGTACCGGGACGAAGGGGCCTTTCACGAGGACGTGACCAATCGCATCCTCGACGACTTCGTGGCCGTCGCCGCGCCCCGCTTCATCGAGGTGATCGGCGACTGGAACGTCCGCGGCGGCATCAAGACCGTCGTGCGGGCCACCCACGGCACGCGGCCGGAGATCTAGCCAGGAGCCCGTCGGAGAAACCCGCTAGAGCGGCTGAGAAAGGTCCAGATGCGAGGCGGCGCCCGAAGGCAGCACGGCGAGGCGTACGTTTCTGTACGTTGAGCCGGCTGCCGAGGGCGCCAACGAAGCAGATGGGCCCTTATCATCCTCTAGCCGCCTGCGAGGATCTGCTCCATGATGATGACGTCGACCCACCGGCCGTCGAGCAGGCCCTGCTCGCGGTAGATTCCGACCCGCCGGAAGCCCAGGGCCTCGTAGAGCTGCATCCCCCGCTCATTCGTCGGGAACGCCGCGAGGACCATCTTGTGGAACCCGATCCTCCGCGCCTCGTCGATCACCCGTGGGAGCAGCACGCGTCCCACGCCTCGGCCCCGCTCGTCGCGCTCGACGTAGATCGACAGGTCGGCGACGTGGTCATAGGCCGGCCGAGGATTGAACCGGTTGAGACTGGCCCAGGCGATGACGCGCCCGTCGCGCTCGGCCACGAGCACCGGATGGCGCTCGCTCCGTGAGGTCAACCACTCCCGCCGCTCATCCGGCGTCCGGAGCTCCGTCTCGAGGGTCGCCACGCGATCCTCGATGCCCTGGTTGTAGATCGTTGTGATCGCCGCAATATCACCCTCGCCCGCCCGCCTCACCGTGATCGCGCTCATGCGATCAGAGTGAGGCAGGCGGGCGGCATCGTCCAATCACTTGTGCGGATGCAAACGATTGGCGATCCTGTGCGTGTGCGGTTTGCTCAGCGCTGGGCGGGAGCGAACGGCGAGGCGGGAGCGAACGGGTTGGACCGGGAGGGCGCCGGCTCGGCCAGCACTCCGCGTACTTTCTTGGTGCGCGGGCTCCGGATGAACCGCGGCGCTTGGCCGCAGACCCGCGGCGTCACCGGCCAGGTCAGCGAGAGCCTGTTCGGCAGTCTGGACCTCCTCCCGCGTCCGCCGCAGTGCGGCCCGCTTCCACCGCGCTGGCCCAAGGTGTATGGCAACTCCACGAGCAGCAGATAGTGGATTGCGATTGTAACGAATGCGACCAGGACGAGAGCCATGATCTCAGCTGCCGGGCCGAGATTAGGCAGCAGGCGCTCCAGGATGAGCGCCAAGCCTACTGGCCACGGCGCCCCCCGCATCCTGGCAGCCTGGAAGAGGCTCACAGCACCGAACGCCGCCACCGACAGCAAGAGCCACCGCGCCGGCGGCGTCGCCGCCAAGAGGTTGTCACGACGCTCAGGGTCGACGGGCACGCTGTCGAGCTGCGAAGCAGCAAGCGCACGGGCGAACCCGATGGCGGGCAGCAGCAGAAGGACGTCGACCGGAACGAGGATCAGCGCTTGGGCCGAGAGGACCACGCCGCGGCCGTCGAGCCCTGAGGTCTTCTGGTCGGCTGGCCATGATCCAGAGCTCGAATCGCGGCAAGCGTGATGACCTTAGCCACGCCGACATGGAGGGCAAAAGGCGTGACGGCCAACCAGCCATCAGCCACGCTGCTGTCGGGAAGCCATCTGCCGAGTCGGCGAACTACGTGCAGATAGTGGAACCCGGCGCGGAAGAAGGCGGGCACATCGTTTGCGGTAAGCGCTGACAAGCCGACGGCATAGGCTGCCAATATGAAGAACGACTCCGGGGTAACCAGGCGAGCCAAAAACGCCTCTGGGGTAAGCAGGCGATCCCAGAAGAGGGCAGGCTGGGCTCGCGACCTGACAAGAAGGGCGATCCACAAGACGAAGTAGGCGAACGCGACGAGGCCCGCGACGCAGCGGCGCGCACGAGGGCTCTTGTGCCATCCCGCGCCCACCTCTGTCCCGTGGAGGAAGAACAGCGCCCCGAGGACAGCCATTGCCGCACTCGCGACACCGAACGCCTTCTCTCGGAATCCGACGTCCAGCATCCCGAGCGCGATAGCGTCAGCAGAAAACCCTCGCGAGGCGCCGGACGGAACGCGGGAACGTCCTCTGACGTACGGCGCGCTGCACTGCTGGCATCGCTGCCGCTGGCCACGTAGAGTACAGGCAAGGACGCTCCCGACCCATGGTCCCAGCTTCGGTCCGATCCTCGACGCCCCACCCACACCGCAAGAGCGGCGATGAGTGCCGTGACGATCAGGCGGGGCCAGTCGAACACCGGCCAGTTCAGCCCGCAGAGCGGCTCCACACCGACACGCTCGAGCCCTCCGGGTTTCCGGAGTGAGTCCCTAGAGGATAGGTTCGCCTGCCGATTTTGAGGATAACCTGACGACCCGCGGAGGTCCTGCAGGCAATGGCGCAGGCCGTCAGTCCCGTGGCAAGGCCGCCATCAGGGACGCAAGTAGAGAGGCTACGGCAGCGGTAGGCGGCACAACGAAGGTCGTCGAGTCGTCCTCGGCGCTCGTGGTGTGACTCTGTGTGTAGAACGATCTGGCAAAGGCGCTCGGCCGCCCTCCCCCTAACCCCCGCTAAGAGGTTTTAACCCCAATCGGCCAAGTGCCATAACCTCTCGGTCACTGAAGTGCCAGTACCTCTCGGTCGCTATGCTTGGAGAAAACACTTGGGAGTGAGGTGCGATGAGTAAAAAGGCCCCCGGCGGAGGAGAACAGGCGGCGTGCCATGGTGGCAGCGGTTCGGGACGGCGCCTCGATGCGATCCGTGACACGGGCTCAGAAGGTGAGCCTGGCGACCGTGCAATGGTGGCTGCGACGAGCCGGGCAGCGGTCCTTGGAGGAGGTCGATTGGAGCGACCATGCGCCGATTCCCGGACGGACTCGTCGAACTGATCCTCGGTAGAAGATGCCGTGTTGATCCTGCGCCGCGAGCTGAAGGAGACGAGTAATCTGGGCGAGTACGGCGCTCAGGCTCTCCACCGCGAGCTAGTGATACGAGGAGGCGCGACGGTGCCCGCGGTGCGCACCATCGGTCGAATCCTCGAACGCCGAGGTGCGTTGGATGGCCGGCGACGCGTGCCTCGACCTTCCGGCCTCGCCAGGCTGGCATCTCCCCGACTGCGAGGACGGACGCGCTGAACTCGACAGCTTCGATACCGTCGAGGGGCTCACTTTGGAAGGGGGTCTCCGTCTGGAGGTCCTCAATGTGGTCTCCTTGCACGGGGCTTGCCGGGCTCGTGGCCGCAGACGCTGGTGACCGCAAAACCGCGGTCGAGGCGCTCGTGGACACTGGCGCGAATTCGGACTGCCGACCTATGCCGTCGACAACGACACCGTCTTCCATGGGAGCCACCACGGTCAGGATTCTCTCGGCCTCGTCGTGCGGACCTGCCTGCGGCTCGGGGTTACTCCGGTCTTCGCGCGGCCACAGGAGAGTGGCTTTCAAGCGGCCGTCGAAAATGTCAACGGCCGCTGGCAAGCCAAAGTTTGGGCTCGCTTCCACCATGCGTTGCTCGCCGCCCTTCAAGAATGTTCTCGACGTTATATCAGCGCCTACCGCAAGCGCGCCGCCGCCCGGATCGAGGCGCGCCTCCGCGGCGGCCGTTCCCGCCCGCCTGGCGGCCGGACTTGCAGGCCCATCCGGTCGGGACGGTCATCTACATCCGCCGCAGTTCGGAGGCCGGTGCCGTCAGCCTCCTGGGTCATAGCTTTGCCGTGGTGCGAGAGCTCCTGACACTTGACCGACACGGTGAGCCCGCGTCATTTCTTCACCCCGGCGAGAAAGGCGAGGAGCGCGCGGTTGAAGCGCGGCACCTCCTCGATGAAAAAGGCGTGCCCGCCGGGAAGGATCTTGAGCTTGGCATCGGGGATGAGAGCGGCCAGCCGCCGCGAGAAAACGGGCGGCGTCAGGATGTCGTCTCCACCAGCACGAGCGCCGGCGCCCGGAGCTTGCCCAGCTCGCGCAGCCGCGTCCCGTTCCACTCGACCAGCCCCCGGCCTTGCCGCTCGATCGCGTCGGCCTTGGTGGGGAACGGATAGGCGAGCGCACGCTTGACGGCGTCCGCCACGCGCGCGGAGTCGCCGAGGAAGGCGGGCGAGTAGAGCCACGGGAAGAGCAGGTGGCGGAAACGATCCTCGAGCGAGAGCTGGGGCGCCAGCGCGCGCCATGACTCGATCGTGCGCAGGAAGCGGCCGTCCCCCTCCGCCCACGTGCAGCACAGGGTGAGGCTCCTGACGCTCGCCGGGTACCGGATCGGCGAGCTCCATGGCGATGGTGCCGCCCATCGAGGCGCCGATCACGTGGGCGCGCTTCACGTTCAGGTGATCGAGGAGCGCCCGGGCGTCCTCCGCCAGCTCGCCGGTCGCGTACCGCAGCTCGCGCGGCATGTCGGTCTCGCCCACCCCGCGATTGTCGAAGGTGATGACGTGATAGCGCGGCGAGAGGTCGCGTACCTGGAAGAGCCACCCGACGCCGGGTCCGCCGAGTCCGCTGATGAGGAGCACGGGGTCGCCGGCGCCATGCGTCTCGTAGTGCATGCGGATGCCGTTCACGGTCGCGTAGGGCAAGGAGCGAAGCCTCCGGGCGTTAGAGCGTGAGGGCGACTTTGATCGAATCGGGAGCGCGATGCGCCTCGAAGGCATCGGCGATTCGATCGAGGGCAAACCGGTGCGTGAGCAAGCGCTGCCCCTGCACCTGACCGGACGCGAGGAGCGCCATGGCCTCCGGGAACTCGTCCTGGTAGATCATCGAGCCGAGGATGCTGATCTCCCGCCGCACCACCCAGAAAAACTCGAGCTGGCTCGCCTCGTGGGGCAGCCCGGTCAAGACGACGCGCCCACCGGGCCGGCACAGCTCGACGGCCTGCCCGACGGCCGGCGCGGTGCCCGCGGTCTCGACGACCAGGTCGACCCCTTCGCGACCGGACAGCGCCCGCGCCGCCTCGACATGATCCCCCGCGTCCGTGGTGGCGACCGCGTCGGCGCCGAGCGCCCGGGCGAGCGGCAGCCGGCGCGCCGAACGCCCCACCGCGAGCACCCGGCACCCGCGCGCCTTGAGGACCTGGATGGCGAGGAGCCCGAGGGCGCCGACGCCCAGCACCGCGGCCGTCTCTCCCGCGCGCCGGCGCGCCGCGCCGCACCGCGCGGACCACGACGGCGAGGGGCTCGGTGAGGAGGAGCTGATCGTCGTCGATCCCGGCGGGCGCGGGCCAGCAGCAATGGGCGGGCAGCGCCACTTCCTGAGCGAAGCCGCCGTCCACGTCGATGCCCACCGCCGTTCGCGACAGGCAGAGGTTCTTGTTGCCCTCTCGGCACAGCGGACATACACCGCACGAGTAGTTGGGCTCGACCGCCACCTTGGCCCCGGGCGTGAGCCCGCTCACGCCGGACCCGAGGGCGAGCACACGGCCGATCAGCTCATGGCCCATCACGCGCGGGTAGTCGACGGCGCGATCGCCGTTCCAGATCCGGTAGTCGGTGCCGCACAGACCGGCGCCCTCGACCCGGATCACGGCTTCGCCGACGCCGGGCGAAAGCGACGGGCGGGTCTCGATCGTGAGATCTCTCGGCGCGTGGAGGACAGCCGCGATCATGGCCTTCGTATCCTATCGCACGACCCTAGAGCCTGTCGGAGTGACCCGGCTAGAGCGATGAGAAGGGTCCAGCTGCGAGGCGGCGCCCGATGGCAGCCGCGAGGCGTACTCTCTGTACGTTGAGCCTGCTGTCGAGGGCGCCTACGCAGCAGATGGGCCCTTCTCATCGCTCTAGGCCGCGGAGTGACCGCCGTCGAGAAATACCGTTTGACCGGTCATGTAGCTCGACGCGGCCGAGGCCAGGTAGACGGCGAGCGGCCCGATCTCTTCCAGGTGGCCGGTGCGGCGCATGGGCACGTCGCGCAGCAGCCGCTCGCGGACCCTGGCCTGGTCGAACGCCTCCGAGTTCATGTCGGTGACGAACCAGCCGGGCGCGATGGCATTGACCTGGATATTGTGGCGCGCCCATTCCACGCCGAGTGCGCGGGTCAGCGCGATGACGCCCCCCTTGGACGCCGAGTACGCCGCATAGCCGGGCAGCCCGGCGGCGCCGAGCACGGAGGCCAGGTTGATGACCTTGCCGGATTCCTGCGCGATCAGCCGTCCCGCGGCGGCTCGGCAGCCGTTGAAGACGCCGATCAGGTTGACCTCGACGGTGCGCCGAAACTCCTCCGGCGCCATCTCGGCCACCGGCGAGACGCTCGCGACGCCCGAGTTATTGACCACGACGTCGAGCCGGCCCAGCTCAGCCTCCGTGCGCGCGATGAGCGCCTCCACCTGGGCGTAGTCCGCCACGTCGGTCGGCACGACGATCGCGCGGCGCCCGAGCGCCCGGATCTCGTGGGCGGTCTGCTCGAGCTCGGCCACGGAGCGCGCCGCCACCGCCACATCGGCCCCGGCGCCCGCCAGCGCCAGCGCCATGGCGCGACCCAGACCGCGGCTCGCGCCAGTGACGACGGCGACCTTGCCGTCGAGGGCGAAGGCGGAGAGGACCGGCCTATCGATAGAGGGAATCGAGCTGGTCCTTGTGCTGCTCGGTGATGATCTTCCGCTTCACCTTGAGCGTCGGGGTGAGGAGGCCATTGTCCACCGTGAAGTCCTCGGCCAGGATGAGGAACTTCTTCACCTTGGCGTAGGATTGCAGCTCGCCATTGCGCTCCTCCACGATGCGCGAGACGCGCTCGATCACCTTGGGGTGCTTGGCCAGCGCGGCCGGATCGGCGTTCAGAATCCCCTGCGCCTTGGCGAACTTGGCGAGCTCCTCGGGGTTGAGCGTGATCAGCGCGACCGGATAGGGCCGGCGATCGCCGTGGACCATGGCCTGGCTGATGAAGGGATCGCCCTTGAGGAGGTTCTCGATGTTCTGCGGCGCGATATTGATCCCGCCCGCGGTGACGATGAGGTCCTTCTTTCGATCGGTGATGGACAGGAAGCCCTCGGAGTCGATCGTGCCGATGTCGCCGGTGGCGAACCAGCCATCGGCCAGGAAGACCTCGGCGGTCGCCTCGGGCTTCTTGAAATAGCCCTTGGCGATATTGGGCCCGCGCCCGAGGATCTCGCCGTCCGCGGCGATCTTGAGCTCGACGCCCGGCTGGGCCTGCCCCACGGTCCCGAACTTGAAGTGGTCCTCGCGGTTGAAGGTGAGCGAGGGGCAGGTCTCGGTGAGCCCATAGCCCTCGAGGATCAGGATGCCCGCCGCGTGGAAGAACTCGGCGATCTCCTTGGACAGCGGCGCGCCGCCCGACACCGCGAAGCGCAGCCGCCCGCCGAGGGCCGCCCGCATCTTCGAGAAGACGAGCTTGTCGGCCAGGCGGTGCTGGAAGGCGAGCCCGGACGGCACCGGCTGGCGGGCCTGCGCGAGCTTCGAGACTTTCTTGCCCACGCCCACCGCCCAGAAGAAGATCTTCTTCTTGAGCCCCTTCTCGGCGTCGGCCCGGGCAAGAATCCCCGCGTACACCTTCTCGAAGACGCGCGGCACGCTGCAGATGAAGTGGGGCTGGATCTCGGGGAGGTTCTCCCGGAGCCGGTCGATGCTCTCGGCGAACGCCGTGGTGAGACCCCGGTAGACCCCCGCAAAGGACTCGAGCCGGCCGAAGGAGTGCGCCAGCGGCAGGAAGAGGAGATGGACGTCGCCTTCCTTCACGCGCAGCGTCTGCTCCGAGGACTTGAGCATGAAGACGTGGTTGCCGTGGGTCTGGACCACCCCCTTGGGCGGGCCCGTCGTGCCCGAGGTGTACACGATCGTCGCGATGTCGTCGGGCAGTCCTTCGGCGACCCGGCCGGCCAGCTCGCTCTTGAGCGCGTCGGCGCGGTCGCGGCCGAGCTGGCGCAGCGCCTCCCAGGTGAGCACCCAGGGCTCCTTGCCCTGATAGCCCTCCATCACCACGACCTGCTCGAGGCCGTCCATCTTGTCCTTCACCTCGGCCACCTTCGCGAGCTGGGCTCCGTCCTCGACGATGAGCGTCTTGATCCCCGCGTCGTTGACGATGTACTGGATCAGATCCGGCGGATAGCTCGGGTAGATCGGAATGGTCCGGGCGCCGGCCGAGAAGACGGCGAAGTCCGCGTGGACCCACTCGGGCCGGCTCGCCGAGAGCACCCCGACCGCCTCACCCTTCTTCCGCCCGAGCGCGATGAGGCCGAGCGCGACCTCGCGCGTGATGTCGCCCATCTCTCGCCACGAGAGCGTCTGCCACGCGCCCCCGCGCTTGAACCGCTGGGCGGGACCGCCGCCGCCTCGCTCCACGCGCGCCCAGAACATCCGTGCCAGAGTGTCGTCGGCCATGGATCTCTCCCTCAGAGCTGTCTGCGGAGCTCTTTTTTCAGGATCTTCCCGATCGGGCTCTTGGGCAGTGAGTCCACAAAACGGACGTGCTTCGGACACTTGAACCGTGCGAGCCGGGTCGCGCAGAACGCCATGACGTCATCGGCCGTCGCCGCCTCGCCGGGTTTGAGCACGACGAAGGCGAGGACGTCCTCGCCCATCAGCGCATCCGGCATGGCGATCACCGCGGCCTCCGCGGTCTTCGGGAAGGCGTAGAGCACTTCCTCGACTTCCCGAGGGTAGATATTGAACCCGCCGCGGATGATGAGGTCTTTCTTTCGCTCGACGATGTAGAGGAAGCTCGTCCTCGTCGAGGCGCCCCATGTCGCCCGTGTGCAGCCACCCCTCGCGGATGGCGCGCGCCGTCTCCTCGGGGCTCCGATAGTAGCCCACCATCACGTTGGGCCCCTTCACGCAGACCTCGCCGACCTCGCCGGCGGGCAGATGCCGGCCATCGTCGTCCTGGATGGAGACGCGCACGCCCGGAATCGGCTGGCCCACGGAGCCGAGCTTCCTGACGCCCGACAGCCGATGGGCCGAGACCACGGGCGACGCCTCGGTGAGGCCATAGCCCTCCATGAGCTTGCCCCCGAACTTCCGCTCGAACGGCTCCACGATCTCGACGGGGAGCGGTGCGGCACCGGATCCCCAGACGCGCATCGTCCGCGTATCGAAGCGGTCCGCCTCGGCGTAGTTCAGCAAGTAGAGGAACATGGTCGGGACGCCCGCCATGCTCGTCGCCTTGAAGGCCTGGATGGCCGCGAGAACCTCTTCGGGATTGAACCAGCGGAGGAGGCACGCCCGCGTGCCGAGGATGTGGCCCGCGTTCATCACCGTGAGGCCGTAGGAATGCGACAGCGGCAGGACCGCGACGCCCCAGTCCGTCCGGTCGAGCTCGGTAGAGCGCGGCCGCCGAGCGCGCGTTGGACTCGAGGTTGTCATGCGAGAGCGCCACGCCCTTGGGCACCCCGGTGGTCCCCGACGTGTAGAGGATCACCGCGAGGTCGTCGGCGCCGCGCTCCTCGGTCGGGAACGACTCGGGCTCCCCCGCGATCTCCCCGGCGAACGAGAGGGTGCGGCCGTCTCCCCCGCCGTCCACGAGCAGCACGTGGCGAAGCGTGGGCATGACGCCGATCTGCGCGTCGACTTTCCAGAGCATATCGCTCGAGGTGATGACGACCTTCGACTCGGAGTCGGCGAGGATGTGCGCGACCTCCGCGTCGCCGAGCAGGAAGATCACCGGGACGATCACGCCGCCCGCCCTCAGAATTCCGCCGTAGCTCTGCAGCACCTCGGGACAGTTGGGCAGCATGACCATGACGCGGTCGCCCGGCTCGACCCCGAGGCGGCGCAACGCATTGGCCACGCGGCCCGCCGTCCGGTGCTGCTCGACGTTGGTGTACTGCCGCCCCTCGAAGGCGAGCGCGACGTATTCGCCGTACTTCTCGAGGCTCTCCTCCACCAGGCGCGTGAGTGACATCTCGGGCTCCGGAGCTCGGGATCCAGGGGGTTAGGGCAAGCGACAACCCTATAGCATGACGGGGATAACGCAACGCAAGAAAAGTGCCCCGGAGCGAAGATCGCATGAGGTGCTTCAGAACCGGCGGTTGGCCGGTGAGAACCGCGCCGGACCTACCGCTCCCGCCGCTTCTCCAGTCGCTCTTCCAGAGCGCGGAGCTGCTCGCGCAGGGCGAAGACCTCGTCGCGGAGGGCGTCGCCTTCCGCGGCCTCGGTCCGCTTCTCCGGCTTCGGCTCGGCGGGCGTGCCGTGCAGCCACCCGGCCCGCGAGGCCCATTCGCGGAGCACGCGGTCGGACTCGCGCTGGCTCGTCATGATGCCGTCGAGGCTCGACTTGAGCGAGCGCTGGACGAAGTCCTGCCACGCCTCGCCGTGCTTGATGAGCTGGTGGAGGAAGGCGGTGGGCAGCGTGGCGCGGCGGTTCCTCTCGTTCTCGAGAATGATCTGGGCGAGCGTGACCGAGGTCAGGTCTTCCCCCGTGGACACGTCGACGACCGAGATCTCCTTGCCCGCGCGGATGAGCTCTTCGAGCTCTTCGAGCGTGACGTACCGGCTCTCTTGCGTATCGTAGAGCTTGCGGTTCGAGTAACGCTTGATCACGTACGCCATGGCGAACGTCAGTCTAACACCGCGCGTTAGTCGCGACAAGGCGGGCAGGCGGTCAATTTGCTTCGCCATACTTCGTTACTCGGTCGCCAGCGACGCTCAACGGCTACACTGCCAAGTAGTCGCCTCGCATCGCTGGCTCCCTCGTGCCTCGTCTGGCTCGCAACTTGCCCCGTGCCAAACTGACCCACTACCCCCGGACGAGCCGGGAGTGGTTGCCTGGTCAGGTTCGGTCGGCGGCGTCGGGCAGCACCGAGAGGCCCAGGGTCATCCACATCGCCGTGGCCTGGGCGGCCCAGGTCCACGGGTTGAGCGTCCACAGGGCGACGAGGCTCGCGGGCTCCGCCGGCCTTTCGTAGAGGACGGGCGTGCGCGACGGCATGACGAGCGCTTCCCCCGTGAGGACGTCCTCGCCGCGCTGGTTGGTGCAGACCGTCCGGAGGCGCATCCGGTTCTTGACCCGGTTCGTCTCGAGGACCTCGACGCGCGCGCGAATCACGTCGCCGAGCTTCACCGGGCGAAGGAACTTGAGATCCTGCGACAGGTAGATGGCGCCCGGCCCGGGCAACCGCGTCCCGATCACGGCGGAGATCAGGCCCGCCGTCCAGATCCCCGGGGCGATCGGCTCTTCGAATTGCGTCGCCGCCGCGTACGCCGGATCGGAGTGCACGGGATTGTAGTCGCCGACCGACTCGACGAAGCCGGCGATGTCGGCGTCGGAGGCCCGGCGCGCAATCTCCGCGACATCGCCCACCTCGATGGCGTCGATCGTGAGGCCGATCACGCGCGCGCTGCCTTGACGGCGGCGGTCAGCTCGCGGAGCTCTTTCACCACCGCGTCGAGGCGATCCTCGAGACCGTCGACCTTGTCCTCGAGCTGCACGATCTGCGCCGCCACGCCGATCACCTGGCTGCGCGAGGGCAGGCCGAGGCCCGCGAGCCCCGCGTCGATCTGCTGCTCGGCCGCCTTCTTGACCGGCCCCGACGTGTTGAGGAAGCTCTCCATCTGCTTGCCCATGGCCTGGGCGAAGGTCTCGGTGCCCATGGCCTGCTCGAGCACCTTGGACCACGCGGCGATCCACTGATCGAGGAACTGCTTCCACTGGCCCATCAGGTCCGCCGACGGCGGCCCCTGGGTCATCACCTTCGACCACGCCGCCATCCCCTGGTCCATGAAGGGCCGCCAGAACGACTGCGGATCCGCCGGCTGTCCCTGCCCGAGCGTCCGCAGCCAGGCCTGGGAGCCCTCCTCCACTTGCCGCTTCCAGAGATCGAAGAGCTGCTGACCGCCCGTCTCCGCCATGGCGCGTCTCCTCTACGACCGGGCCGCCAGCCAGGCGGCGACCTTGGGCCAGCAATGGGTCGAAGCGCCCCGGCCGGCGATGAGCGAGATATGGCCGCCCGGGAGCTCGAGGTATTCCTTGTCCGTGCTCGACACCGCGTCCATCAGCGCCTTCACGCAGGCGGGCGGCGCGATATTGTCTTCCTTCGCCCCCACGGCGAGCACCGGGCAGGCGATGGCCGAGAGCTTGACCGGCCGCCCGCCCATCACGAGCTCGCCCTTGACGAGCTTGTTCTGCTGGTAGAACTCCTTCACCCACTGGCGGAAGAACTCGCCCGGAAACGGCAGGTACTCGTTCGCCCACTTGTTGAGGGCGTTGAAGCCCGCGACGTACTCCGGATTCCACAGATTCCACCAGAGGTTCACGTTGGTGCTGAGGTCCATCGTCGGCTTGAGGAGCTTGAAGCCGAGCTTGACCATGTCGGCGGGGATGGTGCCGAGCGTGTCCACGTACTTGTCGACGTCGAAGTAGCGCGCGTCGAGCCACTGGCCGAACATCCCCACCTGGGAGAAGTCGATGGGGCCCGCCATGTCGATGTAGTTCTTGAGGGGGAACTCCGGATGCGTGGTCAGGAAGCACGCCGACAGCGGCGCGCCCATGCAGTAGCCGAGCACCGACATCTCCGACGCCCCGGACGACTCGAGCGCCTTCCGGGCGAGCCGCGGCAGGATCTTCGTCACCGCGTCCTCCACCGTGAGGCTATTGTCCTCCGGGCCGAACACGCCCCAGTCGACGAGGTAGAAGTCGAAGCCCTGCTGGGTCATGTGCTCGATGAAGGATGCCTTGGGCATCAGGTCGAAGATGTACGGCCGGCTGATCCCGAGATTCGGCACGAAGAGCAGCGGGGTGCGGTAGGTGCGCTTGGAGGCGTACCGCCAGAGCCGCGACTTGTTCTTGCGGTAGATCTCCTCCCGAGGGGTGGGCCCGACCTCGGGCTCCTTCGGGTTCATGACCATCTCGCTCCAGTGCTTCATCCGGAGGAAATTGCGGCGCGTGTCTTCATCGAGGCGCGCCATCACTTCGGCGGACATGGCCGGCATCTCGGGCATCATCGTGAACAGTTGATCTTTCATATGCTCCCCCTCGGTGCTGACCTTCGGTGCTGCCCCTCGGTGCTGCCCCTCGGGCGCCATCGGCCTGGGTGGACTCGCCTGCTCGCTCGCGGCGTCGCCATCGTACCGCAACATGACGCCGTGCGGCAATCAATAGCCGGCGCCTCGGCGGCGCCCCTCCGCTATACTGGCGCCCTATGCCGTCACCCTCCGCGGACGGACGGGCCTATCCTCGGGCCGTGACGCTCGCCGACGGCGGGACCGTCTCCCTGCGCCTCATGTCGACGGACGACGGGGACCGTCTCGTGGCCTTCGCCCGCGAGCTGCCGCCGGACGATCTGCTCTTCCTGAGCGTCGACATCACCGATCCGGAGGCGGTAGGGCGCTTCATCGAGGGCCTCGAGGCCGGCCGCATCGTCGGGGTGATCGCCGAGGACGCCGGCGTGACGGCGGGCTACGCCGCGCTCCTGCACCACGGCGTCACGTGGCAGCGCCACCTGGGGGAGATCTTCATCCAGGTGAGCTCGCGCCATCGGTCGCGCGGGCTCGGCCGCGCGCTCGCGACCGAGATCTCGGCGATCGCCCGCGACCTCGGGCTGCGGAAATTCATCGCGCGCATGACGCCCGATCAGAAGGGCGCCGTCAGCACCTTCGAGCGCCTCGGGTTCAAGACCGAGGCGCTGCTCCAGGACTTCGTGATCGACGCCGACGGCCGGACGCGCGACATCCTCGTGATGGCGCGCGATGTGCCGGCCGCCGCTCCCTGAAGAGGAGGACAGCCATGACGACCGAACCAGGCAAGCCAGGCCCGCAACAGGCGCAACAGATGTGGGAGGCCGGCGCGCGCTCGTTGAGCGAGGGCTGGCAGCAGGCGCAGTCGTTCTGGAACACGGTCGCGCGGAGCTGGAGCGAGGCGGCGGGCACGATGATGGGGCAGCTCCCGCGCTCCGGGCCGGCCATGTCCTCCGAGGCCCTGGCCGCGTGGCGCGAGCTGAACGAAGCGGCCTTTGCCGTCGGACAGGCCTGGATGCGCCTGCCGCTGGCGCTGTCCTCCGGCGCTCCGCCCGCGGAGCTTCAGGCGGCGGTCACCCGGCTGACGGAGGCGCAGGGCCGCGCCTACAAGCTCTGGATGGAGGCCATCCAGAAGATGGGCGAGATGGCCAAGCCGGGGAGCGGCCCGCGGTCCTCGTGAGCACCCCCGCACCCGCACAGAGAATCGAGGCCGACTTTTTCCGCGCGCTCAATGCGCTGGTGGAGCCGGCCGTGCGCGCGGGCTGCGGCTCGCCCGGCCTTCTGCCCACCGGATTGATCGTGCTCGAGACCACGGGGGCCAAGAGCGGGCAGCCGCGTCGCGTACCCCTCCTCGCCACGGTCTTCGACGGCTGCGTCTTCATCGGCACCGTGCGCGGCGCGCGCTCGCTCTGGGTGCGCAATCTCGTCGCCGAGCCTCGCGCGCGCTACTGGGTCGCGGGACGCGAGCACCGCGGGCTCGCGCGGATCTTCGATCCGGGACGCCCCCTGCCCGCCACCGACGGGCTGCCGCCCTTCGCCCGCGCCGTGGCGGACGGGCTCCTGCCGCCTGCCACGCTGTGCGGCTGGACCTTCGCCATCATCGTCCCGGAGTGACGTCGATCGACTGGCTCGCGCGGCGCTTTCTCTGAGGTCGCGGTGAGGGTCCTGGTCAGCGGAGCCACCGGGCTGATCGGCTCAGCCCTCGTCGCGCGCCTCGGCCAGACGGGCCACGCGGCCATCCGCCTGGTGCGCACCGACCCTGACCCCGGCGGAACCGACGTGCGCTGGGACCCGGCGGCAGGCGCGCTCGACTCAGCACCCATCGAGGGGCTGGACGCCGTGGTGCATCTCGCGGGCGAGGACATTGCGAGCGGCGCCTGGACGGACGCCAAGAAAGCCCGCATCCGCGCGAGCCGCGTGGACGCCACCGCGCTCCTCGCACGGACCGTCGCCCGCCTGTCCCGTCCGCCCGCCGTCCTCGCCTGCGCGTCGGCGGTGGGATACTACGGCGACCGGGGCGACGAAGTCCTGACCGAGGAGAGCGCGGCGGGGACGGGCTTTCTCGCCTCCGTCTGCCGCGACTGGGAGCAGGCGGCGGCGCCCGCGAGCGAGGCCGGCATCCGCGTGCTGCACCTGCGCTTCGGCGTGGTCCTCGACCCGTCCGCGGGGGCGCTGTCCAAGATGCTCGGCCTGTTCCGGAAGGGCATGGGGGGGCCCATCGGGGGCGGGCGCCAGTACGTGAGCTGGATCGCGCTCGACGACGCGGTCGGCGGCATCCTGCACGCGCTGTCGACACCGGCGCTCTCGGGGGCGGTGAATGTCGCCGCGCCCGCTGCCGTCACGCAATCCGAATTCGCCGCGACCCTCGGTCGCGTGCTCGGGCGGCCGACCCTGCTCAGCGTGCCCGCGTTCGGGGTGCGGCTGATGCTCGGCGAGATGGCGGGTGAGACGATCCTGGCCAGTCAGCGCCTCGTGCCGGGCCGTCTCCTCGCGACCGGCTACACGTTCAGGTGGCCCGCGCTCGAGCCCGCGCTCCGCCACCTGCTCTCGGCCTGAGCGTCAGACCATCGCCGCGCTCGCCGCCCGTCACGCCCGAAACCATGCCCGCGAGGATGTGTGTCGGAGTAGGCGACATGGACTCACGTGTCAGCGTCTGGCGTTCCGCTTCGAGCGCCGGCTCCGCCGGCGCAATCCCTCCTGGGGGGAGGCATCGGAAGGGGGGCGAAGCCCCCTCCGAGGGACTTAGCTTAGGCTAGCTAGCCGAGCGGACACATTCATGGATGCTATGCGACGACGGATTGCGAGGGTGGTCGTCGTCCATGGATGTCTACTGACGTGATTTGGCACCCATTGCCGAGCGAGGTCGAGATGCAGAGCATGCGTATGGCGACTCGCGTTACTGACTGCCGTCGGACGATCGGCACTGAGCCGACGCGGCAGCGACGAAGGTCGAAATGTTGGACGAGTGTGATCGCCGCCACCTGTCAATGCCAGCGGATTGCGGCGTATGATCTGCGACGTCGAGTTCTGACGGGGGAGTGCCCGTGTCCTGAGTGTTGCCTCGATCCTGCCGCCTGCAGCTTCTGGCCGCCGGGCTTGCGAGGTTTCACGTTCCATATCTCGCAGATTCGACTCAACGAAAAGGTGCAGGTCAGAAACGATGCCGATGAAGACCATCCGCGTCGTCGATCGTGTATTTCATTTCCGCGGGGGCGAGGCGCCAGTTCACCGCCACGTTCACGGCATTGATCTTGCCGCCGCCGAAGAGAACCTCGAAGTACTCCGGGCCGTTCTTGTCGAGGAAGGCGACGCGGTCCTGGGCAGCCACGCCCTCGGCGGCGAGCGCCCGAGCGACGCGGCTCGAGCGCCCGTCCATCTCGGCATAGCTGATCGTCCGCTGGCCGTACGTGATCATCGGCCGGCCGCCGCGCGCTCTCGCGTGGGTGCGGACGACATTGGCGAGCGGTCCATGCCTCGAGGTGAGAGGAGGGCGTCATGCCGCGCCGCCGAGCCAACGCTCGGCCGTCTCGACGAAGCGCCCGGGTGCTTCGAGCTGGGGGACATGGCCGATCGCGTCGAACACCTCGAGCTTCCAGTCCGGCCGTCGCCGAGCCAACTCGCGCGAGGATGCGATCGGCACGAGCCGATCGCCCGCGCCCTGGATGATGAGGCAAGGCGCGGTGACGCGGTCCACCATCGCATAGAAGCGGCGCCGCCGGCGCAGGGCCGACCAGCAGCGAGCGCGTCGCATCGAGGAACGCGTCAGTGGCCCACGGCATCCGCGCGAGGCGGTCGGCCGCGAGAGCCACGTGGGCGGCCCGCACATCGGGCGCCACGCGGCTCGGATCCACGCAGCAGAGGCGCAGCATCTCGCGAACCAGGCCCTCGGCCCCGAGCCGCGCCGCGCGCCGCCGCATGTACCACGGGCCCAGCCACGGCATCGCGTAGGTGGCGAACACCGCCAGGACCTCGAGGTCGATGCGCCCTCGGCGCGGCGTCGGCTGGGCGGGCGCGGCCAGGATGAGGCGTGACACGCGCTCGGGCTCGGCCGCGGCCTCCATCAAGGCGAGGAGGCCGCCCATCGAGTTCCCCACCACGATGGCCGGGCCCGCAATGACCGAAGCGAGGAAGCGGTCGAGGAGATCCCGCTGCGCCGCCAACCCCGTCGAGCCCTTGACCGGCGGGGTCTCGCCGAAGCCGGCGAGATCGAGCGCGACGACCCGGTACCGGCGGGCAAGAGACGGCCCCACGCCGAGCCAGTTGATCGCCGATCCGCCGAGTCCGTGCACCAGCACCATGGGCGCCCCGGAGCCCCCGAAATCGATGTAGTGCACCGGCACCCCGAGGTCGATAACGCGCTGATCCATCACTTGGACCCGGCAATAACGCGACGCAGCAAAATATCGCTTGACCGAATGACGCACCGTGTTATCCTCGCCTACGTGAGCAAGCAGCGGGTCACCGCAAAGCAACGCGTCCAGGTCAAACCAGTTCGGAGCCGGCAGTCGCCCGTCGCGGCCAGAGCCGGCACAAGGAGCACGACGATGTCCACGACAAAGACCCAGCCCCAGGCGACCACCGAGTTCCCCCCCTCAACCAGATCGGCGGCAAGGCTCTCGATGCCGTCTCGGCGCTCGCGGAGGCCAATCAGCGGGTGGTCGGCCAGCTGATCGAGCTGTCCGCTTCGGCTGCCGCGGATCGGCTCCGCACGCTCGGCGAGCTGCAGTCGGCCGCGCTCGACGCGGCCCGGGGCGTGTTCACACCGATGAATCCGCGCGAGGCCTTCGAGGAGCTTCGGCAGGACCCCTTCGCGTGGTACCGGAAGGGCGTCGCCTCGATGCTGGACGGCACCCAGCGCGTGTTCAAGCTCTTCGAGACCAATGCCCAGATCGTCTCCCGCAATACCGAGCGCTTCCAGGGCACCGCGGAGCGGACGGGCAAGGAGATCGAAAACGCCGTGAGCACCTGCACGAGCCGGCTCCGCGAGATCTACGGCACCCGCAACTAACACGATCGGCCGCGCGCGGGCCGCTCGGACGAGATCCGGCCTACCGATCGTTCCGAGCGGCCCGCTACGGCTCCAGGGCTTCACTGACCCCATACGCATCCATCTGCGACTGGAACCGCGCCACGTCATGGCTCAGGACCAGCAGATCGTGCTTCTTGCCCTCGCGGTCCTTGACGTGGTCCCGCAGGAGCGCCTCCGGCCGAAACCCCATGCCTTCGAACACCGCGATCGCGCCCTTCTGGTCCACCGTCATCTGCGCCACCATCTTCTCGATGCCGAGCTCGAGGGCCAGCGCAAAGGCCTCCTGGGTGAGCAGCCGACCGAGTCCCTTGCCCCGCATCGCCCCGGAGACCAGCACCCGCAGCTCGGCGACGTGCGGGGACCAGTCGAGCTGCCCGCGGTCGACGGCCGCGTACCCCTGCACCACCCCATCGCGATCCGCGAGCAGGGTCGTGACCGCGCCGCGCTCGATGGCGTCGACCCAGGCGTCGATCACGGCAGGCCGGGTGATGTCGACGGGCAGGAAGAGCAGGTCGTGTCCGGGCAACGCGCGCGAGAACGCGAGCAGGGCCGCCCGGTCCATCCCGTTCATGGGGCGGAGCGTGACCATCTCCCCGCCGAGCGAGACCTTCCGCGGATAGGCGCGGCGCTCCCGGGTGCTCATACCGAGCGCTCCGAGAGCCAGGTATCGAGCTGGGGCCAGAGTCGTCGGCTGGCATTGGGCCCCGCCACGAGGCTCACGTGACCGCCCTTGAGCAGGAGCTCCTTCTTGTCGGCGCTCCCGACCATCGCCACGAGATCCTTCGCCGACGCGTAGGGGACGATGTGATCGTGCTCGGCCATGACGTGCAGGAAGGGCACCGTGATGCGCTCGAGCACGACCGGCCGGCCGCCGAGCACCAGCTCGTTCTTGTACAGCCGGTTCTCCCACATGAGCTCCTTGACCGTCTGGCGGAAGCACTCGCCGGGAAACGGGATCTGGTCCGCCGCCCAGCGGTCGAACATGCGATAGCCCTTCACGAAATCGTCGTTCCACATATTGTCCCAGAGGCGCACCTGCCCGGCCAGGCGCGCCGCCGGCTTCAGCATCTCGAACGACGCGTACATCAGCTCGGGCGGCACGTTGCCCAGCGAGTCGACGATGCGATCGACGTCGAAGTAGCGCTTGTCGGTCCACTGGCTGAACAGCGTCATCCCCTCGAAGTTCACCGGCGTGGTGAAGCAGGCGAGGTTCTTGACCGGGCCGTCCGGGTGCAGCGCCTCGTACAGCACCGCGAGCAGCCCCCCCATGCAATAGCCGATCATGGAGACATCGGGCTCGCCGCTGTCGCGCCGGATTCGCTCGAGGCAGTCGGGGATGAAGTCGAGGACATAGTCTTCCAGGCGCAGGCGCTTGTCCGCCGGGCGCGGCACGCCCCAGTCGATCATGTAGACGTCATAGCCCTGGCGGAGGAGGAACTCGATGAAGCTCTGGCCCGGCGTGAGATCGAGGATATAGGCCTTGCTGACCAGCGACATCACGAGCAGCACCGGCACGCGGTACACCTCCGGCGCCAAGGGCCGGTAGTGGTAGAGGCGCAAGGTCCCGCGGGCGTACACGACGTCCTTCGGCGTCAGTCCCATCTCCGGGGCCCCGGCCGACAGGTACTCGAGCCCCTTGACGTTGCGGAGGAGCGCGCGCTCCACCTCCTCGCGCACCCGGGTCTCGATGACGATCTCCGCCGGCGCGGCGCCCGGCGCCGTCATGTGCCGCGACTCTCGCCGGCCGGTGTCGTCCCCGTTCCAGAGGCCGGCTGCTTCGTCCGCGGCGGCCGCATCGCGGCCGCGGTGGCGCCATCGGTCGGCGCCGCGCTCGTTCCGGCGGCGGTGAGCATCCGCTCGATCCCGGCCAGCCGGTCCTCGATCATCGCCAGCCGGTCCCCGAGGGTGAGGATGTCCGTGCGCGTCGGCATATTGAGCGCGCCGAGATAGCGGCTCATGCTCTCGGCCATGTTCTTCTGCATCATGACGTACGTCTCCATCATGCGGCCCATCCACTGGGAGTACTGATCGGACCCCATGGCCTGGTTCAGGAGGGCATTCCATTGCTGCTCGGACTGGCTGATCCAGGAGCGCCACGCCGCCACCGGATCGGGAATGGGAGATGCCGGGTCCGCCACGATGCGCCCCTCCTTCGGGTGTAAAGTGCCCCGGACCCGCCTCCCAGTCAATAGCCGGGCGGGACGCTTGATGCCGCCACGGCGCGCGCACTACAATGGCGTGCCCCACGAAGGAGGACCGATAATGCCGAGCCGCAACCCGCTCGACCCCATTCCGCACCCGCCGAGGACGCCGTGGCTCGGCAATCTTCTGTCGCTCGGCGCGACCTCGCCGGTGCAGAACATGGCCAAGCTGGCCCGCCAGTACTGGCCGATCTACTGGCTCGACATGCGCGGCAAGCCCCTCGTCGTCGTCTCCGGACACGAGCTGGTGGACGAGCTCTGCGACGAGTCGCGCTTCGACAAGAGCGTGCGCGGCGCCCTCCGGCTCGTGCGGAATTTCGCGGGCGACGGCCTCTTCACCGCGTACACGCAAGAGCCGAACTGGTCGAAGGCGCACAATATCCTGCTTCCGAACTTCAGCCAGCGCGCGATGCAGGGCTATCACGCGATGATGCTCGACATCGCCGAGCAGCTCGTCCTGAAGTGGGAGCGGCTCAACGCCGACGACGAGGTCGACGTCGTGCACGACATGACCTCGCTGACCCTCGACACGATCGCGCTGTGCGGGTTCGACTACCGCTTCAACTCGTTCTACCGCGAGACGAACCACCCCTTCGTCGACGCCATCGGTGGGCGCGCTCAGCGGCACCATGGAGCAATCGGGGCGGCTGCCCCTCGAGGACCTGATCCGGAAGGACCGCGATCGCAAGCTGCGCGCCGACATCCGTCACATGAACGAGACGGTCGACGGCATCATCCGCGAGCGCCGGGAGAGCGGCGAGGATCTGGGACGGAAGCAGGACCTCCTGAGCTACATGCTGTCCGGCGTCGACAAGAAGACGGGCGAGCGGCTCGACGACCTCAATATCCGCTACCAGATCATCACCTTCCTGATCGCGGGCCACGAGACGACGAGCGGCCTCCTGTCCTTCGCGATCTACGCGCTCCTGAACAATCCGCACGTCCTCGCCCGGGCCTACGACGAGGTCGACCGCGTGCTCGGCTCGGACCCGTCGCGCACGCCGAGCTATGCGCAGGTCAACCAGCTCACCTACGTGTCCCAGATCCTGAAGGAAACGCTCCGGCTCTGGCCCACCGCGCCCGCCTTCGCGCTGGCGCCGCACAAGGACACCGTGATCGGCGGCCAGTACAAGATGAAGAAGAGCTACCAGATCGTGGTGCTCGTCGGGGCACTCCACCGCGACCCCGCCGTGTGGGGAGAGAACGCCGAGGTCTTCGACCCCGACAACTTCAGCCGCGAGGCCGAGCGCGCGCGGCCCGCCAATGCCTACAAGCCCTTCGGCAATGGCCAGCGAGCGTGCATCGGCCGCCAGTTCGCCCTGCAGGAAGCCACGCTCGTCCTCGGGATGATCCTGCAGCGCTTCAAGCTGATCGACCACAAGCGCTACCAGCTCAAGATCAAGGAAAGCCTCACCATCAAGCCCGACGGCCTCACGATCACGCTCAAGCGCCGGACGTCGGCCGACCGCCCCGACATCGCGCGGCCCGCCGCGGTGACCGTGGCCGCCGCCGCGGAGCCCGCCGCGGCGGCGAGTCCTGACCGCCATGGCCACTCGACCCCGCTGCTCGTGCTGTACGGGTCGAATCTCGGGACGGCGGAGGGCCTCGCCCGCCAGATCGCCGAGGACGGCCTCGCCCAGGGCTTCGCCGCGACGGTGGCCCCGCTCGACGACTACGCGGGGCGGTTGCCGAGAGAGGGCGCCGTCATGATCGCCACCGCGTCGTACAACGGCACCCCGCCCGACAACGCCGTCCAATTCTGTGACTGGCTGCGCGGGGGCGCGCTCGAATCCGGAGCGCTCGAGGGCGTGAGCTACGCGGTCTTCGGCTGCGGGAACCAGGATTGGGCCTCGACCTTTCAGGCGATTCCCCGGCTCATCGACGACAAGCTCGCGGCGTACGGGGCTCGGCGCATCACGCCGCGGGGCGAAGGCGATGCCCGCGACGACTTCGATGGGCAGTTCCACACCTGGTACAAGCCGCTGTGGAACACGGTCGCCGCCGAGCTCGGCATCGACCTCGAGGGGCGCGGGACGCCGGCCAAGGAGCCGCTCTACACCCTCGAGATCGTGCCCGGACAGCGCATGAGCCCCTTCGTCGACTCCCTCGGGGCACGGGCCATGGCGGTGACGGTGAACCGCGAGCTGCACCGGCGCGACGGCCCCCAGCCCTCCGATCGATCGACGCGCCACATCGAGCTCGAGCTGCCGGCCGGGGCGAGCTATCGCGCCGGCGACCATCTCGGCGTCATCGCCCACAATGCCGAATCGCTCGTCAAGCGCGTGGCTGCCCGCTTCGGCTTCGAGCACGACGCCTTCGTCCGCCTGCGCCGGACCGGGGCACGCAAGTCGTTCCTGCCCGTCGACGAGACGATCTCCGTGTACCGGCTCCTCGGTGACTACGTCGAGCTCCAGGACGTGGCCACGCGGAGCCAGATCCAGACGCTCGTCGAGCACACCGAGTGCCCGTGGACCCGTCCGCGGCTGGCCGCGCTCGCCGGGGACGACGAGGCGAGCACCGCCCGCTACAAGGCGGAGGTGATGGCCACGCGCAAGTCCCTCGTCGATCTGCTCGAGGAGTACCCCGCCTGCGCCCTGCCGTTTCACGTCTATCTCGAGATGCTGGCCCCGCTCGCGCCGCGCTACTACTCCATCTCCTCCTCTCCACTGCGCGACGAGCGCCACCTGAGCATCACCGTCGGCGTGGTGGACGCCCCCGCCCGCTCCGGGCGCGGGACCTATCGCGGCGTGTGCTCGAACTATCTGTGCCATCAGGAGGACGCGACCGTCATCTACGCCTTCGTGAAGGACACCAAGTCGGCGTTCCGCCTGCCCGAGGACGCCGCCACGCCCATCATCATGATCGGCCCCGGCACGGGCCTCGCCCCGTTTCGCGGATTCCTCCAGGAGCGCGCCTGGCTCAAGAGCCAGGGCACGCCGGTCGGGAGATCGATGCTCTTCTTCGGCTGCCGCCATCCCGAGCAGGACTTCCTCTACGCCGACGAGCTGGCGGCCCTCGCCCGCGACGGAGTCACCGATCTCAAGGTCGCGTTCTCCCGGCTTCCCGGCGAGAAGAAGATGTACGTCCAGGACCTGCTCCTCGAGGAGCGGGACGCCGTGTGGCAGATGATCGAGAGCGGCGCCGTCGTCTACGTGTGCGGCGATGCGAGCCGGATGGCGCCCGACGTGCGGCGTGCGTTCGCGGCCATCCATGCGCAGAAGACCGGCGGGGGCGAGGCCGCCGCCGATCGGTGGCTCGATGAGCTGACGGCGGAGAACCGCTACCTCGTCGATGTCTGGGCCGCGAGCTGATCGAGCTCGCCGCCGATCCCCGCAAGCCGCGGCACCAGCGGCGCCTCGCCCTCACCGTCTTGCTCGCCGCCGCGGCCCTCGCCGTGGCCGTGTTCCCTTGGCGGGGCAGATGGTGGGGCGGATGGATCCTCGCCATCGCCGAGGCCGGGGTCGTGGGCGGCCTCGCCGACTGGTTCGCCGTCACGGCGCTCTTCCGCCATCCGCTCGGCATCCCCATCCCGCACACCGCGCTCATCCCCGCCAACTGGCAGCTCATGGCCGCGCGCGTCGGCGGCATGGTCGGCGGCCGCATCCTGACCACCGAGTACGTGACGCGCGAGATCTCGCGCGTGGACGTGGCGAGCCTTCTCGCCCAGGTCGCCGCGCGCGTCAAGCCGGCCGACGTCGAGCCGCTCGTGGCGACCGTCGCGCGCTGGGCGGCGGCCCAGCTCCCGGCCGGGTCGGCGACGGAGCTGGTGTCCTGGATTCGGCGGCTCCTCCTGAGCCGCCCGGTCGCGCCCGTGCTCGCGGAGATCATCGACGTGGCGCACCGAAATGGATGGGACCAGCGCCTGGTCGAGGCGCTGGCCCGGACGCTGGTCGAGACGCTGGACCGTCCCGACGTTCGCGACGCGGTCGGCGAGCTGGTCGACGAGGTCGTCGGCAGCTATCGCCAGCGCATGGGCCTGTACCCGGGCTTCCTGATCCGCGTCGCCAATATCCTCGGGTTGATCGACCGCGACCGCCTCGTGTCGGCCCTCCGCGCGGCGCTCGCGAAGGTCGCCGACGATCCGGACGATCCGCTCCGGCGGCGCCTCTCCGAGGCGCTGGCCGAGCTACCGGGTCGCCTGCGCACCGAGCCCGACCTGGCCGCCCGTGTCGAGGCGACCAAGACCGAGCTCCTGACGAGCCCCGCGCTCAGCGGGCTCATCGAGGACGCCGCCGCTGGGCTGCGCCGTGCCCTGGTCACCGATCTCGGGAGCGATCGGTCGGAGCTGGTGGCGTGGATCACCGGCCAGATCGAGCGGGCCCGCGAGACGCTGGTGTCGGACGCAGACGTTCGAAAGAGCCTCGACCGCTGGCTCAAGCAGCACGCCGCAACTCTCGTCGAACGCTACCAGAATCATCTGGCCGCATTCATCGAGCGCGGCGTCCATGCGCTCGGAGCGGAGGGCGCGGTGCGGCTCATCGAGGAGCACGCGGGCGACGATCTCCAGTACATCCGCGTCAACGGCACCGTGGTCGGCGGCCTCGCGGGCGGGGGGATCTACGGCCTCCACCTGCTCCTCAACTTCCTGTGAGCTCCGTTTCGAGGGCCGACCCCTCGAGTCACTCGCGAGGCCAGCCGGCCGTGTCCGGCGCGTCGCGGCGAAGGAGGCTCTCGGCGATCGCGCGGCGGATGACGCGCTTGACGTCGCGGCCGGTGAAGTCGCCCAGGAGGAGCGTCGTGTAGTGGGTGGCGTCCTCGAAGCGCTTGCCGAAGGCGATCAGCCGGTCGATGCGGGCGGCCGTCGCGGGACGAGCCGCGAGGACGTCGGCGAGGCCCGACAGGAGCGTCATGGTGAGGACAGGCGGCTGCAGCGACTCGAGCACCTCGAGCACGGTCTCCTCGCGCCCCTGCTCGGCGAGATAGGCAGCGGCGGCGACGCGCGCGGTGTCGGTCGGGCCGAAGCGGAGCACGCCCTCGAACAGCGGCGTGGCGTCGAGGCCATACCCGCGCGCGAGCTGGGCCATGAAGTCGACGCTCTTTTCCCGCGAGCCCCCCTCGAGCCCGAGGAGCTCGCGATAGACCCGCATCGCCTGCTCGGGCCCCTGGAGAAACCGCGACATCATGCCGACGAACTGGTTCATGTCGAAAGGCGGAAACGGAGAAGCCGGCTCGGGCGCCATGCCGCGAGTATGAGCCCCTGAAGGCCAGTGTCAACCCGTCGCGCAACGCTGCGCGGCTGCCGCGGCGTGGAGCCCTTTCATTGAGCGGGGACGCGCGACTATACTCGTGGCTCGACCCCGCGATCCGTCGCCGGCCGGAGGACAGCATCCAATGACGCAGCCGAGCCTCAACCGTCGCCTCACCACGATCGATTCCACCTTCCTCTATCTCGAGAAGGCCGAGCAGCCCATGCACATCGGAGGCTGCATGCTCTACGAGGGCCGCGTCTCCCGCGAGGAGCTGGCGCGCCTGCTCCTCGACCGACTCCATCGGCTGCCCCGCTACCGGCAGAAGGTCGTGTTCCCCCCGTTCACCCTCGCGCATCCGACGTGGGAAGACGACCCGGACTTCGACATCGCTCACCACATCGACGAGGTCACGCTGCCCGCCCCCGGCGACGACCGCACGATGGCCGAGATCGGCGGCCGCGTGTACGGGGGGATGCTGGATCGCGGCCACCCGCTCTGGAAGCTGATCCTGCTCCAGGGCCGATCCGACGGCCATACCGCGATCGTCTGGAAGATCCACCACGCGATGATCGACGGCATGTCCGGGGTCGACTTGACCATGGTGCTTCACGATCTGACACCCGACGCCGAGCCCCCGACCCCGCCGGCGGCGCCGTGGCAGCCTCGTCCGCTGCCCGATCCGATCACCCTGCTGCAGGATGCCGTGCGCGACCGCTTGACCGAGGCCGCCCAGAGCTTCACCGACTCGGCATTCGGCCTGCTCCGCCCGACCGAGATCAGCGCGCGCGCCCGGCAGCTCACGGGGGCCGTCACGACCGCGCTGCCCTCCTTGCTCAAGCCGGCGCCGAGCACGCCGTTCAATGCCCCGCTGTCGACCGAGCGCCGCTTCGCCTGGCATGGCCTGCCCTTCGCGGACATCCGCGCGATCCGCTCCGCGCTGGGCGGCACCGTGAACGACGTCGTGCTCGCCATCCTGAGCGGCGCCCTCGGCCGTTACCTCCGCGCGCGGGGCCTTCCGACCGAGGGCGTCGAGCTGCGCGCGATGTGCCCGGTGAGCATGCGCAGGCCGGACGAGCGCGGCGCCCTCGGCAACCTCGTGTCGATCATGATCGCCCCGCTCTATGTCGGCATCGCCGATCCCGTCGCGCGCCTCACGGCCGAGCGCCAGGCCATGGAGCGGCTCAAGGGCGAGGATCAGGCGGGCGGGCTCTACTCGCTGCAGCAGCTCATGAACGGCGTCCCCGCCGCGTGGCAGGCGCTCGCGGGCGCGATCACCATCCCCCAGACCCTGTTCAATACGGTCTCCACCAATGTGCCGGGACCGCAGATCCCGCTCTATCTGGGTGGGCGCCGCCTGCTGAACTGGATTCCGCTCGGGATCTGCTCGACGGGCGTCGGCCTGTTCGTCGCCATCCTGACCTATGACCGGCGGCTCACGTTCGGCCTCACCTTCGACCCCGCGCTCATCGCCGACGGCTGGGAGATCGCCGATCACCTGCGCCTGGCGTTTGCGGAGCTGCGGAGCGCCGCCGAGGCGGCCCAACCGGCGGCCTTCGCGGGGGTTGCGCGCACCCGCGGCCGCGGTACTCGCGGACGCGGCGGCCGCGGCGCGATAGGCACGCCGATGCCGACCGCGGACGCCCCGGGCACGCGCCGCGCCTACCCGCGCGCCATCACGCTCGACAGCGGCACCGCCATCACCCTGCGATTCATGACCGCCGCCGACGCCACCGCCGTCGTCTCGTTCGCGAAGAGCCTGCCCGCGGACGACCTCCTGTTCCTGCGCACGGACATCACGAGCCCCTCCGTCGTCGCGCAGTGGGTGAAGAACCTCGCGGCGGGGCGCACCGTCACGGTCATCGCCGAGGCGGGCGGCGAGATGGCCGGCTATGCGAGCCTGCACCACCACGAGACGAGCTGGCAGCGCCACCTGGGCGAGATTCGCATCCAGGCGGGGCAGCGCTATCGCTCGCAGGGCCTCGGACGGGGGCTCGCGGGAGAGGTCTTCGCGCTGGCCACGGAGCTGGGGCTGCGCAAGATCGTCGCGCAGATGACGGTCGATCAGAAGGGCGCGATCGCCACCTTCGAGCGGCTCGGCTTCCGCGCCGAGGCGCTCCTGTCGGATTTCGTGATCGACCGCGACGGGCGCACGCGCGATCTCATGATCATGGCCTACGACGTCGACGGGTTGACCGAGCACCTGGACTGAGCCCGGGCACTGGCGGCGAGCCTCAGCGTCGGCTCGGACTGCACGCTGCCGACGCTGCGCCGGCAACCGAGCGCCGCCGGCCGGGGCCGCGAGCGCGGCCAGGCGCTCCGCGATGATCCGGTACACCTTCGGGTTCCACGCCAGTCCCACGTGGGTGCCCGACACCTCGACGTCAGCCTCGGCATCGTCATTGATGCACGACCGCCAGTCCACGATGCCGTCCGTCTTGGTGTAGATCGCGATCTGGGGAACAGAGGACGGCAGCGGCGCCTGGAGCGCCTTGACGGTGTCGCACTGACACGCCGCGGTGAAGCAATCCGGGCGATCGTCCCGCTGCTCCGCCCGGCTCCGGATGCGGGCGCGCACCGTGCTCGCCGCTTGCATCACGAGCGGATGCGACCGGATGCCACGGAACGGAGACCCGAGCGTGATCACGGAGGCGATCCGGTCCGGGCGGCGCACCGCGGCCGAGCGCGCCAGCATGCCTCCAAGGCTGTGGCCGATGAGATGCACCGGGCGGCCCGTCGACGCCCGCGCCTCCTCGACCGTGCCGAGCAGTCGCCCGACCAGGACATCCAGGCACTCCGCGTTTCTGCCGATGCGCGAGAGAAAGGGCCGGTAGCCGATGCGGCCGAGCCAGAAGTACATCTCGAGGAGATAGACGTCGCTGCCGAGGAAGCCGGGCACCACGACGACCGGCGCCCCGTCACCGCGGGGGATGCCGCACCCGTACAGAACGGGTGAGGTTCGAAGGGCCAGCCAATCGAAGCCGAACAGCGCCTCGCGCCAGATCGGGACGGAAGCCGGCCGCTCTTCCACATCGAAGTGCACCGTCGAGCGCGCCATGAGTTCGAACCCCCTCCCGCGTCCTTGCGGCGAGTACCACGCAGAGTGTCACACAGATGACGCACCCTGGCAAATGTATAGCGCGGCGCGCATTCACGGGAGAGGGCTAGAAGGGGGCAGCGCCCCCTTCCGGTTCGCGCTAGGAGCCTGTCGGAGTAACCCGGCTAGAGCGAGGAGAAGGGTCCAGCTGCGAGGCGGCGCCCGGCGGCCGCCGGCGCAGCGCGTAGCGCGTTTCTGACGGTCTGAGCCGTCGCGTGCTCGAGGCCGGCGCCGACGAACGCAGATGGGCCCTTCTCCTCGCTCTAGACCTGGAACAGGCCCCCGATCTTCATCGCCAGGCCCATGTCGCCCTTGAGCTTGAGCTTGCCCGACATGAACGCCATCTGCCCCGACAGCTTGCCCCCGACCATGTCGAGCCAGTCCTGGGACGACATGGAGAGCGTGAGGCTGGGGGCCGCGGCCGCCCCCGGATTCACCGCGCAGGTCCCGTCCTTGATCACCGCGTTCCAGGTTCCGCCCTGATCGCCGGTGATGTCGTACTGGATGGTCGCGTTCACTCCCGCGGCCTTCTCGGCGCGGAACCGGCCCGCCATCGCATCGAACGTCTCCTTGACTGTCGGCATGAGAGTACCCCTCCTCCGGACGTTGTTCCGGATCGCTAGAAGGTGAACAGATCCATTCCACCCGTGACCGTGAGCACGGCACCGGTGATGTACCGCGCGCGCTCCGAGCACAGAAACGCGATGGCGTGGGCCACGTCCGCCGGCTCCCCTTCCCGCTGCATCGCCACGCGCTTGACCATCCGCTCGTACAGGGGCGAGAGATTCGCGTTGGGGCCGATGATGCCGGGGGCGATCACGTTGGACGTCACGTTGTGCCGCGCGCCCTCGAGGGCCACCGACTTGGCGAATCCGATCACGCCCATCTTGCTCGTCGAGTAGGCGGCCTGGCCGAAGCCGCCCATCAGCCCCGCGATCGAGGCCATGCAGATCACCCGGCCCCACTTGCGTTCCCGCATGCCGGGGAACACCGCCTTGGTGACATTGTACGTTCCCGTCAGATTGATCTTCAGGTTCAGATCCCAGTCCTCGTCGCCCATGTCCTTGAGCTGGCCCATCGTGTAGATGAAGCCCGCATTGTTCACGCAGATGTCCGCGGGCCCGACCTCGCTCTCCGCCCGTGGAACGATCTCGGCGAGCGCCGCGCGGTCCGTGATGTCGACGGCATAGCCGCGCGCCGTCCCGCCGCCGCCGACGATCTCGTTGGCCGTCTCGGCCGCGCCCTCTCCGTTCAGGTCGAGGATGATGAGCTTGCAGCCCTCCGCGGCCAGCGTGAGGCAGTCCTGCTTGCCGAGGCTTCGCGCCCCGCCCGTGACCAGTGCCACCTTACCCGCGATGCCGAGGTCCATCAGCTAGCTCGCTCCGCTCGCACTCATCTCGGATCCGCTCGCCTCGCCTTCGGCTGCGCCTCGCTCGCCGAGAACCCGTCGGGAAACCCGGCTAGAGCGATGAGAAGGGTCCAGCTGCGAGGCGGCGCCCGAAGGCCGCACGCGAGGCGTAGTCGCTCTACGTTGAGCGTGCGGCCGAGGGCGCCAACGAAGCAGATGGGCCCTTCTCATCGCTCTAGCGGCCCTTGAACTCTGCCGGGCGCTTGGCGAAGAAGGCCTGGATGCCCTCGCTCGCGTCGTCGGTCTTGAGCGATTGGACGAACGCGCGAATCTCGATCTCGATGGCCTGGTCGATGGGCGCCTGGAGACCGTCGTCCACGGCCTCGATGATGAGCCGCGTGGCGACGGGCGGCCGCTTGCCCAGCTCGCGGCAGAGCGCCTTGGCGTCGGCGAGCGTCTCGCCCTCCTTCGAGAGCCGGTTGACGAGGCCGATGCGGTGGCACTCGGCGGCGGGGATCTGCGTGCCGAGGATGAGGTACTCGAGGGCCAGGCCTCGTCCGACGAGCCGCGGAAGGCGCTGGCTGCCCCCGAAGCCAGGCGTGATTCCCAGGTTCGACTCCGTCTGCCCCATCCGGGCGCCCTCCTTGAGGATGCGGATGTGGCAGCCCATCGCGATCTCACAGCCCCCGCCCAGCGCATGGCCGTTGATGGCGGCCACCACGGGCTTGGGAAAGCGCTCGATCCGCCGCACGACGCTATTGCCGAACCGGATGAAGGTCGCCACATCGGGCCCCGAGAAGGCATTGCCGAGATCGGCGCCCGCGCAGAAGATCCTGTCGCCCCCTCCCGTGATGATGACCGACCTGACCGCGCCGTCGGCCTCCACGTCGGACAGCGCCGCGTTCAGCTCGCGCATCAGCGTCTCGCTGATCGCATTGGCGGGCGGACGGTTGAGCGTGATCACCGCGTACGTCTCCTCGCGATCGAGGACGATGGTCTCGTACGGCATGGGAGCGCGTCTCCTTCTGTGGAGTGCGGATCGCGGGAGCTAGCTCGCGCCACGCGGCGCGGCAGCAGCGCCTTGCAGGAAGATGTCCACCACGGTGTCCGCCGTGCCGACGAGGTGGTAGCCGCGCTTGCCGAGCACCCACGAGGTCGCCATCTGATCCATGGCGCCGAAGAGCATCTTCGTGGCGACCTTCACGGGCAGGTCGGCGGAGAAGCGTCCCGGCCGCCGCGCCCTCCTCGAAGACGGAGGCGATCAGGGCGAAATACGCGGCGATCTCTTGGTTGGCCGGGCCGCGGAAGAGCTTCTGGCCCTGCCGCAGCTCCACCTGCACCACCTCGGCCAGCTCTGGGTTGTCCTCCAGGATCCGGAAATGGAGCCGGACGAGCCGCCGCAGCTTGGCGACGGCGTCGCGCTCCTCGGCAATGGCCTGGCGCACCGTCTCCACGAACCCCGCCATCTTCTCCCGGAAGAGCGTGATCAGGATCTCTTCCTTGGTGTCGAAGTACAGGTAGATGGTGCCCGCGGCGATCCCCGCCTCGCGCGCGATGTCGGAGACGCGCGCGTTGAAATATCCCTTTCGGGCGAAGACCCGAAGGGCGGCCTCGATGATCTGCTGTGGCTTCTCGGGATCGCGCATGACGAGCGGTGAACCGTGGTTCATTCTAGGGAGGCCCCGTCCGCATGTCAAACTCGCGGCGCTTACCAGGCGCTCGCCTTGACTCACCCTGGCCGCCCGCGTACGATCCCGCCCATGCACATCAAATACCGGATCGGGATCATGCCCGGCCCCTGGCCGAAGGGACGAGAGGGCGTCGATTTCCTGTGGGCGCTCACCGACTTCCTCGAGCGGAGCGGGATCGACTCGCTCTGGCTCTCCGACCGCCTGTCCTCGCCGACGCCTGTGCCCGAGGTCATGACGACGCTGGCCGCGGTGGCCGCGCGGACGCAGACGCTCAAGTTCGGCCCGAGCGTGATCGTGCTGCCCTACCGGACTCCGGTGGTGGCGGCCAAGGAGATGGCGACGCTCGACTGGCTCTCCCGCGGCCGCTTCTTCCCGGCGGTGGGCGTCGGCGTCGAGCTGCCGCGTGAGTTCGACGCCTCCGGCGTGCCGTTCAAGGAGCGCGGCCGGCGCACCGACGAGGCCATCCACGTCATTCGCCTGCTCTGGACCCAGGACGAGGTGAGCTTCCAGGGCGAGTTCTACAAGCTCGACCGCGTGACGATCTTTCCCAAGCCCTGGCAGACCCCGCCCCCCATCTGGATCGGCGGCAAGAGCGAGGCGGCCATCAAGCGCACCGCGCGGGTCGGCGACGGCTGGATGCCCTCGTTCATCACGCCCGAGGAGCTCCGTGTGGGAGTCGACCGCGTGCAGGAGCTGGCGGCCGCGGCCGGGCGCGAGGTGCCCGAAGACCACTTCGGCACGCTGATCAACTTCGCGATCGCGGAGAGCAGCGAGGCCGCCCTCGCCATGGCCCAGCCCTTCATCCAGCGCGGGCGCGTCGACGAGGCCACGATGAAGCAGTGCACGGCCTTCGGGCCGGTCGACACGGTGATCGCGAAGGTCGAGGAGTACGTGAAGGCGGGCGCGTCGAAGTTCATCCTGCGCCCCCTCTGCCCCTCCGAGCGCATGCTCGAGCAGCTCGCCGTCATCGCCGAGCACGTGGCCCCCGAGTACCACCGCCGCTAGACGACTCGGAGGGGGGCTCCGCCCCCTTCCGATGCCTCCCCCGAACAGCGGATTGCGCCGGCGAAGCCGGCGCTCGAACACGGTTACTCCGACACGCTCCTCGCCAGTCGAGGCCTCGTCGGCTGGCTCCGAGTCTGCCCCGACGTTCGCCCGGCCAGGATATACTGCGCGCATGCGTCAGCCTACGGCGATTGCCCTCCTCGCGCTCTTTCTCTGCGGTTGCTCCGTGCTCTCGATCGACTTCCAGCCGCGTATCCGGCCCCTCGAGGAGGAAACACTCGAGGGCCACGGGCGCGCGAAGATCCTCCTCGTCGACCTCTCCGGCGTGCTCCAGGACGAGTCGGTCAGCTTCTCCCTCGGCGCTCCCCCGCCCCGCGTGCCTCTGCTCGCGCGGGTCCGCGAGGAGCTCGAGAAGGCCGAGAAAGACGACCGGGTCCGGGCGCTGATCGTCAAGATCAATAGCCCGGGCGGCACCATCACGGCCTCCGACATCCTCTACCGCGAGATCGTCGAGTTCAAGGCGCGCCGGAAGATTCCGGTGACGGCGGTCATCATGGACGTCGGGGCCTCGGGCGGCTACTACGTGGCGCTGGCCGCCGACACCATCGTCGTCCATCCGACTTCGGTGACGGGGAGCCTGGGCGTCGTCATGCTCACGGTCAATGCCCAGGGCCTCATGGAGAAGATCGGCGTCGCCCCGCTCGCCATCAAGTCGGGGCCGATGAAGGATGCCGGCTCCCCCTTCCGCCCCCTCACCCAGCCGGAGCTCCAGGTGTTCCAGGGCGTCATCGACGACATGTACGGCCGCTTCGTTCGGCTGATCGCCGAATCGCGGAAGATTCCCGAGGAGCGCGTGCGATCGCTCGCCGACGGGCGCATCTACACCGCCCAGCAGGCGCTCGCCCTCGGCCTCGTCGACCGGATCGCCTACCTCGACGACGTCGTCCGTACCACGAAAAAGGCGCTCGGCGTCGATGAAGCGCGCGTCGTCATGTACCACCGTCCCCGGGAATATCGCGCGACGATCTACTCGGAAGCGGCGACCGTCCCCGGATCGAGCGGCGCCCTCGGGCAGCTCACGGGCTTCCTCGGTGGGCCCGGGCCGCGCTTCATGTACCTCTGGTGGCCCTGAGCGCAGGATGCTGAAAAAGGCCCATCTGCTTCGTTGGCGCCCTCGGCAGCCGGCTCAACGTAGAGCGACTACGCCTCGCCGGCTGCCTTCGGGCGCCGCCTCGCATCTGGACCTTTTTGAGCATCCTGCGCGTTCTGGCAGAGGCGCCTAGGCTCAGCAGGCTTTACGTCTTCGTCTCGCTCGATCCCCGGAGCTGGTAGATCGCCTTGTGGCGGATGTGAGCGACGGGGCGCTTGCCCTCGGCCAGGAGCAAGAGGTCGAGCTCGACGAACTGGTGTCCCTTGCGCTCGAAGAGGGTCCCGACCCGCGCCCGCGTCTCGAGGCGCTCGCCGACGCGAAGCGCGCCCAGGTGCTGCCCCTCGCTCTCCGCGTGGATCCACGGGCTCACGATGACATTGCGGCTCAAGGCCCGATTGGCCTCGTGCAGATACAACCCGGGATGGGCGGGCGCGGCCGGGCCGCCATAGAGCGCGAGCGGCTCGCCGACGCGGTCGAGGAAGGCCCGCGCCGTCGCCGCATCCAAGACAAGCTCGGGCGTGCCCAGCACGGGCCGGGCGGCCAGGACCTCCCGGCTCACCCGAGGGCGCTCGTCGGGCAGCGGCGCCGCGGGATAGTTCCCCGGATCCGGTGCCGCTGGGCTCGTGCCCTCCGTGAGGCCGAAGGTCGCCGTGGCGCACAGCTCACCGGCGCTGTTCACCGCGCGCGCCTCGATCATCACGCCCTGGCCCGTCAGCGAAGCCACCGCGGCTTCGATCACGACCGGCTCGTCGAAGTAGATGGGGCTCAGAAAGCGCGCCCTGAAGGTGCCGCGCTCGAGCCACGGCACGCCGAGCGCGGCCACGACGGGATGGGTCATCCACGCGTATACCGTCACGCCGGGCACGAGGCCGCCGCGAAAGCCGAGCTCGCGGGCGAGCCCGTCCTCGTGGATCTTGTTCTCCGTCACGTCCGCCGGCATCTGGGCGCTCACGCGGTGGCGGGGGAGCGTGCTGCCGGCGGCGAGCGTCGCGAGGCTCATCGGATCCTCCGTGTCACTTCTTCTCGATCCGGGCGCCATAGCCGCCCGCCCGGTCCTGCTGCTCGTTCCACTTGTCCCACTCGGCGTCGCGCTTCTCGCGCTTGAGCGTGCCCGTCTCCTTGGGCGCCCCCACCGGCGGCACGATCAGCGCCTGATCCTGCGCGAGCGCACGCTGCCACCCCTCTCCTGACACCGTCACTCCCCCGTGATACACGGCCACGACGACGGAGCCGTCCGGGTTCATGCCGATGGTGGCCCCGCCGCCGCGGGCGGTGACGGTCGCGGGTCCCGCGCGCACCTCGATGTGAGTGGAGACCGGGCTGTTCGGCATGACGGACACCCAGAGCAGGCCGCCATCCATGCGCAGGCGCGTCGGGCCCGGGGTCACCGGTGCATCGTCGGCGGCGAAGACGATTTGAGTGCGAGCGCCGAGCCGGAGCGCCTGCCCGCTCGCGGTGAGCACGGTGAGGCGGCCCGCGATGGTGCGCACCGCGTCGCCCGCCGACAGCTCGTCCCGCAGGGCCGCCGCCGCCCACGGCCCCGACTTCCGCGACAGCTCGGCGCGGCCGCCGAGGGTCGCGATCTGCGCGGGCAGCTCCTGCGGCTGGGCCGCCGCGAGGCACGGCCACGCGCCGAAGACGGCGGTGATGAAGGCGAACAGCAGCAGACGGCGTTCACGCGCGCTCATGTGCGGGCTCGTACCCGGGACAGCGTAGCACGGGCAGCCGAGGATACTTGGCGAACGCGGGATCGCGCGCGGCGAGCCGGCACAACCAGAAGAGCGAGCCGCGGGCGGAGGTGACCTGGCCCGCGTGGCGGCAGTCGGCGCAGAGGCCCACCGCCGCGTCGGTCACCCCCGGCGCGCCTCCTCGGCGAGCATGTCGAGGAACTGCTTCACGATCCGCGCGGTGGCGCCCCACACGAGGTCATCGGGTGAGACCTGGTAGAAGTACACCTCGTGGGACTCGCCCCCTCGCGTCCACGTCTCCGCGCGGAAGATCGCGGGATCCGCCAGCGTCTCGAGCGGGACTTCGATCACGCGCTCGATCTCGCGGCCGTCCGGCACGAAGTCCACGGCCTCGGTCACGATCCCGACCACCGGCGTGATGATGAACGGGGTCGCGCGCGTCTCCGTGTCGTCCAGGAGGCCCAGCACCTCGACGGCTTCGGCGGGCAACCGGATCTCTTCCCAGGCCTCGCGCAGCGCCGCCTCCACGCGCGAGGCGTCGCGCTGCTCGACCACACCCCCGGGAAACGAGAACTGCCCCTTGTGGTGCGGCACCCCGTCGGACTTCTTGGTGAAGACGAGGTGCGGGCGGCCGGCGTGCTCGGTGATCGGCACGAGCACGGCTGCCGAGACGAGGTCGCTGCGGTCGAGAGCCAGGCGCGGACGACGCGAGAGCCCCGCGTCGAGCCGCGCGCGCAGCTCGCGGAGCGCGGGGGAATCCGGCACCCGCGTCCTAGACGAACCGGCAGGCGACGCTGCCGAGGCGCGTGAACGACGCGCGGACGGACTCGCCCGCCTTGGGGCGCAGGATCTTGGAGATCGACCCCGTCAGCACGACGTCGCCCGGCCGGAGCCCGCGCCCCATCCGGCCGAGCGTATTGGCGAGCCACGCGAGCGAGTGCAGCGGATTGCCCATGACCTCGGCCGCGGTATTGGTCGCCACGACCTCGCCGTTCTGCTCGAACACCACGCCCTCGAGGGCCAGGTCGAGGCCCATCACGGACGTGAGCGGTCGGCCGAGCACGATCGCATTGGTGGCCACACCGTCGGCGACCATGTCGACCCCGCGCGGCTTGCCCGCGAAGCGCAAGTCGATGAGCTCGAGCGCCGGCAGCGCGCCCTCCACCGCGAGCAGCGCGGAGGCCGCGGTCACGCCCGGACCCGCCAGGTCGGCCTTGAGGAGAAAGGCGACCTCCGCCTCCACGCCGAGGCCCACGAAGCGCGCCGCGGGCACGGCATCGCCGCTGCTGAACACGCCCGACGCGAGCATGAAGCCCGCCGCCGGCTCGGTCACACCGTAGGCCGCCTGCGCCGCGGCGCCGGTGAAGCCGACCTTCCAGCCGATCACCCGCTCGCCGCGCGCCACCACCGCCTGCTCGAGATTCCGCTGGATGTCGTAGGCCTCGGCGAGCGCCAGGCCCGGCGTGGCGTCCGTCAGTGGGGTCATGCGCTCGGGACCGAAGCGTCCGCGCAGGAGGTGCTCCACGACATTCGGGATCGACAGGGTGCTCACGCTCGGCTCCTTCTCCAGAATCGGGACGCGACGATGAAACGACGCCCAAGCCTACTCCCGGCGCGCGACGAGCCGCAAGCGGTGATTGACCAACCCGCTGCGCCTTGACAGGCCTCCGCCCAAGGCTTAGGGTCGCCCGAGCGCTCCGGCGCACGGCACGGCGCGCCCACCTGTTTTCAGTTCAAGGAGACCGGCCATGGCGGTTCGCTATTCGCGGCGCGATGATCTCGACCTCATGCTCCTGCGCGCGGCATCCGGCGCGCTCCTGGGCGGCCGTGATGCGCGTGCTCGTGACGGGCATGAGCGGGCTCATCGGCGGCGCGTTGCGCACGCGGCTCGCGGGCGCCCACGAGCTCCGCGCGCTCAACCGCGGCCGGGTCGACGGCGTGCCGTGCCACCAGGCGGACATCGCCGACCTCGAGGCCATCAGGCCCGCGTTCGACGGCGTCGACGTGGTCGTGCACCTCGCCGCCAATGCCCACGGCTCGGCGCCGTGGGCCGACGTGCTCCAGCACAATGTCGTCGGCACCTACAATGTCTTCGAGGCCGCGCGGCTCGCCGGCGTGAAGCGCGTGATCTACGCGTCGAGCGGAGCCACCGTCAGCAACTACGAGCGCGACTTCCCGTACTCGGCGCTCGTGAGCGGGCGCTACGACGAGGTGGCGAGCTGGCCGATCTTGACCCACGAGTCGCCGCTCAGGCCCAGTGGCCTCTACGGCGCGAGCAAGGTCTGGGGCGAGGCTCTCGCCCGCCACTATGCCGACGCGCACGGCCTGTCCATGATCTGCCTGCGCATCGGCGCGGTGAACGCGGAGGACCGGCCGCTGGCGCCGCGACAGTACTCGGTCTGGTGCAGCCAACGCGACATCGCGCAGATGATCGAGCGCTGCATCGCGGCGCCCGAGAGCCTCCGATTCGACGTCTTCTTCGTCGTCTCCGACAACAAGTGGAGCTATCGCGATCTGAGCCATGCGCGCACCGTCGTCGGGTACGTGCCCTCGGACCGCGCGGAGGATCACCGGTCGTGATGACCGGGGCGTCCTGAGCTCGACTGTCGCCACGCGGCTCGAAGATCTCGACGAGGTGCTCGCGCTCCCCCAGCAGCCGGCGCACATCGAGGTCAGTGCACAAACTGTGCCGGCACCGTCCACCGCGAAGCGCCCTTGCAGGAATCGTTTGCCCGTTCCGACCTTCATCTGTACATTGATTGGGTCGCACCATCCCACAATCGAGGTCACTGACATGCTGGACAATTTGTTCAAGTCGTTCGATGGACTTCTGAAAGAGAAGCACAGTCTCAGTGCGAAGGCTGACCAGTTGGCGCGGAACGAACGGACAGCTTGTCGAGAAGCTGAGCCGCGCGCTGGCAGGGTCGGGCTACCGCGTGGTCCCCGTCTCCGATGCCGGTTCCGCCCCGGGCCGCGCGGGAGGCAAGATGCGGGGGCGGCGCAAGCGGCTGCAGTGCCCGAAATGCGAGCGGACATTCGCTCACCCGCTGCCGATGTCCCGGCATCTGAAGGCCACGCACAATGTCACGGTGGGCGGCAAGAAGAAGGGCCGGAGGAAGACCGCGTAACGCCCGGCCTCGCGCCGGCTGTCCTTGACCTGGGTAGCGCTCGGGGCTAGCCTCAAGCCTGATGTACATCGGTCATTTCGGCCTGACTGAGCCCCCGTTCTCGATCACGCCCGATCCCCGCTACCTGTACATGAGCGAGGCCCATCGCGAGGCCCTCGCTCATCTTCTCTACGGGATCGGGGAAGGCGGCGGCTTCGTCCAGCTCACCGGTGAGGTGGGAACCGGGAAGACGACGCTGTGCCGGTGCCTGCTCGAGCAATTGCCCGCCCGGGTGGACGTGGCGTTCATCCTCAACCCGAAGCTCACGGACGTCGAGCTTCTGGCCGCCATCTGCGACGAGCTTCGCATTCCCTATCCGGCCGGCACCACCAGCCGGAAGGTGTACGTCGACGCGCTCCACCACCACCTGCTCGACGCGCACGGGCGCGGCCACCGCACCGTGCTGATCATCGACGAGGCTCAGGATCTCGCCCCGGACGTGCTCGAGCAGATCCGGCTCCTCACCAACCTCGAGACCACCACGCAGAAGCTCCTCCAGATCATCCTCATCGGACAGCCGGAGCTCATCCGCATCCTCGAGCGCGAGGACTTGAGGCAGCTCGCCCAGCGAGTCACCGCGCGCTATCATCTCCGGCCATTCACCGAGCCCGACACGCGGGCCTACATCGCGCATCGCCTGGAGGTCGCGGGCGCGAAGGAAAAGATCGTGAGCGACGCGGCCACGCGCGCGGTGCATCGCGCCTCCCGCGGCATCCCCCGGCTGATCAATGCCATCTGCGACCGCGCGCTGCTCGGGGCCTTCAGCCAGGATCGCCGCCGCGTCACCGCCCCGACGGTCCGCCGGGCCGCGGGTGAGGTCCTGGGCGCCGCCGGGCCCCGCCGCGGCCGCCCGTGGAGGTGGGTGGGAGCGGCCGTCGCCGCGGGGGCGCTCCTCACCGGCGCCGCCATGCTGATCGGCCAGGCGAGGATCGGCCCGAGCGCTGGTGGGCCTTTCATCCCGTGGATCAAGCCCGAGCCGACCATGCCGGGTGCGCCGCCCGCCCGTCCAGTACCGGCGTCCCCGAGCGCCAGCATGACCTCGACGCCGCCGGACTCGAAGGTCACGGCGCCCGCGCCCGCGGCGGCCTTGGAAAAGAAGCCGGCCACGCCGGCATCGGTGACGCTCGGCGAGCTCCTCGCCGATCCCGGGGTGCGGGCCGACAAGAAATCGGCCTTCGCAAGCCTCTACGCCCGCTGGCGGCTCGACTTCGATGGGGCGAAGACGACGCTCGGGTGTGAGCGCGGACGGGCGGAGGGACTCGAGTGCCTCTTCAAGACGGGCACCTGGGCAAAGCTCAGACGCTACAATGTGCCGGCGATCATCGAGCTGTCGGCGCCGAACGGTGACCGCAGGTACGCCACGGTCGTCGCGCTCGGCGAGGACACGGCGACGCTCGACTTCGGGGGCCGACGCTATGTCCTGCCCTTCAGCGAAGTCGATCGTTACTGGGAAGGCCCGTTCATCGTCCTGTGGAGGGCGGCCTCGGTCACCGCCTCCTCGATCGCGCCGGGGGCGCGCGGCAAGGACGTGGAGTGGGTTCGCCAGCGGCTCAGCGAGATGGACGGCGCCCCCGCGGGAGGCCGGCAGCGGGATGTCTTCGACGAGGACCTGCGCTCCCGCGTGATGGCGTTCCAGCGCGCCCGATCGCTGGTCGCTGATGGGATCGTCGGCGAGGAGACCCTGCTCCACCTGAGCGCCGGCGCGCGCGATCCGCGCATCCCGCGCCTGTCCGAGACGGGCTCCTGACGGGGCGTCGCGATGTCCTATATCCTCGACGCCCTCAGGAAAGCCGAGCAGAAGCGGCAGCTCGCGGCAAAAGTGCCGACGCTCGCCACGATCCATCGCCAGCCTGCCGCGGTCCGTCCGCCGATTCGCCTGCGGCTCTGGCCCTGGGTCGCGGGCGCCGTGATCGTCGTGAATGCCGGCGTCGTGACGTGGCTCCTGCTCCCGGCCGGGACGAGGTCCACCGCATCGCTGGACAGGCCGGGCTCATTCTCGACGCCCGGCACCGCGGCGCCGTCCGCGCCCGGCGCGACGGCCTCCCCTGCGCCCGGCCCTCGGGCCGCGCCACTCACGGCCGACGGCCCTGTGCCCTCGGCGCCAGCCGCTCCCCGTGCCCCCGCGACGCCGGGTCCTCCCGTCGCCGCGCCTCCGGCTCCGGCCCGCGGGCCTGCATCGGAACCAGGTCGGGCGACAACCAACGCGGCCGAGACCAAAGTCCGGGGCTCGGCCTGCGCCGCCGCAGGCCGCGGTGAGCCCGATCAGCCCAGGTCCGATCAGAAGCCCCACACCGCCGTCGCGCCTGTTCCCCCCGCGTCGTCGCCGACCGCAGAAAAGCCCTCCCGGCGCCGCGCTCTCCGGCCACTCCCGCCGCACCGGAGCGGGCCGCCCCCTCGCCGGATCGGCCGGCCGTGGCCGCGATCCCGCCGGCGAATCAAGCCAGGCCGGCCGAGCGCGCGCCGGGATCACCCGCCGGCACCGCACCTCAGAGCACGCCTCAGGGCGTGCAGGATATGGTGGCGAAATTGAAGCTGCAGATGGTGGTCTACTCGGACGTTCCGGCGGAGCGACTGGTCTTCATCAACAACCAGAAGTACGTCGAGGGCAGCTCGATCGACGGCACGCTTCGCGTCGAGAGCATCAATCCCGACAGCGCGGTCCTCAGCCACCAGGGCCAGCGCTTCGTCATCCGGCAGTAGTCCGCCGGCGGCCTCCGAAGATCCGGTCCTTGACCCGGCCCGGCACCCAGCGCGCCAGTCGGCGCGCCACCGCCGCGACCGCGTCGAGTGAGGCCGGCTGACCCGGCCAATACTTCAGCAGCAGGGCCCGGTCGACGTGGTTCAAGAGCCCGTCGAGCACCAGCGCCACGAGCAGGACATCATCGAGCAGGCCGACGAACGGGAATCACGTCGGGGATGAGGTCGAGCGGGCTCGCCAGGTAGAACGCCATCGCCGCGAGCACCAGCTTGGCCGACACGCGGGACCTGGCGATCGGTGAGGAGCGAGGCGATCATCCGCCCGAGGCGCGGCAAGAGCAGCGCCAGGCTCTTCACGCCCCTGTCACTCGAGCCGCTCCACCAGCACCTCGGCGATGTCGCGCGTCTTGATCCGGTCGCCGACCTCCTTCGCCTTCACCCCGTCCTCGAACATGGTGAGGCAGAAGGGGCAGGCGGAGGCGAGGATGTCCGGATTCACCTCCATCGCCTGCTCGACGCGCACCTGGTTCACGCGCCGCCCCTCGTGCTCCTCCATCAGCACCCGACCGCCGCCGCCGCCGCAGCAGAACCCGCGGGACCGCGACAGCTCCATCTCGACGATCGGTCCCTGCGTCAACGAGGCCAGGACGCGCCGCGGCTCGTCGTACACGTCGTTGTAGCGGCCGAGGTTGCAGGCGTCGTGGTAGGTGATGCGGTCCGTCTGATCCCGCGCGACGCGCAGGCGCCCCGAGCCCACCAGGTCGTCGAGGAGCTGGCTGTGATGGATGACGCGGAAATGCCCGTCGAAGTCCGGGTACTCGTTCTTGATCGTGTTGAAGCAGTGCGGACAGGCCGTGACGATGGTCTGGAACCGGTATTGCTTGAGCGTCTCGACATTGCCCTGGGCCAGGGTCTGGTAGAGATACTCGTGGCCCAGCCGCCGCGCCGGCTCGCCCGTGCAGCGCTCCTCGTTGCCGAGGATGGCGAAATCAACCCGGGCCGCCTGCATGAGCTTGACGAAGGCGCGGGCGACCTTCTTGTTGCGCTCGTCGAAGGAGCCATAGCAGCCGACCCAGTAGAGATACTCGGCCTCGCGGACGTCGCTCATGACGCGGACGCCGAGGTCGGCGGCCCAGTCGGCGCGGGTCTGCCACGACATCTGCCACGGGTTGCCGTTGCTCTCCATGTTGCGGAAGGCCGGCTGCAGCTCCGCGGGGAAGCGCGACTCGGAGAGGACGAGGAAGCGCCGCATGTCCGTGATCTTCGGCACGTGCTCGATGAAGACCGGGCAGGCGTCCACGCACCAGCGGCACATCGTGCACGCCCAGAGGACATTGTCGTGGATGACGTCGCCGACGAGCGCCCCGCCGTGGGCCGTCGCCGCCCCCGCCGGCGCACCGTTCTTGGTCCCGGCGACCAGGGCGGGCCCCTCCTCCATGATGCGCTCCTGCAGGTGCAGGATGAGCATCTTCGGGTCCAGCTCCTTGCCGCTCATGTTGGCCGGGCAGCGCGAGGTGCAGCGGCCGCACTCGGTGCAGTTGTAGGTGTCGAAGAGGTCCTTCCAGGTGAACTCCGTGATCTCCCCCACCCCGAACGTCTCGGCGTTCTCGAGGTCCACCGTCCGGAACCGCCCCTTCGGCTCGAGCGTGGCGAAGAACACGTTGAGCGGCGCGGCGAGCACGTGCAGATGCTTCGAGTATGGCAGCCAGACCAGGAAGCCCAGCAGGAGCGCGGCGTGCAGCCACCACGCCGCGTGGAAGATCACCGCGACCGCGCCGTGGGGCAGGCCGGCGAGCGCGCGCGCGATGGCCTGGCCGGCGAACTGCCAGTGGTCGCTCGGCGCCGGGGCGAGCACGATGCGCCCCGCGTCGGCCACGAGGTCCGAGACCATGAGCCCGAAGATCAGGCTCAGGATGAACAGGCCCTCGGCGGACAGCGTGAGGCGGCGCGGCCGCGTGACGATGCGCCGGAACGCCGCGTAGGAGACCGCGGCGATGACGAGGACGCTGAAGAGGTCCTGCAGGACGAGGAACGGACCGGTGTCGGACATGAAGGGCAGAAAGAACGACTCCGTGACGCCCTTGCCGAAGAACTCGACGGTGCCGAGGGTCAGGATGATGAAGCCCCAGAAGATGGTGGCGTGCATCAGGCCGGGCCAGAAGTCGCCCCCGATGAGCCGCGCCTGCCCGATCACGTAGACGAGGACCTTGCCGATGCGCGCCGGCAGGTGGTCCCATCGGGACGCCGGCTTGCCCTTGAGCAGGAGCCGAACGAGGAAGGTCACCCGCCGCGCGAAGAGCACGACCGCAACCGCGACCATCGCGGCGAAGATGAGCCAGCCGGGAACGATCCCGTACCAGTGGTGAGACGGCAACATTCAGCGAATCCTCCGTTCGGGGCGACGATTGGGGCTGATACTGCGTGCGGCCCGGACGCTTGTCAAGGCCGCGCGAGCGTCGACGACAGGATCCGCGTGACGGCCGAGTACGGATCGAGCGCCCCGTCGGACACGACGGCGAGCGTGCGCGCGAGATCCGGATCGGCGTGCACGCGGGCCATGACCTGCGCCGTGAGCTCCTCGGCGAGGAGCGCTTCGAGCTCCGCCCGCCGCCGGGCCCGGCGCCGCGCATCGAGCGCGCCCGCCTCGCCGAGGGCCGCGCGGTGACGCACGATGGCCTCCAAGACCTCCGCCACGCCCACGTCATTGACGGCCTGCGCGGCGAGCACCGGCGTCTCCCAGTCCACGTCCTTGGGACCCGCGCCGCTCGTGTACTGCAGGTGGACGCTGAAGCGGATATCGGCCATCAGGGCGTGGGCCCCGTCGCGATCGGCCTTGTTGACCACGAAGATGTCGGCCACCTCCATGAGCCCCGCCTTCATGGCCTGGATCGAGTCGCCGGACTCCGGCACCAGCGCGACGACCGTCGTGTCGGCCTGGCGGATCACGTCGAGCTCCGTCTGCCCGACGCCGACCGTCTCGAGGATGATCCACGGAAACCCGAAGGCGTCCATCAGCTTGATGACGTCGCCGGTGGCGCGGGCCAGGCCTCCGAGGCTGCCGCGCGTGGCCATGCTGCGGATGAAGACGTCCGGGTCGAGGGTATGCGCCTGCATCCGGATGCGGTCGCCGAGGACCGCGCCCCCGGTGAACGGGCTCGACGGATCCACCGCGATCACCCCCACGGACGAGCCCCCGGTGCGCAGGCGAGCGGTGAGCCGGTCGACGAGGGTCGACTTCCCGGCGCCCGGCGGCCCGGTCACTCCGAGGACATAGGCGCGTCCGGTGTGCGGATGGACGGCGCGCATGATGTCGGGCACGTCCGGCAGGCGATTCTCGACGCGCGTGATGAGCCGCGCAAGCGCCAGCCGATCGCCGCCGAGCATGCGCCCGACCAGGTCCATCGGCTAGGCTGAGGTGGATCGAGACGACGCGGAAGTCGGCACGCACGCGCCGATCTTAGCAGACTCCCCGCGACGCCGACCTCGCGTGATCGGCTCCGGTCGGCCGCGTCTCTTTCCTTTGCCGGTCCGGCCGGGCCGCGCGCGTATGCTATTCGATACATGTCACGCATCGGATACCTGTCGCGGGCCGCGCGCGGCGCGCGGCCCGTGGCTCGCGGCCCTGGTCGGCTTCGTCGTCTCCCTCCTCGTCCTCGTCCCGAACGCCGCCTCCCCTTACGACACCCGGAGCCTCACGGCGATCGTCACGCAGGTCGTCGACGGGGACACGATCTACGTGCGCGTCGACGGGCGAATCGAGAAGGTCCGGTATATCGGGATGGACACGCCCGAGACCAAGCATCCGGTCAAAGGTAGAGAACCGGGCGGCATGGAGGCGACCGCCCTCAATCGCCGCCTCGTGATGGGCAAGACGGTCCGGCTCGAGCTCGATGTGCGGGAGCGCGACCGCTACCGGCGGCTGCTCGCCTACGTGTACGTGGGGGACCTCATGGTCAACGCGGAGCTGGTCAGGCTCGGCTACGCCCACGCCATGACGGTGCCGCCCAACGTGGCCCACGCGAGCCGCTTCGTGAGCCTCGAGCGGCAGGCGCGGGAGGCCGGCCGCGGCCTGTGGGCGGCCGTCCGCCGGGGGGCGATAAGGGGCCATCTGCTTCGTTGGCGCGCTCGTCCGGGCGCTCAACGTACAGAGAGTACGCCTCGCGCCCGGCCTTCGCGCGCCGCCTCGCAGCTGACCCCTTCTCGCCGCCCGGCGCCGTTCCCACCGTGGACGAGTCGCCCGGAAAGACGGTGGCGTGGTTCCGTTCGAGCGCCGGCTTCGCCGGCGCAATCCCGGTTTTTGGGGGAGGCTCGGAGGGGGCCGTCGAGGCCCCCTTCGATGATCTACGTCCCGCCCGCCGCGCTCGGCTCGGCGGCGAGCCGTGCCTCCATGACGAGCGCGTCCTCGCCGGTGTCGAAGTAGTACCCCTTGCGCCGGCCGATCACGCGGAAGCCCAGGCTCTCGTACAGGGTGAGCGCCTCGACATTGGTCGGGCGCACTTCGAGGAAGACGAGCTCCACGTTCTTCCGCCGGGCGTCCTCGATCACCGAGCCGAGCAGGGTGCGCGCCGCCCCGCGGCGCCGATGGCTCGGATGCACGGCCAGGTTCGTGATGTGGATCTCGTGACCGATCTCCCAGAGGCAGAGATAGCCCGAGGAGCTCGGATCCCGCCCGCGCGACGAGGGAGCGGGCGACGCGATTCTGCGTGAGCTCGTAGCGAAAGGCCCCCCGCGACCACGGCGTGTGAAACGAGGCCTTCTCGATGGCGAGCACCTCGTCGAGGTCGTCGAGGGTCATCGGCGCGAGGCCATAGGGCTCAGACACGGCGGGCCTTCAGCTCCGCCTCGGACGGCCGGAGATAGAAGGGCTCGAGGGCGTCCCCGCTGATCCCCTTCCCCGACGCCAGCATGACATGGCCGATCTGGCCGATCATCGCCGCCGATGGCACGGATTGCGCGGCGGGGGCCACGCGCACCCCGTCGCCCAGTCGCTCGAGATACGGTCGGCACGCGGGCACCCCGTCACCGAGCACGATCACCGGCGCGCGTAGCCACTCGGCGACGTCCTCGCGGCGGCAGCGCCAGGTAGTCCGAGCGCCGCTCCATGGCTTGCCCCGTCCACTGGTAGAGGCAGACGTACACCTCGCCCTTGCGGGCGTCGAGAAGCGTGCACACCGGGGCATCGGCGAACGGCAGATTGGCCGCGAGTGCATCGAGCGTGGGCACCGCCGCGACCGGCAGCCCAAGGGCCAACGCCAGGCCCTTGACCGTGGCCGCACCGACCCGGAGCCCCGTGAACGAGCCCGGGCCGATGGACACGGCGAGTCCCTGCACCTGGGCGAGGGTCCACCGGCAATCCTCGAGCAGCCGATCGACCATGGACATGAGGCGCTCGGAGTGGGTGAGCGCGACGTTGAGGAGGCTCAACCCGACCACGCGGCCATCCTCGCAGAGGGCAACGCCACCGGCCAGCGTCGATGTCTCGAGCGCGAGGACCCGCATGACGCGCGCCAGTCTACCATGCTCGGCCCGCCCGTCGCGGCGGCGAGGCATCTTTCGAGTTGACAATGCCCGCATGCCCCCGTCATTCTTGGCCGAAGGAGGCGCGATGACCCCACCGTCCCGCAAGGAAGACGCGCTCATGGATGCCGAAGTGCGGGAAAAGATCCACCTGGAGATCTTGAAGCGCACCGGCGCCTATCACGCCAATGACCACATCCTGCTTCCCTCCGGCCAGCACACCAGCGAGTACATCGAAAAGACCCTGGTCACCACCGAGGCCTCGTTCACCGAGGGACTCGGCGCCGTCATCGCCAAGCACTTCGCGCCCTGGCCCATCGACATCGTGCTCTCGACGGGTCCCGGCGCCCTCATCCTCTCGCATTGTGTAGCCCGGGCACATCCGTCGCGGCCCACGCTGATGTACGGCACCAAGGGCGTCAGCGCGGGCAAACGGCGGGTGACGCTCCCCGTGGAATTCCACCGGCTCATCCGCCAGGCGTCCAAGGTCCTGATCGTGGAGGACCTCATCAGCTCGGGTACCACGGTGCGCCTGCTCACCCAGCTCGTCGAGGGCCTCGGGGGCCAGGTCATCGGAGTCGGGGCCCTCTGGCGCCGGACCAAGAAGACCGAGATCGACGGCAAGGAGATCTTCAGCCTCGTGAGCCGTGATTTCCCGACGTATCCGCCGGAGACCTGTCCCCTCTGCAAGAAGGGCATTCCCCTCAATCAGGAGTTCGTGAAGCGCAGGGAGCATCGTCGCCCGTCCCACGCGCAGGAGCACGTCTGACCCACTTCGACGGGTGGCCGGGGCCCAAGATATGGGGCCCGGACCACCCCGATCCCCTCCATCCGGTATTTTATCCTTGACACCTTTCTGACGGTCACCTAGAGTCCCGAATAATAACCACCGCGGGACGCGCGGAGGGCGGGAGGAGGTGACACGAATTGAAGAAGAAGGCGACGAAGAAGAAAAAGAAGAAGTAGAGTGCCCGAGTAGGGCATTCGGCCCTGTCGGCCCCATTCCGGCAGGGCCGATTCATCTCAGGAGCCCCCGAGCCCTTATCGGCGGGGCGGCCTGGTGACCTTCGGCGGGACCTTCTTTTCGCCTTCCTTGATCAGTCCCTTCACCTCGTCCATGAACTGCGCGATGTCCTTGAACTGACGATAGACGGAGGCGAAGCGGACGTAGGCGACCTGGTCGAGCTTCTGCAAGTGCTCCATGACCAGGTCGCCGAGCTCGAGCGACGAGATCTCCTTCTCCGCGCGCTCGTGCAGCCGCGACTCGATGTCGGCCACGACGTCGTCGACCGCCTGGACGCCCACCGAGCGCTTCTCGCACGCCTTCAGGATGGAGCCCCGCAGCTTCTGGCGATCGAAGGGCTCGCGCCGCCCGTCGCGCTTGACCACGCGCGGCAGCACGTCCTCGATGTACTCGTACGTGGTGTAGCGGCGGTTGCACTTGAGGCAGGCGCGCCGGCGGCGAATGAACTCGCCGTCGCGGCCGACGCGCGAGTCGACCACGCGGTCCTCGCTGTGGCCGCAGAACGGGCACTTCACGCGAGGCGCTCTGCGTAGAGCGGGAAGCGCCCGGTCAATTCAGCCACCTCCGCCCGCACCGCGGCCTCGACCGCCTCGTTCCCGAGCCCGGTCAGTACGCGGTCGATGCACGCGGCGATCGCGACCATCTCGGACTCCTTCATGCCCCGGGTGGTGACCGCCGGCGTCCCGATGCGGATCCCGCTCGTCACCATCGGCCCCTTGGTGTCGAACGGGATGCCGTTCTTGTTGACGGTGATCCACGCGCGGTCGAGCCCCTCCTGCGCGTCTTTGCCGGTGATGCCCCGAGCCGTCAGGTCGACGAGCATCAGGTGGGTATCGGTGCCGCCCGAGACGAGGCGATGCCCGCTGGCCATGAGGGCCTCCGCGAGCGCGTGCGCATTGGCCACGATCTGGCGCTGGTAGGCGCGCCACTCCGGGGCCTGGGCCTCGCGGAAGGCCACGGCCTTGGCGGCGATCACGTGCATCAGCGGGCCGCCCTGGATGCCGGGCAGGACCGTCCGGTCCAGGTCTTTCGCATACGCCGTCCGGCACATCACCATCCCGCCCCGCGGGCCCCGCAGCGTCTTGTGCGTGGTCGTGGTCACGAAGTCGGCGTAGGGCACCGGCGACGGGTGCAGTCCGGCCGCGACGAGTCCCGCCGGATGCGCGATATCGGCCATGAGCGCCGCGCCCACCTCGTCCGCAATCTCCCGGAACGGCTTGAAGTCGATGGCACGCGGAAAGGCCGAGCCGCCCGCGATGACCAGCTTCGGGCGATGCTGGCGCGCGAGATCGCGGACCTGGTCGAGGTCGATCCGCTCGGTGTCCTTCCGGACCCCGTAGGGCACGATCGCGTAGAGCTTGCCCGAGAAGCTCATCGGGCTGCCCGCGGTGAGGTGTCCGCCGTGGGCCAGGTTCGGCGCCAGCACCGTGTCGCCGGGCTTGAGCAGCGTGAAGTAGACGGCCATGTTCGCCTGCGAGCCCGAGTGCGGCTGGACATTGACGTGCTCGGCGCCGAACAGCTCGCGCGCGCGCGCGATGGCGAGCTCCTCGGCCCGGTCGACGACCTCGCAGCCGCCGTAGTAGCGCCGGCCCGGATAGCCCTCGGCGTACTTGTTGGTGAGCACCGAGCCGACCGCCTCGAGCACCGCCTCGGAGACGAAGTTCTCCGACGCGATCAGCTCGAGGTTGCGCGATTGCCGCTCGGTCTCCGCCCGGATGATGTCGGCGATGTCGGGATCGACCTGGTCCAGCGCTTTCATGGGCCTCCTCGAATTACGCGAGAAACCTTACCCTCCGTCGCGCCCCGGTGTCAAGAAGACCGCTAGATATTGGGGATGGACCGGGAAGCGCCGCGCGCGCCGATTTGCCGCTCCGGCCAATTTGCCTGGTCCTGAAGACCGAGAGGGTACGATCGAACCGGGGAGGACAGCCGGCATTGAGCGCTCGTCGACGCGGAACGCTGGGATGGGCGACGGGCGTCGCCTCGACCGTGCTCGGCGTCATGGGATTCGGCGCGGTGCTCTGCCTCTGGTTCCCCGCTCTGCTCACCACACCGGAGCTGCGCCAGGTCTATGACATGACCCTGATGCGCGCGCTCATCAAGACGACCCTCGTCCTGGCCTTCGTCCTGGGCGCGGCGAGCCTCCTGCTCAAGCGCCGCAAGGCTCTCGGGCTCACTGGCATGGGGCTGTCGGTCCTGGCCACCCTCATGGGTGGCTCAGCCGTCGAGGTCGCGACGCCCATCGGGCCATCCGACTACCTCGGCCTCGACTGGTTCCTGCTGAACGTGCTCGTCCTCGCCATGCTCTTCGTGCCGATCGAGCAGCTCTTCGCCCAGTGGCCCGGCAGAAGATCTCCGGGCCGGCTGGACCACGGACCTCGCGTACTTCGCGGTGAGCCATCTGGGGGTTCAGGCCACGGTGCTCCTCACGCTCGGGCCCGCGGCGGTCTTCTTCCGCTGGACGGTGAGCCCGCGAGTACAGAGTTGGCTCGCCGGCCAGCCGGTGGTCTTGCAATTCTGCGAGATCCTCCTGATCGCCGACCTCACGCAGTACGCCGTCCACCGACTCTTTCACCAGGTGCCCCTGCTCTGGCGCTTTCACGCCATTCACCACTCGAGCCGCCACCTCGACTGGTTGGCCGGCTCGCGCCTGCACCTGGTCGACATCGTCGTCACGCGCGCGGTGGGCTTCGTGCCGGTCTACGTCCTCGGCTTCGCGGCGGCCCCCACCTATGCCTATCTCGTCTTCGTCTCGTTTCAGGCCGTGCTGATCCACGCCAACTTGCGCATCGACTTGGGTCCCTGGCGCGCATGTTTGCCCTCCCCGCTTTCACCACTGGCAGCACAACGCGCAAGACGAGGCGGTGGACGTGGGTTTTGCGGTGCACCTGCCCGTGATCGATCGGCTGTTCGGAACCTACTATCTCCCGCGCGATGCGTGGCCGACGGCGTATGGCATCGCAGGGGACCCGGTGCCGAGCGGATACCTGCGCCACTCGTGTACCCGTTCGTCCGAGGAACGCCGCGGG
>CAWIZN010000048.1:0-32845 GCA_963840495.1 uncultured Candidatus Rokubacteria bacterium
CAAGGAGGCGACATGACCAAGACGATCCGCCTGTTCGCCCTCGCCCTCGGCTTCGCGATGGCTGCGTCCCCGAGCGCGGCCGCCGACCTCGATCGCACTGCCGTCGATTCACCGTCCCGGCCGACATCAAGTGGGTGAGGAACGCGGCCGGCACCAACGAGCAAGCCGTGCTGTTCGGGGATCCGTCGAAGCCGGGGCCGTACGTCGTGCGCATCAAGTGGCTCCCCGGGAACATGAGCCGGCCGCACTTTCATCCGAACGACCGGTTCTTCGCCGTCCTGTCCGGCACCTGGTGGATGGGTACCGCGAGACGTTCGACCCGGACGCGACCGTGCCGCCCCCGCGGGCAGCTACGTCATCCACTACGGGGGGAAGGTGCACTACGACGGCGCCAAGGGCGAGGAGACCATCATCCAGGTCTGGGGGATGGGGCCCGCGACCTCGACGCCCGCGGGAGTGCGCTGACCTCACAAGGGGAAACTTGACACGTCCCTGCGCTTGGCCGACAGTCGACACGCGCGCCCCGCACGCCGCCGGGACGCCCTCCGGCCGGCCGGCCGGGATCAACGTCGATCAGGAGGAGGAGCCCATGCCGCACCCCACCGTCAGCCGCCGCAAGATCCTCGCCGGAGCCCTCGGCACGTCCGCCTTGCTGGCGCTGCCGCGGCCGGCCGCGCCCGCCGTCAAGAAGGGCACCGCCCTTCGCATGTGGATCCTCAAGACCTACGTCGAGCCCACCAACAAGGCCATCGAGGCGAGCGCCGCGCGCTGGGCGACCAAGCACGGGGCGAGCGTGACCGTCGAGTACTTCACCTTCGAGGACATGCAGACGAAGTACGTCGCGGCCATCGAGAACAAGAGCACGCCCGACGTCGGCCAGCTCGAGACCGGCGCGCCCGCGCGCTTCGCCGGCATGGGCCAGCTCCTCGACCTGTCGACCTTCGCCAAGCAGATGGAAACCGAGGTGGGCAAGATACCCGCCAACATCGCCCCGGTCACGGTGATCGACGGCAAGACCTACGCCATGCCGTGGTACGTCATGGCGCCGTTCTGGTACGTGTGGCGCGACGTCTTCGACAAGGCGAAGGTGAAGCTGCCCAACACGTTCGAGGAGGCCAAGCAGGCCGCCGCGGCGCTCACCCGGCCCAAGGACAACTTCTACGGCATGGGCCAGAGCTGGAACCGCACAGCCGACGGCTACGGCGTGATGCAGAGCCTGATGTACTCCTACGGCGCGGGCTGGGCGGACAAGGCGGGCAAGTACAAGTCCATCAAGACGCCCGCCATGCAGCAGGCGATGAAGTGGGCCACCGACATCTACAAGGACGGCCTCCAGCCGCCTGACTGCCTCACCTGGACCGGCTCCGGGAACAACGAGAACTTCATCGCCAAGAACATCGCCCAGACGTCGAACGGCCCCAGCATCACCTTCGCGCTCGAGAACGCGCTCGCCAAGGCCACCGACGCCAAGGAGAAGAAGGCCCGGGAAGAGGCGCTCGCCAACCACGTGGCGCTGCCGCATCCGGCCGGGCCCGACGGCCGGCGCATGTGGGCCATCGCGATGAGCATGAGCATCTTCAAGAACAGCAAGGACCCGAAGCCGCGATGAGCCTCATCGCGCACTGCTCTCGCCCGAGGAGACCGTCGCCATCATGAAGGACTCCTATGGCCAGTTCGCGCCCGTCCTCGACAAGGCGCGCGCGGCCTCCAAGGACTACTTCAACAAGAACGACAACTACCGGAACTTCGGGCGCGCGGCGGAGTGGTTCGTCGGCACGGGCTATCCGGGGCCGGTCACGGCGGCGGCGGCCGAAGTGCAGGCGACCAACGTGCTGACCGACGCCCCCGCCAAGGTGATCGTCGACAAGTGGAGCGTGGATCAGGCCATCGACTGGGAGGACAAGAAGATCAAGGACGTCTACGACACCCTGCGCGGGTGACGTGGCCGTCGATCAGCGAACGGTAACCCGGGCCGTCCGGCCGCGCGCCTCCTGGTGGGGGCGCGCGCGCCGCCGGGACGCCGGGGCCGCACTCCTCTTCCTCCTCCCTCTCTTCATCCTCGTCGGCGGGCTGATCTTCTATCCGTTCTATCGCGCCATCTGGCTCTCGTTGACGGACAAGCTCGTCGGCTATCCCGAGCGCTTCGTGGGGCTGCGGAACTACATCTACCTCGCCCAGGACGACACCTTCCACCAGGTGATCCGCAATAGCCTCGTCTTCACGGTGGGCTCGGTCGCGCTGAAGATCGTGACGGGCCTCGCGATGGCGCTCGTCCTCAACAACGTGATCCGCGGGCGGAACTTCTTCCGCGGGCTCTTCCTCCTGCCGTGGATCACCTCCACCGTCATCATCGCGCTCACCTGGCGCTGGATGTTCGACGCCTTCCCCGGCCGCGGCTTCTTCAACAGCGTGCTGCTCGACGCGGGGCTCATCCGCCGGCCGATCGCGTTCATGGCCACGCCGGAAGGGGCCATGGCCGCCGTCATCGTCGCCAACTGGTGGCGGGCCTTTCCGTTCTTCGGCGTCTCCTTCCTCGCGGGCATGGCGAGCATCCCGAGGGAGCACTACGAGGCGGCGGCGGTGGACGGTGCGGGGGCGACGCGCCGCTTCTGGCACATCACCCTGCCCGGGCTCAAGCACGTCATCATCGTCACGACGCTGCTCAGCTTCATCCTGACCATCAACGACTTCAATATCGTCTACGTGATGACCCGCGGCGGGCCGGGCACGGCCACGCAGATCTTCGCCACGTACTCCTACGAAGTCGCCTTCAACCAGCTCCGCTGGGGGCGCGGGGTGACGATCTCGATCTTCCTGGTGCCGCTCCTCGTGGTCGGCATCGCCTTGATCAGCCGGTACCTGCTCCGGGAGCAGCGGTGAGATGCGCGCGCTCAAGATCCTGACCGCGGTCGGGCTCGTGGCGTTCCTGCTGGTGATCCTGGTGCCGTTCTGGTGGATCGCCAGCATGTCCTTCAAGACCTACGAGCAGATCCAGTTCGCCACCAGCATCTACGTGCCGAAGCCCTTCACCTGGGAGAACTACTCCGGCCTCTGGACCGAGACGCGCTTTCCGCTCTGGCTCCAGAACAGCCTGGTCACCGCCCTCGTCGTGACGGTCACCACCACCGTCATCGCGAGCCTCGGCGGCTATGCCGTGGCGCGGATCAAGTTCCCGGGCGGGAAGCCATCGCGAGCCTCATCCTGATCCTCTACCTGATCCCGCCCGCGCTGCTCTTCATCCCGCTCTACCGCGTGCTCGCCGAGCTGGGCGCGACCAACCACCTGTCCGCGCTCTTTCTGTCGTACCCGACCTTCACCGTGCCCTTCTGCACGTGGCTCCTCATCGGCTTCTTCAAGGCGCTGCCCGAGGAGCTCGAGGAAGCCGCCCTGATCGACGGCGCCGGCCGCATCACCGCCTTCGTCCGCGTGCTCCTGCCGCTCGCCGCCCCGGGCCTCGTGGCCTCGGCCATCTTCGCCTTCACCCTGTCGTGGAACGAGTTCCTGTACGCCCTCGTCTTCATCCAGGACGAGCGCTCGCTCACCGTGCCCGTGGGATTGAACCTGCTGATCTACGGGGACGTCTTCCACTGGGGCCAGCTCATGGCGGCCTCCGTGATCACCACCCTGCCGGTCGTCGCCCTCTACGTCTTCATCCATCGCTGGATGGTGGAGGGCCTCGTGGCGGGATCGGTGAAGGGCTGACAGGCAGCTTCACGTCGCTCGAAGCCTCGGTCCCGAGTCCGCCGCAGCGCGAAAAGGGACTCGACGGCGCGGGCATGACCGAGCCCGTGTTCAGGGCCCGGCGCCGGCGGGGAGGGGAACGCGGACGCCGTCAAGCGCGCGGTCGATGCGATCCAGACCTCGGCCAGGCGCGGCAGCTCGCTGACGAGGCAGCTCACGGGCTATCTCCGCGGCGGGCAGTCGCCTCCCGTGGTCGTGGACATCAATGCGGTCATGACAGGCGCCGCCGACCTCTTGCGCGAAGATCGTCGACTTCCAGCGTCTCGATCGAGCTCGATCTGGATCCGAGCGCGGGTCGCACGCGAGGCGACCTGACCCAGATCGAGCAGGTCATCATGAACCTCGCGCTCAACGCGCGCGACGCCATGCCGAGGGCGGCTGTCTCCGGCTCCGCACGGTGAAGCCGATGGCCCGGTCGCCGACGGCGCACCTCCCGGCCGATACGTCGTGCTCGAGGTGACGGACACGGGCGTCGGGATGACGCCCGACCAGTGCCGGCAGGCCTTCGACCCGTTCTTCACCACCAAGGCGAAGGGCCGGGGCACCGGCCTCGGCCTGCCGACGGTGGCCCGCATCGTACGGACGCACGGCGGGCACATCACGCTCAAGAGCGAGGTCAATTGCGGCACGACGTTCACCGTCTACCTGCCGCAGACCGACGACGCCTGCGCGTAGCCAGCCCGCGAGATCGCGGCCTCCGTCAAGCGGGTGACGGCCATCATCGAGGACATCTCGGCGGCTTCGCAGGAATAGATGGTCGGCGTCGATCAGCCCACCCGGGCCGTCACCCAGATGGACCAGGTGGTGCAGTCCGATGCCGCCCTGACGGAAAGAGCTGTCCTCCACGGCCAAGGCGCTGGCGGACCAGTCCGAGCAGTCGCGGGGGGCTCGTGGGCCGATTCAAGCTCGACGCGACGCACCCCCCGGCGGCGAGTCGGACGGTCGGCGCGTACCCCTTTTTCGAAAGCGCGGCGGCTCGCCCGAGCATCGGCACCCCGAATTCTCGCGGGCCACGCTTGAGTTCCACGGAGCGGGACCGCTACAATCGCCCGCGGGCGGCACGCGGAACCCATCGCGACGGCGCGGGAGGACGGCATGAAGATCGGATTCATCGGGCTCGGAAACATGGGTGGGCCGATGGCCTTGAACCTCATGAAGGCCGGACATGAGCTCCTGGTGCACGACGTCCGCCGGGAGACGGCGGCGGTGCATCTCGACAAGGGCGCGCGGTGGGCGGCGAGCCCCCGCGACGCGGCGGCGGACCGCGAGCTGATCCTGACCTCGCTGCCGGGGCCCGCCGAGGTGGAGCGCGTCGCGACGGGCGCCGACGGCGTCATCCACGGCGCGGCGCGCGGGGCGATCTACACCGATCTCTCCACGGGCTCGCCCACCGTGATGCGGAAGCTCCACGGCGTCTTCAAGGAGCGCGGCGTCCACGTGCTCGACGCTCCCGTGAGCGGTGGCGTGCCGGGCGCCGTGCACGGCACGCTCCAGGTGATGGTCGGCGGTGACGAGGCCATCTATCAGCGGGCGAAGCCCGCGCTCGAGGCGATCGGCAAGGTGGGGTACATGGGGTCGATCGGCGCGGGCACCATCGCCAAGCTCGTGCACAACGCGATCAGCCTCTCCACCCGCGCGATCGTCGCCGAGGCCTTCACCCTCGGCGTGAAGGCCGGCGTCCGGCCCGAGGCGCTGCTCGAGGCGGTGCGGGGCGGCTCGTTCGGCCAGGGCAATATCCTCTCGCGCGTGCTGCCCAACGTGGTGTTCACGGGCGACTTCGACACGCAGCAGTTCGCCCTGCGCCTCGCCAGGAAGGACGTGGGACTCGCGACCGAGCTGGCGCGGGAGTTCGACGTGCCCATGGCCCTGATCTCGCTCGTCGAGCAATTGATGGTGGAGGCGGTGGCGCGCGGATGGGGCGAGCGGGACTCCAATGCGTCCTGGGAGCTCCAGGAGGAGCGCGCCGGGGTCAAGGTGCGCGCGTCCAAGTGAGCTTCGCGCTCGACGGCGTCCGCGTCCTCGAGCTACCGCGCTTCCAGGCGGGTCCGCGGAGCGGCATGCTGCTGTCCAATCTCGGCGCCGAGGTCATCGAGGAGGTGGCCGATCCCGTGGCCGGCGAGATGTGCGTGCCCGGCGCCACCGTGAAGCTCTCGCGGACGCCGGGGCGCGTCGGGCCCATCCCCACACCCGCGGCAATCGACGCGCGCCGCCCCGATCGCGTCATCGCCTGAGCGGGCGTCGAGAGCGCGATGGCGACGAGCGCAGACCGCCAGATGACGATGGTCGCCTTTCTCCAGGCCCAGAACTGCTCGAACTATCCGGCCTCGTGGCGGCATGCGGCCACGGCACAGGACTTCCTCACCGCCGACTACTACCAGCGCATCGCGCGCACGCTCGAGGCGGGCAAGTTCCACCTCGCCTTCTTCGACGACCGCCTGGCCATGCCCGACCGCTACGGCGACGACCATGCCGAATCCGTGCGCCACGGCATCCGCGTGGTCAAGCTCGACCTGATCCCGCTCCTCACCGCGATGGGGCTGGCCACGCGTCACCTCGGCGTCGGCGGCACCTACTCGACGACGTACTACGAGCCGTTTCACGTGGCCCGCGTCTTCTCGACGCTCGACCACATGGTCGGCGGCCGCGCGGCCTGGAACGTGGTCACGTCGCTCAACGACTCCGAGGCGGCCAACTTCGGCCGGGCGAGCCATCCCGAGCACGACGCCCGCTACGACCGCGCCGACGAGTTCATGGAGGCGGTGCTCGGCCACTGGGACACGTGGGAGGACGACGCGATCATCCTCGACCGCGAGCGCGGCGTCTTCGCCGATCCCGCGAAGGTCCATCGGCTCGACCACGACGGCGTGTTCTTCCGCACGCGCGGCCCGTTCACCGTGCCGGCCACGCCCCAGGGCCATCCCGTCATCATCCAGGCCGGGTCAGAGCGGGCGGGGCCGCCGCTTCGCGGCGCGCTGGGGCGAGCTGATCTTCGTGATCTCGCCCACTCTCGAGCTGGGCCGGCGCATCTACCGCGAGTTCAGGGACGAGATCGCCCAGACCGGGCGCGATCCGGATCGAGTGCGGATCACGCCCGCGGCCTACGTGATCGCCGGCGAGACGCGGGCCATGGCCGAGGACAAGGCCGCGTACATCGACCATCTGGCCCATCCCCTCGACAGCCTCGTCCTCCTGTCCGAGGTCCTCAACTTCGACTTCGCGAGCCTGGGCATGGACGAGCCGTTCTCGGATCAGAACCTCGCCTCCATCAGCGGGCTGCAGGCCCTTCGCGACCGCGTGATCCGCGCGAGCGGCAAGGCGAACCCGACGGTCCGCGACTTCATCCAGCACAGCGGCCGCGGGACCCTGCGCGAGATGCCGGTATTCGTGGGCAGTGCGGCCGAGGTCGCCGACGGGCTCGAGGAGTGGTTCACCGGCGGGGCGTGCGACGGGTTCGTCCTCGCGGCGACGCATATGCCGGGCGCCTACGAGGACTTCGTGCGGCTCGTGGTGCCGGAGCTGCAGCGGCGCGGGTTGTTTCACCGCGAGTACGCGGGGGCGACGCTGCGCGAGAGCCTCGGGCTCGCGCGCCCCGGTCGCGGCGCGTGGCGAGTCTAGATCGGCTGGAGGTCGAGTGAACGAGGAGCGTGACCGGAGTAACCGCCGTTCGAGCGCCGGCTTCGCCGGCGCAACCCGTTTCTGGGGGAGGCTCGGAGGGGGCCGTCGAGGCCCCCTTCGATCGATCTAGCGCGGATGCCTCGAGATCACGGCCGCAGGATCTCGCGAGGTCTGCGTGGCTCTCCAGCAATCGAGGTGAATGAAGCTGTCCTGTGGCCAGACGGTGCTCTGGCCAGACAGGATTGGATTCCCGCAATGCGGGCAGATCAGCCGGCCTTCCGCATCCGATGCGTTCTTCATGCTCGACTCCTAGGGACTCGTCCGCCTGAGGGACGGAGGGTGAGGCCTGACTCGAATGTAGGCGGGCCGCCGACGACCGGGGTAGTGGACCTTGGTCCATGCCCACCACCCCGGCCGGCCCGCGGCGCACGTTCGAGCGCCGGCCCTTGCCGGCGCAACCCCATTCCCTCGGGGGAGGCTCGGAGGGGCCGTCGAGGCCCCCTTCGATGGCTCTAGCGGATCTGCTTGTGCACGAACTCGATGATCAGGTCGAGGGCGCGATTGGAGGCCGGTGAGCCGGCCTTGCGCATGATGAACCCCTGCCCCTCGCCCTCGAACAGCTCGAGGTCGACCACGCCGCCCGCCTTTCGATACGCCGCGACGAAGCGATCGAGGTGGGGCCGGGGATGCGCGACGTCCTCGGTCCCCTGCACGTAGAGCACGGGCGGGAGCTGCACCGTTTCCCCCTGCTCGAGCGCCCGCGCCGGGCTGCCCTCCGCCATCGCGGCCTCGGTCTGCCAGTAGGCGTCGTGGCACGGCAGGACCTCGTCGACCAGCGCCGGATACGGCTGTCCCTTCGCCTTCAGCTCCTTGGCGTAGTGGTATCGGCCGATCGGATCGATGACGGGCGAGCACATGATCACGCAGCGCACGGTCGCGTCCGCGGCCGGCGAGCCTCCCGCGAGCGGCAGCGCGCCGTAGCGCGCGTCGAAGGGCCGCATGCCGAGCAGCATCGCCTGATGCCCGCCGCTCGAGTTGCCCATCGAGCCCACCATGTCGGGCCGGCTGCCAAGCTCGGTCGCCCGGGCCTTGAGCCAGCGGATGCCGTAGTGGATGTCCTGGAACGAGGCGGGATACGGCGCCACCGGCGGCTGCCGGAAGTCGAGCGACGCCACGATGACGCCGCTCTTGGCCAGCGCCTCGTGAATCACGACGTCGGCGAGGCGGTCCGAGCGGCACCACGCGCCCCCGTGCAGCTCGACCATGATGGGAAAGGGTCCTGCGCCCTGCGGCCGATACAGGCGCATGAGCAGCGGCGTGCCGCCGTGGCGGTTGTACTCGACGTCCTCGACATTGATGTCGTAGCGCATGACGACTCTCCTCCTTGATCGTTCGCCTTCAGTTGCCCATCACGGCGCCGCCATCGACATTAATGGCCTGGCCCGTCATGTAGTCGGAGTCGGGCCCGGCGAGAAAGGCCACGACATTGGCGACGTCCTCGGGCCGCTCGGGGCGGCCGAGGGGGATGCCGCGGATGCGGCGCTTCCACATCTCGCCCTCGCCGAGCCCCTCGAGCGCGCCCCACTCGCGGTCGATCTGCTCCCACATCGCCGTCTCCACCGCGCCCGGGCAGATGCAGTTCGACGTGATCCGCTGCGCGGCGAGCGACTGGGCGGCCGAGCGCGTCAGGCTCACCACGCCGGCCTTGGAGGCGGAGTACGGCGTCATCAGGTGATTGCCCCCGCGGTACGACGCGATGGACGCCGTCTGGATCAGCTTGCCGCGCAGCTCCGAGCCCGGGATCAGGTCCTGGTCCTGCATCCGGCGCGCCGCCGCCTGGAGCACGAAGAACACGGCGCGCAGGTTCACGTCCATCACCCGGTCCCACTCCTGCCGTGTCACCTCGAGCATGGGCTGGACGCGGATGACGCCGGCATTGTTGAAGAGCACGTCGAGCCGGCCCCAGCGGCGGTACGGCTCGTCCACCATGCGCTCGATGTCCTCCGGGCGCGTGACGTCGGCCCTGATCGCGACCTGACCGAGCTCGGCGGCCAGCGCGTTCACCCCCGACCCGTCGAGATCGGCCAGCACCAGCCGGGCGCCTTCGCCGGCCAGCCGCCGCGCGCTCGCCGCGCCGATGCCCCGCGCGGCGCCGGTGATCAGCACCGTCCGCCCCGTCAATCCGCCCATCGCGTCCTCCCCGTGCCGCCTCGTTGCCGGCACGTCTTCTCTTACCACAGTCCGGCGCCCGCGCGCCCGCGCTCTCTTCGCCGGCCGCGGCGATCGGGCGCTGAGGGCGATCGAGCCTAGACGACGCCCGGTCAGCTGGCCTGGAGCCCGGACTAGTCAGGGCACCGCCGGCTTGACCGGGCCAGGTGATGGTGCCAGGATGGCTCCAGATTGGAGGATCTTCGGATGCCGTTGAATCTCTCGGTCAAGAACGCTCCGGACGAGATCGTGAAGCGGCTGAAGGAACGGGCGGCCCGACACCACCGTTCGCTGCAGGGGGAGCTCATGGCAATTCTCGAGGCCGCCGCGTACGAGGAGCCACGGCCGCTGACGCCGCGCGAGGTGCTGGCGCTGGTGCGAGCCGCCGGAACCTCGACGCCGGCCAGTTCGGTGCACATCATCCGGGCAAGCCGCGAGGGCCGCATTGCCCAGCGTCGTCGTTGACGCGTCGGCGATCGCCGCCGTCCTCTTCAGCGAGCCGTCAGCGGATGAAGTCGTGGAGCGCCTGGGATCGGCTCAGCTCGCCGCGCCCTCGCTCCTGCCCTACGAGATCGTGAGCGTGGCTGGTGGCAAGGTTCGGCGAGGGGAAGTCCCGACGGACACGGCGATGACGGCCCTGGGCGCGTTCGCGAGGATGCGGATCCTGCTTCACGAGCCGGACTTCTCGGAGGTGTTCCGACTCACGGTCCGGACGCGCCTCACTGCCTACGATGCGGCCTATCTTCATCTGGCGCAGTCGCTCTCGGCCGAGCTCGTGACGCTGGACGACAAGCTCGCGCGAGTCTGGTCAAGGCTCCATTAATATCCTCTGTGCCGTGAACGGATTCACCACCCTCAGGCCGTCGAAGTCCCTCCCGTCCTGGAGGTCTTCGGTGAGGAGGCGCGTGCATCCCGCCGCCAACGCCGCCTCGACGATCAGCCCGTCCCAGAACGCGATGCGGGCCGAAGTGGCCCGTGCCACTGCGGCTAGGATGAGGGCCACATCGACGATGATGACGGTATGGGCCGAGAAGGCGCGGAGATGCTCGGCTGCCTCGTCAGGCGCGAGGGGCGGACTCAGCTTGCGCGTGGCGTTCCAGTAGAACTCCTGGAGGACCTGGGTGCTCACCACGAGGTCCCCGGGTTGCGTCCCGCCGAAGGCCCGCCGGGCCGCCTCGCTCTTCTCCGGCTCGCCCACGTCGAACAGGTAGAGCAGGAGGTTGGTGTCGAAGAAGGTCCTACTTGGCACGCCTTCGCCCGCGCTCGTAGACCTCGGCCCGGTCGAAGCGCCCGCCCTTGATCCGCCCGTGGTACCTTGCGGAGGCCTCCAGGACCCGGTCCATCGCGGCACGGATGCGGTCCTCGCGTTCGCCGTACTCCTTGATCCACTTCCGGACGACCTCGTTGACCGAGGTCCCCTCCTCGATGGCCCGGATGCGGGCGCGCTTCAGCTCCTCGTCGGGGATCTTGAGCGTCAGGTTCGCCATGGCACACCTCCCGTGCTGCACGGGAACAGCGTAGCACAGCCGCCCTTTGTGGCCCGATAGCTCGTTCGACCGGACGCCGGCGCGTGCCCTCATGCCGAGAGCGGCCTCGGAGCTGCGTGTAGTCGGCGATCGAGCCCAGCTTCATCCGCGCGGCGCGTTGGCGTTAGTGTTTCCTATGGGCCTCGCGCCGGAGTAGAATCCCGGCACCCGCGCTCCCGCGGGCACAGGAGGATCGCTCATGGGTGCGCGGATGACACGGATCGTGGTGGGCGTGGCAGCGGTGCTCGGCCTCGTGGCCGGCGCGTCCACGGTGAGTGCCCAGGACAAGGACACGCTGATCATTGCGCTGGACACCCTCGGCGCCCAGGTCATGGACCCCATTGCCGATACGCGGGCTCCGCACGCCCACTACCACGCGCCGATCTGGGACTCGCTCGTCGGGTTCGATTTCGAGAAGGGCGGCATCGGTCCCGGCGTCGCGGAGCGCTGGACGCGCGCCGACGACGGCAAGAGCTGGACCTTCTATCTCCGCAAGGGCCTCAAGTTCCACAACGGCGATCCCGTCACCGGCCACGACGTGAAGTTCAGCCTCGAGCGGATCATGACGCCCGAGTCGATCTCATCGGGCGCGGCCGCGCTCCGCCGCGCCGTGGACAAGATCGACGTGCTGGACGACTACACCGTGCGCGTCACCACCAAGGGCGTCATCCCGCACTTCGCCGCCAGCCTCTCGCGCGCCGTCTTCATGGAAGGCAGCGTGATGCCGAAGAAGTACATCGAGACGGTGGGGACGAAGGGGTTTCGCGAGAAGCCGATCGGCAGCGGCCCGTGGAAGTTCGTCAAGAACGTCCCCGGCGATCGCATCGAGTACGAAGCGGTGACCACGCCGCACTGGCGCGGCACCCCGCAGTTCAAGAAGATGACGCTGCTCCTCGTGCCCGAGCAGAGCACCCGCATCGCGATGGTCCGCACGGGCGAGGCGGGCATCGCGAGCATCGGCCCCGAAGGCGATCAAGGAAGCGCAGGCGGGCGGCATGAAGGTCGTGAGCGTGCCGGGCACGATGCAGGCCGTCTACCAGTTCTGGGGCCTCTACCGTCCCGAGGTGAAGGGCTCGCCGCTCACCGACGTGCGCGTGCGCGAGGCGCTGTCGCTCGCCATCGACCGCCAGCAGATCATCGACCACGTCATGGCGAAGCAGGCGAGCTGGCCGCTGCCGTTCACGACGTACCGCTACTCGATCGATCTCGACATCCCGCGCTGGGAAGCCTGGGCGAAGAAGGCGCTGCGGTACGACCCCGCGCGCGCCAAGCAGCTCCTGGCGGAGGCCGGCCACCCCAACGGCTTCAAGATGACGTTCTGGAACACCGCGCTGCCCGGGACGCCGTTCATGGTCCAGATCGGCGAAGCGGTGGCCGGCTTCTGGGAAAAGATCGGCGTGAAGGTCGAGATGAAGACCGTCGAGTGGGGCGTCTTCGATCCGATGGGCCGTGGCGAGCAGAAGGGCCTCGTCGGCACCGCGTCGATGTTCCGGACGGCGGGCCGGCCCGAGCCGTCCCCGCGGTACCAGACCACGCTGACCTCGACCGGCGTCCAGCACCTGCTCGGCGATCCCCAGGTCTGCCCCGCCGTGTGTCAAGGACATGGACAAGATCTACGAGGCCGCGGTGAGCGAGAAGGACGACGCGAAGCGCGCCGCTCGCGATGAACAAGATGACGGAGCTCGGCGTGAACACGTGGATGGTCGTCCCGATCATCGAGGGCATGGGCTACTGGGCGGTGAACCCGAAGCGCGTCGGCCAGTTCAAGCCGATTCCCGGTCGTCACGAGTTCGGTGACGTGGCCGAGCGCATGCCGCGTCCCGAACAGAAGCCCTGGAACTGACCGGGCGCGCGTCATGCAACGCTTCATCCTCCGGCGGGTCGCGCAGAGCCTCGGGGTGCTCGTCGTCCTCGCGCTCGTCGTCTTCGCGCTGGCGCGGGTCACGGGGAACCCGGCCGATCTGCTCCTGCCGGAGGACGCCACGCGCGACGACCGCGAGCACCTCCTCAAGGCGCTCGGGCTCGATCGCCCGGTGCACGAGCAGCTCGTCAAGTTCCTCGGCGGCGCGCTGCACGGCGATCTCGGAACGTCGATCCGCTACCGCAGGCCCGCCGTCGAGCTCTTCCTGGAGCGGCTGCCCAACACGCTGACGCTGGTGCCGCTGGCGCTCATCAGCGCGGTCGTCATCGCGATCCCGCTCGGACTGCTGGCGGCGGTGTATCGCGGCACGATCATCGACCGCCTGTCGGGCGCGATCGCGGTGCTCGGCATCGCCACGCCGTCGTTCTGGCTCGGCATCATCCTGATCTACGTCTTCTCGATCCAGCTCGGGTGGCTCCCCTCCGCGCGCATGGGCGGGCCGGCGCACTACATCCTGCCGACCATCACCCTCGCCGCATTCCTCGTGGCGGGCATGATGCGGCTCGTCCGCTCGAGCGTGCTCGAGATCCTCGACACCGAGTACGTCAAGCTCGCGCGCATCAAGGGGCTCTCGCAGACGGTGGTGATCTGGAAGCACTGCCTGCGCAACGCGCTCATCCCCGTCGTCACGCTCTTCGGCGTCTTCTTCGCGCTGCTCGTGACGGGCGCGATCGTCACGGAAACCGTGTTCGCGTGGCCGGGCGTGGGCCGCCTCACCTACGAGGCGGTGATCTTCCGCGACTATCCGCTCCTGCAGGCCGTCATCCTCATGAAGGGGATCATCGTGCTCGGCGTGAACCTCGGCGTGGACATCCTCTACGCCTACCTCGACCCGCGCGTGCGGTACTCGTGAGGCGCTGATGGCCAGGCTGGAAGAGCACCTCCCATTCCCCGTCACCCCGGTCGACGCCGACGCCGTCGAGGACGTGGAGCCCCGGAGCGACCTCGGGCGCCTGCCGTGGACGGCCTTCGTCATCATCGCCGTCATGGTGGTGGTCGCGGTGTTCGCGCCGCTCATCGCGCCGCACTCCCCCACCGAGCAGTCGCTGCCGGACAAGCTGAAGCCGCCCGCGTGGCAGGAGGGCGGGAGCGCGACGCATCTCCTCGGCACCGACCTGCTCGGCCGCGATCTGTTCAGCCGCCTCGTGTACGGCGCCCGCGTGAGCCTCACCGTCGCCGCGTTCGCGCTGCTCTCGGGCGGCCTGATCGGGCTCGCGGTCGGCATCATCGCCGGCTACCTCGGCGGGCGCGTCGACTCGGTCCTCATGCGCGTGGTCGACGCCACGCTCACGTTCCCCACGATCCTGATCGCGCTGCTCCTCGCGGTGAGCCTCGGCGCCGGGCTCCGGACCATCGTGATCGCGATCACCGTCATCATCTGGGCGCGGTTCGCCCGCGTGGTCCGCGGCGAGGTCCTCGGCGTGAGGGCGCGGGACTTCGTGTCGCTCGCCCGGGTGCACGGCTGCTCCAGCCCGCGCATCATGCTGGTCCACATCGTCCCGAACGTCATGAACACGTTCATGGTCCTGCTCACGCTGCACATCGGCTTCGTCATCATCGTGGAGGCCTCGCTGAGCTTCCTCGGCGCCGGCATCCCGCCGCCCACGCCCTCGTGGGGCCAGATGGTCGCCGATGGGCGCAGCCACATCGCGAGCGCCTGGTGGCTCTCCGTGATGCCCGGCGCGGCGATCATGCTGGTGGTGCTCGCCTTCAACCTCTTCGGCGACTGGCTCCGCGACTGGCTCGACCCGCGCCTCCGGCAGGTATGAGCGACTACGTCCTCGAGGTGCGGGACCTCCACGCGCACCTCAGCACGCGCTGGGGCCTCGTGAAAGCGGTCGACGGCGTGAGCTTCGCGATCCGCGCGGGCGAGACGCTCGGGCTGGTCGGTGAGTCCGGCTCCGGCAAGACCATGACCGCGCTGTCGTTGCTCCGCCTCCTCCCCGCCCCGGCGGGGCGCATCGTGAAGGGCCAGGTGCTCCTCGAAGGCGAGGACCTCGTGCCGAAGAGCGAGCGCGAGATGCGCCGGGTGCGCGGGCGCCGCATCTCGATGATCCTGCAGGACCCGCAGACCTCGCTGAACCCGGTGTTCACGATCGGCAACCAGGTCGAGGAGGCGCTGCGCGCCCATCGCGCCGAGGGCCGGGGCGACATGCGGGCGCGGGCGGTGGACGCCCTCCGCCGCGTGAAGGTGGCGGCGCCCGAGGAGCGCCTGCGCACGTTCCCCCATCAGATGAGCGGCGGCATGAAGCAGCGCGTGGTCGGCGCGATCGCGCTCGCCCCGGAGCCGAGGCTCCTGATCGCCGACGAGCCCACCACCGCGCTCGACGTCACGATCCAGCTCCAGTACCTCATGCTGCTCAAGGAGGTGCAGACGCGGATGGGGCTGGCGATGCTCTTCATCACGCACGACTTCGGGATCGTCGCCCGGATGTGCGACCGCGTCGCCGTCATGTACGCCGGGCGGATCGTGGAGAGCGGTCCGGTGCGCGCGCTCTTCAAGACGCCGCGGCATCCCTATACCGAAGCGCTGATGGCGTCCGTCCCGCGCATGGAAGGCCGCGTCGAGCGCCTGCCCTCGATCGAGGGGCAGCCGCCCGCGCTGCATCGCCTGCCGCCGGGCTGTCGCTTCGCGCCGCGCTGCCGCTACGTCGAGCCGCGCTGCCGCACCGAGTACCCGCCCACGTTCGCCGTCGGCGCGCAGCACGAGGCGGCCTGCTGGAGGGCGGAGCCATAACGACCGAGCCTCTGATCCGCGTCGACGACGTCACCAAGCACTTCCCCGTCACGCGGGGCGTGCTCTTCGCGCGAACCACCGGGGCCGTGAAGGCCGTCGACGGCATCAGCTTCACGATCGGGCGCGAGGAGACGGTGGCGCTCGTCGGCGAGTCGGGCTGCGGCAAGACGACGACGGCGCGGCTCCTCCTGCGCCTCGAGAAGCCGACGACCGGCCGCGTGCTGCTCGACGGTCAGGACGTGCATGCCCTCGCCGGCGGACCGCTCCGCGAGTATCGCTCGAGGGTGCAGGCCGTGTTCCAGGACCCGTGGTCGTCGCTGAACCCGCGTCTCCGCGTGCGCGACACGATCGCCGAAGCGCTCGTCGTGAACAAGCGCGTGACCAGGACAGAGGCACGGCGCCGCGTCGCCGAGGTCCTCGAGCAGGTCGGGTTGCCCGCGGACGCCGCCAGCCGCTATCCGCACGAGTTCTCGGGTGGCCAGCGGCAGCGCATCGCGCTCGCGAGCGCGCTCGCGTCCGATCCCGAGCTGATCGTCCTCGACGAGCCGGTGTCGGCGCTCGACGTGTCGATCCGCGCGCAGATCATGAACCTGCTGAAGGACCTGCAGGAGCAGCGGAAGCTGGCGTACCTGCTCGTCGCCCACAACCTGGCGACCGTGCGGTACATCGCGCATCGCACCGCCGTGATGTACCTCGGGCGGATCGTGGAGTACGCGGAGACCGAAGCCCTCTTCCAGAACCCGCGGCACCCCTACACGAAGGCGCTGTTCGCGGCCGCGCTCCCGGCCGATCCCGATGCCGCCAGCGGCGAGCTCGTGCTCACGGGCGAGGTGCCGTCGCCGATCGACCCGCCGTCGGGCTGTCACTTCCATCCGCGCTGCCCGTTCGTGATGCCCCAGTGCTCGAGCATCGACCCCGTTCCGAAGGTGGTCGCGCCCGATCACCTGGTCGCCTGCCACCTCTACTGAGGCTCAGTTCCGGAATCCATCCACGAGACGGGAGGAACGATGAGCACGACGAAGAAGCGCATCTCGAGTCCGCACGTGCCCGAGCCCCCGCCGCAGACCTGGTCCAATTGCCTGGTCGTCGGCAACCAGGTCTTCGTCGCCGGCATGATCGCGCGCGACGGCGACAAGGTCCTGGGCGGCGATAGCATGTACGAGCAGGCCAAGGTCATCTTCGGAAAGATCAAGCACCTGGTGGAGGCGGCCGGCGGCCGCATGGACGACATCGTCAAGGTGCAGATCTTCGTGACCGACATCAAGCGCCGCGAAGAAGTCTGGAAGGCCCGCCGCGAGGCCTTCACGGGCGACTTCCCCGTGTCGACCCTCGTGGAGGTCCGGGCCCTCGCCGCCCCCGAGATCCTCGTCGAGGTCGAAGCCGTCGCCATCCTCGGCGCCGGCCCGCTAGAGCGATGATAAGGGCCCATCTGCTTCGTCTGGCGCCCTCCGACACGTCTCCTCACGGCTGCAACGTACAGAGAGTACGCCTCGCGTGCGGCCATCGGGCGCCGCCTCGCAGCTGGACCCTTCTCATCGCTCTAGCTGGGTTTCTCCGACAGGCTCCTAGCTATAGCCTAGGCTCATCGGAGGGGGCCTCGACGGCCCCCTCCGAGCTTCCTCCCGAAGACCGAACCGCTTGCGCCGCGTGGTGACGTTCGCGGCTCGTGCCACTTTTCGTAACCCGCCTCATTGCCCCCGCCGGAACACCTCCAAAAGTTGAAGGGCGCTTCCTGATTTCCGACGCGATGGCGTGAGGCGACTCGCGTGTTCCGCGTTGGCGGCGTGTGTACCGCGGTTGCGCGCTTGGCACGGCTCCTGCTCTCTGGTCCTCCGGCACCAGATGAACGACGCGGAACGCAGTCGAATTGCCCGAGACAAGATGGATCGGGGGGAGTTGCCGCGAGTCAACCCGCAGCGCATCTGGGTTCAGGCCGGCACGTCGGAGCGGTGCGCATTGTGCAGTTCGGCGATCACGGAATCGGAGACGGAGTACGAGCTGCAGTTCACGCTGCGGTTGATCTCGTTCTCGTTTCACGCCGCCTGCTATGCCACGTGGCTCGCCGAGTGCACCCAGGCATAGCGCAGCAGGATTCGTGGAGACCAAGAACACCATGGCGGCCGATCCCAATGTGCCATTACCGGTCTGTTCCGTCTGTCGCGACGAGATCTCGCGTCGCGATCCAGTCGTGACGTCCGAGGATGGACTATCGGAGCGGCCGCCTGTGCACGTTCGCTGCTGGCGACTGCCGCCGCCGGCTCCGGCCGTCATGTCAGAAACACCGATGCCGCCGTTGAATACCATCGGCGCCCGCCCCGGCGGACGCCCGAAGCCCCAAGCGCCGCAGTCGCCTCCGGGCAAGAGACAATTTCGGCGCTGACCGGTTCAGCGCTCGGCGGCGAGGGTGCGGAAGGCGGCGTCCGTGGCCTCGAGCGTGCGGGCCACGTCGTCTTCGGTATGCGCCGCCGAGACGAACCAGTTATGCGTGGGGTGGGCGTAGGCGCCGCCCGCGGTGACGAGGCCGCACCAGCGGCGGGTCAGCGCGCGGTCGGGATCGTCGGCGAAGCGGATCACCGGCATCGCGGCGGGGCCGGGCGGAAGCATGGCCATGCCGTGGCGCCTGGCCTGATCGGCGAGGCCGTCGACCAGGAGCCGGCCGATGTGGTGGATGCGGGCGATCGCGTCGGTCGACTCGATCGCCTCGAGGGTCGCGAGCGCGGCGGCGAAGGCGGCGCTCGCGAAGAAGAACGAGCCCGTGAAGAAGACCCGCTCGGCGGCGGGGCGCAGCGCCTCGCGGGCGAGCGTCGCCGAGAGCGGATGGCCATTGGCGATGGCCTTCGAGTAGCAGATGACGTCGGGGGCCGCGCCGAAGTACTCGCACGAGCCGCCCAGGTGGAAGCGAAAGCCCGCGCGCACGTCGTCCATGGCGAAGACGGCGCCGTGGGCATCGCACAGCGCGCGCACGCCGGCGAAGAAGCCGGGCGCAGGCTCGCTGCCGGTGGCGTGGTCGAACGGCGCGGTGATGACCACGGCGATCTGACCCGGATGCGCCTCGAACAGGCGGCCGAGCCCGTCCAGATCGTTCCACGCGAACTCGACGAGGTCCTCGCGGTAGTGGGCGGGCACGCCGGGCAGCCCGGGCATCGTCCACGGCCGGGTGCCGTGATACCCGCCCAGCACGCGCGCGATGCGCGGCCGGCCGGTATGGGCGCGCGCCACGTCGACGGCCCAGCTCGTCGCATCCGCGCCGTTCTTGCCGAACACCACCAGGTCGGCGCGCGGGGTCAGGGCGACCAGCCGCTCCGCCAGCTCGACCATGCGCGGCCCCGGCAGGGGCAGGCAATCGCCGCACGCGAGCTGATCGGCCACCGCCTTCTCGACATCCGGGTGCCGGTAGCCGAGGACCATCGGCCCATAGGCGCACATCCAGTCGACGTACTCATTGCCGTCGACGTCCCACACGTGCGAGCCCTCGCCCCGCACGAGGAAGCGCGGGTGAGATTCGCCGTGGGCGGCGCCGTTCTGGTGGCCGTACACACCGCCCGGCATGACGCGCCGGGCGCGCTCCCACAGCGCATGACTCGCAGCCAGCCGGTCCGGTGATGTCTTCATGGCCCGGCATCATAGCACCACCGGAGCCGTGCCCGGCGGCGCGGCCTCACTTGAGAGCAATCGCGTCCGAAAACCGCGAGACTTCTCGCCTCGTGCGGCGTCTACTATCGAATCACTGTCCGCTTCGAGCGAAGGAGGATACCGCATGCGTCTACGAATCGGTCTTTCCGTCATGCCGCTGGAGACACGGCGCGAGGCGATCATCGGTCTCGCCACCGAGGGCGATCGCCTCGGCTACGACGGCTTCTTCTTGCCGGAGACGTGGGCGTACGACATAACCGTGCTGCTCGCCGAGGCGGCGGCGCGCACGACGCGGATCACGCTTGGCACCGGCATCCTCGGCATCTGGAACCGCAGCGCGGCGACCATCGCGATGGCCGCGGCGACGCTGCACGCGATGTCGGGCGGACGCTTCGTGCTCGGCCTCGGCGCCAGCACCCCGCAGCTCGCGGAAGGCCTGCACGACACGCCGTTCGAGCCACCGGTGCCGCGCATGCGCCGGATGGTCACGCAGATCCGTGCGCTGCTCCGCGGCGAGCGCATCCCGCTCGCGGTGACGACGAACGCCCGCGCGCTCAAGCTCAACGTGCCGCCGGCGCCCGCGCTTGCCATCCACGTCGCCGCGCTCGGCGACGCGATGACGCGGCTCGCGGGCGAGCTGGCCGACGCGTGGGCGCCCTTCCTCTATCCGTGGTCGCAGCTCGCAACCGGCGTCGAACGGCTCCGCGAGGGCGCGACGCGGGGTGGCCATCCGGATCGCCTCCCTGAGATTCATCCCTCCGTGCCGGTCGTCGTGGCCGACACCGACGCGAAGGCGCGTGAGGGCGCGGCGTGGTTCGTCTCCTTCTACGTGACGACGATGGGCACGGTCTACCGCGACTCGCTCACGCGACAGGGCTACGGCAAGGCCGTGGAGGCGGTACTCGCGGCCAACGCGCCGAAGTTCACGGGCGTCGTCCCGGCCGACGCGCAAGAATTACTCGAGCAACTGATCGTCTACGGCACCCCGCCAGAGGCGCGGCGGAGACTTGGGCGCTGGCACGAGGCCGGTGCCGCCTTCCCGGTGCTGCTCCTCCGCCCGAACCTCACGCCGGAGGAGCGCGCGCAGCGCTCGACGCCTTCCGCCCGATGCTCCTCGTCTAGGAGCCTGTCGGAGAATCCCGGCTAGCCTAGAGCGATGAGAAGGGCCCATCTGCGAGGCGGCGCCCTCGACCGCCCGCTCAACGTACAGAAAGTACGCCTCGCGGGCGGCCATCGGGCGCCGCCTGGCAGCTGGACCCTTCTCATCGCTCTAGGCGGGTTTTCGGTCCCTGGCACTCGGGTAATTGGCCCAGCACCTCACTCTCGGAGCGCTCCCGCGAGGAGGCCGCGGATCAGGTAGCGCTGCAGCACCGCCACGAGCAGGATGGGCGGCAGGCTCGCGAGAATCGACGCGGCGGCGATGTCCCCCCAGGGCACCTCGAAGATGCCCGGGAACAGGGCGAGCGCCACCGGCACGGTGCGGCTCGCCCCCGTGGCGGTGAACGTATAGGCGAAGAGGAACTCGTTCCAGCTCGCGAGAAAGGTGAGGAGCGCGGCCGAGGCCATGCCCGGCGCCACCAGCGGCACGAGGACGAACCGGAACACCGCGACGCGGCTCGCGCCGTCGAGGGCCGCCGCCTGTTCGAGCTCCTCGGGGATCTCGCGGATGAAGCCCGCGAGGAGCCAGATGACCAGCGGGAGCGCGAACGAGACATTGGCGAGCACGAGCCCCGTCCACGTGTCGCGCAGCCCGAGCGCGCGCATCAGGAGATACAGCGGGCTCACGGTGGCGATCTGGGGAAAGGCGCTGCCCGCGACGATGCCGAGCATGATGAGGCTTTTCCCGGGCACGGGCAGGCGCGCGAGCGCATACGCCGCCAGCACGCCGAGCCCGAGCGCCACGACGGTGGTGACGAGGGCCACGCCCAGGCTATTGCCGAGCGCGCGCGGGATCAGGCTCTGCTCGATCACCGCGCGGTAGTGCTCCCACGTGATCCGGCTCGGCAGGAGCGGCGGCAGCGACAGCAGCTCCGCCTCGGGCTTGAGCGAGGTCAGGACCTGCCAGAAGTACGGGATGGCATAGCCCGCCAGGAGCAGGAGCACGCAGCAATCGCGAGATGAGGCCGGCGCGGGTCCGCTCTCACGCCGCCGCCCTCCTCCCGCGCTGGGCGCGGAGATAGCCCCAGGCCACGAGCATCACCAGCGCGAAGACGACCACGCCCACGGCCGAGCCGAAGCCGAGCTGCAGCGTCTGGAACAGGCTCCGATAGGCGTAGACGGTGAGCGTCTCCGTGGTGCCCGCGGGGCCGCCGCGGGTCAGGACGAACATGAGGTCGAAGGCCCGCAGCGCGTCGAGCGTGCGGAAGAGCGCGGCGATCATCAGGATGCGCCGCAGCATCGGCAGCGTGATCAGCCGGAAGATCGCCGCGCGCCCGGCGCCGTCCACCTCCGCCGCCTCGTACAGCTCCCCCGGAATGCCGAGGAGCCGCGCATAGCAGAGCAGGGCGACGAAGGGCATGGTCCGCCACACGTCGGCGAGGATCAGCCCCGGCAGCGCCAGCGCGGGATCGCCGAGCCAGTTGATCTGGCGCCCGCCGAGGAGGAAGTTCACCAGGCCCGCCGCGGGATGATAGAGCCACTCGAACATCTTGGCCGTCACGACCGCGGGCAGCGCCCAGGCGAGCAGCAAGAGGCCGAGGGCGAGCCGGCGGCCGAGCTGCTGGGTCCACAGCAAGAGCGCCACGCCGAGGCCCAGGATCACCTCGAGGGACACCGACGCGACGGCGAAGACGAGCGTGACGCGCGCCGCGCTCCAGAAGCGCGGGTCCGTGAAGAGGAAGCGATAGTTGTCGAGGCCGTCGAAGCGCTCGATGCCGAAGATCGGCATGCGCTGCTGGAGCGAGAGCCAGAGCACCCAGAGACCCGGGATACACCGTGAGGCCGCCGAGCGCGATCAGCGCCGGCGAGAGATAGAGCAGGCCCAGGCGCCGGTCGGCGCGCTGGCGGGGCGTCAACGCGGCGCGCCCGGCGCGACCGCGCGCACGTCGCGCAGGACGAACCCGACGGCCCGCCGCGCATCCGCCACCGCGCGCGCGGGAGCCTTCACGCCGACGAGCGCCGCCGACAGCTCGGGCTGGAGCAGCGTGGAGATCGTGACGTAGTACGGCGTCACCGGCCGCGGCCGCCCGGCGAGCGTGAGCGCGGCGATGGCGGGCAGCGCCGGCTGCGCGCGCACGAGGTCCGGCGCGTGGTAGAGCGCCACGCGCGTCGGATAGAGCGCGGCGCCCGACACCATGAGCCGCTGCGCCGACTCGCTCGTGAGCGCGCGGACCAGCTCGAGGGCGAGGTCGGGATGCCGCGTGCCCCGGTGAATGGCCAGGTGCGAGCCGCCCGTCGAGCCCGCCCCGCGCGCCCCGTCCCGATGGCGCGGCAACGGCGCAACGCCGACGCGGCCCCGCACCGGCGAGTCGCCACGCTCGAGGAGATCGAGCGCATAGGGCCAGTTCCTGAGAAAGACGGCCTCGCCCCGGCCGAAGGCCCGCCGCGTCAGCTCCTCGTCGGCGGCCGTGGTCCAGGGCGGGCTCACGCCGCGCGTGATGAGCCCCCGCATGAAGGCGAGCACCGCCTCCGCGCGCGCCGGATCCGGGAAGATCGCGCCGCCTTCGCCGAGGAGCTCGGTGCCGTCGGCCCAGAGCCCCTCGAGGACGTTCACCATCAGGCCCTCGTACTGCTTGCCCTGCCAGAGGACGCCGTCGAGCCGCGGGTTCCGCTCGGCGGCGCGGATGCGCTCGGCCTGGGCCACGAGATCCGTCCACGTCTCGGGCGGCTTCAGGCCGTACTTGTCGAGGAGGTCGCGCCGGTAGTAGAGCAGCCCCACGTTCATGTTCCAGGGCATCCCCCAGACACGCCCGCCATAGGTCGCCGCCTCGACGGTCGAGGGAAAGAATGCGGCAAGCTCGTCCGGAGCGAGCATGGGGGTGAGGTCGAGCAGCCAGCCCGCGCGCGCGAACTCGGGCACCCAGATGACGTCGAGCATCATCACGTCGAAGCCCGGGCTGTCGCCCTCGAGGTTGATCACGAAGAACTGGCGCTGCTCGTCGCTGTTCCAGGGCAGCGCCTCGGCCTGCACGTGCACGCCGGGATGCCGCGCCTCGAACTCCGCGATCAGCTTGGGGATGGGATTGCCGTGACCCAGGATATGGGCGTGCTTGAAGACCAGGGTGATGGGCGCCGCCGCGCCCGGCCGATCGGCGCACGCCGAGATCGCGCCGAGCGCCGCGAGCAGCAGGCCGGCGGTCAGGGCTCGGCCGGCCCGGGCCATCCGCTCACGGCGCACGATGCTGCGCTGCCGCTCCGGATCAGAAGTTGAAGTGCACGCCGATGCCGACGTATTCCACGGGATTGATGAAGAACTGGCCATCGAACGAGCGGCCCTTGTAGTACTCCGCCAGGAACTTGGAGATTGCGGCCCAGGATGCTGACGTTCTCGAACGAGATCCCCGCCCGGAGCGACAGGTCCGTGTTCCAGCGATTCTCCTGCCTTCCACTGCAGGTCGATGCCGGCGATGGGCCGCAGCCGCTCGTGCCAGAAGGCCCACGGGCTCCGCCATTCGGCCCCGGCCTGCGCGAGGCCGCGGCCGAGGTCCGACGGATCCACCCCGATCAGATATCCGCCGCCACCATAGGCGCGCGCCCCGAAGGGCAGATCGTACGACAGCCTGGCGTCGAGGCCCTCGTAGCTCAGGTTGATGCGATTCGGACGGGTATCGCTCAGGAGCAGCTCGTCGCCCAGGTGAGAGCTCTGGTGAAAGATCCGGCCGATTGCCGAGAAGTCCCCGTAGCGGTACCCGACGAAGCCCGCGGCGAGGAAGTCGGTATTGATGAGGTCGAAGGAGTCGGAGCCGAGGTCGAAGATCGAGAAGACGCCGCCCTGCAGCCCAACTTCCCACTGCCCCCACTGGCCCTTGTCGCCGACATTGTCGCGGTAGATCGGGATGCTCTCGCCGAAGCTCACGGCGGCCACGTTCTTCGGCCCCGGCGTGGTGATGTAGTACCGGTAGGAGGCCGAGAACTGGGGCCAGCGCGGATCGGCGATGAGCGGCCGGAAGAGGTGACCCGTCGGCAGAAAGCCGATCGCCGGGGACTCCGTCGCCGGCGCGGAGGTCGCCGCGGGCACCGTCGCGACCGGCGCCGACGGTGACGGCTGGGCGCCCTCGCGGATCTCGACGCGGGTCACGCCCCGGACCGCCGTGATCGCCGTCATGATCCTGGGCCGATCGGCGCGGGGCACGTCGGCCGCGTCGATGGTCACGACGCCATCCTTGACCTTGAGGGAGCGCGGGCTGACATTGAGCTGCCGCTCGAGGACGGCCGCGACGTAGCCGGCCAGATAGCCGTCGTCGGACGGCTGCCCGAACGCGGCGAGCGGGACGAGGCAGACCAGGAGCATCGAGAGCAGCGCGGTGGCGCGCGCGGCGGACCAGCCGGATGAAGGGAATCGCATGTCGTCTCTCCCTCTACGTGATCTCGCTCGGGCTCGATCTCCGGAAACTGGGTGCACGTCGCCAGATGCTCGTTCGAGTCTACACGAGCCGTCGCGGCGGACCCCCATTGCGCTTGACGGATGGTCTCCATCTCGCGGATAGTCCGTGGACGCGTGCCGCTGCCGGCGGGCGCGTGACCGACTGTGGCCAAGAATTCGCGCCCTGGGTGGGAGCTGGCGGTGCGCCGCATCGCGGGGGCGGCGCTTCGGCCGTGGCCCGCCGCGCCGGTGCTCTCTGCCATCGAGCGCGCGGCGCCGCGCTATGCGAGGCTCGCGCTCCGCGCGCGGCGCCGGCCTCCCGCGCAATGTCCGCGCCTTCCCGGCGAGGGTGGCGCCATACTTCGGGACCGAGCCGGGCCCTGCGGATCACGCCCGTCTGGTCGCTTCAGAAGATACCCGACCAGCCCCATGTCGTGAAAGAGCGGCAGCCACGTCACGGGAACGTCGTCCGGCGTTTGGCCGTAGCAGCGCGTCATGGCGCGGATATTCGCGGCCACGTTGTCGTGGGTGAGGAGCACGCCCTTGGCGCGGCCCCCGCTGCCCGAGGTGAACTGGCAGTAGGAGAGCGGGAAGCGCTCGGCACCCGCCGCTTTGCTGATCGTGGCCGGCGCGGCGGCGACGTCCGCCGGGCCGAGGACGGCGACCCCCGTGTCGACGAGCGCCGCCTGGAGCTCGCCGTCCATCGGCGCCGATCCCGGGTCGAGGAGCGCGCGGGCGGAGCATCGCGCGAAGATCTCGCGCATGCGCTCGCGGACGCGGCGGGCGCTCTCGAGCGGCTCGGGTGGCGGGCACGGCACCGGCAAGAGACCGGCCTCCTGCGCGCCGAGAAAAGCGGCGACGAAGTCGGCTTCCGATCGCGCGAAGAGGATCACGGCGTCGCCCGGCGCCAGGCCGCGCGACGTGAAGAGCCGCGCATGCGCCGAGGCGCGGCGCGCGAGCTCGCCATACGTGAGCCGCTCGGCAATCGCTTCGCCAGCGTGAAAGGTCAAGCATACGCGGTCGGGAGCGCGCGCCGCCCAATCGCGGACGCTCTCAGAGACACTCAAGGCCCGCTCGGTCATCGCCGCAGTCTACCGCCCAGCAGGGTCGCTGAGAAAGCCTGTCGGAGAAAGTCTACTAGAGCGATGAGAAGGGTCCAGCTGCGAGGCGGCGCCGGATGGCAGGCAACGCGAGGCGTACTCTCTGTACGTTGAGCGTGGCGGTCGAGGACGCCGTACCGCAGCAGATGGGCCCTTGATCATCGCTCTAGCCCGCGTCGCGGTGGAGCGGGGGACGCACCTCGCTCCCCGCGAAGAGCACCGTCAGCACCACCTCCACCGAGTGGTTGAGCGCCAGGCCGCGGCAGCCGATGGCCGCGCGCGTGGGCTTGCCGCGGTCGCCGTAGAGCTCCACCAGGAGGTCGGTGGCGCCATTGATCACGCGCGGCTGATCGGAGAAGGTCGGCGACGAGTTGACGAAGCCGAGCATCTGGACGGCCTGCTGCACGCGATCGAGATCGCCGAGGGCATACTTGATCACGCCGAGCGTGGGCAAGAGCGCATAGCGCGCCGCCTCGTAGCCCTGCTCGAGGCTCAGATCCGCGCCGACCACACCCTGGCGAAAGGGCTTGCCGTCCTTCATGGCGCACGTGCCCGAGATGTACAGCATATTGCCGACGGCGAGGTGGGAGACGAAGCGCGCGCCCGACGCGTTGACCGCGTAGTCGCGCTCGGTATCCGGCAAGGTGAGGCCGAGGGCCTCGAGCTTCTTCTCGACGATCATGCCGGCTCTCCTTGTGTGTGGGCGGAGACGGTTAGGAGCCTGTCGGAGAAAGCGCCGCTAGAGCGATGAGAAGGGTCCAGCTGCGAGGCGGCGCCCGAAGGCAGCCGGCGAGGCGTACTTTCTGTACGTTGAGCCGGCTGTCGAGGGCGCCGTACCTAAGCAGATGGGCCCTTATCATCGCTCTAGCGGAGGCTGATTCGAATGCCGCCGTGGACCAGCAGCGGGGCGCCGATCGAGACGACGCCGTCGCTCGAGCGGCCCACGCTATACGTCGTGTTGAACAGGTTCTCGATGCCGACGTAGATCTCGGCCCATTTCGCGAGCCGCCGAGACAGGAAGAGGTCGAACACCCAGTAGCTGCCGAGGCGCAGGGTGTTCTGATCGTCTTCGTACTGGGGCCCGATGAAGCGGGCCATGGCGGACGCGGTGAGCCACTGCGGGTTCTCATAACTCACGCCGAGCGTCGCCCCATGCTGCGGCACCTGGGCGAGGCGATTGCCCTCGAGCCCCGGCTGCTGCGGGGCGTTCACGACCTTGGCGTCGGTGAAGATGTAGCTGGCGAGGAGGCGCCACTCGGGCGACGGGCCGCAGCGTCAGCTCCGTCTCGAGCCCGCGAATGCGCGACAGATCCAGGTTCTGGCGCTGGCGGCACGTGGTGCCCGGCGGGCAATCGGGCAGCGGGGTCGCGAGCGTCACGTTGGCCACCAGGTCCTTGACGTCGTTCCAGTAGCCGGTGAAGCGCCCCTGGAAGGGCCCCCACCGCTGCTCGATGCCCAGCTCGCCGCCGATCGACCGCTCCGGAACGAGGCTCGGGTTCGCGACGGTGACGTCGCTCCGCACCCGGAACACCCGGTACAGCTCGTTGAGGGTGGGCACCCGGAAGCCCTGGTACACGGAGGCGCGCAGGTCGGTGGACGGTGTCGCGTGCCAGAGCGCCGCCAGGCGCGGGCTCCCCCCCAGCCAGTCATTGTTCGCGAAGCTCTGGCTCGGTGGAATGCCGGCCGGCGGCGGCGTGTCCGTGCGAAAGCCGTCATAGGCCAGCCAGTAGTCCCCGCGCACGCCGCCCACGATCTCCCACTGGGGGGTGGGCGTGAACACGTCCTGCACGAAGACGCCGACCAGGGCCTGCTGGCCGCCCGCATCGCGCCGCCGCAGGAATGCCCCGGCATTGTAGACCTTCTCGTGCGTCTCGCCCTCGATCCAGCGGAAGTCCCCGCCTGCCAGCAAGAGGTGCGACCCGAAGCGCCGGCTCCACTGAAGCGCGCCGCCCACCGAGGAGCTCGGCACCCGCTGATCGAGGGCGAGCGTCTCGGAATTCCGGTTCGCCGCCTGGGTGGAGAAGGTGCTCGTGAACTTCTGGAAGTCTCCGTACAGGCTGAAGCTCCAGTCGCTGCCGTCCCCGGTGCGGAGCCGTCCGCCCGTCGCGAAGGACCCGGCCTCGGTGTCGTTGTTCTGCAGCGGCGTGCCGTTGCCGCGATCTTCGTCGTAGTGGTTTCCGCGCAGGTAGAAGGACAGATCGGGCGACAGCACCAGCTCGAGGCGGCCGTTGAACGTGCTGTGCTGCGAGGTGGCGTTGATGTCGATGCTCCCGCGATCGGACTTCTTCACGATGGGGTAGCCGTCGGTATTGAAGTAGTTCCCCTCGAGGCCGAGCCGGAACGGTCCCTGGACCTCCGAGACGATGCCGTCGAGGTTGAGCGTGTTGTGGTTGCCATAGCTGCCGTCGAAGAGCGCCGCGCGCTCGACGGGCTTCCTCGTGATGATGTTGATGACGCCGCCGAGGGCGTAGTTGCCCCACGCGCTCGACCCGCCGCCCCGCACGACCTCCACCTGCTCGACGCCCTGCAGCGGAATGCGGTCCCAGTACACCCAGCCGCCGAACGGGTCATTGATGGGCACGCCGTCGAGGAGCACGAGCGCGCGGCTGGTGCCGCTCGGCCCGATGCCCCGCAGCGACACGCCCTGCGTGGTCGGGTGACCGACGAGGCTCGAGGTTCGGCGGAAGAGGCTGAAGCCGGGCACCTGTCGCAGGAGATCGTCGAGGGTCTGGCTCGGCGAGCGGTCGATGTCCTGACGCGTCAGCACCGTCACGTCGGCGGGCGCGTCGCCGGCGCGCTGCTCGGTCCGCGTCACCGTCACGATGACGGGGTCGAGGCGGACCGCCGGGTCCTGCTCTCCTGCGCGGCGGCGGGGAGCGCCGCGAAGAGGCTCACGGCGAGAAAGACGAGCGAGTGGGCGAGGAGGGCGCGCTTCGGCCCCGGCTCTCGGCGGCCGAGGCGATGCTGGGACCGGCTTCCGCGTCGAGGTGTGCTCGTAGCGCGAGCATGCTACATGGGGATGGGCCGGCTTGACAAGGCCGAAGGACGCGACGTATCGTCCCCCCACGCGGCGGGCGCGTCTCGAACCGGCGAGCGCGGGCTCGCTTCTCACCGAGGCTCGTCGGTCCTCAAAGAGGAGGCTCATCATGCGGCGCATCCCCTCACGGCTCTGGCCCTCCCTGCTCTGGCCCTCATTGCTCGCGGTGGTCCTCGGCGTCGGACTCGTCACGACGCCGCCGGCCTCGGCGCAGGCGCCCCCACCCTGGAAGCAGGGGCAGCCGGCCGACATGGCCAACTCGCCACTCGCGCCGATCGCCCAGCCGCCGTCGCCGAAGGCGCCGGGCGAGATCCCCGTCGCCAAGATCAAGCTGCCGCCCGGCTTCAAGGCGGAGCTGTGGGCGCACGGGATCAACAATGCCCGCGCCATGACCTGGGGCGACAAGGGCACGCTGTTCGTCAGCAGCCGCGTGGCGGGCAATGTCTACGCGGTGGTGGACAAGGGCGGGCAGCGCGAGGTGAAGGTGATCGCCAAGGGGCTCAACGCTGCCCAACGGCGTGGCCTTCAAGGACGGCACGCTCTACGTCGCGGAAATCTCGCGGATCACGAAGATGCCCGGCATCGAGGACAAGCTCGACAATCCGCCGGCCATGGAAGTGGTCTACGACATCCTGCCGCGCGATCTGCCGCATGGCTGGAAGTACCTGGCCTTCGGGCCGGACGGCAAGCTCTACTTCAATATCGGCGCGCCGTGCAATATCTGCATCCCGCCGGACACCCACGCCAATATCTCGCGCGTGAACGCCGACGGCAGCGGCTTCGAGTACTTCGCCCACGGCGTGCGCAATAGCGTGGGCTTCGACTGGCATCCCGTGACGAAGGAGCTGTACTTCGCGACCCACGCGCGCGACTGGCTCGGCGAAGACGTGCCGAGCGATCGGTTCGATCACGCGCCGAAGAAGGGCCTGCACTTCGGCTTCCCCTATTGCCACCAGGGCGACATCCCCGACCCCGAGTTCGGCAAGGGGCGCGGATGCGCCGAGTTCGCGCCACCGCTCATCAAGACGGGCCCGCATGTCGCCGGCAACGGGGTCGAGTTCTATACCGGGTCGATGTTCCCGCCCGAGTACAAGAACCGCGCCTTCCTCGCCCAGCGGGGCTCCTGGAACCGGACCAAGAAGATCGGCTTCCGCGTGATGATGGTCACCCTGCGCCCCGGCGACGTGCCCAAGTACGACGTCTTCGCCGAGGGCTGGCTCGACGGCGACAACGTGTGGGGCCGGCCCGTCTACACCAAGCAGATGAAGGACGGCTCGCTGCTGATCGCCGACGACTACGCGGGCGCGATCTACCGCATCACGTACAAGCCCTGAAGGTACTGAGACGGGGCGCCGCCCACTTCGCGGCCTGGGCGGGCGGCGCCCTCATCGTGACCGCGGTGGCGGCAGGCAGTGGCGCCGCCGCCGATCTGGAGGCGGGCAAGCGCAAGGCCGAAGTCTGCGCGGCCTGCCATGGGCGCGACGGCAATGCGACGATTCCCGGGACGCCGTCGCTCGCGGGGCAGCCGGTCTACTTCACGCACTGGCAGCTCATCAAGTACAAGGACGGGCGGCGAAAAGACCCCCAGATGACGCCCTTCGTCCAGAGCCTGAGCGACGCCGACATGGCCGACCTCTCCGCCTACTACCAGACCCAGACACCGCGGCGCCGTCCCGCCACCACCGATCCCGCCAAGGTCGTCGAAGGGCGGCGCCTCGCCGACGTGCACCACTGCACCTCCTGCCACCGCCCCGGCCTCACCGGCCAGGAGCAAGCCGCGCGCCTCGCCGGCCAGGACTTCGACTACCTCCTCCGCCTCCTGCGCGGCTTCAAGGCCAAGACCGCCTCCGACCTCGACGGCTCCATGACCACCGCCACCCAGCCCCTCACCGACCCGGAGATCGTCAGCCTCGTCCACTTCATCGCAACCCTCGGCGACTGACCGCCACCGGTGGCCCTCGGCAACACACGGCGTCGGGCGCACCTCGCGCCGAGCTGCCCTTACTGCGCGGCTGTATCCTGCGTAAGACACACGGCATGCGTCTTGTTCGGCCCTCCGAGGCGCGCTATAGTCAGCGGGCCTTCCCATCCGGCCGAGTGGAGTGTGATGGGGCAGTCACGAGCGATGGAGACTCTGGTGTATGCCGTCGAGGCTGGCAGCGTGCGCCCGCTTGCCGTCCGCGAGTCGGTGCCGCCGGTGCTGCCCAAGCCGCGGTTGCTCGATCGCGTCCGCGAGGCCCTGCGCGTCCGGCACTATAGCCGCCGCACGGAAGAGGCGTATGTCGCTGGATCCGTCGCTATATCTTCTTCCACGGCAAGCCATCCCGGCGAGCCCTGACGTCACCCGCTGAGCGCGCTCGCCTCGACGCAACTCCTCCTGTACGTCGGTCCAAGTCGGTGCTCGCTGCGGACGACTGTGGCGAAGCCGGCGTCGCCGGTCGAGTCCGCAAATCGCGGCGACCGGCTCGTGCGGGTTCTCAGAAACCCCCGTCGTTCCCGGGTGGGAGGGGCTCGGGGCCATGGCGGCGCAACTGTCCGCTTCGTACGCGATCACCACCAGCGCGCAGGAAGGATTGCCGTCGTGACCGACTCGGCCCTCGGCAGTGTAGCCGAGCACTTGGCCGCGCACTTCGTGTCCGCCGAGATCAAGCGCTTCCCGTTGGGGGAGGCGGACGCTGCGAGGCTGTGGATCTTGAGCGGCGCGTAATCGCTGCAACGTGCTGCCGGGCGCTCGTGCGTTCACGCCCTGATGGTGGGGGCCGAGCCCGAACCAGGCGCTGCAGCAGACGGCCGCCGCATGATTCGTTTCTGGGATGTGCGGCTCCTCGAGCGGCGGTCCGCTGCTGCTTTTTCGTTAGGCCCCAACTGTCATGAGCGTCGCGCTGCCAACAATCTGCGACTGAGGGCGCCAATGACCGACAGAACAAAAACCCTCGTGCTGCTCGCGCTCGGCCTCGCGCTCGGCCTCGCGCTCGCCGGCTCGGCGCGCGCGGAGGACTGGTCTGCGTGGCAGCGTGCCTACGATCCGGCGACGCGCGCGCGCTTCATTCCCGTGGAGCTCTGGACTGGCGTGCCTTGGGACGGCGCGCAGGAAATCCGCATGGCGCCCGCGGCACTCGAGTTCGGGCGGCGGGGAGACAAGAGCATCAAGGGGCCGACGGCCTGGAACGGCATCCAGGTCTACGAGCGCCTGAACCGCGACAAGCTCCAGCTCTTAGCCATCCGCGACAACCGGACAGGCCTCGGTCGCGTCTTCGACTCGCGCTATCCGCAGCTCGGCTGCCGCGGCGAGGTGAAATTCCCGCTCGGTCGCTGGAAGCAGGGCGAGGTGCGTGAGTACCAGCTCGACTGCGCGCGCGGTAAGCGCCCGCTCAAAGTTACGATCGAGGAGATCGACTTCGTCTACGACGGCGTGCCGCACTCGCTGCGCTTCCACTGGCTCTTCATGGAAGGGCGCGGCCGCGGCACCGATATGCACTACGTGTATAGCCCGCTGCGCGGGCTGGTCGACGTGCAAGGGAACGAGTAGGCATAGTGGTTCGAAAGTCGGCCTCACAACCGATTGGAGCGGGCGGCGTTTATGGATGAATGGTCAAGTACAAATGCTGACGGCGCCGCCGCTCAACCGGGGCGTTATGCGGTGCCGGGAGGGGGGGGCCGGTGAATCGAGCGGAAATCTGTCGACCACATTCGCGCTACGCGTCGGGAGTTCGAGGCGCTGCTGGGAGATCTGAACCCACGACAGATGATGCAACCCGGCGTGACCGGGGAGTGGTCCGTCAAAGACATCCTCGCGCACATCGCCT
>CAWIZN010000049.1:0-79851 GCA_963840495.1 uncultured Candidatus Rokubacteria bacterium
TCGGCGGTAGTGGTTGACAGCGGAGAACGTCGCGCCTAGGCTCACGCTCGTGGAGGCCAGGACCGAGCGAGTGATCGGCGCGCCGGCGGTCGACCCGGCGCGAATCCGATGGGCTCGCCCGGTTCGGCGCGTGGCCCGGAGCGGTCTCGTCCTCGCCGGCGCTTTCTCCGCGCTCGCTATCCTCTTCGCTGCCCTCTTTGCGGGCAACATCGCTCCCTATCCGCCGGATGAGCAGAATTTCGACCTGGTCGAGGCGCCGCCCGGTTGGAAGGCTCCCTTCGGCACCGATCGCTTCGGGCGGGACATCCTGAGCCGCGTGATCTACGGCTCGCGCATCTCGCTGTACGTCGCCGGCGCGTCCATCGGCGTGGCCATGCTGCTCGGCGGCGCGCTCGGGCTCGCCGCGGGCTACCTGGGCGGCGCCTGGGACAATGCCATCAACCGCGTGATGGACGTCTTCTTCAGCATCCCCGGCCTGCTCCTCGCCGTCGGCATCGCGGCCATGCGCGGCCCCGGGGTGAACAGCGCCGTCGTGGCCATCGCCATCGTCTACACGCCGCTCTTCGCCCGCGTGATGCGCGGTCCTGTCCTGTCCGAGCGAGAGAAGGAGTACGTCGAGGCCATTCGGGCGCTCGGCGCCACGCGCTGGGTCGTGGCGCTCAAGCACATCCTGCCCAACGTGATCTCGCCCTTCGTGGTGCAGGGCACGGTGGCGCTGTCCCAGGCCATCCTGATCGAGGCCTCGCTCTCCTATCTGGGGCTGTCCGCCCAGCCTCCCACGCCGTCGTGGGGCAATATGCTCAACGAGGGACGCACCTACCTCGAGACCGCGCCGTGGATCTCCGTCTTCCCCGGCATCGCGATCATGGTCACCGTGCTCGCGTTCAACCTGCTGGGCGACGGTCTCCGTGACATCCTGGACCCCAACGCGCAGTAGAGGAGGACCGACCATGACGACCGACTCCGCATCCTTCGACCCCCGACGACTCACCCGGCGCCAGCTCCTCAAGGCGGGCGGCCTCGCCGCCGGCGCGCTGAGCCTCGGGCGGCCCGTCCTCGCGCAGACGCCCAAGCCCGGTGGCGTCTTCATCTCCGCCCAGAACAACGAGGCGACGGGGCTCGACCCCCAGCTCGTGCCGGCGTTCTCGCGCAGCCGGCGCTCGCCCATGATGTACAACCAGCTCGTCCGCTTCGACGCGGACATGAACCCCGTCCCCGAGCTCGCGGAGTCGTGGGAGGTGAGCAAGGACAGCCTCGCGTGGACCTTCAAGCTCCGCCAGGGCGTCAAGTTCCACGACGGCCAGGAGATGACGTCGGCCGACGTCAAGTTCACGTTCGACCGCCTCTTCGAGAAGTCGCCGGGCAAGTCGGACTTCATCGCCGTCGACAAGGTGGAGCCGGCGGGCAAGTACGGCATCAAGTTCACCACCAAGGAGCCGTTCGCGGGGATGCTCGCGGCGCTCGGCGGCTTCTGGGGCTTCATCATCAGCGAGGCGGGGATCAAGAAGCACGGGGATCTCAACAAGGCGGCGCTCGGCACCGGGCCCTTCATGCTCGTCGACTGGAAGGTCGAGCAGCAGATGGTGCTGAAGCGCCACCCGAGCTACTTCAAGAAGGGCCTGCCCTACGTCGACGAGGTCAACCTCCGCATCATCCCCGACGAGGCCAATATCGTCGCGGCGCTGCGCACCGGGCAGATCCAGCACGCGTTCATCGAGGACAACAAGAACTACAACCTCCTGAAGGATGAGAAGGCGCTGACCGGCTACCGCAGCTCGCGCCTCGGCTACGACTTCCTCAACATCAATGCGTCGCGGGGGCCGCTCAAGGACGTCCGCGTGCGCCAGGCGATCAGCTGGGCGGTGGACCGCGGTCAGGTCATGCGCGTGGCCGCCTCCGGCTTCGGCCGGCTCACCGCGCCCGCGACGGCGCCCATGAAGCAGTGGCAGCTCCCGGAAGAGCAGTGGATGCGCTACTACAAGCCCGACGTCGACAAGGCGAAGAAGCTCCTCGCCGACGCGGGGTTCGCCAACGGCTTCACCGTGAAGCTCGGCGTGATCCCGACCTTCCCCACGATGGTCTCGGGGGCCCCGGTCGTCGCCGCGCAGCTCAAGAAGGTCGGCATCACCGCGGAGATCGAGAACGTCGAGTACGCGGTGTGGATCAAGCGCTGGCTCGCCAAGGACTTCGACATGACGATGAACACGACGCCGGGCTACGCCGATCCCGACACCGCGTTCTTCCGCGCGCTGCACTCGACGAAGGGCCAGAACTGGAATAGCTGGAGCGTGCCCGAGCTGGACGCCGTCCTCGAGGACGGGCGCCGCACCATGGACCCGAAGAAGCGCAAGGAGATCTACGACCGCGCCCAGATCATGATCCTGGAGAACGTGCCGCACCTGTGGCTCTTCTCCGCCGACACCATCGACTTCACCCAGACGTCCGTCAAGGGCTTCAAGCAGCACCCGACCACGCTGCTCTACGGCTTCGAGGGCGTCTGGCTCGACAAAGCCTAGCCCGTGACGACGTCAGGGCGGAGCGGACTCCGAGCGCGGCTTGCCGGTGCATCGCGGACGCTCCGAGCGCCGGCTTCGCCGGCGCAACCCGATGTGGGGGAGGTCTCGGAGGGGGCCGTCGAGGCCCCCTCCTATCTAGATGACCCGCTACCTGGTCGTCCGGCTGTACTCGATGGCCCTCACGCTGGCTGGGGCTGACGCTCCTGATCTTCCTCATGCTGCGGCTGATCCCCGGCACGGTCGTCGAGCAGATGATCGGCGCCGACGCCATCGTGAGCCCGGCGATGGTGGCCGAGCTCAAGCGCTTCTTCGGCCTCGATCAGCCGTGGTGGGTGCAATACGGGCGCTGGCTCGGCCAGCTTGCCCAGGGCGACCTCGGCACGTCCTGGCGCACCGGCAAGCCGGTCTTCGAGCTCATCCTCGAGCGCCTGCCCGTGACCATCGAGCTGACCGGGCTCGCCGTCGCCTTCTCGCTCGTGCTCGGCATCGCCGCCGGCATCCTCTCCGCCGTCCGCCGCGACAAGGCCATCGACAACGTGACGCGCGTCGGCACGCTCCTCGGGCTGTCCGTCCCCGTCTTCTGGCAGGGGACCATGCTGATCCTCCTCTTCTCGCTCACCCTGCGCTGGATGCCGCCGGTCGTCTGGGTCGACTTCTTCACCGACCCGCGGCGGAACCTGACGATCATGCTCTTGCCCGCGCTCTGCCTCGGCACGGCGAGCGCGGCGAGCATCGCGCGGACGACCCGCGCCTGCATGCTCGACGTGCTGCGCTCGGAGTACGTCAGAACGGCCTCGGCCAAGGGGCTCGCGGGGCGGGCGGTGATCTTGAAGCACGCGCTCAAGAACGCGCTCATTCCGGTGGTGACGGTGGTCGGGCTCCAGGTCGGGCATCCTGCTCGGGGGCACCGTGGTCATCGAGGAGGTCTTCACGCTGCCGGGAATCGGACGGCTCGTGCTCTGGTCCATCTACCAGCGCGACTACCCGCTCACCCAGAGCACCATCCTGTTCATCGCGGTGATGTTCATGGCCATCAACCTGGCGGTCGACCTGCTGTACGGCTATCTCGACCCCCGGATCCGCTACAGCACCTGAGGAGAGGCGATCAATGCGCCCATCTGCGGGGGCAAGGAGCGCTGAGAGGTTGTGGGAGAGAGGGAGGGAGTGGGGGGTGAAGAGGTGTGGGTAAGTGGGAGGGGGTGTGGAGTGTGAGGGGGGTGAGGGAGGTGGGGAGAGATTTAGAGTGTTGCGCTCAGGGGTGCGGGGATTGGGAGGAAGGGAATCAGCTAAGGGCGAGAGGGCAGCTGTCGTTAAGTGGGGAAGGGCGAGTGGGGCAGAGTCAAGTGCTAGAGGCGTAGGTTTGCGTGTAAGGGATGCTGGAAGAGAATAGCGATAGCAATCTAGGTGGGAAGAGTTTAGGTAGAAGGGGTGCTGGACACTGGGAGAGGGGTCAAAGGGACAGAACGGGGTGCAATATGGTTACATATTAGGCGGCACGACGTCGGTAGGCAAGCAGATGAATGAAGACGCCATCACGCGGAAGACGGCTTTTAGTGGTGTGAGACGGAATGGGGGGACTGCTGTGCTCGGACGGGCTGACCAATATGCTTTCCGATGCTCGCATCCTCGCGATCGTGACTGAGCATGGGGAAGATCTCGAGCAGGCGTGTACCGCAGCTGATCGCGGAGGCCAATCTGCAAGGCGGCCGCGACAACATCAGCGTGGTGCTGGTGCAGTATCGGCGGTGAGAGTACCACAGCGGGTAACGGCGCGGGAGGCGAATCGCCGCATGATTCAGAAGATCGGAAAATACGAGGTTCGTGCGCGGATTGGCCGTGGCGGATGGGCATGGTCTTCAAGGCTCACGACCGCTTCTGCAGAGACGCCAGCTCCCGAAGAAGTGGGTCATGATCACGTTCGACGACGGCTACAAGGGATTCCTGCAGTACGCGCATCCGCTGCTCAAGGAGCTGGCTTCCCCGCCGTGCTGTTCATCCAGAGCGACCAGATCGCGCAGCGTCCGAACGCGAGCGCGCTGTCGTGGCCAGAGCTGCGCGAGCTGGTGAAGGACAACGTCGAAGTGCAGTCTCACTCGAAGACGCAAGGCGACCTGCGACGCGCCTCCGGGGAATCGGAGTCGGCTTATGCGCGAAGAATGCAGGCGGAGCTCGGATCTCCCCTCACGCCGTTCCTGCGGGCAGGCCGAGCTACCGCTATCCCTACGGGGAGTGGACGAAGCTGCGGTCGTCAAGCAGTAGGTAGGGAGGGATTCACGGTCGCCGCGAGGCCAATGCCGCGTTCGTCCCCTTGCTCAAGCTCAACCGGAGTCAGGTCTATTCCGAGTGGACGCTGGAGCAATTCAAAAAGAACTTGAACATCTTTCAGCAGTGAGCCCATCCTCCCCGAGACAGCGCCCGTGAAAGAGGCCCCTCAGCGTCATTCGCAGAGCGGAGCCCTGTCGATTCGCCAGCAGTGGGCGGGGCGCCACGACGCCAAGTCAGAGGAGCTCGAGTCCCGCGGCTTGCTTCGCGAGGCCTCGACGAGAGCAAGATCGCCCTCACCATCGACCCTGCTGACACCACGACGCAGGAGAGGCGAAGCGGACTCGAGAACCGCATCGAGAGCGAGGTCGCGACGCGAGTGCAGCAGGGACTGAGGCTGGCTCGCTCGTCTCCCGTGGAGGCGAAGCGTCACTTCCTGGCCGCCCTCGCCCTGAATCCGAGGTCCCAGGCGGCCTTCGAGCTGCTCCGCAATGAAGCCGCGCCGGTCAAATCCATCACGCATACGGTTCGCTCCAACGAAAGTACCGGTTCCCTCGCGGATCTCTACTACGGCGACCGTTCTCGCAGCGAGATCATCGAGCAGACGAATGGGCTTCAGCCGGGCGCGGCGCTCACCGTAGGCCGCCTGATCAAGATTCCGGAGATCCCCGGCGTCCCTTTCTCCGCCCGGACCGGTGAGCCAACGCATGCGGAGGGACGCTTCGCCGCCTCCAGTCGCCCAACTTGACTGAGCGGAGCTAGCGGCCATCGCGGCGGGGGTCTCTCTCGTGGCGGGTCCATCCTCGATAGCCGTCCTCCAGGACGGCGTGGTTCACGTATCCCTTGCCGCGAAGCAGCATACGCCGCGGCCAGCTCTCCGGCGAGCAGTCGCAGTACAGGATGATACGGCTAGCGCGGGGCAACTCACCGTACCGCTGGTTCCAGCTCGGCGATCAAGATCGAGATGGCTGCCGGCGGTGGCGTCCCGAAGGCTGACCAAGGGCAAGCGCTGACCGTATCGTCCGGCTCCAAGAGGGAGAGTTTCGTCAGGACCGTCGATGGCCCGAAAGTGTTCGAGGTAGAGACGCCGGTAGCGACGGCCATCGCAAAGGAAACGGAGTACAACATGAAGGTACAGCCCGGCGGCGAGACCATCCTGACGGTCATCCAGGGCGTCGTGGAGTTCGGCACCGCTTTTGGCACCTGCCCGACCGGACCTCCACGGTGAGCTATGGCGTCCGCGGCAAGCGGTGTACGCGACCGGAGGCAGTGGACACGACGGGCGTGCTCCGCTGGAGCCGCCAGATACTGCAGAGATACGGCGCCGGCGAGGGACGCACGTGTGCCACGTGGAGTCCTGCCTGATCACGCCGCCTCAGGCGCTGAGCTTGTTGGAGGCGTCGAGCGCGGCGACCTTGTAGCACTCGGCCAGCGTGGGGTAGTTGAACACGGTCTCCAGAAAGTAGTCGATCCCGCCGCCCAAGCCCAGCACCGCCTGCCCGATGTGGATGAGCTCGGTCGCGCCGGTGCCGATGGCATGGACGCCCAGAAGGCGCCGGGTCTCCCGGTGAAAGAGCATCTTGAAGAGACCGCTGTCATCGCCCAGGATCTGCCCGCGCGCGATCTCCCGGTATCGGGCCACGCCGGTCTCGTAGGGAATCCTGCGCCGCGGTCAGTTCGTGCTCGGTCGCGCCGACCATCGAGATCTCCGGGAATGGCGTAGATGCCGATGGGGAAATGTGCGGCCATGGGGCGCGCGTCGACGCCGAACGCGTGACAGGCGGCCAGCCGCCCCTGCTCCGACGAGGTGGCGGCAAGGCTCGGATAGCCGATGACGTCCCCTGCGGCGAAGATGTGGGGAACCGCGGTGCGGAAGGTCGAGTCGACCGTGAGCCGGCCTCGCTCCCCGGCCTCGAGGGCTGCGGCCGCCAAGTTCAGAGGCGCCGTGGCGGCGATCCTGCCCGCCGAGATGAGGACCACGTCCGCGACGAGGCGCTTGCCGGACTCGAGGTGCATGATCGCGCGTCGCGGGGGCTCGTCGGGCACGACGATGGATTCGACCGCCTCCCCCAGGCGGAACGTGACGTTTCGATCGCGCATCTGGTGCATGCAGCTCCTCGACGATCTCGTGGTCCAGGAACTCGAGCGGCCGCTGGCGCTTCTCGACAAGCGTGACCGGGACCCCGAGCGCCGAGAACATCGACGCATACTCGAGGCCGATGACACTGGCGCCCACGACGGCCATCGCCCGCGGGACTTGCTTGAGGCGCATGATGTCGTCGCTCGTCAGGATGATCTCGCCGTCGGCGATCACTCCCGGAGGCGGCGCCGGGTGCGTGCCGACGGCGATCACGATCTTGTCCGCGGAGATCTTCCGCCATCCCTCTTGTCATCGCACGATCAGCGAGTGCGGATCGGCGAAGCGATGCCTCACCTCGCACCATGGCCACGTCGTTCCGTCGGAGCTGCTTCTCGATGACGTCGAGCTCGCGCGCGAGCACCTCGTCCACCTTGGCGAGGAGCTGCTCCGTCGTGGGCCGCGCGTCGGTCTGGGCGGCGGGCGTGCCGTGATGCCGGTCGGCGATGCGGGAGAAGAAGAGCACTGCCTCTCGGAGGGTCTTGCTCGGGATCGTGCCTGTGCCGAGACATACCCCGCCCAGGCACCGCTGCTTTTCGACGATGGCCGCGCGCTTGCCGAGCTTGGCGGCCTGCACCGCCGCGCGCTGCCCCGCGGGCCCGCTGCCGATGCAGACGAGATCGTAGTCGTACGTCGTCGTCACCCGGAGCCTCCCCGCCGATTCCGGCTGGCGGCGCGAGCTGGCCTCCGGAGTCCGGCGCCGGTCGCACATCCGGCAACGCGCCTCAATGGCCACCTCGGGGCATCGACGACGGCTCACGATGGAAGCGACGGTCGGGCCCGGACCGGAAGAGCCACTCCAATTCAGGTGCTCCGACGCCGAAGAGGACCTCGCGATCGTCCGGGCGCACGCAGATTCCTCCGGCCTGATGTCCGAGTGACCGGGGGCTACCCGCGGCTGAGATCTTCGGCCGTCTGGGCGCCCACTTAGTGCAGCAGTTCCTCGATGCGCGCCTTGAGCGGGTCCTGAAGGTGTGGAAGCGCATCGATATCGATCAGCTCGATGAAGGCGGGAACGCCGGAGAAATTGGTGGCGGACAGGATGAGCTCGTCGGCGGGACGGAACGAGGGGAGGCCGGACGGTGATTGTGGTGAGCGGCAGCCTGGCGAGGTCGGGAGCGAAATCCGGTCTGAATGTGGTACCGAAGGTCGGTGAACAGTGAGGCGAGGCCAGGAGTGTGGGTGACGATGAGCTGTGTGACGAGCGCGTTCACGACGAACTGGCGGATGTGCTCGGGGGCGAGCTTCACCTTTACCCGCGATGGCTTGTCTCGACCTGTGACAGCGTGTAGGCGGAAGTGAAGCTCATGACCCAGCGCACTGGCGAGGTCATGCCGATCAGCTTGGTCTCGCGCTCGGTCTTGGCCTCGTACGTGTATTCCCAGGGGTAGAGTGTGATTCGTGTTCCGACCAGTGTCAGCCAGTACGGGTCGAGCTCGGAGGGCAAATCAAACGGGCGAGTGGAGAACGGCTTGTAGCTCTGCTGGAGCTGGGCAAAGGCCGCGCTCGGCGAGCGAGGTGTCTCCCTTGGTGCCGGCGGAGCCAGCGTACTGGCCGAACACCCTTGCCGGTGAGAGCACCGGCCGCAGGGTTTCCAGGTGCGCCAATAGCTGGTCCTGCAGGAACTTGGAGATGGCCTCGGTCTTGCGGCGGAGCTCGGGAAGCTCTTGAAACGTCAGTGGCTGACTCGGTTTCTCCGCCGCGCCCATACGGGTCTCCTTCGGGCTCCTTTCGGGGACATGAGTGTCTTACCATGCTCACTGGGCAAAGAACAAATTCCGCAATCGGGACTTGGGGTTGGCCTTCAGGGACGCCAAAGGTCCCGGTAGGCCAGCGGCCCGGCAGGGCGAGGAGAGGAGGAGACGCGGGTGAGAGAGCTGGTGTTCGCGCTCACGTTCACGGGACAGGCCGGGCCGGTGCCCGGATCGGAGACGACGCGGCAGGCGAAGACCATGGCGCCGAGCCAGGCGATCCGGACGGTGCTCGGCGCCGGCGGCGTCGAGAGCGCCGTCGAGACGATCGACGGAGAGCGCGCGGTGCTCGAGTCGCGGGTGGAGCGCTTCGCCGACGGCAGCTTCGTCGAGGATGGCACGATCACCTATGGCCGGGCGGGCAAGATCTCGTTCGTCACGGTCGGGCGGGGCAGCGTTGGGCCGAGCCCCATCCCGGGCTGGGTCCACGGCGCGGTGATCTGGTCGGTGACGGGGGGCGAGGGGCTCTTCGCGGGCGCGCAGGGCCTCATCACGTCGAACTTCGTCGTCAGCGCCGGTGGCGACGTCGTGGACAACCACTTCACGCGGATCTACGTGCCGGCGTGAGCGACCAGGCGATCCTGTGGCGACGGCTCGATCGAGCGGGGCACGAGGCCGCCCGGCTCCACGCCGAGGCGTCGGGCTGGCGCCTGGCCGGGACGGCGGTCTTTGCCCACGAGGGGCAGGCGTGTCGGCTCGACTACGCGGTCCACTGCGACGGCCGGTGGCGCACGGTGTCGGGACGGGTCGCGGGCTTCATCGGGACCGCAGCGGTCGACGTCGATCTCTCGGTGGACGCCGCCGGGCGCTGGCGGCTGAACGGCGCCGACTGTCCCGCGGTGGAGGGCTGCATCGACCTCGACCTGAACTTCAGCCCCTCGACCAATACGCTGCCGATCCGCCGCCTCGGCCTCGTCGCCGGCCAGGCGGCGGAGGTACGGGCGGCCTGGCTCCGCTTTCCCAGCTTCGCGCTCGAGCCGCTCGAGCAGGTGTACCGCCGCACCGGCGATGCGATCTATCGGTACGAGAGCGCGGGCGGCACCTTCGTCGCCGACCTCGAGGTGAATGCGGCGGGCCTCGTGATCCACTACCCGGGGTTCTGCCGGGCCGAGGCCGGCGGCTGAGGCGGCGAACGCGCGGCGCTACCGCCGCGCGGGGGCGGGGAGCGCCGCGCGGAGGTTCTTGACCTGCGTGCGGTGGTCGAGCAGGTGCAGGCGCTGCACCAGCGCGTATTCCCTCCAGCCCAGCTCGGCGACGAACGTCTCCGGGACCACGCGACCGTCCGGCGTGCGCCGGTTCGCGAGGAGAATCGTCCGCGCCGTCGCGGTGGATCCGGTCACCCGGGCGGCCTCGGCGCCGGTCGTCGCGGCGAGCTGCGCGCTCATCTCTTCATTGGCCGAGCAGAGGCCGTCGAGCAGCTCGGCCCAAGGCGCCCACAGGGCCGCTCCCGAGGTGAGCGCCTCGTAGACGGGCGGGGCAGGCGGGCGCCGGCCGGAGAGGAGGTGCCGCAGCTCGTCCGCCGCCCGGATCTGGGTCTGGGCGATGTGGTCGACGACCTGGGCGATGCTCCACTCGCCGTCGAGCGGATGTGCGCGCGCCTCCGTCTCGCCGACCCCCTGGAGCGCCTGGTCCAGCTCGCTCATGGCGGCCCGCACGCGGCCGTGGATCTCCGCCGGGTCGAGGGCGACGGCGCGCTCGCGGAGGTAGTCGAGCATGCGCAGGCTCTCGGGGGACAGGGGCTCGCCGTTCACGTTGATCATCGCCGGCACCTCCTCTTTATTGGTTGGGCGACCAATCATATAAACGGCGCGCCGGCGTGTCAACCGCGGTGAGATCGCTCGCCTGCGCGCGTGTCTGCGGCGGAGCTCGCGACCGTCATGCGCATGACCGCGGCGGCCGCATCCGAGCCCGTCGTCGTCTGTGCTAAACTCGTCGAATCGACGCGCATCGACGAACAAATGCCCGCTGCCGAGGAGACATCATGGCGCACCGCGGAATGAAGTTCGGCATCTTCCTGGCCCCCTTCCACCGCGTGGGCGAGAATCCCACGCTCGCCCTCGCCCGCGACATGGAGCTGATCGAGTGGCTCGATCACCTCGGATACGACGAGGCGTGGATCGGCGAGCATCATTCCGCGGGCTGGGAGCTGATCGCCTCGCCGGAGATCATGATCGGGGCCGTCGCCGAGCGCACCCGTCACATCATGCTCGGCTCCGGCGTGACCAGCCTGCCGTATCACCATCCGCTGCTCGTCGCCAACCGCTTCGTCCAGCTCGACCACATGACGCGCGGGCGCGCCATGCTGGGATGCGGGCCCGGGGCGCTCGTGTCGGACGCCTACATGATGGGCATCGAGCCCAGCACCCAGCGCCAGCGCATGGACGAGTCGCTCGACGCGATCATGGCCCTGCTCCAGTGCGACGGGCCGGTCACGATGAAGACCGACTGGTTCGAGCTGAACCAGGCGCGGCTCCATCTGGCGCCGTACACCGTACCCGCATTTCCCCATCGCCGTGGCGAGCGTGCTCACGCCGTCCGGCGTCACCGCCGCGGGCAAGCACGGCCTCGGCGTGCTCTCGCTCGGCGCGGGCCTGCCCGGCGGGCCCGAGGCCATCGCCGAGCACTGGAAGATCGGCGAGGAGATGGCGGCCAAGCACGGCAAGACGATGGACCGCGACAAGTGGCGTCTCGTCGTCAACGTGCATCTGGCCGAGGATGACGAGCTCGCCATCCGCCAGGTGCACAAGAGCGAGCGGCACGAGACCGTCACCTACTTCGAGGAGACGCTGGGGCGGCCGCCCGGCCGGGCCGACGACCCGCTCCCGAAGGGGTGAAGATGGGCACGACGCTCGTCGGATCGCCCGAGACGGCGATCAAGGGCATCGAGCGGCTGGTCGAGCTGTCCCGCGGAGGCTTCGGCGGCCTGCTCTTCCGGGCGCACGAGTGGGCCACGCGCGAGGAGACGCTGAAGAGCTACGAGCTGTTCGCGCGCTACGTGATGCCGCGCTTCCAGGGCTCGATCGCCACCGTCGCGGACTCGAACCAGTGGTGCCGGGACAACCGGAAGACCATCTTCGGGCCGAACGTCGCGGCCATCCGCAAGGCGTTCACGGATGCCGGGCGCGAGGTGCCGGAGGAGTTCATCAAGGTCCGGACCTCGGGCGCGCGCGACATGGGGACGACCGTCCCGGGCGGGTCTTGATCGCGGCGCGGCGCGCATGTCGCCGCGGGGGCGGCCTGATGCCCATCATCCGCACGGCGTGCGCGCACGACTGTCCCGACCAGTGCTCGCTCCTCGCGCACGTCGAGGACGGGCGGTTGACGAAGCTGCAGGGCGACCCCGATCACGTGATGACCGCGGGCTTCGTGTGCACCAAGGTGAACCGCGAGCACGAGGCGCTCTACTCGCCGGATCGCATCGCGACGCCGCTGCGCCGCGCCGGCGCCAAGGGCGATGGGCGCTTCGTGCCGATCTCCTGGCCCGAGGCGCTCGACGAGATCGTCGGCCGCTGGCAGGCCATCATCCGCGAGGATGGGCCGCTCGCGCTGCTCGGCTACGCGTATAGCGCACACCAGGGCCAGATCAACCGCGGCCTGCTCCTCGGCCTCTTCCACGCGCTCGGCGTCACGCGGCTGCAGGCCGGCACGGTGTGCGACTCGTGCGCGGAGGCGGGCTGGGACGCGGCGTGCGGCAGCGTCGGAGGCGCCGATCCCGAGACGGTGGTGCACTCCGACCTCGTCATCGCCTGGGGCGCGGACCTGATGACGACCAATCTCCATATCTGGCCGCTGGTCGAGCGCGCGCGGCATGCCGGCGCCAAGGTCGTGGTCATCGAGCCGCGGCGCAGCCAGACCGCGGAGCGCGCGGACTGGCACGTGCGCGTGAACGTCGGCAGCGACGCGGCCCTGGCGCTCGGCCTCATGCACGTGCTCGCGCGCGACGGCCTCTGCGATCGCGACTATCTCGCGCGGAAGACGCTCGGGTTCGAGCGCCTCGAGCGCGAGGTGCTGCCGCGCTTCGATCCCGCCCGCGTGGCCGCGATCACCGGCGTGCCGGCGGCCGACGTCGAGCGGCTCGCGCACCTGTACGGTCGCGCGCGGGCGCCCTTCATCCGGCTCGGCGAGGGGATGTCGCGCTCCTCCCAGGGGGGCCAGGCCATTCGGACGGTGGCGCTCCTGCCGGGTGTCGTGGGCGCGTACGATCGCCTCGGCGGCGGCGCCCTCTTGATGACGGCCACGTCGTTTGGGCTCGACACGGCGCCGATCCGGAAGCCCTCGGGGCCGGTCGAGACCCGTCTCGTGAACCACTCGCGGCTGGGCGAGGCCCTCTTGCACCTGGACCGGCCGCGGATCCGCGGGCTCTTCGTCGCCGCGAACAATCCCGCCGTCACATGTCCGGACGTCCTCACGGTGCGCCGCGGGCTCTCGCGGGAGGATCTGTTCACCGTCGTCCACGACCCGTTCCTGTCGGACACCGCGCGCTACGCTGACATCGTGCTGCCCGCCGCCACCTACCTGGAGAGCGAGGACGTGGTGCGCTCGTACGGCACGTACTACGCGCAGTTCGTGCACGAGGTCGTGCCGCCGCGCGGCGAGGCGTGGTCGAATCGGCGGCTGGCGCAGGAATTGGGGCGGCGGCTCGGTCTCGCCGATCCCGTGTTCTCGATGGGCACCGACGAGCTCGTGCGCCTGCTCTTCGAGGGCGCCACGGGGACGGCGGCCGGCGTCGATCCGTCCACGCTGCGCACGGCCGGCCCCATCAAGCTGGCCCCGCCGCCGGAGCAGCGCTTCACGACGCCGTCGGGCAAGCTCGAGTTCTATTCCGAGACGCTCGAGCGCCAGGGCTTGCCCGCGATGCCCGACTGGGTGCCCGATCCCGTGGGCGAGGAGGAATCCCGCCGCTGGCCCCTGCGCCTCCTCACCGCGCCGGGCTACTACCAGAGCCACACCGCATTCTCGGGCATCGCCGCGCTCCGCCGGCGCCAGGGGCCGCCGGCCTGCGTGCTCCACCCGGACGAGGCGGCGGCGCGCGGGCTGTCCGACGGCGACGCCGTGGAGCTCGTGAACGACCGCGGCTCGGTGCGGTTCGTGCTGCGCGTGAGTGACGAGGCGCCGCTCGGCGTGGCCTTCGTGTCCGGCCAGCGCCCCTCCGGCGAGGCCATCGCCGGCACCATCAATATGCTGTGCTCCGACCGCTACAGCGACATGGGCGAGGGGGCCACCTACCAGGACACGCGGCTCGACGTCCGCGCGGTGGCGGCGGGCCCGCCGCGGTGGCCGGGCCCGCGGCGGCGCGATGACGGCGGGCCACCGCGAGGCGATCCTCGACCAGTTCACGCGCCAGGCCGTCCCGTTCTCGACGGCGCCCGGCATCAAGGACGAGCAGGCGCTGTCCTCATGCCGCGCTCGAGACGAGCGGTTCACGGCCCCGCTGAACGACCCAAGTCCGCCTCGCTACCCGTCGCGCTCGCTCGTCGCCACGGACCCGGCCTCGACGGCACCGCCGCCAAGCGCGAGTTCGCCGTGAGATTTGAGCGAGATAGCGAGGCTGAGGCCTGTCGAGCGCAGAGTCGCCGACACGTGGGCCAAGCGTCGCAGCGATGTCCCGAGGCCGTGAAGCCCCGCTCGCCCTCGACGCCGCGCCTCAGGCCCGGATCGTCGTCGGACCGCGCGGCGTAGCGCGACGCTACACGGCCACCGTGATCGACTTCACGAAATCGCGCCGCAAGGTCAGCCCGAGCCCGGGCCGCGAGGGCGCGAGCACGTAGCCGTCCTCGAGCTCGACCTGCTCCTCCACGAGATCGCTCAGGAGCGGGTTGTGCCCGCGCGAAAACTCGACCAGCGTGGCGCACGGCGTGGAGATCGTCAGGTGCAGCCCGGCCGCGAAGAGAATGGCCGAGCCCCACAGATGCGGCGCCACCGTGAGCCCGCTCGCCGCGGCCAGCGCGCAGATGCGCTGCGTCTCGGTGATGCCGCCGGCGATGGCGGGATCGGGCTGGCAGATGTCCACCGCCCGCGCGTCGATCATCTCGCGGAAGGCAAAGCGCGTCTGCTCGCTCTCGCCCGCGGCGATCGGGATATCGGTGGACCGGCGCACCTCGGCCTGGCCTTCGAGGTTGTCCGGCGAGACGGGCTCCTCGAGCCAGGCGAGGTCATCGCTCTCGACCTTCCGCGCGAAGCGCTGGGCCTCGCGCACGCTCCACGTCCCGTGGGCGTCCACCATGATGCCGACGTCCGGTCCGAGCGTCTCCCGCACCTCGCGCACGCGCGCCGCGGAGTCGCTCACGCTCCTATCTTGAAGACCGACGCGCAGCTTGACCGCGCGGTGGCCGCGCTCGACGTACTGGGCGAGCTGCGCGCCGATGCCGCCGACGGGCGCCCAGCCCCCGCTGGCATAGGCGGGGACGCGCTCGCGATACCGGCCGCCGAGCAGCCGCCACACGGGCACGCCCAGCGACTGGCCGAGCAGGTCCCAGAGGGCGATGTCGATGCCGCTGATCGCGGAGAGCGTGATGCCCCGCCGGCCGATGGTCGGGAAGGTCCGCCCCTCGCGCGTCGCGTAGTGCGCGCGCGAGCCGTTGTAGCAGAGCTCCCAGATCGCGGTGATGTCGCGCGGGTCGCGGCCGATCAAGGGCGGCGCCAGCTCCTCGCGGATCAGGGCGACGATGGCCGCGTAGTTGCCGAGGTTGCCGACGGCGGCCTTGGCCTCGCCGAGCCCGACGAGGCCGGTGTCCGTCTCGACCTCGACGAGGCACATGTTGAACGCATCGTTCTTGCCGAAGTCGCTCACGTGCGCGCGATCGGCGGGGATGGGGGCGCGAAGCCACGAGGCGCGGACGGCGGTGATGAGCATGGGGGAGTCCTCCGAGTCAGGCGGACGGCGCGAGGGCGCGCACGGCGTCGGCGAGGACGGCCCGCATCCGCGCGGGATCGGCCTCGAGGGTGGAGACGGAGAGGAAAGCCGTATCCACTCCTGCCTCCAGGTAGCGCTGCACGTGAGCCCGGATCTCCGGCATGGAGCCGCGGATGATGAGGTCGCCGACCACCTCGTCGGGAACGGCGGCGACCGCCGCCTTGCGATCCCCGCTCGTCCAGGCCTCCCACATGGGCCCGAGCGCTTCACCTCGGCCCAGCCACTCGTGGAAGGCGCGGTAGACGGGGACATTCAGATAGCCCGCGACCTGACGGCGCACCGCGAGGTCCGAGGCCGGGCTCGGCGGATCGACATTGATCAGGAGGCGCGCGGTGATCTCGACGCTGTCGGGATCGCGCCCGGCCTTCTGGGCCGCCTCGCGCACGACCTGCACCGAGCGCGGCACGTCGTCCGCGGCAAGCCAGTTGATGATCGCCCCGTCGCCCACTTCTCCCGCCACGCGGAGCATGCCGGGCCGGAGCGCGGCGATGTGGATGGGCACGGGCTCGGCCGGCGGGCGCGTGAGGCGAAAGCCGTCCACGGCAAGCGTCTCGCCGCGGAAGACGACGCGCTCGCCGGCGAGCGCCCGGCGGAGGATCTGGGCCATCTCCCGGACCCGTGTGGCGGGGCGCTCGAAGCGCCCGCCGTTCCACGTCTCCACGATGGGCTGGGAGCCCGCGCCGATGCCGAGGCAGAAGCGCCCCGGGGCCAGCTCCGCCAGGCCCGCCGCGCTCACCGCGAGCGTCGCGGGCCCGCGCGTGTACACATTGGCGATCGCCGTTCCCACGCGCATCCGCGTCGCGAGCGCGACGGCGGCGAGCGGCGTGAAGCAGTCGATGCCGTCCACCTCGAACGACCACGCATCCGTGTAGCCGAGCCGTTCCGCTTCGCGCGCGAGCGGACCATGCTCCGCGAGCGTGAATCCGTCCAGCGGAACCGAGAGCGACAATCTCTTCGCGCGCATGCCGCGTACTATACCAGCCGCGCGCGTCGATCCCGTCGGCCCGCGTCGCGCGGCTCGCGTCGGCGTCGCGTCGGTCGCGCGAGACACGCGGCGGGGGCGGGGGCGCTGGGGGTGCTCTCCCCGGGGCACGCTGACCCGCAAGCCTTTGTCGGCTCTCGAAAGGGGCCACGAGACTTTGGTCTTTGGCTTCGATAGCCCGCAGAAGCCACGGCCCCGGGGAGAGCCCCCCAGCACCCCCACCCCCACCGCTCGCCCGTGGCCAACCCAACCCGCCACGCCGACCCGACCGCACGCGACCCGCCAAGGTCAACGGACTGCATGGGGCGGCCGAGAGCCGAAGGCGCGAGGAAGCGGCACCCACGCCCATGTATGCCGAGCACGGAGGGGCGACGGGCGGCGAGAAGGGTCCAGCTGCGAGGCGGCGCCCGAAGACCGGGCGCGAGGCGTAGTCTCTGTACGTTGAGCGCCCTGGGCGAGGGCGCCAACGAAGCAGATGGGCCCTTATCGGCGTCCGCCTGGCGCGTCGAGAACCGGCGCCAGAGCCGGGAGGAGCAAGCCGAGCAGCCGCACAGGCAGCGCGCTCGTGAATTGGTAGCGGGCGGCTTCGGGGCCCGGGACGTAGGCGGTGAGGTTGCCGAAGAAGCGGTCGTCGATCTGGAAGACGAAGGTGGCCGCGCGGTTGACGACGCGCGACTCGATGAGGCGGCGGCCCGGGGCATAGGTCTCGAAGCGGTGATCGCCCGTGCCCGTCTTGCCGCCCACGACGTGGCCCTTGCCGTCGCGCCGGAGGAAGTCGAGCAGCCCCCGCGCCGTGCCCTGCGCCACCACGTCGGCGAGGGCGCCGCGGGCGACCGCCGCGATCTCGGGCGCCAATACCCGCTGGCCCGCCGCGCCCGGCGTGGCTCAGCCGCGTCTCGTAGGGCGTGCCCTGGGCGAGCTCGATCTGGTCCACCATGACGGTCGGATAGCGCACGCCGTCGTTCACGAGGATGCCCATCAGCTCGGCGAGGGCGGCGGGCCGGTCGCCGGACGCGCCGACCGCGCTCGCGAGCGATGGCGTGAGCGACGCGAAGGGATAGCCGAGGCGCTCCCAGCCGCGCTGGATCTCGAGGAAGGCGCCGAGCTCCAGCAGGCTCGCGATGCGCTTGTCCTGCGCATTGCGCCGCGAGGTCCTGAAGAGCCAGCCGTAGACCTCCTGCCGCTCGTCGGCGCTCGCGCGGAGCGTGTCCGTGAGGCTCGCGCCCGGATGCGCGCGCAGGTAGTCGAGCAGCCACAGCTCGAGCGGATGCACGCGCGCGATGTACCCGCGGTCCATGAGCGAGAAGGCGTCGGGCGCGTACTTGCGGTGGAGCGCCGCGACCGCATCGTCGGACAGGGGGACGTCGGGCAGGCGCGCGGAGAGCAGCGCGCGCAGGTCCTCGACGCTCGCCTCGGGGTTCACCGAGCGCAGGATCGTCGCGAGGCGGGGTGGGGTCGCGCGGATGCCGCCGATGATCAGGTCGAGGGCCTCCGCCGCGGTCTTGCCCTGGTACTTCCGGTAGAACTGGCGGATGAACTCGCTGCCCTCGCGGTCGGCGAAGCGCGTGAGGTAGGCCTCGCGGCGCGGATCCGCGGGGTCCTCGAGGATGCGGCCGATGGACTCGGGCTCCCGGTAGAGGTGGTACCTCACGATGTCCCGCATCAGCCGGATGAACACGAGGTTCACCGAGCTGCGAAAGGCCTCGCGCACCGACATGATGCGCGCGTCGTCCTCGGGCTCGAAGTTGTGGAAGACCTGCAGGCCCCCGCCGGTGGCGAAGCCTCCCCGGGACTCGCCGAGTATCGCCGCTCCATCGAGGCGTCCAGCATGGGCCGGAGCCCCTTGTCGCGGGCTCGGCCGAGATACTCGACGGCCCAGGCGGTGAGCTGATCGCGCTGGTGCACCTCGATGGCGCGGAGCTCGTCGGGGCCGAGCGGCGCGAGCCAGGCGTGGAGCGCGGCGACGATCTCGAGATAGCTGATGAGCGCGCGGAGCTTGGCCGAGGAGCCGAGATCGAGGCGCGCCCCCGCATTGATGTCGAACGGCTGGTCGAAGCTGTCCGTCTGCACGCGCACGCGGTTGGCGCCCGCCGTCTTCTCGTAGAGGGTGAAGCTGTAGATCACCCGCGCCGGGTCGCCCCGGTCGTCGAGGAGATGGAACCCCTTGAGGCCGAGGGCCTGCACGATCGTGGGATCGCGCAGCGAGCGCAGGAGCCGCGTCACCGATTCCTGCGCGGGCTCCACGAGCGTGCTGTGGGCGGTGAGATCGAGCCGATCGAGATCGTAGAGCGCGGGGACGCCGAGCAGGCTCGAGAGCCGGGCGCGCATGAGGTTGGCGCCCTTGCGCTCGGTGTAGTCGACCGAGGGCAGGCTCCGGGTCCGGAACTCGAGGCGCTCCGCGAGGGCGGCATCGCGCAGCGTGCCGTCGATGACGCCCTCCTCACTCATGAGGCGCAGATAGCTGTCGGTGAAGTCCTCGAGCGCCTGCCGGTCCTCGACGAGGTAGTACGAGGGCCGTCTCGCTGACAGGATGAGGGCGAGGATCCGCCTGTAGGCCTGGCCTCGCGCGCTCGCCGGCGCGCGCTCGTCGGCGAGCGCGCGATTCACCGCGGCGAGATCGGCGCCGAACCAGGCGCGCAGCCCGTCGTCCAGGCCGTGGACCTCGCCGTGGTCGGGCGCGGCGGCGAGGGGCACCGAGTTGAGATAGTCGACGACGATGAGGCGACGAGCGGCGAGCGTCTCCGGGCCGCCCTGGTACGCGCGCAGGCTCGCCGACAGCATCTGGCGAAGCTTCTCCCGCGCCGAGGACGTGCGCCCGTCCGGCGAGTGCCGGAACTTCTCCATCTGGGTGGCCAGCGTGCTCGCCCCGATCACCCGGGCGTCACTGCCGAGCCGCGCGCGGGCGTCCACGACGACGGCGCGCGCGAGCCGACCCCAGTTGATCGCCGGATTCAGGTAGGGCCGGCTCTCGTCGAGGAGCTGGCGGTCCTCGATGAAGAGCAGAGCCGATACCACGGCGGGCGGGATCCCCTCGAAGCTCTCGTAGATCCGATCGGGATAGCGGCCCGAGTGGATGACGCGCCCCGCGCCGTCCACGATGCGGAGGCCGGCCTGCGTCTTCTCGCGGTAGATGGGGAAGAGGCCGCGGGCCACGACCTCCTGCAGCCGCGGTGAGGAGCGCGCCTGGCTGTCGATCCGAAAGCCGCTCTTGTCGAGGCGGCCGAGGAAGACGGGCAGGCGCGCGTAGCCGAGGCGCGTGTCATAGGGGCCGTTGTCGGGGAACGACATCGCCGGATTCGGCCCCGGCTCGACCTCGATCCGGAGCCCGGTGTCGAACGAGGCGAAGAGCTTCGCCTGCAATCGCGACGTCCGCGCCTCGACGACGAGGACGGCGGTCACCGCGAGGAGCACCACCGCGGCGATGAGCCATCGCGCGACCCGCCGCCGGCGCCGCGCGCGCTGGGCCGCCCTGCCCGCGGCGGCGGCCGCCGCGGCGCCGGCAGGGCGGCCCATGGTCCGCGGCAGCGCGGCCCCGCCCGGCGCGGCCTCGGCGTCGAGCGCGGCCGCCTGGTCCTGGGCGAGCGGGGAATGAGCCGAAGCGGGGGCGCGAGAGGGCGACCAGCTACGACGCGTGAACACCGGGATAAGCCTCTTCTTTTTTCAGGGAATGAAACAGCCTGGGACAGTGTACCAGTGGCGGAGCACATCACCCCGGTAAGATCGCCACGCCACACGCCCTCACCCGCGCGCCCGCGAGCGCCAGGCAATCCGTCGGTCAGCGCATCAGCCCCTCCGCCTCGGTCTCGATGCCCTCCTCCCGCTCCTCGCCGAATGCGAGCAGGCCGCCTGCGAGGGCGGCGAAGCCGATAGCGGCGGCCATCCCGAGGAGGACCAGTCCGAGGGCGTCCACGGTGGTCATGGGCGACGAATCCTTCGGCGGTCGGCGGGGGTCAGGCGGGGCGGCTCCGGGTCGCGCGTGAGGATGCGGCCGAGGGCTCGGCACAACGGGCAGGGGAAGGGGGCGCGGGGCACGCGATCGCGGTGACCTCCGCCCCGAGCCTAGCAAGCCGGCCCGTGCGCCTCCAAATCCAGCGCGGGCCCGTGTCCGCCGGAGCTCACGTCCCCCAAGTCTCCCGGGAGCATGCTGGCTGGCCGGCACGACGCGGGGCGACGCGCCCATGCCCAAGCCGAGCACCTCTCCCCAGCGCCCGCGGCCCGGCCCCCGCACGCCCCGCCCGGCGCCCGAGCAGCTCGCCACGACGGTGACCGATAAGATCCCGAGCCCCGTGAGGCAGACTGGGCCTCGGAATGGTTCGGGCGCTTGACTTCGCCGCGCGGGCCGAGCGATGCTCCGAGCGCGCCGTCCACTACTCGAGGGAGACCGCCATGGCACGAGAGAGCCTCAGGATCGACAATGCCCGCTACGTCCTCACGCTCGATGGGGAGCGCCGGATCATCCGCGACGGATCGATCCTGGTCGAAGACGGCCGGATCCGCCGCGTCGGCAAGGCGGCCGAGCTGGCGGGGGCGCGCGCCGACCGCGTGATCGACGCCCGCCGTCTCCTCGTCACCCCGGGGTTCATGAACGGCCACATGCACATCAGCTACGCCCATCCCGTCCGCGGCATCTTCCCCGACGAGATGGCGAGCCCGCTGAACCACGTCTTCAACCTCCAGGCGGCGATGACGGAGGAAGAGGAGTATCACGCGTCGCTGCTCGGCATCGTGGAGCTGCTGAAGAGCGGAACGGTGTGCTTCGTCGATCCCGGCAGCACCAAGTTCCCGGACGCGTGCCTGCAGGCCTACGAGGACTCGGGCATCCGCGTCATCATGGGAGAGTGCGTGACCGATATCCAGGCGCCCTGGAATCTCCCCAAGCACGCCACCGGCGAGGCGGTTCGCCGCACCGCCGCGTTCATCGACAAGTGGAACGGCCGGCTCGACGGGCGGCTCACGGCGTGGGCCATGCCGTTTTCGCCGGAGACCTGCACGGCAGAGCTGCTGCGCGAGCTGAAGAAGGTGGTCGACGAGCGGCGGACGATGCTGACCCTTCACCACAATAGCGGGGCGCAGCAGAGGAAGGATTACCAGGCCCGTCACGGCCGGCGCCCGACGGAGTACCTCGAGTCGCTCGGGGTCGTCGGGCCGAACGTCCTCCTGGCGCACGTGCTCGGGATCGACGACGCCGAGATCGACTGCATCGCCCGCACGCGGACGGCGGTGGCCATGTGCCCCATCACCGCGGCCAAGGGCGGGCGCGGCGTGCCCGAGCACGGCCGCATGCCGGAGCTGCTCGCCAAGGGCGTGAAGATCGCCCTCGGGGCGGACTCGCCGAACAACTGCAATCACCTGGACATGGTGCGCGTGATGAACATGGCGGCGATCCAGTACAAGGACGCCCGCCAGGACACGCGCCAGATTCCCGCCGAGGCCGCGCTCGAGATGGCGACGCTGTCGGGCGCCGAGGCGCTCGGCCTGGGCGATCAGCTCGGCTCCATCGAGGTCGGGAAGAAGGCCGACTTCGTGCTCTTCGACACGGAGCGGCCGGAGTGGCAGGCGATGTGGAACCCGGTGAGCAACCTGGTCTACAACGCCGACGGCAGGAGCGTGCACACGGTGATCGTGGACGGCCGCGTCGTGGTCGACGCGTACCGCCAATCGTTCGTGGACGAGCCGAAGCTCTTCGCCAAGGTGCAGGAGATCGGCGAGCAGCTTCAGGCGAGGACCGGCATCACCTTCCCGCGCTCCCGCTGGCCGATCGTCTGACCGTCTCGATCCGCCGGGAGCCCCAGGAGCGTATCGGAGTAACTGCCGTTCGAGCGCCGGCTCCGCCGGCGCAACTCGGTTCTCGGGGGAGGCATCGGAAGGGGGGCGGAGCCCCCCTCCGAGTGTCCAGAGCCCATTGACAAGCGGCGCGGCGGCAGCGCAGAGTCTCCCCCACCGACGGGCCCGCCTTCGGCGCTGCCGCGGCGGCGTCCGGACGGGAGGCGGTTGAACCGACCCGAGAGCGGTTCCAAGGGAGGGCGAGCCATGAAGAAGAAGGCGCCCAAGAAGGTCAGACGGCCCAAGCAGATCAGCAAGCCCAGGAAGGTCAGCAAGCCCAAGCCCAGGGTGCGGAGCGCTCCGCCCGTCGCGCTTGATTCGCTCCTCACGCCCATCGCGGGCGCCGACCGGCGCGAGATCGGGGGCGTCGCCATCGACATCATCCGCGCCGGCAACGGGCGTATCAAGCGCGTCGTGTATCCGCGTGGCTTTCGATGGTCGACCCACCTCAAGCCCACCGTCGGCACCGATCTCTGCATGCACGCGCACGTGGGCTTCCTCGCGCGCGGGCGCGTTCACGGCGAGTACGCCGACGGCTGCGGCTTCGAGTACGTCGCTCCGCGCGTGGTCGTGCTCGAGCCCGGCCACGACGCGTGGGTGGTCGGCGATGAGCCGGCGGTGCTGATCCAGTTCGACGCCGAGGACGAAACGGCGCGCCGCTTCGGCCTTCCCGAGGAGCATCGCCACCCGCGGCTCTGACGCGTTCTCCCCAGAGGGGCAGGGCATGCTGTCGGCGCTTGTGGCGCTCGGTCTTGTCTTTGCCGCACTCACGTTTCATTGGCTTGCACTCTACGCGGCGGTCATTGCCAGAGGCGCGTTCGTGCGCGGGTCTCGTGTACGGCGTGCCATTGACGGTACAGCCGGGGCCGCTCTCATCGGGCTGGGTATCAAGGTTGCCTTGGAAGAGCGCTAAGGCGTGGGTCAGCTTCACGAATCTTTACACGCGCCACATCCGCGCTTGACGGTGGCATCGCACACTCGGACATGGCAGGCGGTCACGCCTGCGAGATCATGCCGAGGAGGAACGCCATGAAGCGACGCACGATGATGGTGATGTTTGCGGTGCTGGGAGTGGGGCTCCTGGCCGGGGTGGCCGGGCTTGGCCTTCGCGCATCACGGGGGCCGCGAGGGGATGATGAAGCGCTTCGTCTCGTCCGCGATCGACGACGCGCTGGCGCCGGCCCAGCCGACGCCCGAGCAGCGCGCCGCGATCTACGCCGCGCGCGACCGCGCCTTCGCGGTCGTGGAGGAGCACCGGAAGGGCCGCCGCGCCCACATCGAGGAAGCGCTCGCGCTCTTCGAGGCGGAGCCGGCGGACCCCGCGCGTATCCAGGCCTTCCGCGAGCGGGCGGCAGGGGAGCACGAGCGCGTGCGGGAGGCGATCAGCCAGGCCATCGTGGAGGCGCACGACGTGCTGACGCCGGCCCAGCGCAAGGCCGTCGCCGACTACGTCCGGAGCCATCACGGGCGCCACATGCCGTGAAGGCGCCCGCGCGCGCCGCGGACGGCCGCGCTCCTCGTCGAGGACGACACCCGTCTGGGCGCGCTGGTGACCGAGTATCTCGCCAAGCACGACATCGACGTCACGGTCGCGGGCGACGGGGAGCGCGGCCTCGCCGCCCTCGGCCGGGGCCGGTTCGACGTGGTGCTGCTCGACGTGATGCTGCCCGGAGTCGACGGCCTGGAGGTGTGCCGCCGGCTTCGGGCCGCGCCCGCCTCGGCGTCCATCCCCGTCATCATGCTCACCGCCAAGGGCGACGACGTCGACAAGATCGTCGGCCTCGAGCTGGGGGCCGACGACTACCTCGCCAAGCCGTTCAACCCGCGGGAGCTCCTGGCCCGCATCCGCGCCGTGCTGCGGCGAACGGGGCCGGGCGCGCCCGCGCGTGCGGAGCGCCTGCGGGTTGGCGCCATCGAGATCGACTTCGAGGCCCGCGAGGTGACGGTGAAGGGCCGGCGCCAGGTCCTCACCCACTACGAGTTCGAGCTGCTCGCCGCGCTCGCCCGCGTCGCCGGCCGTGTGCTGTCGCGGGAGCGCCTCCTCGACCTGCTCAAGGGCGAGGACTACGAGACGTTCGACCGCTCCATCGACGTCCACATCTCCAAGCTGCGCGCCAAGCTCGAGGACGATCCGAAGGAGCCGCGCTACATCAAGACGGTGCGCGGCGTCGGGTACGTGCTGATCCGGGAATCGTCCTGAGCGATGGCGCGCCTGCCACTCCCGCATCTACCTGCACTTCCTGGGCGTCCTGGTCGTGGCGGGGCTCGCGGGGAGCCTCGTGTTCGCGGTGGGCGCGCGCGGCACCTTCGTGCGCGAGGCGGCGGAGCGGATGGTGCGTCACGTGGCCTCGCTGGCCGGCGAGCGCTTCGGCGATCGGGCCGCCCTCGCCGAGCGGCTGCGCCAGCTCCACGCCGATCTCGACATCGACGTGGTGGTGCGCGATCTCGACGGGCGCGTCGTGGCGGCGGCGGGCCGCGCGCTCCCGCCGCTCTCGGACAGGCAGGCGGCTGACGTGCGCGCGGGCGACGTCGTCGTCGACTCGCGCCCGACGTGGCGCGCGGCGGCCCCGGTCCGGGACCCGCCGACGGGGACCATCGTCGGGACGCTGGAAGCGGCGACTCCGCGCCGATTCGGCGGGCCCCCGTCTCTTGTGGCCCGTGCTGGCGGTGACGGCCATCCTGCTCGTGGTGGCGGCCGCGACGCGGCCCCTGGCGCGCCGCATCTCGCGGCCACTCGAGCGCCTCACCGAGGCCGCGCGCCGCCTCGGCCAAGGCGACCTCGCCGTGCGCGCTCCCGATCCTCGCGCGCCCTCGCCGCGCCGGTGGACGCGGCGCTTTTCACCCGACGTCGATGAGCTGAGCGAGCTGACCCGGTCGTTCAACGACATGGCGGACCGGGTCGAGCGCCTCGTGCGCGGGCAGCGGGAGCTCCTCGCCAACGTGTCGCACGAGCTGCGCTCGCCGCTGGCGCGGATCCGCGTGGCGCTGGCGCTCCTCCCGCAAGACGGCGACAACGAGCGGCGCGTGCGCGACGTCGAGTCGGACCTGGCCGAGCTCGACCGCCTGATCGAGGACGTGCTCACGATGGCGCGGCTCGACGCCACGGGCCTGCCCGTGCATCTCGCCGCGGTGGACCCCAACGAGATCCTGACCCAGGTCGCCGAGCGGGCGCGCCACGATCCGGTCGTCGCCGGGCGCGAGGTGCGGGTGATCCCGGGCCCGTCGACGCCCGTGATCGCGGATGCCGCGCTGTTGAGGCGCGCGCTGTGGAACCTCGTCGACAACGCCGTCAAGTACGGCGCCCCGCCCATCACGCTCGCCCTGACTCGGCAGGAGGACCGCGTCTCGTTCAGCGTCACCGATGAGGGCGCGGGTATCGCGCCCGAGGAGCGGGAGCGGGTGACGCAGCCGTTCTATCGCAGCGACGTCCCGGTTCGCGCCACTGGAGCGCGCGCGCGCGGGCGCGGAGGCGAGCCGCCGCGGGGCGTCGGTCTCGGCCTGACGCTCGCTCGGCGGGTGGCCGAGGTCCACGACGGCGCGCTCGCCATCGGCCCCGCCTCGACGGACGGTGGGCGCGAGCGGGGCTGCCGCGTCGTCATCACGATCCCGGCGTCGCCGGGCCGCGCGTCGGACTGAGCGCCGGTCCGCGCCTCACGATCGGAGCAATGCCAATGTCGCGTCGGCGGCGGGATCGAGCGGCGGGATGGCGTAACGCTGTCTGAGGTCGGCCAGAAGGCTCGGCGACCACGGCCCAGAAGTCCCACCCGGCGTGCGAAGCGTGTCCGTGTTGACGGCGGCCGGGCTCGGCGGTGCCGCGACTCGGCAGATCGCGCCGAGGATGCTCCGGACCTGCGCCTGGGGTGGCCTCGACGATCATGGCTTCTCCTTTCGGTTCATGCCCGCCCATCGTACTTGACAGGGGCGATGGGCGCGCACATAGTCGCCGAGCATCGCGCGCCGCGGCATCCGGTGCGCGGGGAGACGCCATGAGCCCCGTCACGCGCTGCCTCGTCCGTCCCGACACCTACCGCGACTCGGTCGTGCTGATGCGCGTGGCCGCCGAGCTCGAGCAGATGCCGGGCGTCGCGCGCGCGGCGCTGATGATGGCCACGCCCGCCAACCGCGGGCTCCTCGCCGAGGCGGGCCTGCTCGACGGGGATGCCGTCGCCGCCGGCCCGGGGGATCTCGTGATCGCCGTCACCGCGGCCGACGCGAGAGGTGGCGGGTGATGCCCTCGCATCGGCCGCGCGCCTCCTCGACCGAGCCGCCGCGGCGCCGGCGTCAGCCGCCGAGACCGTTCACGAGCGCCGCGCACGATCGCCGAGGCGGCGGCCCTCGGCGGCGCGAATCTGGCCATGATCTCGACGCCGGGAGCCTATGCCACGGCCGAGGCGCTCAAGGCGCTCAAGCGCGGCCTGTCCGTCTTTCTCTTCAGCGACAATGTGCCGATCGAGGACGAGATCGAGCTGAAGCGCCTCGCCGTCGGCAAGCGGCTCTTGATGATGGGGCCGGACTGCGGGACGGCCATCGTCGGCCTCACCGCGCAGGCGCTCCTGATGGGCGACGAGTGCCACAACCGCAATGTCGCGGCCACCTCGCTCTTCGCCCGCCTGCTCGCGCCGGCGCTGGTGCGGACGTCGCCGTCCGACACGGCGGCCGCGGTGCTCGACTTCCTCGGCGCCAATGACCACTTCTACCTGAACCTCTCGATGGCGGCGTGCAAGTCCGCCCTCGACGCCGCCCACGGCATCGCCGGCGCCACGGTCGTCACGGCCATGGCGAGAAACGGCGTCGAGTTCGGCATCCGCGTGAGCGGCGCCGGCGATCGCTGGTTCACGGCGCCGGCCCTCGTGCCCGACGGGCTCTACTTTCCCGGCCATGGCCCGGCCGAGGCCAACCCCGATCTCGGCGACAGCGCCATCACGGAGACGATGGGCCTCGGCGGCTTCGCGATGGCGGCGGCGCCCGCCATCGTCCGCTTCGTCGGCGGCAGCCATGAGGATGCGCTCGCCTACACGCGTGAGATGGCGACGATCACGCTGGCGCGCAATGCCGGCTACGGCATCCCCGCGCTCGGCTTCGCGGGGACGCCGACCGGCATCGATTGCCGGCGCGTCGTGGACAGCGGCGTGGTCCCCGTGATCAACACGGGCATCGCGCATCGCGAGGCGGGGGTCGGCCAGATCGGCGCGGGCATCGCCCGGGCGCCGCTGCCGTGCTTTGCCGCCGCACTGGCGGAGCTGGGGCGCCGCCTCGGGCTCACAGGCGCTAGAAGGCTAGAGCGGAGGAGCTCCCGATGCGGAGCGCCGCGAAGCCGCGCTCGAACGGCGGTCTCCGACACGCTCCGGCCTAGAGCGGCAGGAGCTGGCTTCAGCTTCCTGCGCGGCGGCGAATCACGGCGGCGCCGTGGATGCGCAGGCGCTCCTCCATGCCGGGCGGATTGCGGGAGTAGTCCCTGCGGCGGTCCAGCAGGATCTGGACCTTGTCGTCGCGCGAGAAGGCGCGCACGAGATGACCGTAGAGATCGGCCTGGTCCTTGGCGACGAGGATGAGCCATTGAGCGGAGTCGCGGACGGAGGTATGGGGACGCTGCCGCGCGCCCTCGGTGCGCGGCGGCGGGGAGTCCGGTTCGACGTGGGACAGCGTGAGCGGCACGCCCTCTCCGTCGAGGATGGATTCGGCACAGCCGCCACAGTACGTGGCTGACTTGAGCGAGTACGCGCACGCGGAGCAGCATGCGGTTCCGCACTTGATGCAATTGCGCTCGTCGGCACTCGACGAGAGCATTCGGCTACCACAATGACACGCGACACGCATCGGACTTACCTCCGACCGGCTACAGAGAGCAAGTTTGAGGCCACGCGAGCATAGCCAAGATAATCAGCCAGATGCAATGCGCGCGTCCAACATCTTCGCGCAGATATCGTGGAAAGCCCCTCATTTTCATAGGAAGAGCACTGCCTATCTCCGGCATTCGTGCCGCCGAGGCGCCCCGATCATATCCTGGAGGGCGTCGTTGCCGCCGCCGTCATCCGCCTGGCTAAGGCGGGCCGGAGTGGAGTAAGCTCTGGGAAAATTTCGAGCAAGGGGAGCCCACATGAAGGCGGCTGCTGCCATTGCAGAGATCCTGAAGCGCGAGGGAGTCGAGTTCCTCATCGGGTATCCGGTCAACACCATCATCGAAGCGTCCGCGCAGGCCGACATCCGCACGATCATCGTCAGGCAGGAGCGGACCGGCTTGCACATGGCGGACGCGGTCAGCCGGGTCACCTCGGCCGACCGGATCGGCGTCTTCGTCATGCAGCACGGGCCCGGCACCGAGAACGCGTTCGGCGGCGTGGCGCAGGCCTTCGGCGACTCCGTCCCCATCCTGGTCATGCCGGGCGGCTACCCGCGGCGCATCGCCGGGATCCCGCCCAACTTCAACTCGACGCTCAACTACCGCAATGTGACGAAGTCGGCGGAGTACGTGATGCTCGCCGACACCATCCCGGACGTGATGCGGCGGGCCTTCACCCAGGTCAGGAACGGGCGCCCGCGCCCCGTCCTGGTGGAGTTTCCCGTCGACCTCTGGAACGAGGACGTGGCGGAGCCGCTCAACTACAAGCCGGCGCTCCGGACGCGCTCGGCGCCGGATCCCAAGGCCGCGGCCGAGGTCGCGCGCGTGCTCGTCGACGCGCAGCGGCCGGTGATCTACGCGGGCCAGGGCGTGCACTACGCGAAGGCGTGGCCGCAGCTCCGCCAGCTCGCCGAGCTGCTCGAGGCGCCGGTGACGACGAGCCTGCAGGGCAAGAGCGCGTTTCCGGAGAACCACCCGCTCTCCCTCGGCTCGGGCGGCCGGTCGATCTCGAAGCAGCTCCATCACTTCCTGACGAGCGCCGACGTCATCTTCGGCATCGGCTGTAGCTTCACGCAGACGAACTACGGCGTGGCCATGCCCAAGGGCAAGGTCATGATCCAGGCGACGCTCGATCCCGCGGACCTCGCCAAGGACATCCCGATCGATCACGGCCTCACCGGCGACGCCGGGCTCACGCTCGACGTGCTCATCGCCGAGGTGAAGGACCGGCTCAAGGGCAAGCCGCGCGGCCGGCTCGCCGCCGTGACCAAGGAGATCGCGACGCACAAGGCGGAGTGGATGGCCAAGTGGATGCCGCGGCTCACGCAGACCTCGGCGCCGCTGTCGCCGTACCGCGTGATCTGGGACCTGATGCACACGGTGGACGTCGCGAACACCATCATCACCCACGACGCGGGCAGCCCGCGGGATCAGCTCTCGCCGTTCTGGGAGCCGACCGCGCCGCTGACGTATATCGGCTGGGGCAAGACCACCCAGCTCGGCTATGGCCTGGGCCTCGCCATGGGCGCCAAGCTCGCGCATCCCGACAAGCTCTGCATGAACCTCTGGGGCGACGCGGCCATCGGCTTCACGGGCATGGACTTCGAGACGGCGGTGCGCGAGCGCATCCCGATCCTGTCCGTGCTCCTCAACAACTTCTCGATGGCCATCGAGCTCAAGATCATGAAGGCGGCGACGGAGAAGTACCGCTCGACCGACATCAGCGGGAACTACGCCGACATGGCCAAGGCGTTCGGCGGCCACGGCGAGCGCGTCACCGACCCGGGCGAGATCGTCCCCGCCATCAAGCGGGCCATGGTCAAGACCCAGGAGGGCACGCCCGCGCTGCTGGAGTTCATCACCGAGAAGGCCGAAGACTTCTCGATGTACGCGATCTGAGCCATCGAGCCAAGGAGACCATCAATGGCGACCAAGTCTCTTCTCTTCGTCGGCGCCGGCGCGGTGGGCAGCTATATCGGCGCCTTCCTCTCGCGCGCCGGGCACGACGTCACGTACATCGACCCCTGGCCGGAGCAGGTCGAGGCCATCCGCACGCGCGGCATCTCGGTGACGGGCCCCCACGACCCGTTCCAGGCCAAGGCCAAGGCGCTGCACATCCACGAGGCACAGCAGCTCGACGCCCCGTTCGACATCGCGTTCATCGCGATGAAGACCTATGACACGGCATGGGCGACGCACCTGGCCCTGAGCCACGTCAAGCCCGAGGGCTTCGTGGTCTCGGCGCAGAATTGCTGGAACGATCCCGTGGTGGCGGGCATCGCGGGCGTCGACCGGTCGGTGGGACTCGTCATGTCGCGCATCGGCGTGGCGCTGTGGAAGCCGGGCGAGGTCGAGCGCGGCATGGAGCGGGGCGCGGGCGCCGGCCACGACGTGTTCCGCGCCGGAGAGCACAACGGCAAGATCACGCCGCGCACCGAGGAGCTCGCGTCGATGCTGAAGGTGATCGACGGCGCGCGGGCAACGGACAACCTCTGGGGCGAGCGCTGGGCCAAGCTGTCCCAGAACGCGATGGGCAATCCCGTGCAGGCGATGACCGGGCCTCGGCTCGGCGGAGATCGCGGGCGAGGCGCGTGGGCGCGAGATCACGATTCGCCTCGGCGAGGAGTCGGCGCGGGTCGGGCTGGCGCTCGGCCTGCGCGTGCCGAGTTTCGCCGGCTTCGCGCCCGAGCGCTGGGCGGACGCCGCGAAGCCCGAGGTCTATCGTGAGATCGACGAGTCGATGGCGGGCAAGGGCGGGGGCGGCCGCAACTGGCGCGCCTCGATGGCGCAGGACGTGATCAAGGGGCGGCGCACCGAGATCGACTACATGAACGGCTACGTCGTCGACAAGGGGCGGGAGAAGGGCGTGCCGACGCCGGTGTCTTCCGCGGTGGTGCAGATCGTGCGCGAGATCGACGCGGGCACGCGGAAGCCCTCGCCCGACAATATCGGCGTGGCCCTGTCCCGCTCCGGCTCGCGCCTCGGCAGCTAGCAGGATGCTGAAAAAGGCCCATCTGCTTCGTTGGCGCCCTCGGCAGCCGGCTCAACGTACAGCAAGTACGCCTCGCCGGCTGCCTTCGGGCGCCGCCTCGCATCTGGACCTTTTTGAGCATCCTGCGATTTCTTCGCATCCTGCTAGAGGAGGAGAGGGCCATGCGCGGTGTCGTCTTTCTCGGAGAGCGCAAGCTCGAGATCCAGGAGTTTCCCGATCCCACGCCGGGGCCCGGTGAGGTCGTCCTGACCATCAAGGCCTCGGGCATGTGTGGCAGTGACCTCAAGTTCTACCGCGCCGCCGGCAATGAGACGGCGGCGCTCGGACTCGGCGGCACGGGCAAGCCGGTGATTGCCGGCCACGAGCCGTGCGGCGTCATCGCCGCGGTGGGGGCGGGGGTGAGCGAGGTCGAGGGCGTGGTCGGCCAGCGCGTGATGAACCATCACTACAAGGGCTGCGGGCAATGCAAGCACTGCCGCGTGGGCTGGTCCCAGCTCTGCAAGAAGGGCATCACGGTGTTCGGCGCGACGGGCGACGGCGCGCATGCCACCTACATGAAGGTGCCCGCGCGGACCAATGTGCCGCTGCCCGAGGAATTGTCGTTCGAGGAGGGGGCCGCCGTGTCGTGCGGCACGGGCACCGCCTACGGCGCGCTCAAGCGGCTCGACGTCTCGGGCCGCGACACGCTGGCCGTCTTCGGGCAGGGGCCGGTCGGGCTCAGCGCCACGCTCCTCGGCGCGGCGATGGGCGCGCGCATCATCGCCGTCGACATTTCCCCCGAGCGCCTGGCGCTGGCCAAGGAGTTCGGGGCGGACAGCGTCATCAACCCCAAGGAGACCGATCCTGTCGACGCGATCCATCAGCTCACGCATGGCGAGGGCGCGGAGACGACGATGGATTGCACCGGCCTGCCCGAGCCGCGCGTGGCCGCCGTCCGGAGCGCGGCGACGTGGGGGCGCGTCTGCTTCGTCGGCGAGGGCGGCAATACCACGTTCGACATCAGCCGCGACATGCTCAGAAAGCAGCTCACGCTGGTCGCGTCCTGGACGTTCAGCGCGATGGGCCAGTGGGAGTGCGCGCGCTTCGTCGCCGACCGGAAGATCCCGCTCGGGCGCATCTTCACCCACCGCTTCACGCTCGATCAGGCCGCCGAGGCCTATCGGCTCTTCGACACACAGACCACGGGCAAAGGCGTGTTCTTGAACTAGGAGGGGGCATCAAGTCGGAGGGGGCCTCGACGGCCCCCTCCGATGCCTCCCCCAGGATTCGATTGCGCCGGCGAAGCCGGCGCTCGGAACGTCGATCCCGCCCGCGTGTGAACCTGCGCGGCTTACTTCTTGCCGAGCATGAGGACGGGGACGTCGGCCTTGTGGAAGACGCGGTCGGCCACGCCGCCCATCAGGTGCCCGAACCAGCCGCGGTCTTCCGTGGTCACGGCGATGAGATCCGCATCGAAGGCATCGGCCTCGCGCACGATCTCCTCGGCCGGGTCACCGAACCGCACAACCGATTCCACCGGCACGCCCTCCAGGCCTGCTTCCGCTTCCTTCAGGTAGTCGAGCCGGCTGTACTCGATCCGCTCCATTTCCTGGCTCACGTACGCCACGACGCGGCCGTCGTCACTCACGCGCTCGGTGGGAATCGGCGCAACGTGCAGCAAGCGCACGGTGCCCCCGGAGCCCCGGGCCATGTCGGCCACCACGGGAAGCACGGATCTCGACGTTTCACTGCGATCCAGCGGTACCAGAATTCGCTTCGCCATCTCTTTGTTCCTCCCTTTCCATCGCCCTTTTAGAGGGCGAGAACCGAGCCGGGGATTCCGCCAAATCCCGGTGAATTTCGCCAGAATCTCTTCGGGTCCGGGACCGCTCTATAGAGGTGGAGGTGAACGACAATGGAGGCAATGCTGGCCGGGCTGCTCGTATTCGCGGTATTTCTCGGGCCCATCATTGCGCGGATCGTCCTCGACAGGAGGCTCGACCGCGCCAATATCGTCGCCGCCGACGTCCGCGCGGCGGTTCGCCGCCGGCTGGGCGGCGATTCGATGGTGTCGGTGCAGGTGGAGCCGGCCGGTCTGTGGTCGCCCGGTCGCGTCTTGCTCGTCGCGCCGGGCGGCTACCAGGACCTGATCGAGAAGGTCTGGTCGGTCGTCGCCCTGCGCGTTCCCGTGGGATACGAGCTCGTCGTCCGCGCGCCGGCGCCGCGCCCGCTGGCCGCGCCGGTCCCGGAATCGCTCTCCCGAGCTGCGTAGTTTCCGGCGCCTGCCCGGCCGGCTACCTCGACGGCCGAGCAGGCGCTCTCCGATGTTGACCCCCCGGACTTCGGCGACTACTCTGGCTAGGTGCGCCGGGACTTGGGCGCGCGCCACCCTTACCGAGTGAAGGAGAGTGCCGTGCGGGAGAACAAGCTCAAGTCGATCTGGGCCCGGGGCGAAGCGGTCGTGAACGGCTGGCTGTCCATTCCCAGCGCCTTCTCGGCCGAGGTCATGGCGCACCAGGGCTTCGACTCGCTGACCGTCGACATGCAGCACGGGGTCATCGACTACCAGGTGGCCGTGACCATGCTGCAGGGCATCTCGACCACCGGCGCGATGCCGATGGCGCGCGTGCCGTGGAACGATCCCGCGCGGTTGATGAAGATCCTGGACGCCGGCGCGTACGGCGTCATCTGCCCGATGGTCAATACGCGCGCGGAGGCGGAGGCGCTCGTGCGCGCCTGCAAGTACCCGCCGCGCGGCTACCGGAGCTGGGGGCCCGTCCGCGCGTCCATCTATGCGGGCGCCGACTACGGCGACCACGCCAATGACGACATCGTCGTCATGCCGATGATCGAGACGGCGGAGGCGATGAAGAACCTCGACGACATCCTGAGCGTGCCCGGCGTCGACGGCGTCTACGTGGGCCCGTCCGATCTGAGCCTGGCGCTCGGCCTGAAGCCGCGCCTCGACCAGACCGATGCGCCCGTGGTGGAGGCGCAGCAGAAGATCGCCGAGGCGTGCAAGCGTCACGGCGTGGTCGCGGGCATCCACAACAGCACCGCGACCTATGCGCTCAAGATGATCGCCCAGGGCTACCAGTTCGTCACGCTCGCGAGCGACTCGCGCCACATGGCCATGAAGGCCGCCGAGGAGGTCGCCGTCGTCCGGAAGAGCGGCGTCGTCGGGGGAAAGCTCCCGGCGTACTGATGCCGGAGCCGTTCGGCGACGCGCTGCGGGAGCGGGCGCGCGCCAACCTGGCGGCCTTCGAGCGGCGGGCGCACGCCGCCGAGGGTAGCCGGCCCGCCGCGGTCGCGCTCGTCCTCTTGCCCGACGACGAGGGGCGCGCGTGCTTCATCCTCACGCGCCGGGCTGCGAGGCTGAACGCGCATGCCGGGCAATGGGCGCTGCCCGGCGGCCGCCTCGATCCGGGCGAGACCGCCGAGGAGGCGGTGCGCCGCGAGCTGCACGAGGAAGTGGGCCTCGATCTCGGCCCCGATGCGGTGCTCGGCGCGCTCGACGACTACCCCACGCGGTCGGGCTATATCATCACGCCCATCGTGCTGTGGGCCGACAATCCCGGCGAGCTGGTTGCGAATCCCCTCGAGGTCGCGCGCATCTATCTCGTGCCGCTCGCCGACCTCGACCTTCCCGGCGTGCCGCGCCTCATCAGCATTCCCGAGAGCGACCGGCCCGTGATCCAGGTGCCGCTCCTCGGAGCCATGATCCATGCGCCGACGGCCGCCGTCATGTACCAGATGCGCGAGGTCGTCGTCCACGGCCGGGCGACGCGCGTGGACCATCTGGAGCAGCCCGTGTTCGCGTGGCGCTAGATCATCGAAGGGGGCCTCGACGGCCCCCTCCGAGCCTCCCCCACGAAGATCGGGTTGCGCCGGCGAAGCCGGCGCTCGAACGGCGGTTACTCCGACACGCTCCTCGCCCGCGACTCGGGGATGGCGTGTCGGCGCAGGTGCTCGGTATGCCGGTGCTATACTCGCGTGCTGGCGCGCTTGTTTTGGGAATTGGGAGGGGAGAGCGATGAAGGGGCTCGAGGGGCAGGTCGCGATCGTCACGGGTGGGGGGACGGGGATTGGGCGGTCGACCGCATTGATGCTGGCCGCGGAGGGGGCGCGGGTGGTGATCGCGGGTCGGCGCAAGCCGCCGCTCGACGAGGTGGTGGCGGAGGTCGAGAAGGCGGGGGGTGTCTGCGCGGCGCGGGTGGCCGATCTCGGCAAGGCCGCGGATGCGGTCGAGCTCGCGCGGTGGACGATCGAGCGCTTCGGGCGCGTCGACGTGCTCGTGAACAATGCCGGGCACTCGAGCAAGGCGCGCAATGTGCGCTACGTCGACGTCGAGGAGTGGGAGCAGGTGGTCGCCGTCAACCTCACGGGGGTCTACGCGCTGACGCAGGCGGTGCTGCCGGGCATGATCGAGCGGGGCGGCGGGACCATCATCACGGTCTCTTCCATGGCCGCGCTGAAGCCGGGATTGATCGGCGGGGCGCCGTACGGCGCGGCCAAGGCCGCCGCACGCAACCTCATGGGCCACGTGCACAACGTGCTGCGCGACAAGGGCATCCGGGCGACGACCATCATGCCGGCGGAGGTCGATACGCCGATCCTCGACAATCGGCCGCACGTGCCGGACGCGAAGGCCCGGTCGACCATGATGATGCCCGAGGACGTGGCGCGCGCCATCCTGCTGTGCGCGACCTTGCCCGCGCGGACCGTCATCGAGGAGATCATCATGAGCCCGACGATCCAGCGCGACACGAGCGCGGATATCGCGACGGCGCGAGAGGCCAGATCGCCCGCGGGCGTCCGCGATCAGCACGCAGGGAGCATGAGCCATGGCTGAGCCGATCTTCACCGTGATCGACGACGGGACACCGATCGACGTCGCGCCGCGCGACGGCGCCGAGCGTGTCCGGCGCGCCCAGGAGGGCGGTCGGCCCGTTGCCCTCGACGAGGCCGAGCGGGTGGCCTATCTCGGCGTCTCGGCGGAGGAGCGGGGCCGGCGGCTGGCCTCGCTCGAGGCGCCGGACTTCACGCTGCCCGACCTCGACGGGCGCCTGCACTCGCTGAGTGACCACCGCGGCGTGAAGGTCTTCCTCGTCGCCTATGGCTCGTGGTGAGGGTGCCGCCTCGACCTGCCGGTCTGGCAGGCGATCTACGACGAGCTCAAGGACCAGGGCTTCGTCGTGATCAGCGTCGCGGTCGACCGCAGCGCCGAGGCCGCGCGTCCCTGGATCGAGGCCGCGCACCCGACGCATCCCTCGCTGGTCGACACGCGGCATCGCCTCGCGGATCTCTACAACATGGTCAATGTGCCCACCGTGGTGTGGATCGACGAGCGGGGGCGCATCGTGCGGCCCAATGACGTGGCGTTCGGGACCGACACCTTCCGCCACATCACCGGCATCGAGGCGGCGCGACACCTCGGCGCCCTGCGCGCGTGGGTGCGCGGCGAGATGCCCGAGATGCCCGCCGAGCGGGTGCGCGCGCTCCAGTCGCTGCCGACGTCCGCCGATCAGCAGGCGCGCGCCGAGTTCGGCCTCGGCCAGTGGCTCCACGAGCAGGGCCGGGCCGACGCGGCGGCGCGGCACTTCGTCACCGCGGGGGAGCTCGCGCCGCACGATTTCATGATCCGGCGGGGGACGATGCCCATTCGCGGCATCGATTCCATGGGCCCACAGTTTCGCAGCATGCTGCAGGAGTGGACGGCGGCGGGCAATCCGTACTACCGCCCGCTGCCCGAGTGAGTGACTTTCGACGAGGAAAGGAGAGCCGAGACATGGGAATGCTCGACGGCAAGACGGCACTGGTGACGGGGGCGGGCCGGGGGATCGGCCGGGGTATCGCGATGGCGCTGGCCCAGGAGGGCGCCAAGGTGGTCGTCAATGACCTCGGCGCGAGCCTCTCGGGCGAAGGCGTCGAGAAGGGCCCGGCCGATCAGGTCGTGGACGAGATCGTGAAGGCGGGCGGCACCGCGGCGGCCAACTACGGCTCGGTGTCGGACTCGGCCCAGGCCACCGCCATGGTCGAGCAGGTGGTCAAGGCCTGGGGCAAGATCGACATCCTCGTCAACGTGGCCGGCATCCTGCGCGACCGCATGATCTTCAACATGACCGAGGAGGAGTGGGACATCGTCCTCGCCGTGCACTTGAAGGGCACGTACAACACCAGCCGCGCCGCGTCCGTCCACATGCGGGAGAAGAAGGGCGGCCGGATGATCAACATGTCCTCGGTGTCGGCGCTCGGCGCGCCCGGCCAGCCGAACTACGCCGCGGCCAAGGCGGGCATCCTCGGCCTCACGTGGTCGACGGCCAACGCGATGGCCAAGTACGGCGTCACCGCCAATGCCATCCTGCCGAGCGGGGCCACGCGCATGATCGACTCGACGCCCCGCGGCCGCGCGGTCTTCGAGGAGACGGGCAAGTGGCCGAGCGAGCAGGCCAAGGGCACCGAGCGCGATCCCGACAACGTGGCGCCGCTCGTCGTGTATCTCTCGAGCGACGCCGCCGCCGGCGTGAACGGCCAGGCGTTTCACTCCTTCGGCTTCGGCTATACGCTGATGGCCCAGCCGCAGGCCGTCCGCCGACTGGACGGCAACAAGCGCTTCACGCCCGCCGAGCTGGCGAAGCTGTTCCCCTCGACGCTCGGAGCCGATCTCGTCCCGGCCCCGGGCACGACCTTCGGGCGCGAGATCGACAAGCGTCCGGCCGAGGAATGGAAGGATCTCGGCGGCGGGCCGCGCTTCTGGCAGTGGTCGAGGGAGGAGCGCTGATCCGAGCGGGACGGTGAAGACCGTCCTGATCATCTGCCACGCCAATACGGCACGCAGCGTGATGGCGCACGTGCTGCTCGAGCGGACGCTGGCCGAGCGCGACGCGGGAGGGCATATCCGCGTCCGCTCGGGCGGCATCGCCACCTACGCGCGCGACGGCATGCTGCCCTCGCTCGATGCGCGGATCGTGCTGCGGGAGGAGGGCATCCACCTGGGCGAGGACGGGCTCACCTCGACCGATCTGAAGCGCCACCGGCACCTCCTCGCCGAGGCCGACCTGATCCTGACGATGACGACCGCGCAGAAGGAGATGCTCGTCGCCTTCGACGAGGCGCGCGGCCGGCCCGTCTACACCCTGCGCGAGTTCGCCGGCGCGCCCGGCGACATCGACGATCCCGCCATGCAGGGCGAAGACGTCTTCCGCACCTGCCGCGACGAGATCAAGCGCTGCCTCGATCCGACGGCCGACCGTCTCCTCGCGCTCTTCCCCGCCTCGGCTCCCGGATAGACGTCGCACGGTCGCCGACGCCGGGCAATCCCATCTCGGGGGAGGCTTCGGAGGGGGCCGTCGAGGCCCCTCCGACCTGATCAGCGCTGGTATTTCGTCGGGCTCCTTGCGCGGGGGCCAGAAGGCCGGGCGCGGCATGCGGCTCACGGGCACCTCGATCAGCACGGGCCGGTCCATCTGGACCGCGTCCGCGACCAGGCGGCCGACCTCGAGCGGGTCCTTGGCGCGGATGCCGTGGACGCCGAAGGCGTCGGCCAGCTTCATGAAGTCGGGGTTGTGGAGCATCGACCCGTAGTGCCCGCCCCAGGCCTCGTCCAGATCGCGCGCGACATTGCCGTAGGCGTTGTCGTTGAAGACCACGTGGACGGCATTGATCTTGTAGCTCATCGCCGTGGACATCTCCTGCGCATTGTAGAGAAAGCCCCCGTCACCCGAGACACTGACGACGGCGCGGTCGGGCTGGGCGACCTTGGCGCCGAGGGCCACCGGGTACTCGAAGCCGAGATTGCCGGAGTAGGACGAGCTGAGATAGGTCCGCGGGTGATAGACGGGCCACACCGGACGCGAGTAGTAGCCGACCTGGGTCATGCCCGCGATGAAGATGGCGTCTTCCGGCGTGCCCGCGCGGAGCGCCTTCAAGATCGACGTCTGCGGCTCCTGCGTGGCGATGGTGGCGACCTTGGCGCGCAGCGCCTCGCGCTCGGCCTTCAGCGAGGCGCGCGGCGGCCCGGCGGCTGCGGAGCCGCTCGAGCAGCGCCTCGAGCGTGGCCTTGGCGTCGCCTACCAGGCCGGTGGTGTTCGGGTGATTGCGTCCGATCTCCTCAGGGTCCACGTCGAGATGGATGATGCGCTGGCCCGCCTTGAACGTCACCAGCGCGAGGCGACTCCCCACGGCCAGGACCACGTCGGCGGCGTGGAGGTACCCGTACAGCGGCGACTCGCGCCAGAAGGCGGCGCCGAGGGCGAGGTCGCTCGCGTCGCTCACCGCGCCCTTGCCCTCGGGCGACTCGATGACGCCCGCCTGCAGGTACTCGGCGACGGCGGCCAGCGCGGCATTGGCGCCCGAGAGATGGACGCCGCCGCCCGCGTAGATCACGGGGTTCTTGGCGGCCAGCAGCATCTCGGCGGTGCGGTCGATGTCGCGGGAGGGCGCGGCCGCGCGGTGGAACTCGGAGGCGGGCAAGAGCTCGGCCTCGCCCTCGTCCTCCATGGTCTCGGGCGACAGCTCGATCTCGACCGGCCGCGGCCGGCCCGTCTTGAGCTGGCGCACGGCCTCGCGGACGGCGGCCGGGATGTCGGCGATCTCGAGGATGCGCTGGCGCCACTTGGTGATGGGCGCGATGGCGTCGAGCTGGTCGTTGACCTCGTGCAGGAGGCCGATGTTCTTGCCGATGCTGCCCTTGGGGATCTGCCCCGCGATCATCAGGACGGGCGACGAGGCCGAGTACGCGGTGCTGAGCCCGGAGGCGGCGTTCAAGAGCCCCGGCCCGGGGACCACGAAGGCCGTCCCGAAGTCGCCCTCGCCGCCCGCGCGCGCGTAGCCGTCGGCCATGAAGCTCGTCGCCTGCTCGTGGCGCGTGGCGATGAAGCGAATGCGCGGCTCATCGCGCAGCGCCGCCATCACGCCGTAGAGCTGCACGCCGGGCAGCCCGAAGATCACGCGCACACCCTCGCGATAGAGCGACTGCACCAGCGCCTCGCCACCGGTCATCCGAGCCATGAGTCGTCCCTCCCAGAGCGGTTTTGTCACCGAGATTATCTGAAACGGCCGCACCGAGATTATGGCGCAACGGCCACGCCCTGCGCCAGCAGCTCCTCGATGCGCGCCGCCGGGTAGCCGGCGAGGCCGCCGAGCACCGCGCGCGTGTGCTCGCCGACGCGATAGGGCGCGGGGCCGGCCGGCCCGGGGGCGCGGCCGTCGACGTGAAACGGCGTTGCGGTCACGCGCACGGCGCCGCGCCCCTCGTGCGCGACGGACGGGAAGAACCCGCGCGCCTCGAGGTGCGGGTGGTCGATCACCTCGCGCGGCGACAGCACGGGGGCGCAGGGCACGCGCGCCGCCATCAAGGCGGCGAGCGCGTCGTCGGCGGACGGGAAGCCGTCGAGCCAGCCGGTGATCGCGGCGCTCATCGCCGGCCAATTGGCGCGACGGGCGGACGGCGTGGAAAAGCGCGGGTCCTGAGTCAGCTCCGGCCGCCCCATGGCGCGGGCAAGGCGCGGCCAGATGTCCGCCCCGCCCGCCGTCTGGAGCGCCACATACCGCCCGGCGATCTCGTGCACGATCATGCCCTGCCGCGGCGCGCCGTACTCCTCGCCGCCGTTCAGCACGCTGCCGTAGGTCGCGTCGTCGGCCGCGACGAGGCACTCGAGCATGGAGACGTCGAGGCGCGCGCCCTCGCCCGTGCGCGCTCGCCGCCAGAGCGCGCCCAGGATCGCCCCGAAGGCGTGGGTTCCGGCGAGCACGTCCGCGGCTTGTAGATTCGCCGCGCGCGGCGCGCGATCCGGTCCCCGCTCGAGGTGCATCATGCCGGAGGCCGCATTGATGATGTGCGCGAAGGCGGGGCGGAGCCGCCAGGGGCCGGTCTGGCCGAAGCCCGAGATCGAGCAGTACACGAGGTCCGGCTTCACCGCGGCGAGCGTCTCGTAGTCGGCGCCCAGGCGCGCGGCGACGCCGGGCGCGAAGTTCTCGACGACGACGTCGGATGTCCGCGCCAGGTCGAGCACGACCGCGCGGGCCTCGGGGCGGGCGAGGTCGAGGCCGATGCTCTCCTTGCCCGCATTGCAGCGCACGAAGTAGGTGCTCTGGTCCTCGCGGTCTGCCTCGAGCTGATGCGGACCACGGCGCATCTCGTCGCCGCGTCCGGGCTGCTCGACCTTGACGACGCGCGCGCCGAGATCGGCGAGGAGGCGCGTGCAATACGGCCCCGCGAGCACGCGCGTGAGGTCGAGGACGACGAGGCCGGTCAGCAATGGGTCGGCGGGCACCGGCGAAGTATAGCAGGCGTGCCCGCGCGCGCGGGCCGCGAGCCGTATGGGCGCGTGCTAGACTGCGGGCCGTCATCGACGCCGTTCACCTGTGCCGGTCTCGCGAGGAGCGAGAGAACAGAGAGGACACCATGACCGTCCCGCTCGCGCCGTCCACCCCTGCTGCCCTCGGACTCGACCCGCAGCCGCTCGAGCGGCTCGGCGAGATCATCACCGGCCACCTGGCCGAGGGGCGCTATCCCGGCGCCCAGATCGCCGTGGCCCGCCGCGGCCAGCTCGCGCTCCTCCGCACCTTCGGCGACGCGCGCCTCGAGCCCGCCCGCGCGGCGGCGCGCGAGGACACGCTCTGGCTCATGTACTCGAACACGAAGGTCATCACCGCCTGCGCGGTGTGGATCCTCGCCGAGCGCGGGGCGCTCCGCTACACCGACCGGGTGGCCGATCACGTGCCGGGCTTCGAGGCCCATGGCAAGGGCGACATCACGATCATCCAGCTCCTGAGCCACCAGGCGGGCTTCCCCAATGCCGACGTGCCCAAGGAAGCGTGGACGGACCACGACCTGCTGAAGCGGACGGTCTGTGACTACACGCTCGAGTGGACGCCCGGCTCGCGCGTGGTGTATCACGGCCGCGCCGCGCACTGGACGGCCGCGGTGATGATCGAGGCGCTCACCAAGACGGACTACCGGGCCTTCATCCGCGAGAACATCACCGAGCCGCTCGGCCTGGGCCGAGAGCTCTACGTGGGCCTGCCCGACGGCGAGCATGCCCGCGCGGTCGACATGCACGAGCCGGGGTCGGGTGACGCGCGCCAGGTCCGGCGCACGGACGAGAACACGCCGGAGTTCCGGCGCGCGGGCGCCCCGGGCGGGGGCGGCTACGGCACGGCCCGGGCGATGGCGGCGTTCTACCAGATGCTGGTGCAGGAGGGATCCCTCAACGGCGTGCGCCTGCTCTCGCCGCGCACCGTGCAGTACGTGACGCGCAACGTGACGGGCGACCGCGTGGACGGCTACATGGGCATGCCCATGCACCGCGGGCTCGGCCCCCACGTGCGCGGCACCACCGAGTCGATCCGCGGCCTGGGCAGCATCGCCTCGCCACGGACCTTCGGCCATGGGGGCGTGGGGTCGTCGTATTGCTGGGCCGATCCCGACTCCGGCGTGTCGTTCGCGTACCTGACCAATGGCCGGCTGTCCGACCCGTGGCACAGCGCCCGCCTCGACGTGATCAGCAACTGCGTTCACGCCGCCATCAACGCCGGCAGCTAGCGCCGCCGTCCGCAGTCCAGCGAGCAGCGCTCGGCCACCGAGCTCCGCGCGGCGGGCCCGACTCTCGGACCTCGCCGCGCGGAGTCGACTCGCTATTCGCAGCTGATCGGACCCTGGAGTTCACCGGCGCGTTCCGTCGCGGGAATGTCGTGCGCTTCGTCGGAGCCGTCGTCTTCGGCACGACTATGTGGTCGGCTCGGTCGTTGCCGCCGAAGCGTCGTCAGCACGACTATACCGTCGACTAGTTCTGGACCGCCGTCAGCGTTGTCACATCGCTGGTCGACCGACGCCGAGCGCCGGCTGGTCCGCGATACGTGTACCTGGGCGGTGACGTAAGTTGGCAGTGCCGCAACTGGGCAGTATCGCGAGACCCTGACCAAAGTCGTAAGACCTGAGTAGAATTGACGCAATGCCTCGCGATCCGTCAAACTCCAGACTCCATCCTAGAGACAGAGCGACTGCGAGTTGCCAAGTTCTGTCAGCGATGGCGGCTGCCGGTCGCTGACTGCCTCTCAGCTCCGCTTCGATCGAGCACCTTAATGCCCCAGGAGGAAGTAATGAGGACCGCCGCGAGGAACCGATCATGCTTGCTTTCGTGCGCACGTTGCTCAGCGCCGTTGTGATGGTGGGCGCCGCGAGCACCGCCTACGCCGATGACTGCCTCGCCTTGGGCGGCAATCCGGCCTTCCTCCCCGGCGAGTGTCGAATCGACTCCGCCAAGGCGGCAAGCGATGCGGCCCACGGAGGCCCCTTCACGATCAGCGAGCCGTTACGCTCACCGGGGCGGGGAGCATTCTCGTGCCGGGCCGCGCCCGGGGGCAATGCGCTGGGAAGGGAGAGAGAAGAAGGAAGATCGACAGGAAAAACATGCTGCGCGACAGGAGGGACTGGTAGAACAACGAACAGGGCGAAACGGAATCGACAGTACGCTAGACGGCGAAGAGCACCTGGATCCGGGCCGGACCCACAGCGCAAGGGACAACGCGACAGAGACCAACTGGAGCGGCAGCTGAAGGTGCAAACAGAACAGCAGACCAACAGCAAGACGAGAGAAGGCGCGCCGCACCCCGAGCGGGACGCCAAGAAACGCCACATCGCCGCGCAGATCCGACAGAACCAGGCCGCGGGCCAGACGAAGATCTCGGTGGACACGAAGAAGAAGGAAAAAAACGGCGATAACAAGAAAGACGGACGGGTGTGTCGCCCCAGATTCCGAAGAGCGTCGTGGTGATAATCTTGTGTGATACAGCGCTAAAGGCTCTTCCGCCGCTGACTCTCGGCCGTTCCGGCTAGTACGGCACGGTTATGGCTGTGGAAATGGGATCTGCAGCAGCTCGCCATTCGCACGTCTGACCACACCTGCCTTTAAAAAAAAAAATAAAAAAATAATTAAAATAAACCGCACTAGCGGGGGCGCAGCTGTGAGTCTGCCAGTGACCGTCCTGATCCCACGCGGACGCGACCGGCCTACAGTGCGTGCGAGGTGGACGGGGCACAGATCCGAGGTCGCAAACTGCGTCGAGCACTCGCCTCGCTCCGACTGGCCGAGCGGTTTCACCCGGACTGTAACTACATGCAACCGCCAGGCGACGATAACACGTCCATAAACAGTCAAACGAGCCCAAAGCAGCCCGCCCTGACGGCCACGACACCGGCGGCGAACGTGTCCGGCCATCAACAATACGGCCACTGTGAGCTCCGACGCGGATACCAATGCGAGCAACAACACGTCCGGCCCGGTGAAGATCACCGTCAATTGTGTGTGTGTGGACACCACCTTCAAGTTCAGCGGGAACACCGCGTGGTCGGGTACGAAGGGCAACATGCGGACGTTCACGGTGAACGGGGTGTCCGTGAAGGCCAGCGCGTTCAGCCGCACCGACAGCAGTGGCGCGTGGGCGACGGCCTACCTCGGGCTGTTTGGACCAGGCTTGGGGGTCACCGACGGCAGCGAGAGCGGCAGCAGCTCGACGCACAAGGTGGACAACCAGGGCGGTCGGAACAACTACGTGCTGTTCGAGTTCTCCGTCGCCGGTCGTGATCGACCAGGTGTTCCTCGATTCGATCGGGGCCGACAGCGACATCTCGGTGTGGATTGGCACGAAGACCGATCCGTTCAACAACCACATCACGTTGAGCGACGCGGTCTTGACCAGTCTCGGGGCGCGGGAGGATAACAACACGACAAGCAGCGCGAGCTCGCGGTGGGCGGACATCAACGCCGGCGGGGTCGTCAGGCAACGTGCTCGTCATCGCGGCCTCGGCATCCGATACCACGCCAGATGACGAGTTCAAGCTTTCCAAGGTGGCACGTCAAGTGCCAGTGAGCTAAACGAGGCAGGCCGGTCATGTGACCGTTGCGCTCGTCGCGACCGGTCGCACACGGGAGAAGAGGCGCGGGTTCCGGCACGAGTGCCGGGGCCCGCGCCTTCTTGTATGCGGAACATGTGAGGGCTCGGATCGGTCGGGCTTGACAGGATCGGTGGTCGTCGGGACAATTGCCGTCGGGTCACACGTCCCACCTCACCCAACGCTCACGCAAGGAGGAAGTCCACCATGACACTGCGACTTGGCGACACAGCGCCCGATTTCACGGCCGACTCGACCACCGGCCCCATCACCTTCCACGAGTATCTCGGCGACGGCTGGGGCATCCTCTTCTCCCACCCGCGCGACTTCACACCGGTGTGCACGACCGAGCTGGGCTACGTGGCGCGGCTCAAGCCCGAGTTCGACAAGCGGCACGTCAAGGCGGTCGGGCTCTCCATCGATCCCGTGGAGTCGCACAAAGGCTGGGCCAAGGACATCCAGGAGACGCAGGGGCATGCGCCGAACTTCCCGATCGTCGCCGATCCCGAGCGCAAGGTGGCCAATCTGTACGGGATGATGCATCCCGCCCACGACGAGGTCTTCACGGTGCGGACGGTCTTCGTGGTCGACCCCAAGAAGAAGATCCGCCTGATGATCACCTATCCCCAGACGACCGGACGCAATTTCGACGAGATCCTGCGCGTGATCGACTCGCTCCAGCTCACGGATGCCCACCGCGTCGCGACGCCGGTGAACTGGAAGCAGGGCGAGGACGTCATCATCGTGCCCGCGGTGACCGACGAGGAGGCCAAGGCAAAGTTCCCAGGCGGCTGGAAGGCGCTGAAGCCCTACCTCCGCCTCACGCCCCAGCCCAAGTAGCAGCAGCCCGCCGGTCAGCGTGTAGGCGCGTCGCACGGCGAGCCCTCTACGTCGGGCCGTGCTGAAGGCCACGCAGGCGGCCGAGAAAGGTCCAGCTGCGAGGCGGCGCCCGAAGGCCGCACGCGAGGCGTAGTCTCTCTACGTTGAGCGTGCGGCCGAGGGCGCCAACGAAGCAGATGGGCCCTGGTCGGCCGTGCAAGTCCCGCAGGCGGCCGAGAAAGGTCCAGCTGCGAGGCGGCGCCCGAAGGCCGCACGCGAGGCGTAGTCTCTCTACGTTGAGCGTGCGGCCGAGGGCGCCAACGAAGCAGATGGGCCTTTATCGGCCGCCTGCGCGGAAGCAGGGTTGGGTGTGGTCGTTGACCATGCCCGTCGCCTGCATGAAGGCGTAGCAGATCGTCGAGCCGACGAAGGTGAAGCCGCGGCGCTTGAGCTCGCGGCTCATGGCGTCGGACTCGGGCGTGGTCGCGGGAACCTCTCGACCGTGCTTCCATGCATTGAGCATGGGACGGCCGCCGACGAAGTGCCAGAGGAAGGCGTCGGCCCCGCCCGGCTCGTCGCCGAGCGCGAGGAAGGCCCGCGCATTCTTGACCGCGCCCTCGACCTTGAGACGGTTGCGGACGATGCCGGGATCGGCGAGGAGCGCCCGCACCTTGGCCGGTCGATAGGCCGCCACCTTCGCGGGATCGAAGCCCGAGAAGGCGCGGCGATAGTGCTCGCGCTTCTTGAGGATGGTGGCCCAGGAGAGGCCGGCCTGCGCGCCCTCGAGGATCAGGAATTCGAAGAGCCGCCGCTCGTCGTGGAGCGGGGTCCCCCACTCCCGGTCGTGGTACTCCTGCATCACCGGGTCGCTTCCCGCCCAGGCGCAGCGCGCGATCATTGCGTTCCATTCCTCGGGGGCTCACGATACCCGAGACCGCTCCGCGGCGCTGCCTCGTTCCAAGCAGCCCGGCCGGCGCGCGGCGAGCCGTGTGCTACGATTCCCCCGCGCATGTCCGCCCGATCGCTCGACCGGCGCGTGCTGATCCTGCTCGTCCATCTGCGCCGTCCTGGTGGTGACCTACTCGATCATCCGGGGCGCCACGGGGACGAGCGACTTCAAGAATCCCTATCGCGTGGCGAGAATCTTCTGGGAGACGGGTGCGCTCGACATCCGGGGCGAGCCGCGCTATCCGCCGACGGTCCGCGTGCTCATGGCGCCGCTTGCCGCGCTGCCCCTCGGGGTGGCCGCCGCCATCTGGGCGCTCGCGAGCCTGGCCGCCGTCCTCGCCCTGCCGCGCCTGCTCGAGCGCCTGTCCGGCGCCTCGCTCCGCGCTCAGGTCCTGCCGTGGCTCGTGGTGCTGACCTATCTGCTCGACGCCTTCGCACTCGGGCAGGCGGAGCCGATCGATCTCTTTCTCGTGACGTGGGGACTGACCCTCGCGCGAGAGGCGCGGCCGCTCGCGGGCGCCGGGCTCATTGGCCTGGCCGGCATGATCAAGGTGCTGCCCGTGGTGTTTTGGGGGGTCTTGGTCGCGCGCGGCCGCCTCGTCGCGGCGGCGGCAGGGGCGGGGCTCACGATGGCCGCGAGCGCGGCGCTCCTGGTGATCGCCGCGGGCTGGGAGCCGGGCCTGCACAGCATCGTTGAATGGCTGGCGGTCCTGCGGGAAGGGGAAGGTCCCTGGGGCCTGATCGCCACCCAGAACTCGCTGCGCGAGAACAACGAGGCGCTCGCCGTGGTGCTCGCCCGCACGCTCGGCGACCTCGACCCGGAACTGACGCGCAATGCCGTCTCACTCGCCCGTCTGCCCCTCGGGGCGGTGTGGGCGATCTGGCTCGCCGTGCTCGCGGCGATGAGCGCGGTGTGGATCGCCTGCGCGTGGCGCGCGCGCCACGCCGCGCCCGAGCGCGCCTGGCTCGGCATGTTCGGGCTCACGGCGCCGCTGATGCTGGCGGCGACCCACATCGCCTGGCCGCACTACTTTCTGTGGCTCCTGCCCACCGCGCTGTTCCTGGCAGGACGCCCGCGCGTCCTCGTGGCGGCGGCCGTCCTCGGCCAGGCCGGCATGATGGTCCCCGTGCTGCGCGGCCTCGGATGCCACACCGCCATCGCGCTCGTCCTCTTCGCGCTCGTCGCCCGCGACCTGCTCGCTCGCGCCCCTGACGGCCGCTAGAGCGATGATAAGGGCCCATCTGCGGAGGTACGGCGCCCTCGACCGCCGTGCCACGTAACGCGCGAGACGATCGGGCCGACGAACTTTCGTCTGCGGGGCCCAGACATGGCCCCGCACTCCCCTACGCGAGTACGCCTCGCGTTGCCTGCCATCGGGCGCCGCCTCGCAGCTGAACCCTTCTCATCGCTCTAGCCGGCATTTCTCCGACAAGCTCCTAGCCGCCTGATTGGGGCGGCGATGCGACTCCTCTCGCGCTTGACAGCGCGGGAGTGAGAATATATATTCTCGATCATGAATAATAATTCTGGCGATGCGCTGCGGCGGCGGACGGAGATCCTCCGGCTCGTGCGGGGCGGGACGGTGCGCTCCCAGGCGGAGCTCCGGTCGCTCTTGCTCGGTCGCGGCTTCGCGGTGGCCCAGCCCACCCTGTCGCGCGATCTCCGGGAGCTGGGCCTGGCCCGGACGCCGACCGGCTATGCGGCGCCCGCCGAGCCCGGGGCGTGGGCAAAGCCCGCGAGCCGCGCCGACGCCCTCGACCGCGTCCTGGGCCAGATGGTGCTGGCGGTCCAGGCGGCGGGCGCGCTCGTCATCGTCAAGACGCCGCCCGCAGGCGCCCACCCCGTGGCCCGGGCCATCGACGAGGCCGCGCTCGACGGGGTGGCCGGCACCATCGCCGGCGACGACACGATCTTCGTCGCCACCCCCGACGCTGCCAGCGCCCGCCGCGTGGAGCGCCGGCTCCGCCTGCCGCTCGCCGCGCGGTGCGCCGGGCCTGAGCCCGGCGCCGCGCCCCGATCCAATCACCCAGGTAAGAACATGGAGGATCGCACATGAGCGCGCACATGAGCCCTGACGTGAGTCGAGTGATGAAGGTGGCGGCCCGCCCGTCGATCGTCATGGTCGAGGGCCGCGGCTCCTGGATCTGGGACGCCGACGACAAGCGATACCTCGACTTCGTCCAGGGCTGGGCGGTGAACTGCCTCGGCCACTCGCCGCGGGTCATCGTGGAGGCGCTCGAGTCCCAGGCCCGGCGCCTCATCAATGCGAGCCCGGCGTTCTACAACGAGCCCATGGCGAAGCTCGCCACGCTCATCGCCGAGGCGAGCGGGCTCGGCGACGTGTTCCTGTGCAATAGCGGCGCCGAGGCCAACGAGGGCGCGATCAAGCTGGCCCGGAAGTGGGGCGCGCGCCATCGCGGCGGCGCCTTCGAGATCATCACGATGGAGCACGCCTTCCACGGCCGCACGCTCGCGACGATGTCCGCGTCGGGCAAGCCGGGATGGGACACCTTGTTCGAGCCGAAGGTGGCGGGCTTCCCGAAGGTTCCGCTCGGCGATCTCGAGGCGGTTCGGCAGCGCGATCACGCCCATGACCACGGCGGTCATGCTCGAGCCGATCCAGGGCGAGGCCGGCGTGCTCATGGCCGGCGACGACTGGCTGCGCGGTCTCCGGCAACTGACGCGGGAGGCGGGCATCCTCCTGATCGTCGACGAGATCCAGACCGGCATCGGCCGCACGGGCCGCCTCTTCGGGTATGAGCACGCGGGCATCCAGCCCGACATCATGACCCTCGGCAAGGGGCTCGGCGGCGGCGTGCCGATCGCCGCCCTCGTGGCGTCCGGGAGCGCGAGCTGCTTCGAGTACGGCGACCAGGGGGGCACGTTCAATGGCGCGCCGCTCATGGCCGCCGTCGGATGCGCCGTGCTCGAGACGGTGCTGGCCCCGGGATTCCTCGACACGGTGGCCGCCACCGGCGCGTATCTGGCCGCGCGGCCTGCGCGCGCTCTCCGCCGAGCTCGGCCACGGCGAGGTCCGCGGCCGCGGGCTCCTGCTCGCGCTGGCGCTGAAGGATCTCGACGCCGGCAAGGTGGTCCAGGCCGCGCTCGATCGCGGGCTGCTCATCAATGCGCCGCGCCCGGACTCGCTCCGCTTCATGCCGTCGCTCACCGTGTCCCGCGACGAGATCGACCAGATGATGGGGCTGCTCCGCGAGAGCCTGCAGCATGGCTAGCGAGGCGATCGAGGAGGCCCTGGCTCCCGCGCGCGCGCGGGAGTGACGTCGAGATCGGCACGGATGCCTCGCGGCTCGACCTCGACATGGTCCACGGGTTCCTCGCCGGCTCGTACTGGGCGGCGGGGATCCCGCGCGAGGTCGTCGAGCGAGCGGTCCGGCACTCGCTGTGCTTCGGGGCGTATCTCGGGGACCGTCAGGTGGGCTTCGCGCGGGTCATCTCCGATCGTGCGACCTACGCCTACGTCAGCGACGTGTTCGTGTTGCCGTCGGAGCGGGGCCGGGGCGTGGGCGGCCGGCTCATGGCGGCCATCATGGCGCATCCCGAGCTGCAGGGCCTCCGGCGCTGGACGCTCTTCACGCGCGATGCGCACGCGCTGTACCGGCGCTTCGGGTTCGGCGACGCGCGTTACCCCGATCGGCTGATGGAGATCCTCACGGACCCGTACGCGCCTCTGCATTGACGCCGCTCCAGGCGACGTCGCGACGCGCGCGCACCACTCTCCGTCGCGCTGCGTCAGACAAATTCTGGTAGCATACGACGCGGGGTCCCGCCGAGGACGGCGGGGCCCCCAACCATGACGGGTCAACGAGGCCAGCCGCGCAGGGCTCTCACGGGGGAGATCCCGAGGGGGTATCAGCCTACCCGCCGCGCGAGGCGCGGATGAATCGCCGGCTCCTCATCGTCGTCGGGGTCCTCGTCGGGCTCGCGGGCATCACCTGGGCCGCCTATGCCTGGGTCCACGCCCAGAGCCACGTGTCGACCGACGACGCCTACGTCGAGAGCGCGATCGCGCCGCTCGCCGCCAAGGTGTCGGGCCACGTGGTCAGCCTGACCATCGAGGACAATAAGCCCGTCAAGGCCGGCGAGGTGCTCCTGCGCATCGATCCGCGCGACTACCAGGCCAAGGTCGACCAGGCGAAGGCGGCGGTGGCCGTGGCCGCGGCGAGCTTCCAGGCGGTGCGGTCCGAGACGCAGCTGACCCGGGAGACGACGCAGGCGCAGGCCGAAGAGGCCGCGGCCGCCCTCGAGGCCTCGCGCGTGGCCGAGCAAACCGCCGAGGCGGCGGTCGACGAGTCGCGGGCGCGGCTCGAGTCGCGCCGCGCGGCGCTGGCCGCCATCACGGCCGAGGTCGCGGGCTCGCGCAGCGGGGCCGTGCAGGCCGCCCGCGAGAAGGATCGCTTCCGCCGCCTGGTCGAGAGCGGGTACGTCTCGCAGCGCGAGTTCGACCAGACGGAGGCGGCGGACGCGGCGGCGGCCTCCGCGCTCGACGCGATCCAGCGGCGGGTGACCCAGTTCGAGCGCGAGGTGCAGCTGGGTGAGGCCGAGCTGGCCGGGCGCGCCTTCGCCGTCAAGCAGGCGCGCCAGCGCGTGATCGAGCTGCGCGCCACGCTCAACCGCGTGGAGAGCCAGCGCCACCAGGTGACGGTGAAGGAGGCGGAGATCACCCGTGCCGAGGCCACCCTCACCCAGAGCAAGGCCGATCTCGCGCTGGCCGAGCTGCAGCTCTCATACACCGACGTCCGCGCGCCGATCGACGGATTGATCTCGCGCAAGAGCGTGGAGCTCGGGCAGATGGTGCAGGTGGGGCAGCCGCTCCTCGCCATCGTCCCGCTGCACGACGTGTGGGTCCTCGCGAACTTCAAGGAGACCCAGCTCGGGCGCGTGCGCGCGGGCATGACGGCCCTCGTGGAGATCGACACGTTTCCGGGGAAGGTCTTCAATGGCAAGGTGGACTCGATCAGCGCGGGCACGGGCGCTCGATTCTCGCTCCTGCCTCCCGAGAACGCCACGGGCAACTGGGTCAAGGTCGTCCAGCGCGTTCCCGTCAAGATCCGGCTCGACGCCAAGGACTTCGGCAATCCGCACACGCTGCGCGCGGGCATGTCGGCCGTCGTCACCGTCCGCGTCAAGTAGCCGGAAAGCCCCTGACGACATGAAGCGCAATATGAACGCGGAGAGCGGAACGCTCGAGGACCTGCTCGACCTCGAGGCCTGGCATCACTCGCGCACGGGCATGACCGAGGATCACCGCGAGGCGGCCCGCGCCTTCGTGGAAAAGCGCGAGCCCCGGTTCAAAGGGAAGTAGGGGTCCACGCCGGGCCTTCGACGACGAGGAAGTCATGCGGACGATCCGCGGATAATGTCGGAAAGGCCGCCGAACGAGCCCGGATCTGCCCGGGCGGGGTTGACAAGGCGAGGAGGCCCCGATAAAACAACGGCAGGCCAGAACCGATGATCCCTCGACTCGCGCCCCAGCCAACCCCCGGTCGTGCCGCGGCCATCCTCCGCGAAGTGTTCGGGGGGCTGCCCGGGCCATTCGCGTTCCGGCTCTGGGACGGGACCGAGGTGACCCTGGGGCCGGGCATGCCGGTGGCGACCGCGGTGATCAAGTCCCCGGAAGCGTTCGTGCGGCTCATGCGCGATCCGTCGCCGGGCAACTTCGCCGAGGCGTACGTCGACAGCGCGATCGATCTCGAGGGCGACCTCTTCGCCACCATGGACGTGGCGAACGTGGTGGAGGAGGTCCGGCTTTCGCCGACGCAGAAAGTGCGTCTCTTCCTCTCGATGTGGAGGCCCTAGTGCCCGAGCATGACGCGGTCGTGGTGGGCGGGGGACCCGGGGGAAGCACCGCCGCGTGGAGCCTGGCCCGAGCCGGGCTCCACCCGCTCGTCCTCGATGCCGCCGTGTTCCCGCGCGTCAAGATCTGCGCGGGCTGGGTGACGCGGGCCGCGCTGGCCGACCTCGAGGTCGAGGCCGACAAGTATCCGCTGACCATCCAGCCTTTCCGTGCCTGCGTGCTGGAGTTCGAGGCGGCGCGGCACGAGACGGACTGGCGCCGGCCCGCGAGCTACGGCATCATCCGACGCGAGTTCGACCACTACCTGCTCGAGCGAGCGGCCGCCGCGGGGGCCGACGTGCGCTGGGGTGTCCGGGTGAAGCAGGTGAGCGCGGGGCCGGCCGGGGTGCGCATCGAGACCGACCGGGGCGTCTTCGAGGCGCCCGTGGTGATCGGCGCGGGCGGGCACCGCTGTCCGGTGGCGAAGGCGCTCGGCGAGGTGTCGGAGCGCGAGTGCGTCGTCGCCGCCCAGGAGAGCGAGACGCGCCTGGCGCCGGAGTGGGCGGAGCGGCTACGGCCGTTCATGGCGGCGCCCGAGCTGTACGTCGAGCCGGATCTTCGCGGCTACGGCTGGTACTTCCCCAAGCAGGAGTTCCTGAATATCGGCATCGGTGTGACGGGCGGAACGGACGGCAGCCTGCCGCGCCGCCGCGACGAGTTGGTCGCGGCCCTGCGCGCGTCCGGGCGGCTGCCCGCCGAGATGCCCATCGAGCCGTTCAAGGGCCACGCCTACGTCGTGCGTCGCCAGGCACCGCGCCGGCTCAGCGGCACGCGCTTCTGCCTGATCGGCGATGCCGCCGGCCTCGCGCGGGATCTCTCCGGCGAGGGCATCGGCCCCGCGATCAGGAGCGGGAAGCTGGCCGCGGAAGCGGTGGCGGCCTTCCTGCGCGCGGGCACGCCGCTCGACGGCTATGCGCGGCAGATCGCCGCGCTCTACGGCACCGGCGAGCCCGGCTGGCTCGGTCGCCAGCTCGCGCGGCTGCCCGATGCCGCGGGGCGGCTTGCCGTCCGCGTCGTCCTTGGCTCGAGCGCCGCCCGCCGGCGCCTCGTCTTCGGCTCCATCTTCGGCATGGGAGAGGCCACCTCATGAGCACCGACGGAAAGCATCGCGACGCCCGGGCCATCGCGCATCACTACGACGTCTCCAACGATTTCTACGAGCTGTTTCTCGACCCGCTGATGGTCTACACCTGCGGGTACTACCGCGATCCCGACGGCAAGCTCGAGCAGGCGCAAGAGGACAAGCTCGACCTCGTGTGCCGGAAGCTCCGGCTGGAGCCGGGGGAGAGCGTGCTCGACATCGGCTGCGGCTGGGGCGGATTCAGCATCTGGGCGGCCCAGCACTACGGGGTCCGGGCGCACGGCGTCACGCTGTCGAAGGCGCAGGCCGACTGGGCAGCGGCGCGGATCGCGCGCGAGGGCCTCAAGGACCGCTGTCGGGTCGAGTTCCGGGACTTCCGCGATCTCCCCGAGAGCGCGCGCTACGACAAGGTCGCCGCCATCGGCGTCATCGAGCACGTCGGCATCCCGAACTACCCGGCCTTCTTCGGCCGCGTGCGCTCGATGCTGAACGACGGCGGGCTCTACCTGAATCACGGCATCCACCACGAGTTCCACTGGCGGCGCACGACGCAGACCGACTTCCTGTACCGGAACGTCTTCCCCAACGGCGATCTCTCGGGCCTGACGGAGACGCTCACGGAGATGGAGCGGGCGCGGTGGGAGGTCCTCGACGTGGAGAACCTGCGCCTGCACTATGCGCGCACGTGCCGGCACTGGGCGGAGCGCCTGCAGGCCCGCGCCGAGGAGGCCCGGGCCATCGTCGGCGAGCGCATCTACCGCACCTGGCTCCTCTACCTCACGTGCTCGTCGGTGGCCTTCGCCGGGGGCTCCATCGGGCTCTACCAGGTCCTGATGCGCAAGCAGGGGACCGAGCTTCACGCGCCCGACGACGCGCGAAGACCTCTACGCCTGAGGCGGACGGCGATAAGGGCCCATCTGCTTCGTTGGCGAGGGCGCGGCAAGCCCTCAACGTACAGCAAGTACGCCTCGGGCTGCCGCGCCCTCGCCGCCTCGCATCTGGACCCTTCTCGCCGCCCGGTCGCGCGTGTGAGCTTGCTGACCGCATCGCGCGTAGCGCTTGCCGCCCCTGGGCTCGTAGCTAACAATCCGAGTCATTTTCCGAGGAGGGACATGGACGTTATCGCGACGCATGCGGAGCGGCACCCCGAGCGGGCCGCCCTGATCGAAGGGGACCGCCGGCTTTCCTGGGCCGAGCTCCGGGATGCGCGCAACCGCCTGGCGCATTCGCTCGTCGGGCTCGGGATCTCGCCCGGGGAGCACGTCGTGCTCTACGCGCACAACGGCCTCGAGGTGCTCGTCGCCTCGGCCGCGGTCCGGGCGGCGGGCGCCATTCCCGTCCCGATGAACCACCGCCTCACCGCCGACGAGGTCGCCTACATCCTCGAGAACTCGGAGGCCGCGGCGGCTATTCGTGGGCGACGCCTTCGTGCCCATGGCGGACGCGGTGCGCGCCCGATCGCCCAAGGTGCGCGCCTGGATCCTACTCGGGGCAGAGCGCCGCGACTGGGCCGTCTCCTTCGACGACCTCGTCGCGGCGGGTCGGACGGGGCCGGTGGAGCTGCCCGGCGGCGAGGTCTTCGGCGCGTCCACCATCTACACCGCGGGGACCACCGGCAAGCCCAAGGGCGCGCGGCGGCGCGGGTCGGATCCCGGCAAGCTCCTGCCGCCGCTCGCCGCGCTCAACGTGACCGATCCCGCGCACGTCCACCTCGTGGCGGGCCCTCTCTATCACTCGGCCCCCGGTGGCTTCGCGCTGTACGCGCAGCTCTTCGGCAGCACCGTGGTCGTCATGCCAAAGTTCGACGCGGAGGCGGCGCTCGCTATCATCGAGCGGCACCGCTGCAGCAGCACGTTCATGGCGCCGACGCTCCTGAAGCGCATCGTCGATCTGCCGGCCGCGGTGCGGGCCCGCTACGACGTCTCGTCCATGCGCGCGATCGTGGTCGCGGCGGCGCCATGCCCCATGCGCGTGAAGGAGGACGTGATCGCCTACTTCGGGCCGTGCCTCTACGAGTTCTACGGCTCGACGGAGCTGGGCATCAATACCATCCTCGGGCCCGACGACATGCTGCGAAAGCCCGGCTCCTGCGGCAAGGCGGCGCCGGGCGTGGAGCTTGCCGTCCTCGACGACGAGGGCCGCCCCGTCGCGATGGGGCAGCCGGGGGAGCTGCACGTGCGCCGCTATCCCGGCGTGTTCGACGAGTACTACAAGAACCCCGACGCCACGCGCCAGACGGGGCGGGGCGACTGGCTCAGCGTGGGCGACGTCGCGTACCTCGACGACGAGGGGTTCGTCTACATCTGCGACCGGAAGCGGGACATGATCATCTCGGGCGGGGTCAATATCTACCCCGCCGAGATCGAGGACGCGCTCCACCGCCATCCCAAGATCGAGGACGCCGCCGTCTTCGGCGTGCCCGACGACGACTGGGGCGAGCGCGTCCACGCGGCGGTCGAGCCGCGCCCCGGCGAGACCCTCACCGCCGACGAGGTCCGGACCTTCTGCCGCGCGCACCTCGCCGACTACAAGATTCCGCGCGAGGTCTCCTTCCACGCCTCCCTCCCCCGCGACACCGCAGGCAAACTCCTCAAGCGCGTTCTGCGCGAGCCCTACTGGACCGATCGCGCCTCCCGCGTTTGACGCGGCGGCGGCGGCCGCCGATAAGGGCCCATCTGCTTCGTTGGCGAGGGCGCGCGCAAGCCCTCAACGTACAGCGAGTACGCCTCGGGCTGCGCGCGCCCTCGCCGCCTCGCATCTGGACCCTTCTCGCCGCCCGTCTCCCGTGGGTCGTGGGGGATGTGAGGCGGCTGCCGAGAAGAGCGCATCTGCGGAGGGATCTCGACCTTCCGGAAGTGGCCTGTGAGCACAGGGCGCCGCGCGTTCAGGCGTACGAGCGCCGTTCGCGAAGCGAACGGCCGAGCCGACCGTTCGCCGATGCAGTTGGTCTGCGTCGGGCGTAGCGGGAGCGGGCGGCGAGAAGGGTCCAGATGCGAGGCGGCGAGGGCCGCGCTGCCCGAGGCGTACTTTCTGTACGTTGAGGGCATGCGCGCGCCCTCGCCAACGAAGCAGATGGGCCCTTATCGGCGGCCGCGTGTCTAGGCTCGGCGCGTGTTCAGGATGCGGTTGACGGCGAAGATCACCGTGTTGATCGTGGTCGTGCTCATCATCGGCTTCGGGGCGTCCACGATCTTCACGATCAAGCGCGAGAGCGACTTGCTCGTCGAGCAGAGCAAGGAGTCGGCGCGGCGGCTCATCGCGACGGTGGTGGCGAGCATCGAGGCCGCCATGCTCCAGGAGCGGCCCGACATCACGCGTGGGCTGATCCAGGACCTCAAGAGCGCATCTCCCGTCGAGGGCCTCACGATCTACCGCCGGAATGGCGTCGAAGCCTTCACCGATCTCGCGACCTTGCGCGAGGTGTCGAAGGAGGCCGAGCTCCCCAAGGACGTGGTCGCCTCCATCGAGAAGATGCGCCGCGAGCCCGGCCGGACCATGACGGGCCCACTGTTCCTGCGTGCCGTCGAGACGCTCCGCACGCAGGAGGCGGTCGAGACGCGCGACGGCGTGAGACTGTTCGTCCTCAATCAGCCGATCGCCAACCAGGAGCGGTGCCAGGGATGCCACGGCACCGACCACAAGGTGCGCGCGGTGGTGCGCGTGGCGACGTCGATGGAGCCGGTGCTGGCCCAGGTCGAGATGCAGCGCAATCGGCAGATCGTGATCGCGATCCTCACCATCGTGACGGCGGCGGCCGTGCTCGCGGTGGTCATGCGCTTCGTGGTCGTGCGGCCCATTCACGAGCTGACGCGGGTCGCCCGGCGGATCGGCGAGGGGGACTTTCAGGCCCGCGCCCCCGCTTCCGGCGACGAGGTGGGAGAGCTCGGCACCGCACTCAACGACATGACCGTGCGCCTGTCCGAGGCGCAACAAGACCTGGGAGCGCGGAATACCGAGCTGGCCACCGCGCTCGAGAACCTGCAGGCCTCGCGCCAGAAGCTGGAGCTGCTGGAGCAGCTCAAGGACGAGCTCAGCAAGTTCGTGCCCGACGCCGTCAAGGACCTCCTCGAGCGCGATCCCAGTGCGACGACACTCGAGAAGCGCACCGAGGAGGTCTCCGTGCTCTTTCTCGACATCGCCGGCTACACGCGCCTGAGCGAGCAGCTCGAGGCCAAGCGGCTGAACCAGCTCGTGCAGACCTACTTCAGCAGCTTCCTCGAGATCATTCGCGCACACCACGGCGACGTGAACGAGACGGCGGGCGACGGGCTCATGGTCATCTTCCAGCGGTCCAACCGCGCGGAGCCGGGCCGGCCCGACGAGGATCACGCGCTCAATGCCACGCGCGCGGCCTTCGTCATCCAGGCCCGGACCCTCGAGCTGAACGAGGAGTACGCGGGCGTCTTTCCCGCGATCCAGCTCCACATGGGCATCAATACGGGACAGGCGCTGCTCGGGGCGACGAAGCTCGGCGGCGCGGGCTCGCAGCGCTGGACCTTCACGGCCACGGGACCGACCACCAACCTGGCCGCGCGCTTCGCCGGCTCGGCGGAGGGCGGCGACATCGTGGTGGGCCCGGTGACCGCGGAGCGCATCAGGACCCGGTTCGTCCTCGAGGCGCTGGGGGAGAAGAGCTTCAAGAACGTCTCGCAGCCGCTCGCCGTCTATCGCGTCATCCCGCCCGGGATCTACAGCGGCGTCAGGATCTGAGCGGCGGCGCGCTACCGCCGTTCGAGGCGGCTTCGCCGGCGCATCGCCTCCCGCTGCCGCCGTCGCGCCATTCGAACGACGTGACGGTGAGCCGATAGCTCGCCCCCGCCGTCTGCAGCGGCACGTTGAATGGGGTGCGGTTGAAGACGGGGACGATGCCGACCACGAAGCCGTAGGCGCGGCCGATGACCTGGCCGCTCTCGTCGAGGGTCTCCACGATCATCCGGACATTGTTGGCGGGGCGCCCGTAGTCGTTGTAGATGTAGCCCTGGATCTCCGGCTTCCCGTGCCGCGTCCGGCCGACTTCGTACTCGAAGCGCAGCCTCGAATCAATGCCCGAAGGGCTGCTGATGGCCCGGGCGCCGTCGGTCGCGATCAGGAGCAGGCACACCGCCGCCAGCACCGTCCATCATCCGCTTCATGGCCACCTCCCGCAAGTGGGTTCTCCTCATCCGATGCTGCGGGGACGCCCACGGATTCCGAGGGCGCCCGTCGTCATTCGGGCCGGCGCCCGGGCCCCGCTTCCTGAGGGGCGACGCGCGCGCAGATGCGGCGCGAGTGGCGGGTCACCTCGCGCAGGTAGTCGACCATCGAGAGGTAGGCGCTCGAGGCGTTCGGCAGGCAGATACCCTCGACGAGCCGTGCCTCGTGGGCGCGAGCAAATCCCGAGGCGAGGTCGTGAAAGCGCATGCTCTCGATCTCGACGTGACGGGCGAGCACGCGGTTCCCCGTCAGGGCCAGATCCCGGGCGCACTCGAGCATCTCGAAGCTCCGATCGAAGAGCTGCTCGATCTCCCGGGCTCCGCCCTCGGTGAAGGCCATCCCTTCGGCGTCCATCGTGCGCAAGCACCGAAGCAAGCCCTGGACCGCATCACTGATCCGCTCCAGATGGGATGGCAGGAAGCGGAAGCCGTCGATCTCCGGCGGCGCGGCGATGAGCTGCTCCGTCAACTCCCGCTCGCGCTTGTGAATCGAGCGCCCGAGGCCGATCGCCGTCTCGGCGGGGCCGGGATCGTAGCGGTGAAAGCTCGCCCGGGTCAGCGCCAGCATCTCGAGGGCGTCCGCGAACATCGGCAGCAGCAGGTCGACCGGCGCGTGGGTCATGCCGAGCCCTCCTCGTCAACAGCGTATCTGACGGGATACTATCGCGGCCTCCGGGAAGCGGCAAGCCGGGGCTGGAGGATCACGGTCTTCATGCGGCGCTGGGACTTACCCATCCCGCCGCTCGTCATGGGGGTGATCCTGGGCCCGATGGCCGAGCAGTATTTCCTGACGAGCATGGTCTCGAATGCCAATGACGTGAGCATCTTCGTCACCCGGCCGGTCAGCGCGGTGATCCTGCTCCTGTCGGCGGTGATGGTCTTCTGGCCGATCTGGAAGGCCCGGCGCCGCCGTAGTTGACTAAGACTCTCGGACTCGCTTAGGATTTTCAAACCCTACAGTTCGACGTCTCGAGAGGAGCAGCGTGGCGCCGATTTCTCTGTCCGAGCATCTCGCAACCCAAGGGGCCCAGGGCCCGCATGCCCCCGGCGTGGCCACGATCGTGGGCAGGCTGGGCCGCGTCGCCGCCGTCATCGCCAAGGAGCTGGCACACGCCGCGCTGCGGGACCGGCTGGGCTACGTCGGTGGGGTCAATGTGACCGGCGACGAGGTGAAGAAGCTCGACATCTGGGGGCATGAGGTCGTCGAGGCCGCGCTCCGAGCCACCGGCGCCTGCGCGGCCTTCGTCTCCGAGGAGGCAAAAGAGCCGATCGAGATGACGACGGAGGGCGCCAATCCGCTCGTCGTCTGCTGCGATCCGGTGGACGGCTCGTCGAACCTCGACGTCAATGGCTCGGTGGGAACGATCTTCTCGCTGCGCCCGAGCCGTGGGCAGGTGCCGGCGGGCCCGGCGGCGCTCGGTCCCGGCACCGACCAGGTGGCGGCGGGCTACATGATGTACGGCCCGGCCACCACCATGGTCTACACGGCGGGGCAGGGGACGCACGGGTTCACGCTCGAGCCGGAGACCGGAGAGTTCCTCCTGACCCATCCCGACATCAAGATCAAGCGCCGCGGAAAGACCTACGGCATCAACGAGGGCAATGTCCACACGTGGCACCCAGGGCAGCGGGCCTACGTCGAGTACTTGCGCACGCCCGACAAGGCAAGTGGCCGCCCGTATTCACTTCGTTACTCCGGCGCCATGGTGGCCGACGTGCACCGAACCCTGCTCGACGGCGGGATCTTCATGTATCCCGCCGACTTCACCGATCCCGCCAAGCCCAAGCCCAAGCTCCGGCTGCTCTACGAGGTGGCGCCGATGGCCATGCTCGTCGAGCAGGCGGGCGGGCGCGCGAGCACGGGCACGGAACGGGTGCTGGACGTCCGCGCCACCGAATACCACCAGCGCGCCGCCATCCTCATCGGCAGCTCCGACGACGTGGCACAGGCCGAGGACTTCTACCGGCGACAGGCCTGACCGCGGCCTGCCGGCCAAGAAAGGACCACACCATGGGTACACGGGTGAAGGAGATTCTGAGCTGGTACGCGAGCGAGAATCCCGGGGTCCGGACGAACCTGGCGCGCATGCTGAACCACGGCACCCTGGCCGGCACCGGCCGGATGGTCATCCTACCCGTGGACCAGGGCTTCGAGCATGGGCCGGCGCGGAGCTTCGCGGTGAACCCGCCCGCCTATGATCCGCTGTATCACTATCAGCTCGCTATCGATGCGGGATGTAACGCGTATGCGGCGCCGCTCGGCTTCATCGAGGCGGGCGCGGCGGAGTTCGCCGGGGAGATCCCGCTCATCCTCAAGATGAACAATCACGACGTGCTGAACGACGAGAAGGATCCGCTCTCGGCGGTGACGGCCTCGGTGAAGGACGCCCAGCGCCTCGGGTGCGTGGCGGCGGGCTTCACGATCTACCCGGGCTCGGCCAATGCCCAGGCCATGTACCAGCAGTGCCGGGAGATGATCGCCGAGGCCCGGGACGCCGGCCTCGCCTCCGTCGTCTGGTCGTATCCGCGGGGGTCGAGCCTGAGCAAGGAGGGCGAGACGGCCCTCGACGTGGTCGCCTATGCCGCCCAGATCGCCGCCCAGCTCGGCGCGCACGTCATCAAGGTGAAGCCGCCCACCGCGCACATCGAGCAGGCCGAGGCCAAGAAGGCGTACGACAAGGCGGGCGTGCCGATGAGCACGCTGGCCGAGCGGGTGCGCCACGTCGTCCAGTCGGCCTTCGACGGCAAGCGCATCGTCATCTTCTCGGGCGGGGCCACCAAGGACGACGACAACCTCCTGTTCGACGAGTATCGCCAGCTCCGCGACGGCGGCGGGTTCGGCTCGATCATCGGCCGGAACAGCTTCCAGCGGAAGCGCGAGCACGCGCTCGCCTTCCTCGGCACCGTGATGAAGATCTACTCGGGAGAGTTGAAGTAAGCGCGCCCGTGGCGGTCGTCCCGACCGAGGCGCAGGTCAAGGACTACCTGCGCTCGCTGTCCAACTGGGGGCGCTGGGGCGCGGAGGACGAGCTGGGCACGGTGAACCTGATCACGCCGGCCAAGCGCATCGCCGCCGCGCGGCTCGTCACCGACGGGGTGAGCGTGAGCTGCGCCCGCCCCATCGCCACCGACATCGCCGCCGACACCACCGTGCAGCCGATGCGCTTCATGGTGGACTCGGGCGAGGGCCGCGACACCGACTCGCCCGAGCGCCTCTTGCAGCGCCGGGGCGCCGCCGAGTTCATCGGCATGGTCTTCCACGGCTACTCCATCACCCACGTCGACGCGCCGTCCCACTACTTCTGGGCCGGCAAGATGTACAACGGGCGGTCGTGCAACCTGGTCACCTCCCGCGAGGGGGCGACCGCCGCGTCGATCGAGGTGCTGCAGGGCGGCGTGGTGAGCCGCGGCGTGCTGCTGGACGTCGCCCGCACGCGCGGCGTCGAGTGGCTGCCGCCCGGTGAAGGCGTGATGCCCGAGGATCTCGAGGCCGCCGAGAAGGTCCAGGGTGTGCGCGTCGAGTCCGGCGATATCCTGCTGGTGCGCACGGGCTTCTATGGACGGCGCCTCGCGGAAGGCGCCGTCAACCCGCTGCAGGCGGGCTCGCCCGCGCTCCACGCCGCGTGCTGCCCGTGGCTGCGCGAGCGCGGCGTGGCGATGATCGGCACCGACACCCACAACGACATCGCCCCGCCGCCGTACCCGTCGATGGGCAACTCCTTCCATGTGGTGTGCCTGGTGGCGATGGGCCTCTGGCTCATCGACAACGGCAACCTCGAGGAGCTCGGCCAGGCCTGTGCCGAGCGCCGGCGCTGGGAGTTCCTCCTGACCATCGCCCCGCTTCGCCTGAAGAACGTCACGGGCTCCCCGGTCAACCCCATCGCCGTGTTCTAGGCTAGAGCGACGATAAGGGCCCATCTGCTTCGTTGGTGCCCTCGGCCGCACGCTCAACGTAGAGCGACTACGCCTCGCGTGCGGCCTTCGGGCGCCGCCTCGCAGCTGGACCCTTCTCCTCGCTCTAGCGGTTTCTCCGACAGACTCTCGCTGGGCGACACGACGGCGGGCATACGAGGTGGGCGGCGATCGGTCGCGCTTGCCATTGCGGGGGTCGCGCGAATACCATCGGGGCATCCTCGGGAGGAGGCCCCCATGCGATATACGCGGATCTCGGCCGATTGCCACATCGACATGCCCTGGATGCCACCTGAGCTGTTCACCGAAAACGCGTCGGCGGCGCTCAAGGACCGAATGCCCTACGTCACCGACGGGCCGGACGGGCCCTTCTGGACCTCGAAGAACGGGATGTCGTTCGGCCTGGTCTGCGGTGTGGGCCCCTCGGGCCAGAAGCTCGTCCCGGGGCAGAACTACCGCGTCGATCGGATGGCGGAGACCGGGCTCTACGAGGACGGCAAGCGCGGGATCCGCCGCGTCATCGATCCCCATCTGCGGGTGAAGGACGCCGAGCTCGACGGCGTCGACGCCGAGGTGATCTTCGGCATTCTCGGCGCCGCCACGCGCCTGGGCGACAACGAGGCCGCGCGCGAGATGTTCCGGATCTACAACGACTGGCTCGTGGATTTCTGCCGTCACTACCCGGACCGGCACATCGGCCTGGCGTGCCTGCCGTACGGGGACATCGACGCCGCGGTCAAGGAGGTCCACCGCGCCGCGAAGATGGGCCTGCGGGGCCTGGAGCTGTCGTGCTCCTGGGACATGGAGCCGATGTGGCATCCCGTCTGGGAGCCGCTGTGGCAGGCGGTGAACGAGGTGAACTTGCCGCTCCACTTCCACACGTTCCCCTCGATGCCGCCGGGCGTCCGGGAGAAGGCGACGGGGCTCACACGCCGCGCCGCGATGTTCACCGGCGTGTCCGCCTTCCAGATGAACCTCGTCAATATCCTCGCCGCCGTCATCGGCGCCGCCGTCCTCGAGCGCTATCCGAGCCTGCGGATCGGCTTCGGTGAGAGCGGCATCGGCTGGATCCCGTACGCCCTCGACCGCATGGACTTCGAGTGGGAGGATCGCTTCAGGGATCTGGGCCTCACCATGAAGCCGAGCGACTACTGGCGGCGCCAGTGCAAGGCGACGTTCCAGTTCGACCGGATCGGCACCAAGCTGATCGACGAGATGGGCGTCGAGACCATCATGTGGGCGTCCGACTATCCCCACACCGACGGCGTGTGGCCGGAGTCGTCGAAGTACATCGCGGAGCAGTTCGGGCACCTGCCGCCCGACGTGGTCCGGAAGATCACCTGCGAGAACGCAGGGAAGTTCTACGGGCTGATGACGTAGCTCGGGGCGCCACCCTCAGGTCACTGGACGCCCAGCTCGCGCCGGATCTGCTCGCGGTCGAATCCGGCGCGCTCCAGCGCGCGAATGATCAGGGCGACGTGCTTCTTGGTGAGATCCTGAGGTCCGTGCCCGGGCAGCGTGATCTTCACGCCGGGGCCGGCAAAGTGCAGATGTCCGGTGGCCTTCCCGGCTTCTTGCACGAAGCCGTGGGTTTCGAGCCAGCGCATCATGTCCCGTCGGGTGACCTGCCCCATCGCCAGCGCTCCTTTGCCCCGAGCATAGCCGAAGCGATGTCGCGCGCTGGGCTCGCGTCAGCGGCGAGAGACCAGATCGTGCGAGGCGGGGCCGTACCGGCGGCGGCGAACGAGCCGGTAGGCGAGAACGCCAAAGAGCGCCGTGGGCACCAGCAGGAGCAGCATTCGCGCGAAAGGTCCGGTGCGCTCCAGCACGGCCGCGCCGAACATGGCTCCGAGGACGATCCACAGCGTCGCGTAGATGACGGTGCCAACCGCGTCGAGGGCCAGGAACCGCCAGTAGCTGATCTGTCCCGAGCCGGCAAGGATCGCGACGAAGAGACGCACGCTCGTGGAGAACCGGGCCAATTCCATGCTTGGCGCCTACGAGCTTCGCCTCGGCATGGTGACGATTGCTTCGGCGGCGAGACGGAGGCCGGCGCCAAGCGCTTTGCCAGCGGGGTGGGACGTCACGGCTCTGCCGTGCCGGATCTGAGACGACGCCATGAAGGCCACCCTCTTCAGCCGCGTGCCGTACATGGGACCCGCGCCGGGGGGCGTCTGGCCGGTGCCGCCCGCGGCGTTCTCTCCCGAAGCCGCCGAGCAATCGATGGACGCTGCCTTCGAGCAGTTCCAGCTCGCCGACGAGCTCGGGTTCGACTGGATCACCCTGGCCGAGCACCACTACGCCCCGCTGTCGCTGACGCCGAATCCCATGGTGATGGCCGGCGCGGTGTCCCAGCGCGTGCGCCGCGGCGAAGATCGCGCTGCTCGGCGCCAACCTGCCGAGCCTCAATCCGGTGCGGGTCGCCGAGGAATTCGCCATGGTGGACGTGCTGACGGGCGGGCGGCTCGTGGCGGGGATGCTGCGCGGCACGGCGACCGAGTACGTGACCTACGGCACGAACCCGGCCGAGTCGCGCGAGCGGTTCGAGGAGGCGCTGCAGCTCATCCTGAGAGCCTGGACCGAGCCGCAGCCGTTCGGGTGGCTGGGGCGCTTCTACGAGTACCGCACCGTCGCGATCTGGCCGCGCCCGATCCAGCAGCCGCATCCGCCAATCTTCATGTCCGGCTCGAGCCCGGAGTCGGGTGAGCTGGCGGCGCGGCACCGGTTGCACCTGGGGCTGGCGTTCACCACGGTGCCGCTGGCGCGCGAGGCGGCGCGCTACTTCCGGGAGCAGGCCGCCGTGGCCGGGTGGGAGCCCACGCCCGATCATCTGCTCTACCGGCTCCCGGTGCACGTGGCCGATACCGACGAGCAGGCGATCGAGGACCTGCGCGTGTCGGGTGCGGCGGCCGGGCCGGCCTCGTACACGGCCAGCAATCGCGCCGTGGGCGAGGCCGTAGCGAGCGCGGGCTACTATGGCCGCGACGCCGCGACCCAGCGGGGCCGCGCAGGTCCGCGACCTGAAGGAGCGCGTCGAGCTCGGGCAATTGCTGGTGGGCGGTCCCGAGACGGTCCTGGCGCAGATTCGGGCCATCAGAGGAGAGCTCGACGCGGGCATCCTCGACCTGAACTTCCTGCCCGTCTCCCGCGACAAGATCCTCGCTCGATCGAGCTGTTCGGCACCAAGGTGCTGCCCCGCATGCGCGAGCTGTAAGATACGTGACTTCCCGCGCGCACTGGCCAGGTCATATAATGACCGCATGCCGACTGCCACCATCGAGCAGGCGCTCCGTGAGTTCTTCGCGGCCCGCCCCGACGGCATCGTCGCCGCCTACCTGTTCGGCAGCGTTGCCCGGGGAACGGCGGGCGCTCGCAGCGACGTCGACGTGGCCGTCCTCTACGAGGCCGCTCCGCCCGCCACCATCGAGGGTCTACCGCTCGATCTCGAGAACGCGATCCGCGACTGGTAGCCCGTCCTGTCCAGGTCATCGTCCTGAACACGGCTCCGGTGAGCCTGGTTCATCGCGTCCTGCGCGATGGTGTGCTGGTGCTCGATCGGGCCCCGAGCGCTCGGATCCGCTTCGAGGTCCGAGCGCGCAACGAGTTCTTCGATCTGCAGCCGATCCTCGCACGCTACCGGCGCCGGGCGCTCGCCGCGCCGTGACCGACCTCGATCTTCTCGCTCAGAAGCTTGTCTTCATCGAGACGTGCGTCCAGGAGCTCCGGACCCTGGCCCGGCCGGCAGAGATTCAGCGCGACGTCCGGGAAGCTCGGTTCGTTCTACACACGCTCCAGATCGCCATCCAGGCCGCGCTCGACGTGGCGTCGCATATCGTGTCGGACGAACGGCTGGGGGAGCCGGAGACCAACCGGGAGCTGTTCGACCGCCTGGCCCAGCACGGATGGCTGTCGGCGGAGCTTGCGGCGACGATGGGGCGAATGGCCGGATTCCGGAATATCGTCGTCCACGGCTACGGCGGCGTGAACCTCGAGATCGCGAAGGATATCGTGGAGCACCGTCTCGCCGATCTCACGAGCGTTCGCTCACCGCCATCCGGGCTCGTGCTGCTGGTAGGCTTGACCAGCCGCCGGGACTGGCCATGCTTGGGGGCGCACGGGGTGGAGGCCGGATCCTCGACGCGGTGAACGGCCGGGCGCAAGGAAAGGGGAACGCTGATGCTGGACCTGCTGATCAAGAACGCGCGGATCTGCGACGGGACGGGCACGCCGAGCTTCATGGGCGAATCTCGGGGTCAAGGACGGCGTCATCCAGTCTCTCGGCAAGGCCAACGGCCAGACGGCGGAGCGGGTGCTCGACGCCGACGGCCTGGTCCTGGCGCCGGGCTTCGTGGATCCCCACACGCACTACGACGCGCAGATCGCCTGGGATCCCCTACTGACGTGCTCGCCGTGGCACGGCGTCACCACCGTCGTCATGGGGAACTGCGGCGTGGGCGTGGCGCCGGTGAAGTCCGAGACGCGCGAGATCCTCATGCAGGACCTGGTGAACGTCGAGGCCATTCCATACGACGTCATGAAGGCGGGCATCGACTGGCAGTGGGAGAGCTATGGCCAGTACCTCGACGCCGTCGGCCGCAGCGGGCTGGGCATCAACGTGGCCGGGCTGGTGGCGTTCACGCCGCTGCGCCACTACGTCATGGGCGAGGCGTCGTTCGAGCGGGCGGCGACGGATGACGAGATCGCCGCCATGCGGCGCCTCTTGCGCGAGGCCATGGAGGCGGGCGCCTTCGGGTTCTCGACCACCACCTCGCGCAATCACGTCGGCTACCAGGGCCGGCCGCTGGCCTGTCGCAACGCGAGCCGGGAGGAGCTGACCGGGGTCGTGCGCGGCCTGGCCGACGTCGGGCGCGGGGCGATCGAGATCATCCTGAACTCCGGCGGCATGTACGCGGTGAGCGACGAGGACGTCGAGCTCTTGCGGACGATCACGCAGGCGAGCGGCCGTCCGGCGACGTGGCTGGCGATGTTCGCCCATCCGGGCCAGCCCGACTACCACGACCAGACCTTCGCCAAGCTCGGCGATCTGGTGAAGCAGGCCATCCCGCAGGTGACGCCGCGGCCCATCATGAGCCAGGGCGATCTGAAGAACCCGACGATGTTCGGCTCGTTCGTCTCCTGGCAGAAGGCGTTCAACCGCCCGGCGGCGGAGCAGATGGCGCTCTACCGCGATCCCGCGTTCCGCGAGGCATTCCGGCAGGAGCTGGAGAGCAGGAAGCGCGGCCACATGTGGGGCCAGATGCGCGTGCTGGAAGTGGGCCGGCCCGAGCTGGCGGGCCATGTCGGCCGCACCCTCGAGGAGATTGCCGCCAGCCAGGGCAAGCGGCCGGTGGACGCCTACTTCGACCTGGGCCTGGCCGACGATCTCGAGACGCGCTTTCAATCCTCCACGTTCAACTTCGATCCCGCGGGCATCGCCCGGCTCATCGCCGATGATCGCTGCCTGATCGGGCTCTCCGACGGCGGGGCGCACGTCGACTTCATCTGCGACGTGGGCTATGCCACCGCGTTGCTGGATCTGTGGGTACGGCAGCGCGGGGTGCTGAGCCTCGAGAAGGCCGTGCACAAGCTGACGCAGGTCCCGGCCGAGCTCTTCGGCATTCCCAACCGCGGGGTGCTGCAGGAAGGCAAGGTCGCCGATCTCGTCCTGTTCGACCCGGCGACGGTGACGGCGAAGGCGCCGAAATACGCCTACGACCTGCCGTGCAATGGCCGGCGCCTGGTGTCCGAGTCCGAGGGCATCAAGGCGACGTTCGTGGCGGGCACGCAGCTCTACGACGAGGGCAAGCACACGGGCGCGATGCCCGGCCGGATCCTCCGCAGCTACGAATAGCGGCTCGCCACCTCACCAATATCCCCGGCGGCGGGTGCGCTCGATCGCAGCGCACCCGCCACCCCGGATGCTCGTCACGGGATCGTGAAGTTACCGGCGCTCGTCGCGGTGCCGGCGGTCGTCGTGTAGTAGTTTGGTCAAGCGCTCGCGCCTTCGGGCATCGCGATGCCGCGGCGGGCCAGCTCGAGCTCCAGGTCGAGCGCGCGCGTCCCGACCGGCTCACCGCCGGGCACCGTCCAGAAGACCTCGAACTCGAGGCCGTCGGGATCCTTGGCGTAGAGCGACAGGCTCACGCCGTGATCCGAGGAGCCGACGAGCGCGCCCGCCTCGACCAGGCGCCGGCGCGCGCGCACCAGATCGGTCAGCTCGCCGACCTCCCACGCCGAGTGGTACATGCGCGCCACGCGCTCGTCGGGCCCGGCCGCGCCGGATTGCTCGAACAGCCCCAGGTGATGATCGTCGGCGCTGCCCGGGATCCGCAGAAAGGCCGCGGTCGGATAGCGCGTCTTCACCTCGAAGCCCAGGACGTCCTCGTAGAAGCGAACGCTGTTCGCGACGTTCGATACCCACAGGACCAGATGCTGGAGCCGCTTGAGCCCGATGCCGCTCGCCGAGTGTGTGCTCATGGTGGTCGTCCTCTCCAGGCGGCGTCGCCGCGGATCTTGGGATGCTGCGATGGTGGGCTGTATGCCAGTCTACCGGAGGCTACGCGGCGAGGGAGAGAATTACCACGCCGGCCAGCATCACGAGGGCGCCGGGGGCGATCTCGCGCACCTTCTGCTTCTCCCCGAAGAGCAGGGCCCCGATGGCGAGCGCGAAAAGGATCTCGACCTGCTTGACGGCCTCGACATAGGAGGACAGCGTCAGCAGATAGGCGTGTCCCTGGGTCACCGTCGTGAGCGCGGCGAAGAGGCCGAAGGAGACGAAGGCCATCCAGTGGCGCGGCACAGCGGCGAAGTACTTCCTGGAGGTCGTGAGCACGATCGGCGTCACGAGCAGGCTCGCGGCGAGATAGCCGCCCAGCGTGCCCATGTACGGGTCGGAGAGCTGCATGGCCCACTTGATCGTGATGACGGACGGGGCGAAGAACAGCGCGGCGAGGAGCGTGTAGCGGAGCCCGCGGTCCGTGAAGAGCACGGTGAGCGGCGCCCACCAGGAGATGTGCGCGCGCTGGACGTTGAGGAGATAGACGCCGCTCATGCTGATCATGATGCCGGCGATGCCGAGGAGGCTCGGCGTTTCCTTGAGCGTCACGTAACCGAGGCCCACCAGGATGAGCAGGCTCACCTTCCAGAGCGCCGTCACCATGGAGATGGGCGAGAGCTTGAGCGCCTTGGACAGCGCCATGGTCGAGATGATCTGGCACACCGCGAAGAGGAGGCATGCCCAGACGAAGCCGGGCTTGATCGCCGGCACGCCGTGCCAGAGGACGAAGAGCGCGGCGAACGGCAGCAGGAAAGTGAAGCGTCCCCACACCGCCATGTACTCGTCGAGCTCGTGGCCGAGACGCTTCATCACGGTGTTCCGCAGCACTTGGCAGAGCGCGGCGGTGAGCGCGAGGGCTTCCCACATGCGGGCGAGTCTACACGAGCCATCCTCCACTAGGGGAGGCCGCCGCGTCGAGGGTCTGCTGGTCAGCGTCTCTTTCCAGTACAATGACGCCCATGCCGGGCGGACTTCTCCTCTCCCGCCGTGCCCTGCTCTTCGGCCTGAGTGCCTGGGCTCTCGCCTCGTGGATGCCCGTCCGTCGAGCTGCCGGCTCCGCCCGTTCCTCGGATTACCGCGTCGACATTTCGATGCTCTGGGGCGTCATTCGCTACTCCGTCGCCGGCAGCATGGTGGAGGAGATCGATGCCGCGGCGGGTCGCTATCGCGTGCTCATCACGGGGAGTGGGACGGGCGTGTCGAGCCGCATCGAGGCGCAGGGGCTGATCGAGCCGGGTGGCCGCCACCGGCCGCTCGAGATGAACAATGCCCACAGCCTGGCGGGCCGCGAGAGCTGGCTCTCGATCACCTACGACTACGGCCGTGGGCTCGTCGACTACCGCGCGGTGGGCCATACGCTCTTGCTCGGGCGGCGCCGGCAGGTGGACGATCTCGTGCGCCTTCCCGAGGGACGCGTGGTGGACGATGCCGTGTCCGCCGCGCTCAATTTCGCCTCGGGCCATCTCGAGCGCGACGCGACGGGGACGTACCACATGTCCATCCTGCGCCGCAGCCGGCCCGTCGGTGAGGGGACCGATGACGTGTCGCCAGCGGGCTACCGGGTGGAGGTGGTGCCGGTTCGCCTCCATGTGGAGCCCGACGCACGCACCGGCGGGCTGGCCGCCGGGATGGACATGTCCGGCTGGTCTTCCTGGGCGCGCCCGGATCAGCCAGCCCGGCTCGTCTTCACACCCGACCGTCGCCTCGAGTCGATCGAAGCGCGCCTGCAATTCGGCAGCACCGATCCGGATACGGTTCATATAGCCTATACGCTCGGAGGTCGCACACATGAACTTCGACTTCTCTCCGGATCAGAAGGCCCTGCGCGATCAGGCGCGGAAGTTCCTGAGCGAGCAGGCCTCGTCCACCCGAGTCCGCCGCATTCTCGACACCGAGACGCCCTACGATGCCGAGCTCTGGCGGGGCATGGCGGAGATGGGGTGGACGGGCACCGCGATCCCCGAGAGCTACGGGGGCGCGGGATTCGGCTATCTCGAGCTCTGCGTGCTCGCCGAGGAGCTTGGGCGCTCGGTCGCGCCGGCGCCATTCTCCTCGACGATCTACCTCGCCGCCGAGGCGCTGCTGCTGGCCGGGTCGGAGGCGCAGAAGCGCCGCTGGCTGCCCCGCGATCGCGGCCGGCGAAGCCATCGGCTGCCTCGCGCTGGCCGAGGGTCCCCAGGCGCCGACGCCGGAGTCGCTGACCACCCGGGCTGAACACGGGGTGCTCAATGGGACGAAGGCGCCCGTGGTCGACGGGGACGTGGCGGACTTCGCCGTCGTCGCGGCGCGCGATGGCCGGGCCGTGTCGCTGTTCCTCGTGGACCTGCGCGGCGCGGGCGTGAGCCGGGCGCCGCTCGAGACGGTCGATCCCACGCGCTCGGTGGCGTCGATCACCTTTGCGAACACGCCGGCGGAGCCGCTCGGCGAGCCCGGCGCCGGCTGGCCCCTCCTCGAGCGCGTGCTCGACCGCGCGGCGGTGCTCGTCGCCTTCGAGCAGGTGGGCGGCGGCCAGGCCGCGCTCGACATGGCGCGCGAGTACGCCGTCGGGCGCTTTGCGTTCGGCCGGCCCATCGCCTCGTTCCAGGCGATCAAGCACAAGCTCGCCGACATGTACGTGGCGGTCGAGCTGGCGCGGTCGAACGCGTTCTACGCGGCGTGGGCGCTGTCGACGGACGCGCCCGAGCTGCCGGTGGCCGCGGCCGCCGCCCGGGTGAGCGCCAGCGAGGCCTATTTCCACGCCGCCAAGGAGAACATCCAGACCCACGGCGGCATGGGCTTCACGTGGGAGTTCGACTGCCATCTCCACTACCGTCGGGCCAAGCTCCTCGGGCTCATGCTCGGGAGCGTCCCCCGCTGGAAAGATCTGCTCATCAGCCGGATCGAGGCGCGCGCCGACGCTGCCCCGACGGCTCCGGCTCACGCATAAGGGAGGCTTCGCCATGGACTTCACCGATACGAGAGAAGAAGCGGCGTTCCGGGCCGAGGCCCGCGCGTTCCTCGCGGCCAATGCCGAGCCCAAGCAGCGGCACGTTCGAGACCTGGCAGAGCCGGTTCGGCGACGCGGGCCTCCAGCACGCCAAGGAGTTCCAGCGCAAGAAGGCCGAGGCGGGATTCGCCGCGCTCGCCTGGCCCGTCGACTGGGGCGGCCGCGGGCTATCGCCGATCTACCAGGTGATCTACGCGCAGGAGGAGACGCGCTACCTCGTGCCGCGCGGCTACTTCGAGATCGGCCTCGGGATGTGCATGCCGACCCTGTTCACGTACGGCACCGAGGCGGACAAGCGCCGCTACGCGCCGCCGGCCCTGCGGGGCGACGAGGTGTGGTGTCAGCTCTTCTCCGAGCCCGGGGCCGGCTCGGACCTGGCCGGGCTGCGCACGCGCGCGGTGCGCGACGGCGATGACTGGGTGATCAACGGCCAGAAGATCTGGACGTCGGGCGCGCACTGGGCGGACATGGCCATCCTGGTGACGCGCAGCGATCCCAAGGTGGCGAAGCACAAGGGGCTGACGTTCTTCTTCCTCAGCATGAAGAGCCCGGGGATCGAGACCCGCCGCATCAAGCAGATCTCCGGGCAATCGCACTTCAACGAGGTCTATTTCACCGACCTCCGGATCCCGGACGCCCAGCGCCTCGGCGGGGTGGGGCAGGGGTGGGGGGTGGCCATCACCACGCTCATGAACGAGCGGCTCAGCTCGGGGGACTATCGCGGACCGGACTTCGACGAGATCTTCTCGCTCGCGCGCACCGTGCGGCTCGAGGACGGCCCCGCGATCAAGAATTCCGCGGTGCGCGAGCGGCTCGCCGAGTTCTACGTCAAGTCGCAGGGCGTCCGGTGGTCGCGCTTCCGGACGATGACGGCGCTGTCGCGCGGCGAGACGCCGGGTCCCGAGAACTCCATCGGCAAGCTGGTCAATGCCGCCAAGGGGCAAGACATCGCCTCGTACGCCATGGACCTGATGGACATGGGCGGCATCGTGATGGACCACAAGTGGGCTCCGATGCGGGCGGCCTTCCAGGAGTCGCTGCTCTCATCGCCGGGCTCGCGCATCGCCGCGGGCACCGACGAGATCCTGCGCAATATCATCGCCGAGCGCGTGCTCGGGCTGCCCGGAGACGTGCGCGTGGACCGCGAGCTGCCCTTCGAGGAGCTGCCCACGAGCAAGCGCTGACCCCGGGGAGCCCGGGTGCCGGCGTGACGCGGACACCGCGAGCGAGGCGCGGGCGGCTTCGCCGATAACGAAATGACCTCGCCGATCCGACCTCTGCCGAACGAGGTGGCCCGGTGGATCTCGCTCGCCGCGTGGTTCCGCTGGTGCGATGCCGCCGTCGCGTGGGCGCTACTGTGGGCGCTGCTGGCATCGCTCCTCGGGCCGGCCTCGCCACCGGCGGCCGTGGCGTCGCTGGTCCTGGTGGCTCTCGGCGCCCTGCTCCAGCCGCTCCGCGTTCTCTGGCGCCCGGTCAGTGGCAGTGTCGGTCTGGTGTTGAGCCGGCGCCTGCAGCCGGGAGACCGCGCGTGGTACGTGCGGTCCCGCCACGCGGACCCGGTGCTCGTGACGGCGCGTCACGGCGCCCGGATGCTGATCGCGACGCCGGACCTCGACGAGCCCGACGAGGTCTTGAGCGTCCGGCGAACGCGCGTGCTCCTGCTCCCTGCCGACGACATCCGACCGCCGTAGAGCGATGATAAGGGCCCATCTGCGTTCGAGGTACGGCGCCCTCGACAGCCGGCTCAACGTACAGAGAGTACGCCTCGCCGGCTGCCTTCGGGCGCCGCCTCGCAGCTGGACCCTTCTCATCGCTCTAGCTGGGTTTCTCCGACAGGCTCCTAGCTCTCAACGAGCGGGTTTGCGGGCGCGGACCAGCAAGAACACGGGGCGGCGTCGCTCGTCGCCCGCCAGCGGATGGGCCTTCAGCCACTGCTCACTGGGGATCGGCTCGACGACGCGCTCGACCACCAGCCCGGCATCCAGCAGGCCGTTGATCAGCGTGGCCAGCATGCGGTGGACCTTCCGGACGCCCGGGACGAACCAGGTTTCTTCACGCGCGCCTTCGTCGGCGTAGTGGTCCAGGCCCCAGCGGATGCGCCGTCCGGCGTCGTCGAGGACCCAGCCGTCGTCCGGCAGGCGCGCCGTGAAGATCGGATGCTCGGTCGAATAGACGAGGACGCCGCCGGGCGCCAGCCACCCTGCGATGCGCCGGATCAGCCCCGCGTAGTCGTCCACGTAGTGGAAGGCCAGCGAGCTCACGATCAGGTCGAACCGCGCGGGCGGGAACGCCACCTCCTCGATCGCCTCACGACGGTAGGTCACACGCGGATGGGCCCATCCGGCTCGCGCCAGTGCCAGCATCCGCTCCGAAACGTCGACGCCCACCACCTCGGCTGCTCCGGTCGTGGCGAGATGGTGTGCGAGCTGCCCGGCCCCGCAGCCGAGGTCCAGCACCCGCCGACCGTCTACGTCGGGCAGCAGCGCCAGGAGATCGTCATGCTCCGCGGCCCGCTCCCACCCGGCGCCGAATCGCTCGAGGGTCGAGTAGCCGGCGAAGAAGCCCGGGTCGTCGTAGATGTTCTGAGGTTCCCGGGAGGCCTCGGACACGAGGTCTCCTACCCCTTCTCGTAGCGCGCGTAGATCTCGGCGATCTTCTTGTGGCACTCGTCGAGCGCCTTGGCAGGCTCCCAGTTCTCGACGAGGACGCGCTGGATCATCTTGGGGATGATCTGGGTGTTCATCACCTCTCCGGCGGCCGGGGTCGGTGAGCCGGCATAGCTCACCGGCACGCCCGTCTCCGCCATGCGGATGAAGTGCTTGAAGGCGGGCTTTTCCTTCCAGAACGGGCTGTCGAAGAGCCGCTTGTAGACCGGCACCCAGCGCCCGCCGGTGGACTGGACGATCTTGTCGTAGTTGGCGGGCTGCATGAAGTAGTCGAGCAAGCCCTTGGCGAGCTCGGGGTAGGGATTCTTCTTGAACGCCCCGTAGGCCCACGTGTCGATCTGGTTCACGGTGCCCTTCGGCCCGGCGGGAACCGGGAAGAGCCCCGTCACCTTCTGAAGATCTTTGTCGTTGCCGTCGAGATACGCGTAGATGCTCGACGGGTTCATCACGAACGCGGCCTGCTTGGACTGGTAGGCCTTGTTGTTGCCCGAATTGTCCCAGGAGATGGCGCCGGGCGGGATGATCTTGTGCGTCTTGAACATGGCCTCGATCACCTTCACGCCGGCCACGTTCTCGGGCGAGCTCATCACCACCGTCTTGTTGTCGGCCAGGACCATCTTGCCGCCATAGCACCACAGGAGGTTCATCACGTTGTCCGTCGTGTCCGCGACCAGCCCCAGGCACATGCCGAAGGCGAACAGCCGGGGCGGCGACTGGATCTTCTTGCTCGTCTCGATGAACTCGTCCCAGGTCTTCGGGTACTCGACCTTGGCCTGCTCGAGGAGATCGAGCCGCGCGTGCACCGGCCAGGGGTTCACGGCCAGCGGCACCCCCATGGCGCGCCCCTTGTAGAGGACCGCGGCCATGGACGACTCGAAGATGCCCTGGGGCTCGCGGCGCATCTTCTCCACGAGGTCGTTGACATCGAGGAGGTGGCCCCCGGCGGCGTAGTACTGCACGTTGGACTCATAGAGCCGGGTCACGTCCGGCGGGTTGCCCGCCTCGAGGGCGGCGGCGAGCTTGGCGTCGAACTGCTCGTTCGCGACGGTGGCGTACTCCACCTCGGTGTCCTTGACCCCCGCCTGCTTGGCGAACTCATAGACCTGCTGCTTCTGCAGCTCGTCGGCGAGCGGGGTGAAATTCGGCAGGTGCCAGAAGACGATCTTCTTCGCCCGCTGCGCGTGGCTCGTCTTGACCAGCCACCACGGCGATGCCGCGACGCCCGCCGCCACGCTCGCCGCCTTGAGAACCTGCCTCCGGGTCGCCTTCCGCTCTGCCATCGATCTCCTCCATTCGGGTTAGCCCTTCACCGCGCCGAGGGTCAGCCCCTTGACGACCCACCGCTGAAAGACCAGGTACACCAGCGACGGGCGGCACGGTGGCCAGGCACGCCGCCGCCATCATCGGGCCCCAGAAGAACACGTCCTCGACGACGAAGAGCGTGAGCCCGGTGGTGATGGTCCTGGCATCGACGCTATTGACGAAGACATTGGCGTAGAGGAACTCGTTCCACGCCTGCGTGAACGAGAAGAAGGCGACCACGGCGAGCGCGGGCAAGGACATCGGCAGGATGATCCGCACCAGCGCGCTGAGGCGCGAGCAGCCGTCGACGAGGGCCGCTTCCTCCAGCTCGAGCGGCACCGACCGGAAGTAGCCGAGCAAGAGCCAGGTGCAGAACGGCAGGTGTGAACCCGAGATACGCGAGGGTCAGCCCCTGAGCGTGTCGGTGAGGGCGAGCGTGGACATGACCGCGAAGAGCGGGATGAACAGGAGCGACTGGGGCACCAGGTACGTGAAGATGAGGCCCCGCGCGATGACCGCGCGCCCCCGGAACCGCAGGCGGGCCAGCGCGTAGGCGCCGAGGCAGCCGAGCACCAGCGACGTCACCGTGGTGCTGACGGCGATGACCGTGCTGTTGCGCAGGTACAGCACGAATGGCGTCTGGGCGAAGAGCCGGCGATAGGCGTCGAGATTCGGCTGCCGCGGGATGAGGGTTGCCTCGAACCCGTAGATCTCCTTGTCCTTCTTGAGCGACGTGGCCACCATCCAGTAGAAGGGTACGAGGGTCCACACCAGCAGCACCACGAGCAGGGTATTGCCCACCCATTTGAGGAGCCGCCGGGTCTGCGTGACCGAGCCCATGGCGCTAGTCCTCGCGCTCGCGCAGCATCCGCCGCGTCAGGAAGATGATGAACACGACGAGCACCGGGAAGAACACCAGCGTGACGGCGGCTCCCATCCCGAGCCGCCGCGCGCCGAGGGCCGTTTCATAGGCCAGGTGGGGAAAGATCTCGGTTCGATTGGACGGGCCGCCCTTGGTCAGGATCAGGACGAACTGCAGATTCGTCGCGGTCCAGATCGTCGAGAGCATGACCGTCGTGATGAAGATGGTCTTCAGGCGCGGCAGCGTGATGTAGGCGAACTGCTGGACGATCGACGCGCCGTCGATCTCCGCGGCCTCGTACAGCTCCTTGGCGATCGATTGCAGGCCGGCCAGGAAGCTCATCGCGTAGAACGGGGTGCCCGGCCCAGACGACGACGGCGATCACGCACCCCATGGCCAGCCGGGATCGCGAGAGCCACGAGATGATGTCGCGCGTGATGTGGAACGTGATCAGGAAGTTGTTGAGAAAGCCGCTCAGGTCGTCGTAGATCCAGCGCCAGTTCAGGCGACACGATCACGACGGGAACCGCCCACGGCAAGAAGAGCAGCGTGCGGAAGAAGTTATTGAAGCGGCGCTCCTGGTCCAGGATCAGCGCCATCGTGAGGCCGACGAGGAACTTGAGCGCGACGGCGACGACCGTGTAGACCACGCTGTTCCAGGCGGTGCGAAGGAACACCTCGTCGCGGAACAGCTCGGCGTAGTTCGAGAGCCCGACGAACCGCCCGGGGGCGCCGACCATCTTGTCCTGCATCGACATGTAGATGGCGGTGCAGAACGGATAGGCCACGACGAAGAGGATGACCAGCAGCGTGGGCGTCAGGATCGTGTACGCGAGGCGCGCCTCGCGTCGGAGGGTCAAGGAGGCCTTCGGGCCCTTGGGCAGCGCGGGCGCCTCGACCAGCACGTCACCGCGGTACACGTCGGTCGAGTTCGCCTGCAGCGCCATTGCCTCCTCCTCTCGAGTCGTGCCGATTATTCGCAGGGGGCGGACCCAGTGTCAAGGCGCGCGATGGGCTACTATCGCCTCGTGCCGGCCCTCGGGTCATCCGTGACGCATCTCGCGCTCCGTCCGCGCTCAGCGCCTCCGGATGATGGAGCCGCGCGCCGGTGACGGCGGAGTGGGTGGCCGCCGCCCTCGTCATCGCGCTGGCGAACTTCGTCCTGGGGCTCGTCGGATTCGGCAATGGGCTCGTCGCGATGGCGCTGCTGCCATTCTTGATGTCGCCGGTGACGGCGATCGCCGTGCTCACGATCTACACCGTCGCCCTGTCCGCGGCGATCTTCGTGCCGCTGCGGCGCCACCTGCTTCCGGGGCCCGTGCTCGACATGCTCGTGGGCACCGTCCTGGGCGTGCCCGTCGGCGTATGGGTCCTGCAGCGTGTTCCCGATCTCGACGCTGAACCGCCTCATCGGCGGCACGCTGGTCCTGATCGTCCTGCTCGACTGGGCGGGGCTCCATCCCAAGCGCCTGGCCGGGCGCGGGTGGTCCGCCGGCGCCGGCGTGCTGGCGGGCGTGATGGGGGCCGCGGTCGGGACGCCGGGCCCACCCGTCATCCTGTACTCGGCCACGCAGGGATGGAGCCCGCGGACCATCAAGGCCAATCTCCAGGCCTTCTTCGTCGTGAACCAGGTGGTCATCCTGGCGGGGTACTGGTGGGCCGGCGTCCTCGACGGCCACGTGTGGCGCCTCGCCGCTTCGTTCGCCCTCCCCGCGGCGGGGGGCACCGCGCTCGGCATGCTGCTCTTCAACCGCGTCGATCCGGTGCGCTTCCGCCGGATCGTGTTCGCGCTGCTGCTGGTCGCCGGCCTCGTCCTGCTCGTGCGGGGCTGAGACGGCCTGCGCGGGCAATGTCGCCCGGCTCCTCGTGGATCGTTCTGCTGATCGCCAAGATCGTGGTGTCGGCGGGCTTCGTGCTCGGCGTGACGGCCGCGGTCGAGCGGTTGGGGCCCCGCCTCGGCGCGCTCATCGCCGCGACGCCCCAACTCTCGGTCGTCGCGCTGATCTTCTTCACCCTCGAGCAGGGGCCCGCCTTCGCCGCGGAGAGCGCGTTCTGGACCATCCCGGGGATGTGCGCGACGATCCCCGTGTTCCTCGGCTACCTGGTCGCGATATGGCTCGTGCCCGGCCCGCGCATCAGGTCGGTCACCGCCGGGGTGGCGCTCGGCACCCTCGGCTTCATCCTCACCTCGAGCCTGCTCGGCGCCATCCCCCTCACGCGTGGCACCATCTTCCCGCTCGCCGCGGCGGTGTGCGCGGGGACGGCCTGGATGGTGCGGCGACTGCCGGACACCGCGACCCTCAACGGGCGCCGGCCTCGCCGCTCATCCTGGCCACGCGCGCCGGCGCCTCGGCGCTCACCGTGGTCACGGTGACGTCGCTCGCCCATCTCCTGGGCCCCAAGTGGTCGGGACTGGTGGCGGGGTTCCCGGTCAACGGACTGCCGGTGATGGCGATCCTGCACTACCAGTACGGCGCCGACGTCGTCAAGCCGTTCATCAGGATCTTCCCCGCCGGCGCCTTCGGCAGCTGTCTGTTCAACCTCGTGGCGTCGGTGTGCCTCGTGCCGCTGGGCCTGGTCGCCA
>CAWIZN010000050.1:0-67058 GCA_963840495.1 uncultured Candidatus Rokubacteria bacterium
GGCGAGACCTGCCGCGCGTCGACATCGCGTGCACTCCTATGCCGGTGCCGACCGCACCGGCATCGATGCTTTCGTCGCGGCCGGCACGCGGGCGATCGTCGTGGCATCGCTGGCGCCCGGCGTGACGACCGGCGCGGAGACCGAGGCCCTGCTCCAGGCGCGCAAGCAGGGTGTGCTGGTCGTGCTGTCGAGCCGCGCCGGCAGCGGGCGCGTGCTGCCGCGCACGACGCTGCGCGAGCGCGGCTTCGTCGTCGCTGACAACCTCCTGCCCCAGAAGGCGCGCATCCTCGCCATGCTGGCCCTCACCCGGACGGACGATCCGGTCGAGGTCCAGCACATGTACGACGCGTACTGACGCGCGAGGTATCTGTTGGAGCCCTCCGACGCCGCGAGCAGACGGTCTCGCGCGTGCGCCATGGGCTACGGGCAACGTGATCGAGCCCGCCGGCACGGAGATGAGTCCGCCGCGACGCTTGTGCGGCCGCGGCGAAGCCGGTGCGCTTCGCGGTGAGCTCGACCGCTCTCGTCCTGGTGGTCGGCGCGGCGCTGATGCACGCCGGCTGGAACGCGCTCGCCAAGCGCGCGGCGACCCGTGGCTTCTCGTGGCCGGTGCCCTCGGCACGCTCCTGTACCTGCCCGGCGGGCCTACATGCTCTGGGACCGAGGATTCCGCGCGGCGGCGCTGCCCTTCGTCATCGCCACCGTGCTCCTGCACGCCGTGTACCTTCTCGCTCGGCCGCGCGTACCGTGCGGCGATCTCTCCATCGTCTACCCATCGCGCGGGGAACGGGCGTGGCGCTCGTGCCGATCGCGGCGCTGGTCGTCTTCGACGAGCGTCTGTCCCCGTCGGCACGCTCGGAATCGTGCTCGTGATCGCCGGGATCTTCTCGCTGCACTGGCGGCGACGGTGGTCCGCCTCGTCGCTCCTCGCGCCCGGCACCGGCTGGGCCTTGCGACGGCCTCGCCATCGCCGGCTATTCCCTGGTCGACAAGGCCGGCGTCGCGCGCCTGCATCCCCTTCCCTATATCGGGCTCATGGAGCTGGGCGCCTGTCTCGTCCTCCTGCCCGCGGTGCGGTCGCGGCCGGGCATGCTCCGGGACGAGTGGCGCGCCAACTGGCGGACGATCGCGGCGGCGGCGGTGATGAGCCCGGGCGGCTATCTCCTCGTGCTCTTCGCCTTCCAGCTCTCGAAAGCCGCGTACGTGGTGGCCGGGCGCGAGATCTCCATCGTGTTCTCCGCGCTCATCGGCAGCCTCTGGATGGGGGAGGGTGATCTCCGCCGCCGCCTCGCCGGCGCCGCCGTGGTGGCGGCCGGCGTCGCCTGCGTCGCGCTCGCCCGCTGACCGCGGCAGCGCGGGAGCCTACTCGAGGCCCAGGGTCGCGACCCGCTCGCCCGCGGCGACCGCCGAGAATGTCGTCGACCGGACGAAGTGGCCGTCTCGGGGCGCGGTGATGGTCTCGACCAGGTCGCCGTAGACGTCGTGGATCCGCGCGAGCTGGGCGCCCGCCGTCACGCGGGCGCCCAGCTCCACGTCGGTCGTCAGGAGCCCGCCCCGCGACGCCCGGAGCCCGAGGAAGGCGCGCATGCGCACGCTCGCCGGCGGCGAATCGGCGGCGGCGGCGAGCATCCCCAGGTGGCGCATCGCGTTCAGCACGCAGCGCGCACCCGTTGCCGTCGCGTCTTCCTCCACGCGCCCGCCCTCGCCGATCTCGAACGTGAAGCACGGCACGCCCGCGCGCGTCGCCTCGACGCAGAGGATGCCGTCGCGGACGTACATGCCCTGGTCGGTCGCCATGATCCAACCCGAGCCGAAGGCGCGCCCGAGTGCATCGGCCTGACCGAAGGCGGGCAGCGACGGATGCGGCAGGATCGTGATGGGCACGTAGCGTCCGCCGCGGGTCGGGGTGTGCACGTCGATCGCGGCGTCGCAGTCGCGGATGAGCGAGAAGAGCGTGTGGGCGAGCCGCTCGGTGATATTGCCCGCGGGGTCGCCGGGGAACGCCGTCCACGGGTCGATGGGCGCCTGGTCGAGCGGGGTCTTCAGATAGAGGCCGACCGGCACCCGGTGGTCCACCTGGAACGCGAGCGGGCTCTGGACGGGGACGCAGACCAGGCGCCCGGTCAGCGTCGACGGATCGACCGACGCCAGGACGCGCGCGGCGATCGCCACGCCGTTGGCCTCGTCGCCGTGTATGGCGGCGCCGAGGTACAAGGTCGGTCCGGACCGCGCGCCGTGGATCAAGGCCAGCGGCAGCCGCACGAGCGAGCCGTCGGGCATCTCGGTCAGATCCAGGCTCGCGCGGGCCTGCGTGCCCGGGGGGACGGCGATGCCCGCGACGCGCCAGTCGCCGGCCATCACGCAGCGGAGGGTATCAGCATGTCGGCAACGGCGCCGGCGTGGACGACGGCGACGTCCAGCAGATCCGCCGTCTCGATGTACTCGTCGGGCCCGCCCATGTTGTACACAGCGGGCCCGTAGACCACGGTGGGGATGCCAGCCCGCCGAAAGAAGCGGCCGTCGGTGTAGCCGAGCCTGACGACGGGCAGAACGGTTTGGCGATTGATGTCCCTCGCGTTGGCGAGCGACCTAGTCTCACCGAGCCGGGAGTCGGGCGGCGTCGCGACAGGATCGCACTGGTTGAGACCTGCTACCTCAACCTGTCGATGAGCCGGCGTTGAGCATGGCGTGCGTTCAGATTTCCGTGGGCAGATCGTAGCCCGCGAGGCAGCGCTCGACCATGGCGCGCGCCGCGGCGAAGTCGAAGGCGCGGTAGGCGCGCACGGCGGTCGTCTGCGCCCGCGCCCCCGCGTAGAAGAGCTCGTACTGCTGGTGCCGCCCGGCGAACTCGGAGCCGACCAGATCCCACGCGAGCTTGTAGAGCTTCGTCCGCTCCACCGACTTGAGCCCGGGCGAGCGGACGAAGCGCTCGAGGTCGGGGGCGATCTCCGGGTTGAGATAGTCCTTGTACGAGGACGGCAGCTGTAACAGCCCTCCGCCCGCCAGCTCTCGCACGTAGGTCAGCATCGTCTGAAAGTAGGTCGCCTCGAGCCAGTTGTTCGCGTAGAGATACGTCGGGTTGGGGTAGACGAAGCCGCGCTCATCGTGCACGCACTCGGCCTCCGAGGCGAGGACCAGCCCCGAGGCCATCGCGCAGTAGCTGGCGAGCTCGCCGAGCATGGTCCGGGTGTGCGGGGCCTTGTCCACGCCGATGGACTCGGCGATGCGGAGCGCCACCCCCGCCAGGAACTGCGCCTTGCTGGCGAAGCGCACCTGCGCCTGGTGGTTGCCGAGCACGTGGGCCGGCGTCTCGTAGAACTGCGCCTGCGTCAGCGCGACGTCCCTGTACACGAACACCCGCTCCCAGGGGACGAAGACCCGGTCGAAGACCACCAGCGCGTCGGTCTCGTCGAAGCGGGACGACAGCGGGTAGTCGTAGACGCTGGTCGCGGTCTCGGCGTAGGGCCGCCGCACGATCAGGCGAAGCCCCGCCGATGCGACCGGCACGGCGAGGGAGAGCGCGTAGCTCTCGTCGCCCGCGACCAGCGGCACGATGCAGCTCATGAACATCTCGTTCGCGATGGCGCCGCCGGTGCCGAGCATCTGGGCGCCGCTGACCACGATGCCGTCGCCGCGCTCCTCGACCACGCCCGCGTAGAGGTGCGGGTCCTCCTGCTGGTGCGCGGGCCTGGAGCGGTCGATGTGAGGCGGGGCGATGACGTAGGCCGCATAGAGGTCAGCTGTCGCGGAGCCAGGCGTGGTACCGCACGACATTGTCCGCGAAGCGCTGCCCCTGCCGCGCGAAGAGGTCGGGGCGCATGGCGAATCCGGTGATGAAGCCCGGCACGTGGTCCGGCGAGCGGCCCATGAGCCCGAACGTGGCGTCGGCCCAGAGCCGGTGCGCGCGGCGACGCGCCGCGAGATCCTCCGCCGTCCTCGGGACGAGGAAGGACTTGTTGACGGGCTCGCCGGTGGACGGCGACGGAAAGGTCATCACGTCCCGGTGCTCGGGCGAGGCCGCGAGGTCGTAGAGATGCGCGATGCTCCTCACGGCGCCGTGGAACGCCGGGTGCTCGGTGACGTCCGCCACCCGCTCCCCGTTGACGTAGACCGTCCGGCCGTCCTTGAGGCTCGCGATGTACTGAGCGCCCGTTCTGACCATTGCTAGCTGTGCTGGCGGCGAAAGCTCGCCACGTTCTCCTCGATCTGCCGGGCGTGGTCATGGAGGTGGACGCTGTAGATGTGCAGCCAATCGTCGCCCGAGTACGGCCCCGACTCGGAGTGCGTGCCCGCCCGGCGCCAGGCCGACCTCGGGCAGGCGGCGGATGAAGGCGGCGGTATGGCCCCGCACGGCCTCCACCGCGGCCATGGCCGACTCGGCGGACAGGGCGGCATAGTCGAGCGCGGACACCCAGTGCTCCTGGTCGTACCCCTGGATGACCGGATCGTCCTGGGCCACGAGGAAGCGGATGCGGGTGTAGGCATTCGTCTCCGAGTCGGCGGTGTGGCAGACCACCTCGTGGGCCGACCACTCCCCGGGCGCGGGGCGCCAGTGGCGCGCCTCGGGCGGCACCGCCGCCCAGGCCGCGCGCAGCCGCGCCGCGCCGGCGGCGTACTGCTCGATGAGAGGCGCTCCGCTCGGGGTCGCACGAGCGCCGGGCGCAGGCGCGCTCGCCGACGACGCCGGCGCGCCCGCCGCCCACCACTGGTTCTGATTGGACTCGATCTGGGCCGCGTGGGCCTCGAGGTGCTCGACATTGATGCGCAGCCACTGCTCTGCCGTGTAGCGGCCGGTCTCGGTGTGGGTGCCCGCACGCTCCCACGCGGTCCTCGGGCAGCCGCCGGACCAGCGTGTCCGTGTGCGCGCGCAGCGCCTCGACGACCGACAGGGCCGTCTCGGCGGGCAACGCGTGGTAGTCGACCGCCTGGGCCCAGCGGTTCTCGTCGAAGGCGTGGATCGTCGGGTTCACCTCGGCCACGAGGAAGCGAATCCTCGCGTAGCTGTTCGCCTCGGCGTCCGCGCAGTGGCAGAGAATTTCGTGGGCCGACCAGGCCCCCGGGCCGGGACGCCAGGCCCGCGCCGCCGGCGGGAGGTCGCGCCAAGCCGCGGAGATCTTGCCCGCCCCGGCGGCGAGGCGGTCGAGCAGGACGCTGCGATCCGATGATGTGAGCATGCCGCAGTATCGCACGCGCCACGCGCGGCGACTCGCCCGAGGGCAAAGGCGGGCAGTCAGCGGGAGCCGTCTGATTGGAGGGAACCCGGAACATGCCCGATCCGGGAAAGGATCGGGCATGCCGGTGTCGAGGCGGTCTGGCCGGTCGCGCGCTTGGCTCAGCTACCAACCCCGAAACGGACGTGCTGCCCATCCGGATGTGGAGCATGCTCGAGAGCACGCTCGACGTCCGCACCGCCGCGGTCTCCGGCGTGCTGATCGCGACCACCGCCCTCTTCGTGTTCGTCATGGACCGGGTGGCGGCCTGACGCGCCGGCTCACCTGAACGGCGGGAAGGAGATCCCGACACCCGGCCCGCCGGCCCTGCCGGCAGGCAGCGAGAGGAGCCCCACACCATGTCGAGCCCCTATCCCCGAGACCTGATCGGCTACGCCGGCAAGCCGCCGAACCCGAAGTGGCCGGGGGACGCCCGCCTCGCCATCAACTTCGTCATGAACTACGAGGAGGGCTCGGAGTACTCGGTGCCCGACGGCGACGGCTTCTCAGAGGCCACGCTGACCGAGGCGGGCGGCGCGCCGCATAACGTCACGGGGCGCGACCTGGCCGCCGAGGGCATGTTCGAGTACGGCAGCCGCGTCGGCTTCTGGCGCGTGATGCGGAGCTTCGAGGAGCGCGGCCTGCCTCTCACCGTGTTCGGCTGCGGGCTCGCTCTCGAGCGCAATCCCCCCGCCGCGGCCGCCATCCGCGCCGCCGGGTTCGACGTGTGCTCGCACGGCTGGCGGTGGGTCAAGCACTACGAGCTGTCCGAAGCGGAGGAGCGCGAGCACATCCGCCGCGCGGTGGCGTCGATCCAGCAGACCACCGGCGAGCGGCCGCTGGGCTGGTACTGCCGCTACGGGCCGAGCGTGAACACGCGCCGGCTGCTGATCGAAGAGGGCGGCTTCCTCTACGACTCCGACGCCTACAACGACGAGCTGCCATACTGGGTCGAGGCGGAGGGGCGGCCGCACCTGGTGGTGCCGTACAGCCTCGGCCCGAACGACTCGAAGTTCGGCAATGGCGGCTTCTTCACCGCCGACGACTACTTCACGTTCTTCAAGGACGGCTTCGACGTGCTCTACCGCGAGGGGCGCACCCAGCCCAAGATGATGTCGGTGGGCCTGCACAACCGGCTGATCGGCCACCCGTCCCGCGCCGCCGGCCTGCAGCGCGCGCTCGACTACGTCATGAAGCACGCCGGCGTGTGGGTGACCCGGCGCATCGACATCGCGCGGCACTGGGCGGCCACGCACCCCTACCAGGACGGGGTAGGTGATCATGGCACTGCCCGACATGGTCGAGTGGGTCGAGGCGGCGCGCGCCGAGCCCGACGAGATCGAGGAGCTCTGAGCGTCGAGTCTCGTGAGGTGACCTAGCGTACACGGTGAGCCCGACCGCGCCGCCCGTGGCCCGGAAAACCGGATAGGTGTTGCCCAAGATACCTGGCGGGCCATTCGCCAGCATCCAGCTCAGGAACGGCGCCGAGGATCAAGGCGTGGCCGAGCATCAGCCCGGCCACGAGACCCGTGGAGAGGACCGCCAGCAGCCAGCACGCTCAGTAGAGTCCATCACGCAGCCCGGTCGCCATCGTGACCGACGTTATCGAGCCGGGGGCTCTAGTTCAAGCGCGCATGCGGGGGCGGCGGGGTTTTGATGCGGCGCGTGGTTCGCGGTGACCGTCCTTGGGAACCGCAGCCGCTTTCCGTCACTCGTCAGGCAACCCGTCCAGCTAAGAGCCTGAGAACTCGCGCGAAACGCCGGTGGCACCTCGATTGCCTCTCTACGCGGCCACACCCTACGGGTGAACTCGACAGACAAGACATGAAAGGACCGCAATGCACATCAAAGGGGTACTTCTCGCGCTGGCGCTGACCGCGCCCGCCACACTGACCATGTTGCCACCCACGGCGCACGCCGCGGACGGCACGCTCTACGAAGTCTCGGAAGCGATCGACCTGAAGTCAAACGGCAAGGGGTTCAAGTCCTCCGAAGCCACGCTGAGCGGCACGATCAAGGCCGGGACGCCGCTCTGCCCTTCGAGGGTGGCCAAGAAACTCGGGACCGACTCCTGCTGGATGATCGTACATGCCACGGGAGGGGCCGACGACACGACGGGCGTGGGACCGGTACGCGGCACGATCTTCGTGCTCGCCGAGTACAAGAACGCGGCCGATTGCGCCGGAGCTCAAGCTCCTGTCCGCCGACTTCGATGGCCAGCTCGATCTGTCGCCGGCGTTCTTCCAGCAGATGCCGCGGGGCACGATCACCGGCAAGTACTCGGCCAGGGGAGAGAAGGGCTCGATCATGGACGGCTATAAGATCCAGGGAAGCTTCGATGGTGTTTTTCGCATTCCCTTCATGAATGCTCAGCAACCGTCGTACTTGCTGGATGACGGGAGCATCGTGCACCTGGCGCTCAATGAGTACTCGGTGGGCCAGCCGACACCGCGCCTCGAACTGACGTTCACGAGCACGAGCAAGAAATGAAGGTGCTCGTGATCGAGGATGAGCCGCAGATCCGGGACATCTTCGCGGAATTCGTCGAGCTGCTGGGACATGAGGCGGAGGTGGCGGTGGACGGGCGCGATGGCCTGGCGCGCTTCGACCCGCTCGTCCACAAGATCGTGGTCACGGACTTCCTCATGCCGGGGTTGACGGGCCTCGAGATTGCCGAGGCCATACGGGCGCGCAGCCGCACGACGCCGATCGTGATGATCAGCGGGTCCGCCGCGCCGCAGGACGAGCGGCGAGCCGGGCAGGCGGGGCTGCACTTCCTTCGCAAGCCGGTCGCCTTCGCGGAGTTCAAGGCAACGCTGGCGGAGGTCGCCGAGCATGCCGGAGCGGCGCGGTAGGGCGATCTTCCGGGAATAGAGAAGGCGCGTGCTGGATATCAGCGAGGTAGCAGTCATGGCGGCGCCCCGGTCCATCCCTTGGACCGGGGGCCGCACGCCGAGATACGGCTCGGCCGAGGCCTCACCGCCCAGGTCGCCGCCTCTCTGTGCCGGGCGGTGGCGGCGCACGTCCACGCCGGCGTCACCGTCCTCGAGCTACACATGCCGGAGGTGGAGCGCATCGACAGTGTCGGGCTGGCCGCGCTGCACCAGGTCGGCGCCTTCACCGCCGAGCGCGGGGTGATCCTGAGCCTCGTCCCCAGCCCCGCCCTGCACCGCGCGCTGCTCGACGCGCAGCTCCTCGAGGCAGTTCACCTTGGCGGCACCGCGCGCGGGCGAGCCCGTGGACGACGCGCCGCCGCCTCCCCGAGGACACGGCGTCCGGTCAGATCATTGCCACCAGCAAGAACCTCGCGCTGCGGCTGCCCACGCGGAGGACCTGTCGCACTCTCGACGGCTGGGCGCGCGATCCGTTACTCGCCCACATGGTGGGCAGCGACCTGCTCTATCGCTGCCGGCACCTCGGCCCGGGCCATCCCGAGGTGGCTGGCCTGATCCTGGACAACCCGTCATCGCTGACCGTGCTCGTGGAACCGCTGGGCACGCGCGGCGAGCCCGTCGGCTTCTTGCGGCTCTACGGCATCCGCCTGACCTCGGCCATCGCCTTTCTCGAAACGGCGGTGGCGAGACGGGGCTGGGGAGTGGAGGCGTCGCGGCTGCTGGTCGCCTACGCCATGGATACGCTGGGCCTCCATCGCATCGAGGCCAAGGTGTATCGCTACAATACGCCGAGCATCAACCTGCTGTATCCCCTCGGCATCCCCAGCAACGCGGTCTTCGCGCTGGCTCTGGGCCTCGCCATCGTGCGCTATCGGTTGCTGGACCTCGGGATGGTGGCCAAGTGGGCGATCCTCTACATGCTGACCGCGGCCACCATGGGACCAGCCCTCATCGGCGCGATCTACGGCGTCGATCGTGCTCGTGCCGGGCGTGCCGTTCACACCGGATCTCAGGTACATCGTGGCGATCGCGCTGGCCGTCGCCGTCGCCTTGCCCCTGCTGCGCAAGCTGGAAGGGCGCCTGGAGCGCCTGATGTTCGCGCGCGAGCACGGCGTGCGCGACACCTTGATGGCGCTGAGCAAGCAGATGGCCTCCATCTTGGACCTTGAGACCCTCGGTCGCAGCTTGACGGACGGGCTGGTGACCCGGGTCCCGCTCATGCATGCCAGCCTCTATCTGCCCGCGGCGAAAGGCTCATCGTTCGCCCTCTCGGCTCAAGCGTTGTCCAGCCAATCCGAGAGTCCGCCCCTCGCCGACGTCGACGATGTCGTCGCCGACTGGCTGCGGCTGGCCGGCAAGCCCCTGCAGGCCGAGGAGTGGGCGCAGTACGACCGGGACGCGGACCATCAGGCGGTGAGCCGGCTCGAGGCGGCACGCGTGGCCGTGGCGCTGCCCCTGTTCGCCCAGGGCGAGCTGGCCGGCGTGCTCCTGCTCGGTGAGAAGGTCTCGGGTGGGCAATTTCATCCTCGGCGAGATCGAGCTGCTCGAGATGTTGATGGGGCAGACGGGGATCGCGCTCGAGAACGCCCGGCTGTACTCGGATCTGCGCGATCAAATGCGCGAGCTCACGCAAACGCAGCAGCAGCTCATCCAGTCCGCCAAGCTGGCCGCCGTGGGCGAGCTGGGGGCCGGCGTGGCCCACGAGATCAACAACCCGCTGATGATCATCCTCGGCAACTGCGAGCTGGCCTTGCGCGACGTGCCGGCGGAGGGTCGCGCGGCCAAGCGACTGAAGATCATCGAGGCCGAGGCCACGCGAGCCGGGAAGATCACGCGCGACCTTCTGAACTTCGCGCGCCGGCGCGAGCCCCGCCGCGAGCCGGTGGCCGTGGAGGCCCTCGTCGAGCGCGCCGTCGAGCTCCTGGGCACCAAGCTGGCCCGCCACCGCGTGCGGGTGCGCACCGTGTTCCACCCCGACCTGCCCTCGATCCTGGGGGACGCCGATCAGCTCACGCAGGTGCTCCTGAACCTGGGCGGCAATGCCGTGGATGCCATGCCGGATGGGGGTGAGCTGGTATTCCAGACCGAGCTCCGGCCCGAGAGCGACGCGGTCGTGATCAAAGTCATCGACGGCGGCGTCGGCATGACAGCGGAGCACGCCCTGCGCATCTTCGAGCCGTTCTACACCACCAAGGCGGAAGGCCGAGGCACCGGGCTCGGCATGTCGGTGAGCCTGGGCATCGTCACGCCTGCACCTGGCCTTGTCGACGGAGATCAGCAGGATCACGCCTTCGTCGGAGACACGCGACTGATCGTATCCAATGACTCGGCGGTCCTCGGCGTCCAGCCGCTCAAGCAGCGCGGCACGCTTCTCGGGGTCGTACCACGATGAGCCGGGCACGCGGGTGCGATAGACGAGCACTTCCTCTTTGCCCCTTCCGTTCGTGTACCTGCTGCCTCCATGAGACCGTATCGAGCCTCGATGAACGCCATGTTTCTCTGAGGGGATTCCCTCATGTCGCAAGGGTGGGTCGATCCTGCTCTAGCCGACGAGCTGCTCGGGCGGTAAGGGCGCTACGCGGTGGCGCGAATGCGGGCCGTCGCTTCCCGGTCGAGTACCAGGTCTCTCGTGATCACGACGCCGTAGTCGCGGGCGGCCACCTCCACGGAGATGTAGCCGTCGCGCACGTCGCTGAGCACGCGCTCGGGCGCGCGCTGGCGGGGATCTCCGTAGCCGCCGCCGCTCGGCCCGACCATGATGAAGCGGTCGCCGGCGCGGGCCCGCGTGTACGGGACCTTGGACGGCAAGCTGTGCGTCGCCGCCGTCCGCCCGGCGCACGACCAGCTCGGCGGGGAAGCCGGCCTGGCCGCCGGCGAATCCCCACGGCTCGAACTTGTGGCCCTCGCCCTCCACGGAGGCGCCGCCGTCCTCGAGATACGTGAACTCGCGGACAGCGCCGAGGCCGCCGCGCCACTGGCCCGCCGCGCAGGCGTCCTCGCGGAGCTCGTAGCGCTCGACCCGGAGCGGCAGGTGCGACTCGATGTCCTCGATGGGGTTGTTCCGGGTGTTGGCGTAGAGCGTGTCGACGGCGTCCATCCCGTCGGCGCCGTGGCGGCCGCCGTAGCTCCCCTCGAAGATCTCCATGTGGACCCAGTGCTGCTCGCCCCGCAGCCCGCTGAAGGCGACGACGCGCAGGTTGCCGATGCCCGCGCTCACCTGGGTCGGCACCACCGGGGCCAGGGCCTTCATGACGGTGTCGGCGAGCTGGTTGCCCGGGCAGAAGCGCGCGATGGTCGGCGCCGGGAAGATCGGGTTGGCCAGCGTGCCCTTGGGGGCCACGATGGTGATGGGCCGGGTGAGCCCGCTGTTCTGCGGGATGTGGCCGCAGACGGCGCTGTCGAGGAGGATCGACCGGAGAGTGAGCCAGATGGCGACGTCGACCGTGCCCTCGAGCGGCATGTTGATCGGCCGGTCGGGCACCTGCGGCGCCGTCCCCGTGAGGTCCACCACGAGCTCGCTCCCGCGCACGGTGATCGCCACGCACGAGCGGCAGGTCCTTTCGAGATGCCTCGCTGTCGTCGAGGTACCCGTCGATATAGGTTGTCGCTCGATAGGCGCCGTCGGGGAGGCGCTCGATGGCCGCCCGCATCATGCGCTCGGAATAGTCGAGCAGATCCTCGTAGGCGGCGTTGACGGTATCGAGCCCGTAGCGGCGGATCAGCTCCACGTAGCGCTCGGCGCCGATCCGGGCGGCGGCGATCTGGGCCTCCATGTCGCCCACCACCAGGTCGGAGGCGCGGATGTTGTCGCGCAGCATGTGCCACACCGCCGTGTTCCTCCGCCCCGCCTCGTACACCTTGATCGCCTTGAACTGAAGCCCCTCGGCGTACGCGTCGATGGCGTCGACGATGCCGCAGCTCCCCGGCGTCAGCGCGCCGATGTCGAGATGGTGCGCGGTGGTCACCGAGAAGCCGACCAGCCGCCCGTCGTGAAACGCCGGCACGCAGAACGCCACGTCGGGGCCGTGGGAGGCGCCGCCGTAGGCGTCGTTGTGCATGATCACGTCGCCGGGCTCGATGGCCTCGCCGCGCGCCTCGAGCTGGCGGAGGAGGCCGCGCACGTAGCCGGGAATCGGCCCCGACTGCAGCGGCGTGCTCTGCCGCGTCTCGCAGAGCTGCCGGCACTGGGTGTCGACGAGGGCGGCGCCGAAGTCCTCCGACTCGCGAATGATGCTCGAGTACGACATCCGCATCAGCTTGTAGCCCATCTCGACGGCGATGTGCTCGAGGGCGCCGTGGATCACGCTGGCCGTGACGGGATCGATGCGCCGGCCCGCCGGCGCGCCGTTCTCGGGAGTCGCCTCACTCATGGGAGCCTCCGATCGCGATGAGAAGATTGCCCGCCTGGTCGGCCCGGGCCGAGCAGCCCGGCGGGATCAGGGTCGTGCTGTCGGCCTGGAGGATGATGGCGGGTCCGGCGATGACCTCGTCCACCGGCAGCCGGTCGCGCCGGTAGAAGACGGTGTCGAGCTGCGCGAGCGCGCCGTTCACGCGGAACACGCACCGGCCGGTCTTGACCCGGGCCCCGGCCAGGGATGTGCCGCGCGGAGCTCTGAGCGCGCCGATCCGGGGCATCCGGCCGACGCCGCTGACGCGGATGTTGACGATCTCGATCGGGCTCGACGGGAAGCTCTGCCCGTACTCCGCGTGGTGGAGCTCGTGGAAGCGCTGCCACGCGCCCTCGAGCCCGGCGGGGTCGACGGCGCCGGCCGGCATCGCCACGCGCAGCTCGTAGCCCTGGCCGACGTAGCGGAGATCGGCCCAGCGGGTGAACGAGACCTCGCTCGGCGCCAGGCCGTCGGCGGTGAACTGCCGGGCGAGGTCCGCCTCCATGGCGCGAAAGTCCTCGTTCAGCCGCGCCAGGTCGACCGCGCCGCTGACCTGGAACTCGGTCTTGATCGCGTCGTACTTGAGATCGGTGGTGAGGAGGCCGAGCGCCGAGGTGATGCCCGGGTACACCGGCACGATCACCTCGGGGATCTCGAGCATGGCCGCCACCTCGGCGCCGTGGAGCGGCCCGGCGCCGCCGAACGCGACGAGCGAGAAGCCGCGCGGGTCGATGCCCTTCTGGATCGTCCGCGAGCGGATGGCGTTGGCCATGTTGCTGTTGAGAATGGTCAGGACGCCCTCGGCCGCGGCGAGCTCGTCGAGGCCGAGACGCCCGGCGAGCTCGGCGATGGCCCGCCGCGCCGCCGACAGGTCGAGCTTCATCTCGCCGCCGAGGAAGCTCTCGCTCTCGAGGCGGCCGAGCACGAGGTTGGCGTCGGTCACGGTGGCGTCGGTGCCGCCGCGCCCGTAGGCCGCCGGGCCGGGCTCGGCGCCCGCGCTCCGCGGCCCCACGCGAAAGGCGCCGCCCGGGTCGACGTGGGCGATGCTCCCGCCGCCCGCCCCGATGGTGTGGATGTCGATCATGGGGACGATGACCGGGTAGCCGGCGATCCACGTGTCGCGCGCCGTGGCCTCGCTGAAGGTCCCGTCCACGACGAGGCCGATGTCCGCGCTCGTCCCGCCGACGTCGAAGGTGATGAGCCGGCGGCGGCCGGAGAGGCCCCGGTCCAGGCGCCGCCGAGCACGCCCGCCGCCGGGCCGGACAGGAGCGTGAGCACGGGCTTCTCGGCCACCATGGCCGGCGTGGCCACGCCGCCGTTCGACGCCATGATGTGCAGCTCGGCGCCGAGCCCGGACGTCGTCCAGCGCCGCTCCCAGCCGGCTCACGTACTGCTTGACCCTGGGCCCGATGAAGGCGTTCATCGCCGCCGTCGTGAAGCGCTCGAACTCGCGGAACTGCGGCGACACGCGGGACGATGTGGTGACGAAGGCCTCCGGGTACACCTCGCCGATGATCTCGCGTGCGCGCTCCTCGTGCCGCGGGTCGATGTACGAGAAGAGGAAGCACACCGCGATGGCCTCGACCCCCTCGGCCTTGAGGGCGCGCGCCGCCTCGCGCACCTCGGCCTCGTCGAGCGGAACCAGCACCTCGCCGCGCGGCGGGGCGATCCGCTCGCTCACGCCCTTGCGATGGCGGCGCTGGACGAGCGGGCGGTCCTGCCACGGCACCTCCTGCATGATCGAGTAGTGCTCGGGCCGCTGGTGCCGCCCCACGTGGATGATGTCGCGGTAGCCCTTGGTCGTGACCATCCCGGTCCGCGCGCCCCGGTTCTCGAGCACGGCGTTGGTGGCGATGGTCGTCCCGTGAAAGACGTGCCCGACGTCGGCGGGCGCGATCCCGTGGCGCAGGCACAGCTCGCGGATGCCGGCCAGCACCCCGGCAGAGGGATCGGCGGGCGTGGTGGGCACCTTGTGGATCACCGTGAGGTCGCGCTCGGTGTCCGACAGGACCAGATCGGTGAAGGTGCCCCCGACGTCGACGCCGATCAGCTTCATGTGCGTGCCTCCTTGGGGGGCTTGGTGAAGCGGCGAGCGGCGGCGTTGCCTTCGCGCCACTGGGATAGTAGCCCATCCGGTGGCGCCGGACGAGCGGGCAATGCGAGAATACCGCGGTCGAGGCCCCTTCGATCACGCCGTGCCAGAGAAAGGAGCATGCACCGATGAAGAAGCGACGCGTCTCGAGCTCAGCCGTCCCCGAGCCACCGCCTCAGACGTGGTCCAATGCCCTCGTCGTGGGCAACCAGGTCTTCGTCGCGGGCATGACCGCGCGCGCCGGCGCCGAGGTGGTCGGCGGCGACAGCATGTACGGGCAGGCCAAGGCGATCTTCGAGAAGATCCGCCACCTGATGGAGGCGGCGGGCGGGCGCCTGGACGACATCGTCAAGGTCGTCATCTTCGTCACCGACATCAAGCGCCGCGAGGAGGTGTGGAAGGCGCGCCGCGAGGCGTTCTCCGGCGACTTCCCGGTCTCGACGCTGGTGGAGGTTCGCGCCCTGGCCGTCCCCGAGCTGCTGGTGGAGGTGGAGGCCATCGCCGTGCTCGGCGCGGGCGGGGCCTGAGCCGCGATGGCGGAGCCCGGCAGCTACGCTGAGCGGCACGACCGCGCGCGCGAGGTGTTCGGCCGCTTCGTCCCCGGTGTCGAGCCGGACCGCGTGTTCGCCTCGATGGAGCGGCGCTTCGGCGCCCTCGGCAGCTTCGGCTTCGACGCGGTGGGCGACCTCTGGTCGCGCCCCCAGCTCTCGCGGCGCGACCGCTCGCTCCTCGTCCTGTCGGTGCTCTCCGCCCAGGCGCGAGACGAGGAGCTCGAGCTACACACCCAGGTCGGCCTCCATCACGGCCTGACGCGCGTGGAGATCGAGGAGGTGCTGCTCCACGTGGCGGCCTACGCCGGGTTCCCGGCGGCCATGGCGGCCTTCCGCCGGATGGACGCGGCCTTCCGCAAGGCCGAGGGCGTGGAGCGCATCGAGGGGCGCCGGCCGGCCGAGCGTCTCTCCGACGCCGAGCGCGACACCCGCGCCGCCGACGTGCGGCGCACGGTCACGGGAGGCCGGGCCGCCGCCGATCCCGCCACCGACCTCGCCAACATGCAGCGCGCGCTCGGCGACGTCGGCACGCTCGCCTTTCGCTGGGCCTTCGGCGAGATCTGGTCGCGCCCCGAGCTGTCCCGGCGCGACCGCTCGCTGGTGGTCATCGCCCTCCTGGCCGCGATGGGACAGGAGGGAGAGCTCGCCTTCCATGTGCCCGCCGGCCTCCACCACGGCCTCACGCGCGAGGAGATCGAGGAGATCATGGTGCACCTGTGCCTCTACGCCGGCTTCCCGAAGGGTGTCGACGGCATGCGCGCGGCGCGCGCGGCGTTCGCCAAGCTCGACGCCCGGCCGCCGCGCTGACAGCTCCCGGCGAGCCCTCAGCGGATGGTTGCTCCCAGCCCGATTTCGCTCGCTGCGTCCCTCAGCGCCAGACGGAGGCCGGGTCGAGAAGAGGTCGGGGAACGGCGGAAGCGCCACGGGCGTGGGCCCATCGAGGCGCGGTCCCGGTTCATAGGAGGGACCGGTCAGGCGATAGGTCTCGATCGAGCCGGGCATCCGGATCGACGATCCAGTAGTGCGGCACGCCGTACTTGGCGGAGAGTTGGAGCTTCACCCCGCGGTCGGCCGCGGCAGTGCTCGGTGAGAGCACCTCGATGGCGAGGGTCGGCGGGCCTTCGATCGCGCGGTCGCTGACGCGCCCGAGCCGCGCGGCGTCGAGGTAGATCAGGTCCGGCTCCACGACCGTCACGTCGGCGAGGATCACGTCGATCGGCGAGAGGAAGACCTCGCCCAGGCCGAGTCGCCGCACGTGCGCCGCCAGGATCAGGTGGAGGTTCCCGACCACCTGCTGGTGCCGAGGCCTCGGCGCCGCGGTCATGTAGATCTCGCCCTCGTGCAGTTCGTAGCGCTTGCCGTCGGCCGGCATGGCCACCAGGTCGGCGTAGGTCAGGACTATGCGTGTCGCCATCGCCTCGTCGTCTCCCGAGCCGAGTGTAGCACCGGCATGGTCGCTCGCTCCCGGCCAAGCGTGTCGATGTCCAATTGCCGATACACCTACCCGCAGGCGCGGCCGGCTCCGCTTGACCGACCGCGCTGGAACGGGTAGATTCCGCCCGCAGGCATGCCGCACTGCCAAGCGGAGGGAGCAACCAGATGCCCATCTCGATTCGCGCGCTGCGCCCGTCGCACCCGGCGTTCGCCGGGGAGGTCTCGGGGATCGACATCACCCGGCCGATCGTCCGCGAGGACGTCGCGGCGATCGAGGCGGGGATGGACGCGTATGCCGTGCTCGTCTTTCGCGGCCAGGACCTGACCGACGAGCAGCAGCTCGCCTTCACGCTCAACTTCGGCGTGCTCGAGCGCTACAAGACGCCCGGCCACGTCCGCAAGCGCGAGGACAACCGCCTCGGCCCCGGCATCGCGGACTTCTCGAACCTCGACAAGCACGGCAACATCATGTCGCCCGAGGACCGGGTCTGGTTCTTCAAGCTGGGCGACCACCTCTGGCACTCCGACAGCTCCTTCCGCCCGGTGCCCGCGAAGTACTCGCTGCTCTCCGGGCGCATCATCCCGTCGTGGGGGGCGAACACCGAGTTTGCCGACATGCGCGGGGCCTACGACGCGCTCGACGCGCGCACCAAGGCCGAGGTCGAGGACCTCGTCTGCGAGCACTCCCTGATCTACTCGCGCGAGGCGATCGGCTTCACCGACCTCACGCCCGAGGAGATCGCCGCGTTCCGGCCGGTGCGCCAGCGCCTGGTGCGCACACACCCGGTCACCGGCCGCAAGTCGCTGTTCCTGTCCGCGCACGCCGGCGCCATCCTCGGCTGGACGGTGCCCGAGGCCCGGATGTTCCTGCGCGACCTGACCGAGCACGCGACGCAGCGGGAGCTCGTGTACTCCCACGCGTGGCGGCCCGGCGACCTGGTGATGTGGGACAACCGGGCGACGATGCACCGCGCTCGCCGCTTCGACCGGACCGAGGTCCGCGACGTGCGCCGGACCACGCTCGCCGGCAACGCGCCGACGGTGGAGCAGGAGCCCGTCGCGTGACACCGCCCCTGAACGCTATGCCCGCACTGGCGTGTGGGCCGACAGGAACTGCTTCATGCGGGCCGTCGCCGACACCAGCGCCGCGCCTTCCTTCCACTCCCGGATGAGCTCGGCGTCGGGGAGCAGCTTCGCCACCTCCTCGCTGATCGCGAGCGGATGCGCCTCATCGTTGCCCGCCAGCACCAGGCACGGCGTCCGGCAGCTCGACACGAACGCGCGGTCCACGCTGTAGACGAAGCCGGGCCCGTACAGGTTCCGGTAGAGCGCATCCAATACCTGTGGGGTGGCCTCCGGGTGGTCCTTGAGGGTTTCGACCCACCCTTCGAATCTGGCGGAGCGGCCGGGGGGCATGGCTCCCACCCGCCCGATGGGCTGCGCGAGCACGGCGCACGCGATGCGCTGGGGCTGGGCCTTCAGCAGGCTCATGATGAAGGACCCCCCGATACACTGGCCGTACAGGTGGCACTGGTCGATCCCCAGGTGGTCAAGCAGGGCGATATGGTCGGCCGCGAAGGTGTGCCATCCGTCCTGGGCGGTGATGGGAGCACGAGACCGGCCGCCGGCGTTGCGCTGATCCATCGCGATCACGCGGAAGTCTGCGGCGAACTCGGTGGTGGGGTTCACAGGAGCGGAGGGACGGCTCCACACGTCGATGACCGACTGCAGACCCGCCGGCGCAAACGTGAGGATGGGGAATCCCTGGCCGAACTCCTCGTAGTAGATGGACGCGCCGTGGTGTTCAAAGCTTGGCATCGTCGTGTCCTTTCGTCATGGCATGGGTGATGGGTGGCCGCAGTATAGCGCCGCCCTCCGTGCGGCACATGGTCCGAGCCGCGCGCGAATGCTACCCTCCCTCACAGGGGGACGTGATTGGATTTCGGCAAGGTCCTGGGCACGCTCGCGTCGTTCTTCGGTCGCGAGGGCTATCGTTATGCAGCGGTCGGGGCGTTTGGCCTGCATGCCTATGGGCTCGCGCGGGCCACGCTCGATCTCGATCTGGCCACCGAGTCGGCCGCTCAGCCCAAGCTCGTGGCCTTCCTCGAGTCGCTGGGATACGAGACGTTGTACCGATCCGCCGGCTACTCCAACCATGTTCACGCCCTGCCCGATCTCGGGCGCCTCGACTTCGTGTACGTGGACAGCGAGACGGGCCGCCTCCTGTTCAGCAGTGGGGCTACCCTGGAGCTCGGCGAGCATCGGGTGCCGGTCCCCCGCCCGGAGCATTTGATTGCGATGAAGGTACACGCCATGAAGAACGACCCGTCGCGAACCTTGCGGGAGATGGCAGATATCCAGTTCCTCCTGAGCCTGCCGGGCATCGACGAGACGGAAGTTCGTGCATACTTCGAGCAGACCGGGCTCTTGGAGCGCTACCTTGAGATCAAGCGACTCGGCTGATCGACTCGCGCTGAACCTGGGGCTGCCGACGACGGCGGCCGATGTGGCCGCGCTCCGGCGGCTCGGCGCTCCGCGGCCCATCGATTTAGAGGCCTACCTGCGATTTCTTCAAGCGCTCGGCGCCGCCCCCGCGAACCTTCTCCGGGCTCGGCAAGGTCCGAAGGGTCCGCCTTTCGAGCTGCGCCGGCGGGAGTGACGACGACCTCGAGGGTCGCGTCGGTCGTTCCGTGCCCTGGGAGAGCGGAGGACCCCTCAGCGGACGCGGCTGCTCAGCAACCGTGCGAGAGCCGCCACGTCGCCGAGGCTCTCGAGTCCGAGAATGGCCGACAGGATCGACTCCGCCCGCTCGGCGGGAAGCACGCGGGTCGCCGCGTCGCGGAACTTGGCCGTCAGCTCCCCGTCCGTCAGGGGATTCTGCGGCTGGCCCTTGGCGTGGCGCACGCGCCGGACGAGGCGCCGGCCGTCGCGAAGCGTGATCGTCACCTCGCTGAACCGCGTCGGCAGGCACTCGCGGGTCGTCTGCTCGGGATGGATGACCATGCGGATCTTCGGCATCAGGGCTTGCGCGTCCGCGCGACGGACCCGCTCGTCGGTGAACTGAGCGAGACCGACCGAGCGGTCGAGCAGCGCCACCGCCACGCAATACGCCATCGAGAACTTGCCCTGGAGCGCCGTCTCCGCCCGATCGTAGATGAGCTGATGCGGCGCCAGGTAGTGGACCGCGCACTCCGCCGCCTCCACGTCGGAGGTGTCGATCGCGTGCTCCTCGGCGAGGGCCAGCGTCGCGTCGAGGGCCTGGTGCGTGCTCGCGCAGGCCGGGTAGCGCTTGACCCCGATGCCGGGGTCGACGACCTCGTGCGGCGCGCCCAGCCCCGCGGTGACGAGGTCCCAGGCCGGGACGCTGCCCGCTCCGTAGGTGGCGCCAAAGCCATCCTCGTGCTCGAGCGCGCGGGGGTTCCCGGTGAACCCGGCTTCTGCAAGGAGCGCGGCCTCCACTCCGCAGCGGCCGGCGTGACCCGCGTGCCAGGGCTTGCCGTCGGTCCCGAAGTTCGCCTTGATCCCGCTCGCCATCGAAGCGGCGATGGCCAGCGCGTGCTCGATGCGCTCGGCCGAGAGGCCGAGCAGCTTGGCCGCCGCGGCGGCGGCGCCGAAGACGCCGAGGGTAGACGTGGCGTGCCAGCCCGTCTCGTAGTGGGCGGGGTTGAGCGCGCGTCCGAGCTTGGCCTCGACCTCGACGCCGGCGACGAAGGCCACGAGCAGCGCGGCGCCGGAGGCGTGCTGCCGCTCTGCCAGGGCGAGCGCGGCGGGCAGGATCGGCACCGACGGGTGACCCGACAGCGACTGCTGCACGTCATCGTAGTCGAGGGCGTGCGCCGCCGTCCCGTTCGCGAGCGCGGCGTCCTCCACTGAGCCGCGGAGTTCAGTGCCCGCGATCGTGGCCTCCTCGACCCCGCGCCGATGCGCGATCAGCGCGCGCACGCGCGCCGCTGTCACCTCGGCGGAGCCGGCCAGCATCACGCCCAGGGTGTCGAGGATCGCCCGGCGGGCCGCCCGCACCGTCGCCTCAGGAAGCTTTTCGAACGACTCGCTCGCCACGTACGCCGAAAGCTGCTGGATGACCGACGGCCCGCCCTGATCCTTCGCGCGCATGTCTCATCCTCCCCCGGGCCCGCACCGCCCGGCCCAGCGTTCGAACCGCCTCGCCACCAATCCGGCCACGTCGCGGGCCCCAGTCTATCGCCGGATCGGAGCGCCGGCTCGCCAATCTCGGGCCGCGACCCGCCGGGTCATTCTGGCGGTGCTAACCCGCGCCGACGGAGCGCGTGGAGGCGCCATAGCCCGATCGAGACTTGCCCTGGCGGGGAAGACCGAGCGCCACCAGCACGCCCAGCGCATTGGCGCCCCCGGCAATGAGCACCGCCGTTCCGTATCCATGGGTCAGGTCGAACAGGCGGCCGGCGACGATGGGCAAGACGACGGCGGCGGCGCACCATGCCAGGTAGAGGCGACCGGCCACGCGGCCGTAGAGCGGGCGGCTCCAGTAGACGGCGACCGCGGCGGCCGTGACGCCGGAGATCAATCCGTAGCCGAGCCCCACGAGCGCTAGCGACAGGACCGCGACCCAGGGGCCGGGCCACAGCGTCAGCGCCGCGTTCCCGGTGAGGGCGACGGCGTGCGCCCCGGCCGCCACCGTGGGAATGGCCAGCCAGTCGACCATCCAGCCGCCGCCGAGGCGCGCGCCGGCGATGGTGCCCGTGATGAACGTCGTGCCATACACCGCGAGCGCGGTCGCGCCGCCATAGGCCGTGATGATGCCGGCGGCCTGACTGAGCACCATGAGCCCGGCCGACGCCGCCAGGAAGAAGATGAGCCACAGTCGCCAGAACACGGCCCGGTGGCGCTCTTCTTCCGCCGGCGCCGTCGCCCGGGTCGCCGCTTCGAGCGTGACGCCGGAGCGCGCCGTGAGCCACGCGCTGGCCGCCCCGGTGATGGCCAGGACCGCGGCAAGCCCCGCCAGCGCGACGCGTACGCCAACCACTCGAATGGACCAGCCGAAGATTGGCGCGGCGATCATGGCGCCGGCGGGAAGCAGACTGACGAGGTAGCCGTTCACCAGGCCGTGGCGGCTCGTCACCGCCAGGTTCACCGTCTGCTGGACGAGGATGTACCCCGCGCCTCCCCCGACGCCGAAGAGCACCCCGTACCCGATGGCGAGCTGGGTCAGGCCGCCGGCGGTGGCGGCGAGCGCGATGCCCGCGGTGCTCACGGCGGCGCAGAGCAGCACGAGCATCGGGCTCGACGCGAAACCATAGACGTAGGGCGCCAGGTTCATGCCCGCGCTGAATCCCACCGATGCGAGGCCGAAGACGAGCGCGAGATCGGTGCGGCTCAGCCCGAGCAGGGCTTCCAGCGGCTGGAGGAACACGCTGAACGCATAGAGGGAACCGAGCGGAGCATTGAGCGCGGTCGCCGCCGCGACGGCCGCCCAGGGCCGCCGCCTGCCTGCGCTCCCGATCACGATCATCGGCCGGGCCGGCTGGACCTGCCCACGCGCGACACCGCGATCAGGTAGGCGATGTCGACGCCGTAGGCGAGCGCGATCGTGGCGACCAGGCCCAGCGGCACGAGGCACACCGACGCCACGAGGTTGAACAGACAGATCCCGAAGGCGCCGGCGGGGAAGATCCTGATGAACGGCTTGATGACGTCGGCGCCGTACTGGTAGTGCAGGATCGCCATCACCGGCAGGCCGTTGACCGGGAACCCGGCCACCAGTCCCGACCACTTCGGGCCCAGGAGATGGGCGAGCGACGTCACCGTGACCACGGTGAGCACCGAAGCGCCGGCGCGGGTGGCCAGGATGAGCGGCGAAGCCGGCGCTCGTCGGAGGGTCGCGGTGTCAGGCAGGCGCCGCACCATCCAGGCCGTCCCCGCGCACACCGCCGCAGCGAGCGGGAAGATGGTGCCGCGCGTGAGGGGGAGGGCGCCGAGCAGGCTCGAGCTGAGGATGAAGCCGAGGGTGCCGAGCGCCACCCCGGCGGTGACCGACCTGATGCGCGGGCCGGGCACGAGCCATATCGCGACCAGGTAGCCGAGGAACACGGGGATCGTCGCGCACATCCCCGGGATGGTCCAGAACGCGCTCTCCGCGGCGAAGGCGGGCCCCTGCTCGAGGGTGAAAAAGACCAGCGCGACGACCGAGAGCTGGGGCGTCGCGGCGATGAGGGCGCCGAGGCGAGGCCCCAGCCGCTCGACCGCCGCCGTCACGCCGAGGACGAAGCCCGCCGACACCACGATCTTGGCGATCAGCAGAACGATCCACGAGGAGCCGGGCGACATTGCCCGCGCAGGCGGCCTCAGCCCCGCACGAGCAGGACGAGGCCCGCGACGAGCAGCAGCGCGAACACGATCCGGCGGAAGCGCACCGGATCGACGCGGTTGAAGAGCAGCATGCCGAGCGCGGTGCCCCCTGCCGCGGGGAGGGCGAACGAAGCGGCGAGCCGCCACACGTGGCCGTCGAGAACGCCGGCCCACCAGTACCCCGCCAGGATGACCACCTGGTTCACGACGAAGAAGGCCTGGAGATTGGCCTTGATCGTCCGCGGGCTCCATCCCTGCGTGGCCGAGTACAGGATGACGGGCGGGCCCGGCGTCCCGACGGCGGCCCCCATCACGCCCGCCAGCACGCCCGCGCCGGCGGACCACCCGCGCCCGGCCAGGCGCTTGGGATGGAGCCCCGCCCAGTCGAGCAGGACGATCAGGACGAGCGTGCCGCCGATGAGGCGGTTCAGCGTCGAGATCGGGAACACGCTGAGGACCCATACGCCGACGGGCACGCCCAGGACGGTGCCCACGAGCATGTCGAGCACCGGCCAGGGAAGAAGGTGGCGCCGCAGCGGCACGAAGATCGCCGCGGACAGGGCGACGGTGTAGATCGTGAGCACGGCGATCGCCGTCACCGGCGACATCAGGAATGGCAGCAGCGCCATCGCGACGAGCCCATTGCCGAATCCGACGAGCCCCAGGACGAAGTTCGCCAGCGCGATGACGAGGGCGGCGGCCACCCACTCCGCCGTCACCGGCCCGGGGCTCCATCATCCGGATGCGCTGAGCGCGGGCGGAGCGCGAGACTCGTCACGGATGACCCGAGGGCCGGCACGAGGCCGATAGTAGCCCATCGGGCGCCTTGACACTGGGTCCGCCCCCTGGGAATAATCGGCACGACTCGAAAGCCTGCGCCCCAAGCAGGATCTCTCTGGTCTCAGGACTCGGACAAGGAGGGGCAATGGCGCTGCAGGCGAACTCGACCGACGTGTACCGCGGTGGCGTGCTGGCTCGAGGCGCCCGCGCTGACAACAAGGCCTACCAGTCCAAGCAGGCCGCCTTCGTGATGAACCCGTCGAGCATCTACGCGTATCTCGACGGCAACGACAAAGATCTTCAGATGGTGACGGGCTCGTCCCGGTTCCCGCCGGGCCGAAGGGCACCGTGAACCAGATCGACACCTGCGACGTACGGGGCGCTCAAGAAGATCCCGACCCCGAGCTCGCCAAGGCGCTACGAGAAGGGGTAGTAGACCTCGTGTCCGAGGCCTCCCGGGAACCTCAGAACATCTACGACGACCCGGGCTTCTTCGCCGGCTACTCGACCCTCGAGCGATTCGGCGCCGGGTGGGAGCGGGCCGCGGAGCATGACGATCTCCTGGCGCTGCTGCCCGACGTAGACGGTCGGCGGGTGCTGGACCTCGGCTGCGGGGCCGGGCAGCTCGCCCACCATCTCGCCACGACCGGAGCAGCCGAGGTGGTGGGCGTCGACGTTTCGGAGCGGATGCTGGCACTGGCGCGAGCCGGATGGGCCCATCCGCGTGTGACCTACCGCCGTGAGGCGATCGAGGAGGTGGCGTTTTCGCCCGCGCGGTTCGACCTGATCGTGAGCTCGCTGGTCTTGCACTACGTGGACGACTACGCGGGGCTGATCCTGCGCATCGCAGGGTGGCTGGCGCCCGGCGGCGTCCTCGTCTATTCGACCGAGCATCCGATCTTCACGGCGCGCCTGCCGGGCGACGGCTGGGTCCTCGACGACACCGGACGGCGCATCCGCTGGGGTCTGGACCACTACGCCGACGAAGGCGCCCGTGAGGAATCCTGGTTCGTCCCGGGCGTCCGGAAGGTCCACCGCATGCTGGCCACGCTGATCAACGGCCTCCTGGATGCCGGGCTGGTGGTCGAGCGCGTCGTCGAGCCGACCCCCAGTGAGCAGTGGCTGAAGGCCCATCCGCTGGCGGGCGACGAGCGACGCCGCCCCGTGTTCTTGCTGGTCCGCGCGCGCAAACCCGCTCGTTGAGAGCTAGGAGCCTGTCGGAGAAACCCAGCTAGAGCGATGAGAAGGGTCCAGCTGCGAGGCGGCGCCCGAAGGCAGCCGGCGAGGCGTACGTCTCTCGTACGTTGAGCCGGCTGTCGAGGGCGCCAACGCAAGCAGATGGGCCCTTATCATCGCTCTAGTCGGTCGGATGTCGTCGGCAGGGAGCAGGAGCACGCGCGTTCGCCGGACGCTCAAGACCTCGTCGGGCTCGTCGAGGTCCGGCGTCGCGATCAGCATCCGGGCGCCGTGACGCGCCGTCACGAGCACCGGGTCCGCGTGGCGGGACCGCACGTACCACGCGCGGTCTCCCGGCTGCAGGCGCCGGCTCAACACCAGACCGACACTGCCACTGACCGGGCGCCAGAGAACGCGGAGCGGCTGGAGCAGGGCGCCGAGAGTCACCAGGACCAGCGACGCCACGGCCGCCGGTGGCGAGGCCGGCCCGAGGATCGATGCCAGCAGCGCCCACAGTAGCGCCCACGCGACGGCGGCATCGCACCAGCGGAACCACGCGGCGAGCGAGATCCACCGGGCCACCTCGTTCGGCAGAGGTCGGATCGGCGAGGTCATTTCGTTATCGGCGAAGCCGCCGGCGCCTCGCTCGCGGTGTCCGCGTCACGCCGGCACCCGGGCTCCCCGGGGTCAGCGCTTGCTCGTGGGCAGCTCCTCGAAGGGCAGCTCGCGGTCCACGCGCACGTCTCCGGGCAGCCCGAGCACGCGCTCGGCGATGATATTGCGCAGGATCTCGTCGGTGCCCGCGGCGATGCGCGAGCCCGGCGATGAGAGCAGCGACTCCTGGAAGGCGGCCCGCATCGGAGCCCACTTGTGGTCCATCACGATGCCGCCCATGTCCATCAGGTCCATGGCGTACGAGGCGATGTCTTGCCCCTTGGCGGCATTGACCAGCTTGCCGATGGAGTTCTCGGGACCCGGCGTCTCGCCGCGCGACAGCGCCGTCATCGTCCGGAAGCGCGACCACCGGACGCCCTGCGACTTGACGTAGAACTCGGCGAGCCGCTCGCGCACCGCGGAATTCTTGATCGCGGGGCCGGCCTCGAGCCGCACGGTGCGCGCGAGGGAGAAGATCTCGTCGAAGTCCGGTCCGCGATAGTCCCCCGAGCTGAGCCGCTCGTTCATGAGCGTGGTGATGGCCACTCCCCACCCCTGCCCCACCCCGCCGAGGCGCTGGGCGTCCGGGATCCGGAGGTCGGTGAAATAGACCTCGTTGAAGTGCGATTGCCCGGAGATCTGCTTGATGCGGCGGGTCTCGATCCCCGGGCTCTTCATGCTGAGGAAGAAGAACGTCAGCCCCTTGTGCTTCGCCACCTTGGGATCGCTGCGCGTCACCAGGATGGCCATGTCCGCCCAGTGCGCGCCCGACGTCCAGATCTTCTGGCCGTTGATCACCCAGTCATCGCCGTCGCGCACCGCGCGCGTGCGCAGCCCGGCCAGGTCCGAGCCGGCCCCGGGCTCGGAGAAGAGCTGACACCACACCTCGTCGCCCCGCAGGGCCGGCGGCGCGTAGCGGCGCTTGTCCGCCTCGGTGCCGTACGTGAACAGGGTCGGCATGCACATCCCGAGGCCGATCTCGAAGTAGCCGCGCGGCACGAGGTAGCGCGTCTCCTCCTGCGCGTAGATCACCTGGTAGATCGGCGATAGCCCGCGGCCGCCCCAGTCGACGGGCCAGGCGAGCGCGGCGAATCCCGCCTCGGCCTTCTTGCGCTGGAACTCCTTGGCGTGCTGGAGGCCCGCGTCGCCGAACCGGCTCTGCCAGGTCTCGAACGTGCCGCTCTTGGGCTCGGCATTGGCCGCGAGGAACGCGCGGGCCTCGGCCCGGAACGCCGCTTCTTCTCTCGTATCGGTGAAGTCCATGGCGGAGCCTCCCTTATGCGTGAGCCGGCGCGGCGTCGGCGCGCGCCTCGATCCGGCTGATGAGCAGATCCTTCCAGCGGGGGACGCTCCCGAGCATGAGCCCGAGGAGCTTGGCCCGACGGTAGTGGAGATGGCAGTCGAACTCCCACGTGAAGCCCATGCCGCCGTGGGTCTGGATGTTCTCCTTGGCGGCGTGGAAATAGGCCTCGCTGGCGCTCACCCGGGCGGCGGCCGCGGCCACCGGCAGCTCGGGCGCGTCCGTCGACAGCGCCCACGCCGCGTAGAACGCGTTCGACCGCGCCAGCTCGACCGCCACGTACATGTCGGCGAGCTTGTGCTTGATCGCCTGGAACGAGGCGATGGGCCGGCCGAACGCAAAGCGCCCGACGGCGTACTCGCGCGCCATGTCGAGCGCGGCCTGGCCGCCGCCCACCTGCTCGAAGGCGACGAGCACCGCCGCGCGGTCGAGCACGCGCTCGAGGAGGGGCCAGCCGGCGCCGGGCTCGCCGAGCGGCTCCGCCGGCGTGTTCGCAAAGGTGATCGACGCCACCGAGCGCGTGGGATCGACCGTCTCGAGCGGCGCCCGGCTCACGCCCGCGCCGCGCAGGTCCACGAGGAACAGCGACACGGCCCGGCCATCGCGCGCCGCGACGACGGCGAAGTCCGCCACGTCCCCGTCGACCACGGGCGCCTTCGTCCCATTGAGCACCCCGTGTTCAGCCCGGGTGGTCAGCGACTCCGGCGTCGGCGCCTGGGGACCCTCGGCCAGCGCGAGGCAGCCGATGGCTTCGCCGGCCGCGATCCGGGGCAGCCAGCGGCGCTTCTGCGCCTCCGACCCGGCCAGCAAGAGCGCCTCGGCAGCGAGGTAGATCGTCGAGGAGAATGGCGCCGGCGCGACCGAGCGCCCAAGCTCCTCGGCGAGCACGCAGAGCTCGAGATAGCCGAATCCCGCGCCCCCGTAACTCTCGGGGATCGCGGTGCCCGTCCACCCCATCTCCGCCATGCCCCGCCAGAGCTCGGCATCGTAGGGCGTCTCGGTGTCGAGAATGCGGCGGACTCGGGTGGACGAGGCCTGCTCGCTCAGGAACTTCCGCGCCTGATCGCGCAGGGCCTTCTGATCCGGAGAGAAGTCGAAGTTCATGTGTGCGGCCTCCGAGCGTGTGGCTATGTGAACCGCATCCGGATCGTACTGCCGAATTGCAGGCGCGCTTCGATCGACTCGAGGCGACGGTCGGGTGTGAAGACGAGCCGGGCTGGCTGATCCGGGCGCGCCCAGGAAGACCAGCCGGACATGTCCATCCCGGCGGCCAGCCCGCCGGTGCGTGCGTCGGGCTCCACACGGAGGCGAACCGGCACCACCTCGACCCGGTAGCCCGCCGGCGACACGTCATCGGTCCCCTCACCGACGGGCCGGCTGCGGCGCAGGATGGACATGTGGTACGTCCCCGTCGCATCGCGCTCGAGATGGCCCGAGGCGAAATTGAGCGCGGCGGACACGGCATCGTCCACCACGCGTCCCTCGGGAAGGCGCACGAGATCGTCCACCTGCCGGCGTCGACCCGAGCAAGAGCGTATGGCCCACCGCGCGGTAGTCGACGAGCCGACGGCCGTAGTCGTAGGTGATCGAGAGCCAGCTCTCGCGGCCCGCCAGGCTGTGGGCATTCTTCATCTCGAGCGGCCGGTGGCGGCCGCCCGGCTCGATCAGCCCCTGTGCCTCGATGCGACTCGAGACGCCCGTCCCACTCCCCGTGATGAGCACGCGATAGCGACCCGCCGCGGCATCGATCTCCTCCACCATGCTCCCGGCGACGGAGTAGCGAATGACGCCCCAGAGCATCGAAATGTCGACGCGGTAGTCCGAGGAACGGGCGGAGCCGGCAGCTCGACGGACGGGCATCCACGAGGCGAGAGCCCAGGCACTCAGGCCGAAGAGAAGGGCACGGCGGGAGAGGAGAAGGCCGCCCGGCATGGGCGTCATTGTACTGGAAAGAGACGCTGACCAGCAGGCGCCTCGAAGGCCGGCTCCGGACGCCCCTACCTCTTCCCCGCACGATATCCCCGCTTGGCTATGAGTGCGCCGACCGGGCCTCACAGGGCTCTCAGGAACGCGACGAGATCCGCCTTCTGCTGATCGCTGAGCCCGAGCTCGAACCGCGCGTCGTAGAAGCTGACGACGTCGGCGAGCGTCGCGGCCGCGCCGTTGTGAAAGTAGGGCGCGCGCCCCGAGAGGCCGCGAAGGATCGGCCCCTTGAAGCGGCCCACGTCCTGCCACCTACCCGTGATCAGCGCGCGCCCGGGGTCGGTCACGACCTTCCTCGTCTCGCCGAGGACGGTCGCACGCCGTATTGATCTTGCACAGCGTGTAGACGGGCATGTCGCCCACGGGCAGGCCGAACCGATTGCGGACGCCGTCTCCGCCGTCGGCCGGCGAGACCGGCGGGTCGGCCACGCCGATATCGAGCGGCGCGGGCACGGAGTGGTCACCGGCGTGGGGCGTGTCATGGCACGTCGTGCACGTCCCCATGACGGCCGCCACGTTGAAATCGTCGTTGATCCCGGCGACGCCCTTGATCGGGATGGGCAGCGTGTTGAACAAGTCCTGGCCGCGCGCGATGGCCCGGCGCGTCCGGTTTCGCCCGCTGCCCTCGAGACGCGCCCAGGCTTCGTAGTCGGTGAATACGATGGGGCTGAAGAGCGGATTCGATCCGGTGCAGTGCACGCCCGCCGCGTCGCAGCCCAAGGGATCATTGTCTCCGAAGACGAAGAGCCGCTTCGCCAGCTCCTCGGGCCCGCCGGTGGCCCCGTCCTTGCGCAGATCGCCCGCGCCGGCGTCGGAGACCTGCGCCGTGAAGAGCCCGCGCTGATACGCGACGATCAGCTCGCGCGTCGCCTGGTCGAGCGGAGCGGGCGCCTGGGCATGGGTCTCCGTCGCGGAATTGGACTGGTGCGCCAGGTTGAAGTCGATCGCCGCTGCCGATCCCTTCTGCAATGTCTCTCGCCCGTCCCACATGACGGTGCTGAGGAACGCGATGTTCGTCGTCGGGAGCGGGCGGCGGAAGAGCGACAGCTCATTGCCGTTGGCGTTGTTGCCGGCATAGCCGTAGGGATCGGCGACCGCCGCGAGGATGAACTCCGCATTCTCCGGAACCGGGAGCCCGACGCGGATCACCCCCTTCGTCCGCAGCATGCTGTACGCCTGTCGGCGCTGCTCGCGCGTCGAGACGTCGGCGAGCGGCGAGTTCGCGCCGTCGTTCAGGCGAAAGATCGGATCCTCCCCGCTCGTCTTCTCGAAGCGCTTGGCGACGCTCGCCGCGCTCACGCTCATGTTCTCGGCGGGCTGGTGGCAGGTGACGCACCGCCGCCCGTTCGTCCCGAGGTCGAGGAAGAACGGGTTGTCCGGGGCGACCACCGGGAAACCGGCGACATTGATGGTCCTCGCCTCGCCGGATTCGTTCTTTGCCTTGAAGGCCCGGCCATTGTCGCCATCGCCGTGGGCGAGCGGGATGACCGCGGTGACGGTGACGACGGCGATCGCAAAGCTGACTCGGAGATGTGTCATGGTTCACCCTCCGTGGCGCGACTGGGAGTGATTGGACACGCCGTGTGGGGGCAAGGCATGTGCCAGCACCGCCGTCGACGCGCGGAGCGGGACGCGGCGCGGCCAAGGTGTACGCGCATGTCCTGCGCTGAATAGGCACAGGTCTCCGAGCGCGCGAGCGACACCGGGCACCCGCGCCGATGCGCCCACGACACCGGGCACTCCACCCGCGCGGGCGCGGATCAATCCGCCTCGCGATCGGAAGCGAGGAAACGCGAAGGCGGGCACGTCGCGCTCGTGTAGACTCGCGCGCATGTGGGAAGCCCTGGCGCTCACCGCCGCGCTCTGCCAAGTGCTGCGGAACACCGTGATGAAGCGTCTCGGCCACGAGCTCGACGAGTACATGGCGGTGTGGGGACGCTTCACCTTTCTGCTGCCGTTCGCCGCGCTCTTCGTCCTCTGGCACGGCGTGCCGACGATCAAGCCCGGCTTCGTCTGGGCCTGCCTCCTCTTCGCGGTGTGCCAGATCATCTCGACCATGGCGCTGTCCAAGGCGCTCAAGCTCTCGCCCATCTCCATGGTGACGGCGCTCTGGAAGGTGAGCCTGCTCATCCTGGTGGGCCTGGGCTACGTGACGCTCAAGGAAACGCCGAGCCTCCTCGGCATCGCCGGCATCATGATCAGCATGAGCGGCGTCTATCTCCTCAACGTCCAGCGCGCGCACATCTCCTGGTGGGCGCCGCTCACCGTGCTCTTCACGGACCGCGGGCTCCGCTACACGCTCCTCGCCGCGCTGTTCTTCGCCCCGTCCGTCATCACGATCAAGTGGGCCATGCAGCTCTCCGACCCGTACATGGGCACGCTGGGCGGCTATCTCGCCGCGAGCCTGCTCGTGACGCCGATCGTGCTCACGACCTCCAGGAAGTACTTCGCCGCTGTGCCGCGCCACTGGATGGCCTTCGTCTCCTTCGGCCTCTTCGCCGCGCTCACGACGGTGACCCAGGGACACGCCTATCTGCTGACGCTGTCGTCCTATGTCGAGGCCGTCAAGCAGGTCGAGATCCTCTTCGCGCTCGCCATCGGGGCCCTGCTCTTCGGGGAGAAGCAGAAGGTGCGCGAGATCGCCCCCGGCGCCCTCGTGATGCTGGCCGGCGTGGTGATTCTCTCCCTCGCCGCGTAGCCTCCCGTGTCAGACTGGCCGCTACAGCCCACCATCGCAGCATCCCAAGATCCGCGGCGACGCCGCCAGGAGAGGAGGACGACCACCATGAGCACACGCACAGCGAGCGGCATCGGGCTCAAGCGGCTGCAGCATCTGGTCCTGTGGGTCTCGAACGTCGAACAGAGCGTTCGATTCTACCGAGGACATCCTCGGCTTCGAGGTGAAGACGCGCTATCCCAACGCGGCTTTCATGCGCATCCCGGGCAGCGCCGACGACCATCACCTGGGGCTGTTCGAACAACGCGGGGCGCCGGGCCCCGACGAGCGCGTGGCGCGCATGTACCACTCGGCGTGGGAGGTCGGCGAGCTGACCGACCTGGTGCGCGCGCGCCGGCGTCTGGTCGAGGCGGGCGCGCTGGTGGGCCCTCGGATCACGGCGTGAGCCTGTCGCTCTACGCCAAGGACCCCGACGGGCTCGAGTTCGAGGTGTTCTGGACGGTGCCCGGCGGAGAGCCGGTCGGGACGCGCGCGCTCGACCTGGAGCGCGAGCTGGCCCGCCGCGGCATCGCGATGCCCGCAGGCGCGAGGTCATGACCGATCGCGCATCAAGAGCGGCGCTTCCGCTCGTCGGTCTCGCGTGCGTCACCGCTGTGCCTGTACTGTCCTTATTGTTAGGGCTCGCTTCTGCTGCCGCGGCCGTCCTGCCAGAGCGCCCCTCGTTCGGTCACATTCCGCTGAGCTTTGAAGCCAATCAGGGGCAGGCAGGCAGCTCCACGCAGTTCCTGGCGCGGGGCCGAGGATACAGCCTGTCCTTGAATCGCGACGGGGTCGTGCTGGCCCTGGGCCAACATCGCGGCCCGCGAGCGACCAGCGGAGCCCGAGGCCGTCAGACCTGTCGAGCGCACGCTGCTGCGGATGACGCTGGCCGGGGCCAACCCCGCGCCATCCGCGGCCGGGCTCGAGGAGCTGCCGGGCAAGGTCAACTACTTCATCGGCAAGGATCCGAAGACCTGGCGCACGAATATTCCCACGTACGGAAAGGTCCGATACGGCGCCGTGTACCGGGGAATCGACCTCGTCTACTACGGCAACGGCCGGCAGCTCGAGTACGACTTCATCGTCGCGCCGGGAGCCGACCCGGGCGTCATCAGCGCTGGCCTTCGAGGGCGCCGACGCGCTCGCGGTGAGCACCGAGGGTGATCTCGTGCTGCAGACCCGAGGAGGGGAGCTGCGGCTGCGCAAGCCTCTGATCTACCAGGAAGTCGGCGGCGCCAAGCGGAGCGTCCCGGGCGGCTACGTGGTCAAGGGCGAGCGCGGCGGTGGGCTTTCAGGTGGCCGCCTACGACCAGACGAAGCCCCTCATCATCGATCCGGTGCTGGTCTATTCCACCTACCTCGGCGGCTTCGGAGAAGACAATGGCAGCGGGATCGCCGCGGATGCCACCGGGATCTACCTGGCGGGTCTGACGGTCTCGCCCGATTTCCCGACGGCGGGCTCCCCTTACCAGGGCGCCCAGGTCGCGGACTACGACGCCTTCGTCACGAAGCTGAATCCCGCGGGCACCGCGCTGATCTACTCCACCTACCTCGGCGGCACTGGCACCGACTATGGACTGGCGCTCGCCGTCGATGCCGCCGGCAATGCCCACGTCACGGGGCTCACGGAGTCCACCGATTTCCCGACGACGGCGGGCTCGGCCTATCAGGGCACCAATGGCGGCGGTCGCCTTCGACGCCTTCCTGACGAAGCTCAATGCGTCCGGCTCCGGGCCTCCTCTACTCCACGTACCTCGGCGGCACCGGCGACGACCTCGCGCTCGGCGTGGCCCTCGATGCCTCCGGCAATGCCTATGTCACGGGCCGGACGACCTCGACAGACTTCCCGGTGGGCGGGACGCCCTTCCAGGGGACCAGCGGCGGCGGCACGGACGCCTTCGTGGCCAAGCTGAACCCGTCGGCCTCCGGCGCGGCGTCGCTCGTCTACGCGACCTACCTCGGCGGCAGCGGCGACGACGGAGGCAATGGCATCGTCGTGGACGCGTCGGGCAATGCCACGGTGGTCGGGCGCACCGACTCGACCGACTTCCCGATGGGAACCGGCACCCCGTTTCAGAGCACCAACGGGGGCGGTTTCGACGCGTTCGTGGCGAGGCTCGGTCCCGCCGGCTCGACGCTCCTCTACGCGACCTACCTCGGCGGCAGCGGTGAGGATCGCGGCTTCAGCATCGCCCGAGACTCCTCCAACAACGTCTACGTCACCGGTCGTACCAGCTCGACCAATTTCCCGACCACCGCCGGCGCCTTCGACACGGGCTGCGGAAGCGACGGCACCTGCAACTTCGGGTTCTTCGACGCCTACGTGGCGAAGCTGAACCCGGCCGCCGCCGGCGCCGCGTCGCTCATCTACTCGACCTATCTCGGGGGCAGCCGGGATGACGAAGGCCTAGAGCATCGCCGTGGACAGCATCCGGCAGGGCGCACGTCACCGGGTGGACCGATTCGACGGACTTCCCCACCGCGAATGCGTTCCAGCCCGTCTGCGGCATGGGCTGCGGCACCGGCTTCGTGGACGCCTTCGTGACGAGGCTGAACGCGGCGGGGTCCGCGCTCGAGTTCTCCACCTACCTCGGGGGCAGCAGCTCCGACTACGGCATCGGGATCTTCGTCGACGCCGCCGGCAATACCTACGTGACCGGCGAGAGCTTTTCGGACAACTTCCCCACCGTCAATCCACTCGACGGAACCTGGGCCGGCAACTACGACGCCTTCGTGGTCAAGATCGACGCCGCGACCACCTCCGCGGACCTCACGCTCGGCAAGACGGCTTCGCCGGACCCCGCGACCGCCGGGCTTCCCTTGACCTACACGCTCACCGTGACGAACAACGGGCCCGATCCCGCAGCGGGCGTGAGGCTCATCGACCGAATGCCGGCCGGAAGCCTCACCGTGGGCTCCGCCACGCCCAGCCAGGGCACCTGCACGGTCGCGAGCGATTTCTTCTTCCACGAGGTGCGGTGCGACCTCGGCTCGCTGGCCGCCGCCGCCGGCGCGACGGCCACGATCGTCGTCACCCCCGGAGCCGCCGGGACGATCACCAATACGGCTACCGTGGCATCCAGCGTGTCCGACCCCGACGGCGCGAACAATGCGGCGACGCGTGACACGGTCGTGGTACTGCCTCCGCCGCCCACGATCACGAGCTTCACGCCGGGCGCCGGCGCCGTCGGCGCGAGCGTCGCGATCACGGGAGAGAACCTGGCCAGCGCCTCGTTCGTGGCCTTCAACGGCACCTCCGCGGCGTTCACCGTCGTTTCGGACACGCAGATCACGGCGAGCGTGCCGTCCGGGGCCACGACCGGCCCGATCAGCGTCACCACGCTCTCGGGCACGGCGACCAGCGCGACCGGCTTCACGGTGGGCTCGCCCCCGACGATCACGAGCATTTCGCCCACGAGCGGCGCGGTCGGGATCAACGTGACCATCAATGGCACCAACCTCGCCGGCGCGACGTCGGTGACGTTCAACGGGACTTCGGCCAGCCTACTCGATGAACACGGGGACCCGGATCACCGCCGTCGTCCCTGCCAATGCCACGACGGGCCTGATCCAGCGTCACCACTCCGATCGGCACGGCGGCGAGCGCCGGCAACTTCACCGTGGCGCCGCGGATCACCGGATTCACGCCCCCGAGCGGCGCCCCGGGCACGAGCGTCACGATCGCGGGCGCCAACTTCGCGGGCGTCACGTCGGTTCGGTTCAACGGCATCAACGCCGCGTTCTCCTTCGTCTCCAGCACGCAGATCACGGCCACCGTCCCTGCCAACGCGACGACCGGGGCGATCGGCGTGACGACGGCGCCGGGCGGCACGGCCACGAGCGCGGCGAGCTTCGTCGTCGCGCCCCGGATCACGAGCTTCACGCCGTCGACCGGCGCGATCGGGGCGAGCGTGACCATCAATGGCGCCAACCTCGCGGGCGCGTCGTCGGTCACGTTCAACGGCACGGCGGCGACCATCACCACCAATACGCCGATCAAGATCACGGCGACCGTGCCCGCCGGGGCCACGACCGGACGCATCGCGGTGACGACGGCCGCCGGCACGGCCACCAGCGCGACCGACTTCACGGTGAGCCTCACGCCCGCGATCAGCAGCTTCTCCCCGGGCAGCGGCGGGGTCGGCGTGACCGTCACCATCACCGGGACGAATTTCAGCGGCGCGACCTCGGTCAAGCTCAACGGCCTCACCGCCCCCTTCACGGTCAACTCCGGCACGCAGATCACGATGACGGTGCCCGGCAATGCCACGACCGGGCCGATCGCCGTCACGACGCCCGGCGGCACGGCGACGAGCGCGACCAGCTTCACCGTGGCGCCGCGGATCACGAGCTTTACGCCGGCCAACGGCGTGATCGGGACAAGCGTGACGATCAACGGCGCCAACTTCACGGGCGCGTCGACGGTCACGTTCAACGGCACGGCGGCAACCACTGTCACCGTCAATACGCCGATCAAGATCACGGCGACCGTGCCCGCGGGGGCGACGACCGGGAAGATCGCGGTGACGACTCCGGCCGGCACCGCCACCAGCGTCGGGAAGCTTCGCCGTCAAGCCCACGATCGCCAGCTTCACCCCGGGCAGCGGGGCGGTTGGCGCCGAGGTCACGATCACACGGGACGGCGCTCACGGGGGCGACCTCGGTCAGGTTCAACGGGTTCGCGGCCGCCTTCACGGTCGATTCGAGCACGCAGATCAGGGTGACCGTTCCCGCCAATGCCACCAGCGGCACGCTCAGCGTCACGACGGCGGCCGGCACGGCGACGAGCGCGACGAGCTTCACCGTGGCGCCCCGGATCACGAGCTTCACACCCGCCCACGGAGGGGTCGGCGCGAGCGTCGCCATCAACGGGGCGAACTTCACCGGGGCGAGCTCGGTGACGTTCAACGGCGTATCGGCGTAGCCATGTCGTCAACTCCGCGGTCAAGATCACGGCCACGGTGCCTGCGGGTGCGACCACGGGGAAGATCGGCGTCACGACGACCGCCGGCACCGCGACGAGCGCCGGTAACTTCACGATCCCGTGACGAGCATCCGGGGCGGCGGGTGCGCTGCGATCGAGCGCACCCGCCGCCGGGGATATTGGTGAGTTCGGCGAGCCGCTATTCGTAGCTGCGGAGGATCCGGCCGGGCATCGCGCCCGTGTGCTTGCCCTCGTCGTAGAGCTGCGTGCCCGCCACGAACGTCGCCTTGATGCCCTCGGACTCGGACACCAGGCGCCGGCCATTGCACGGCAGGTCGTAGGCGTATTTCGGCGCCTTCGCCGTCACCGTCGCCGGGTCGAACACGACGAGATCGGCGACCTTGCCTTCCTGCAGCACCCCGCGGTTGGGAATGCCGAAGAGCTCGGCCGGGACCTGCGTCAGCTTGTGCACGGCCTTCTCGAGGCTCAGCACCCCGCGCTGCCGCACCCACAGATCCAGCAACGCGGTGGCATAGCCCACGTCGCAGATGAAGTCGACGTGCGCCCCGCCGTCGGAGAGCCCGATCAGGCAGCGATCATCGGCGATGAGCCGAGCGATGCCCGCGGGATCGAAGTTGAACGTGGAGGATTGAAAGCGCGTCTCGAGATCGTCGGCCAGGCCCAGGTCGAAGTAGGCGTCCACCGGCCGCTTGCCCTGGCTCGCGGCAATCTCCTCGAGGGTGCGGCCGACATGGCCCGCCAGCTCGGGCCGGCCCACTTCCAGCACGCGCATCTGGCCCCACATGTGGCCGCGCTTCCTGCTCTCCAGCTCCTGCCGGAATGCCTCGCGGAACGCGGGATCGCGGTAGAGCGCCATCTGCTCCGCCGCCGGGCGGTTGAACGCCTTCTGCCAGGAGACGAACGAGCCGAACATCGTCGGGTTCTTCAGATCGCCCTGGCTCATGATGGGCCGCGGCGTCACCTGCGGGATGGCCTGCTTCACCAGATCGCCGAGCTTGGCGAAGGTCTGGTCGTGGTAGTCGGGCTGGCCCGGATGGGCGAACATCGCCAGCCACGTCGCCGGCCGGCCGCTCGCCTGCGTGATCGTCCGCAAGAGCTCGACGTCCTCGTCGCTCACCGCGTACATCCCGCCGGAGTTCAGGATGATCTCGATCGCCCCACGCCCGACGTCGGCCAGGCCGCGCACGACCCCGGTCAGCTCCTCCCGGCTGGCGTTGCGACAGGCCAGCGGCCGGCCCTGGTAGCCGACGTGATTGCGCGAGGTGGTGGTCGAGAACCCGAAGGCGCCCGCCTCCATGGCCTCGCGCAAGAGGCGCCGCATGGCGGCGATCTCGTCATCCGTCGCCGCCCGCTCGAACGACGCCTCGCCCATGACGTAGTGGCGCAGCGGCGTGAACGCCACCAGCCCGGCCACGTTGATGCCCAGCCCGCTGCGGCCGACGGCGTCGAGGTACTGGCCATAGCTCTCCCACTGCCAGTCGATGCCCGCCTTCATGACGTCGTATGGAATGGCCTCGACGTTCACCAGGTCCTGCATGAGGATCTCGCGCGTCTCGGACTTCACCGGCGCCACGCCCACGCCGCAGTTCCCCATGACGACGGTGGTGACGCCGTGCCACGGCGAGCACGTCAGTAGGGGATCCCAGGCGATCTGCGCGTCGTAGTGCGTGTGGGGATCCACGAAGCCCGGCGCCAGGACCAGGCCGTCGGCGTCGAGCACCCGCTCCGCCGTCTGGCCGTTGGCCTTGCCGAGAGACTGGATGACGCCGTCCTTGACCCCGAGATTCGCCCATGAAGCTCGGCGTGCCCGTCCCGTCGCAGATCCGCGCGTTCTTGATCAGCAGGTCCAGCATCAGCGTTCCCCTTTCCTTGCGCCCGGCCGTTCACAGCGTCGTAGGATCCGGCCTCCACCCCGTTGCCGCCCCAAGCATGGCCAGTCCCGGCGGCCTGGTCAAGCTATCATCTCCTCCCGATCGCCGCCAACGAGGCAATCGCCGCCACGATCTCGCCCGGTTCGAGGGGTTTTCGGAGGTGCTGCTGGAACCCTGCCGCCAGCAGGCGAGCCCGGTCTTCGGGGCGGACGTAACCCGTGAGCGCAATGGCGGGAACACGGCCGCCGCTTTCCACTCGATACCGCGACGCCGGCTACCCCAAACGAGCCCGGATGGCGGTGGCGAAGGTGGTGAGATCGTCGAGACGGTGCTCCACGATATCCTTCGCGATCTCGAGGTTCACGCCGCCGTAGCCGTGGACGACGATATTCCGGAATCCGGCCATTCGCCCCATCGTCGCCGCGAGCTCCACCGACAGCCATCCGTGCTGGGCCAGGCGGTCGAACAGCTCCCGGTTGGTCTCCGGCTCCCCCAGCCGTTCGTCCGACACGATATGCGACGCCACGTCGAGCGCGGCCTGGATGGCGATCTGGAGTGTGTGTAGAACGAACCGAGCTTCCCGGACGTCGCGCTGAATCTCTGCCGGCCGGGCCAGCGTCCGGAGCTCCTGGACGCACGTCTCGATGAAGACAAGCTTCTGAGCGAGAAGATCGAGGTCGGTCACGGCGCGGCGAGCGCCCGGCGCCGGTAGCGTGCGAGGATCGGCTGCAGATCGAAGAACTCGTTGCGCGCTCGGACCTCGAAGCGGATCCGAGCGCTCGGAGCCCGATCGAGCACCAGCACACCATCACGCAGGACGCGATGAACCAGGCTCACCGGTGCCGTGTTCAGGACGATGACCTGGACAGGACGGGCTACCAGTTGATGGATCGCGTTCTCGAGATCGAGCGGTAGGCCCTCGATGGTGGCGGGTGGAGCGGCCTCGTAGAGCACGGCCACGTCGACGTCGCTTCGAGCGCCCGCCGTTCCCCGGGCAACGCTGCCGAACAGGTAGGCGGCGACGATGCCGGCGGGCCGGGCCGCGAAGAACTTACGGAGCGCCTGCTCGATGCTGGCAGTCGGCATACGGACAGTATATGACCTCCATGCGCCTCACTCGACTGCTCGAAGGCAGCGTCCATCGATTGCTCGGCGGCTTCGGGAGAGAACGCCGCGGGCGGCACCGGCCAGACGCCCCCCGGCGCGGGTCCCATGTACGGCACGCGGCTGAAGAGGGTGGCCTTCATGGCGTCGTCTCAATCCGGCACGGCAGAGCCGTGTCGTCCCACCCCGCTGGCAAAGCGCTTGGCGCCGGCCTCCGTCTCGCCGGAAGCAATCGTCACCATGCCGAGGCGAAGCTCGTTGAGCATCGCGGTCTGCCAGCCCAGATCCCATTGCTCGATCGCCGACAGCCGGTCATTGCGCATGCAGGTCTGAGGCAAGCGCGCCAGTTCCTCGGCGAGGCGAATCGCGGCCGCGAGCGCCTCGCCCGGTTCGACCACCCGGTTGACGAGTCCGATGCGCTCCGCCTCCTCGCCCGATATGCCACGCCCCGTGAGAATCAGGTCCATGGCCCGGCTATGCCCGATCAATCGCGGCAGGCGAATCGTGCCGAGGTCGATCAAGGGCACGCCGAAGCGCCGGCAGTACACGCCGAGCGTGGCATTGCGCGCGGCCACGCGCAGGTCGCACCACAGCGCGAGCTCCAGGCCTCCGGCGACGGCCGGGCCCTCGATGGCCGCGATCACGGGCTTCGACAGCTTCATGCGCGTCGGGCCCATGGGTCCATCGCCATCCTCGCCGTACGGCTTCCGCTGACCGGCAGCCCTGGCTTTCAGATCGGCGCCCGCGCAGAAGGCCCCGCCCGCCCCGGTCAGGACCGCAACGCTCTGTGTGGGCTCGCCCTCGAACTGCCGGAACGCCTCGGCAAGGGCCTGGCGGGTTGGCTGGTCGACCGCGTTGCGAACTTCCGGTCGCTCGATCGTCACGACGGCAATGGCGCCACGCACCGAATAGCTCACCATCGACCGCTCCTTTCTCGTTCCCTCGTCATTCTCGCGTTTCCTCGAGGGACGAGCTGATCGTATCCTATCCGTCGCGGCGCGTATGCCCTCCAACTGGCAGCGCCTGGGCGGCCACGCGGCAACCAAGGGAGGCAGGTCATGGAACGCTGAGGTCCGCCGCGTGCGCCCGGCGACCCTCTTCGGACGGACGGGCAATGCGCGGGCATCCCGCTACGATAGCCAGGGATGGAATGCCGTTCAGCCCATTCCTGGGTTGGCTCCGCGAGCACCTGTTTGCGGTCGTGTTCGTCGCGAGCCTTGTCGATGCGACGGGCCTGCCGTTTCCCGGACGGGCCATGCTGGTGGTCGCCGGCCTCTCGGCGACCGCCAGGCACGAGGTCGTGCTCCTGATCATGGCGAGCGTGCTGGGATCATTGCTCGGAGACCACGTTCTCTACCTCGCCGGCAGGCGCGGCGGCATCCGGCTCCTCGCGCTCTATTGCCGGCTGTCACTCGGCTCCGCGCGATGCGTCGAAACGGCGCTGCGGCGCTTCAAGCGCTTCGGCGCCGTGGCGGTGTTGCTGGCCCGGTTCTCCACGAGCGTGCGTCTCTTCGTCGCGATCCTTGCCGGCTCGGGACAGATCAGCTACTGGCGGTTTCTGGCCCTCGACGCGGTCGGCACCGTCATCTACGCGACGCTGTGGATCGTCCTCGGAGCCCTGTTCGGCGCGGCCGTGCTGGAGCGCACCGGACCATTCATGCGAGTGCTGCTCCTGCTGCTGCCCACGGCGCTATTCGGCGTTCTCGCCTACCGGCTCGTTCGCCGCCGGCGCTACGGCCCCGCCTCGCACGATCTGGTCTCCGACCGCTGACCGCGAGCCTGGCGCGCGTCATCGCTTCGGCTATGCTCGGAGCAAAGGAGCGCTGGCGATGGGGCAGGTCACCCGACGGGACATGATGCGATGGCTCGAAACCCACGGCTTCGTGCAAGAAGCCGGCAAGGCCACCGGACATCTGCACTTTGCCGGCCCCGGCGTGAAGATCACGCTGCCCGGGCACGGACCTCAGGATCTCACCAAGAAGCACGTCGCCCTGATCATTCGCGCGCTGGAGCGCGCCGGATTCGACCGCGAGCAGATCCGGCGCGAGCTGGGCGTGCAGTGACGTAGTGGTGGCGCGCCGAGCTACGTCATCAGCCCGTAGAACTTCCCCGCGTTCTCGCAGGTGATCTTCCGGACCACGTCGGGCGGCAGGTGCCCGAACTGCTCCGCGATGTACTTCGACGACTCCGGCCACACCCCGTCGGTGTGGGGATAGTCGGACGCCCACATGATGGTCTCGACGCCCATCTCGTCGATCAGCTTGGTGCCGATCCGGTCGAACTGGAACGTCGCCTTGCACTGGCGCCGCCAGTAGTCGCTCGGCTTCATGGTGAGGCCCAGATCCCTGAAGCGATCCTCCCACTCGAAGTCCATGCGGTCGAGGGCGTACGGGATCCAGCCGATGCCGCTCTCACCGAAGCCGATCCGCAGGCCCGGATATCGCTCGAGGACGGCGGCGCCGATGACGGCGGCGAGGATATTGACGAGGTTCATCTGGAAGGCGGACACGCCGGTGAACATCGCGGCGCGGCGTGTGAGCCCCGTCGCCTTCTCCCGGACGCCCGGCGGCATCGAGGGGAACGTGTGGAAGTGGAGCGGCAGGTTCACCTCGTTCACCGCCTGCCACAGCGGCTCCCAGACGGGATGCCACATCGGCTCCATGTCCCAGGAGCACGACAGCTCCAGGCCCCGCAGGCCCATCTTCGCGGCGCGGTGGACCTCCTTGACCGCGGCGTCGATGTCCCCGTACGGCAGGCACGCCAGGCCGATGTGCCGGTCCGGGTAGTGACGGCAGAAATCCACGAGCCAGTCGTTGTAGATCCGGAACATCTCGCGCGCGGCCTCGTTGTCGCCCAGGCGCGTGGCGGCGCCGAGAATGCCGAAGATCACCTCGGCGTCGACGCCGTCGAGCTCGGCGTCCTTCACCCGCAGATGGGGATCGATGACGCGGCGGATCCCGCGCTTGCCGTCCTCGTAGAGCCCGGTCTCCGCCATCCGATCGACGCGGTAGTTCTGGCCCGGGACGAGCTTCTGGCCCGAGGGGCCCACACCGCAGACCAGGCCGAACGACATGCCGTTCTTCGAGGTCCAGAAGGGCCCGTCCGGCCCCTCGGTGACGTAGGGCATTCGGTCCTTGAGCGCCGCCGACGCGTTTTCGGTGAACAGCTCAGGTGGCATCCAGGGCATGTCGATGTGGCAATCGGCCGAGATCCGCGTATATCGCATGTGGGCCTCCTCCCGAGGATGCCCCGATGGTATTCGCGCGACCCCCGCAATGGCAAGCGCGACCGATCGGCGCGCCTCGACAAGGGCTCCGTAGATGGCGCGCGCCGTCGGGTCGCCCAGCTAGTCTAGGAGCCTGTCGGAGAAACCGAGCTAGAGCGAGGAGAAGGGTCCAGCTGCGAGGCGGCGCCCGAAGGCAGCCGGCGAGGCGTACTTTCTCGTACGTTGAGCCGGCTGTCGAGGGCGCCAACGAAGCAGATGGGCCCTTATCGTCGCTCTAGCCTAGAACACGGCGATGGGGTTGACCGGGGAGCCCGTGACGTTCTTCAGGCGAAGCGGGGCGATGGTCAGGAGGAACTCCCAGCGCCGGCGCGCGGCACAGGCCTGGCCGAGCTCCTCGAGGTTGCCGTTGTCGATGAGCCAGAGGCCCATCGCCACCAGGCACACCACGTGGAAGGAGTTCCCCATCGACGGGTACGGCGGCGGGGCGATGTCGTTGTGGGTGTCGGTGCCGATCATGGCCACGCCGCGCTCGCGCAGCCACGGGCAGCACGCGGCGTGGAGCGCGGGCGAGCCCGCCTGCAGCGGGTTGACGGCGCCCTCCTTGAGGCGGCGCCCGTAGAAGCCGGTGCGCACCAGCAGGATATCGCCGGACTCGACGCGCACGCCCTGGACCTTCTCGGCGGCCTCGAGATCCTCGGGCATCACGCCTTCACCGGGCGGCAGCCACTCGACGCCGCGCGTGCGGGCGACGTCCAGCAGCACGCCGCGGCTCACCACGCCGCCCTGGAGCACCTCGATCGACGCGGCGGTCGCCCCCTCGCGGGAGGTGACCAGGTTGCACGACCGCCCGTTGTACATCTTGCCGGCCCAGAAGTAGTGGGACGGCGCGTCGACGTGGGTGATGGAGTAGCCGTGGAAGACCATGCCGATGAACTCGGCGGCGCCCCGGCGCTGCAAGAGGCGCTCGGGCGAGTCGGTGTCGCGGCCCTCGCCCGAGTCCACCATGAAGCGCATCGGCTGCACGGTGGTGTCGGCGGCGATGTCGGTGGCGATGGGGCGGGCGCAGCTCACGCTCACCCCGTCGGTGACGAGCCGCGCGGCGGCGATGCGCTTGGCCGGCGTGATCAGGTTCACCGTGCCCAGCTCGTCCTCCGCGCCCCAGCGCCCCCAGTTGGACAGCGAGCGCAGGTAGTCTTTGACTTGCGCCTCGGTCGGGACGACAGCCACGGGCACGGGCGCGCTTACTTCAGCTCTCCCGAGTAGATCTTCATCACGGTGCCGAGGAAGGAGAGCGCGTGCTCGCGCTTCCGCTGGAAGCTGTTGCGGCCGATGATCGAGCCGAACCCGCCGCCGTCGCGGAGCTGGCGATACTCGTCGAACAGGAGGTTGTCGTCGTCCTTGGTGGCCCCGCCCGAGAAGATGACGATGCGCTTGCCGTCGAAGGCCGACTGGACCACGTGGCGCACCCGCTCGGCCAGCGTGCTCATCGGCACGCCCGCCTTGTCGTACGCCTTCTTGGCCTCGGCCTGCTCGATGTGCGCGGTGGGCGGCTTCACCTTGATGACGTGCGCGCCGAGCTGGGCGGCGATCTGGGCGGCATAGGCGACCACGTCGAGGGCCGTCTCGCCCTCCTTGCTCAGGCTCGACCCCCGCGGATACGACCAGACGACGGAGGCGAGGCCGGCGGCCCGGGCCTCGGCGATCATCTCCCGGCACTGCTGGTACATGGCCTGGGCATTGGCCGAGCCCGGGTAGATCGTGAAGCCCGCCGCCACGCACCCGAGGCGCTGGGCGTCCTTCACCGAGGCCGTCACCGCCGAGAGCGGATCCTTCTCGTCGTTCAGCACGTCGTGATTGTTCATCTTGAGGATGAGCGGGATCTCCCCGGCGAACTCCGCCGCGCCCGCTTCGATGAAGCCGAGCGGCGCCGCATACGCGTTACATCCCGCATCGATAGCGAGCTGATAGTGATACAGCGGATCATAGGCGGGCGGGTTCACCGCGAAGCTCCGCGCCGGCCCATGCTCGAAGCCCTGGTCCACGGGTAGGATGACCATCCGGCCGGTGCCGGCCAGGGTGCCGTGGTTCAGCATGCGCGCCAGGTTCGTCCGCACCCCGGGATTCTCGCTCGCGTACCAGCTCAGAATCTCCTTCACCCGTGTACCCATGGTGTCGTCCTTTCTTGGCCGGCCGGCCGCGGTCAGGCCTGTCGCCGGTAGAAGTCCTCGGCCTGTGCCACGTCGTCGGAGCTGCCGATGAGGATGGCGGCGCGCTGGTGGTATTCAGTGGCGCGGACGTCCAGCACCCGTTCCGTGCCCGTGCTCGCGCGCCCACCCGCCTGCTCGACGAGCATGGCCATCGGCGCGACCTCGTAGAGCAGCCGGAGCTTGGGCTTGGGCTTGGCGGGATCGGTGAAGTCGGCGGGGTACATGAAGATCCCGCCGTCGAGCAGGGTTCGGTGCACGTCGGCCACCATGGCGCCGGAGTAACGAAGTGAATACGGGCGCCCACTTGCCTTGTCTGGCGTGCGCAAGTACTCGACGTAGGCCCGCTGCCCCGGGTGCCACGTGTGGACATTGCCCTCGTTGATGCCGTAGGTCTTTCCGCGGCGCTTGATCTTGATGTCGGGATGGGTCAGGAGGAACTCTCCGGTCTCCGGCTCGAGCGTGAACCCGTGCGTCCCCTGCCCCGACGTGTAGACCATGGTGGTGGCCGGGCCGTACATCATGTAGCCCGCCGCCACCTGATCGGTGCCGGGACCGAGCGCTGCCGGGCCCGCCGGCACCTGCCCACGACTCGGGCGCAGCGAGAAGATCGTTCCCACCGAGCCATTGACGTCGAGGTTCGACGAGCCGTCCACCGGATCGCAGCAGACGACGAGCGGATTGGCGCCCTCCGCCGTCATCTCGATCGGCTCTTTGGCCTCCTCGGAGACGAAGGCCGCGCAGGCGCCGGTGGCTCGGAGCGCGGCCTCGACGACCTCATGTCCCCAGATGTCGAGCTTCTTCACCTCGTCGCCGGTCACGTTGACCCCGCCGACGTAACCCAGCCGGTCCCGCAGCGCGGCGTGTGCCAGCTCCTTGGCGATGACGGCGGCGACGCGGCCCAAGCCTGCCCACGACCGTGGCCACGCCGGGGGCATGCGGGCCCTGGGCCCCTTGGGTTGCGAGATGCTCGGACAGAGAAATCGGCGCCACGCTGCTCCTCTCCAGAGGTCGTACTGTAGGCTTTGAAAATAAGCGAGTCCGAGACTCGTAGTCAACTACGGCCTTCGCCGGGCCTTCCAGATCGGCCAGCAGACCATCAGCGCCGACAGGAGCAAGATCACCGCGCTGACCGGCCGGGTCACGAAGATGCTCACGTCATTGGCATTCGAGACCATGCTCGTCAGGAAATACTGCTCGGCCATCGGGCCCAGGATCACCCCCATGACGAGCGGCGGGATGGGCAAGTCCCAGCGGCGCATGAAGAAGCCCAGGATGCCGAACAGCATGGTGAGCCAGACGTCGGCCATGTCGTTCCTGAGCGCATAGGCGCCGAGGAAGCAGAAGACGACGATGAACGTGTTCAGGACGGCCGCGGGCACCTTCATGAGCGCGGCGAACGACAGCGCGGCGAGGAAGCCGAGGCCGATCATCACGATATTGGCCAGGATCATCCCGGCGATGATCGCGTAGACCTCGGCGGTTTGCTTGGTGAAGAGGAGCGGCCCCGGCTGGATGCCGTGGATCATGAAGGCGCCCATCATGACGGCCGTCGCCGCGCTGCCCGGGATGCCGAGGGTGAGCAGGTGGATCATCGCCCCGCCCGTCGATCCGTTCACGGAAGCTTCGGAGGCGACGAGGCCGCCCGCATGCCCGGTGCCGAAGAGCTCCGGCTCCTTCGAGATCTGCTTCTCGAGCCCGTAGGACACGAACGACGACACGGTCGCCCCCGCGCCGGCGAGCCCGCCCACCGCGATGCCGACGGCGGTGCCGCGCGCGAGCGGCCACCGGAGCGGCCACAGATCGCGCAGCGACGGCAGCCGCGGGATCACCGCCTTCGTCCCCTCGACCGGCACGGGTGCGGACGCCGTCGACGCGAGCAGGTCGAGCACCTCGCCGATCGCGAAGAGCCCGATCAGCACCGTCACGAAGTCGACCCCGGTCTTGAGAAAGGGCACATTGAAGACGAAGCGCTCGACGCCGTACTGGGCCTCCGTCCCGATGGTGCCGAGGAACATCCCGGCGAAGAGCGAGACGAGCGACGCGGACATCGACGACTGGCCGAGCACGGACACGCTGGCGAGGCCGAAGACCACCACCGAGAAGAACTCGACGGTGGAGAAGCCGAGCGCGATCTTGGCGAAGGGCGGCGCGAAGAAGGCCAGGAAGAGCGCGCTGGCGAGCCCGCCCACCGCCGAGCTCATGATGGCGAGCCCCAGCGCGTAACGGGTCTGGCCCTTCCGGGTCATCTGATAGCCCTCCCAGGTCGTCGGCACGTTCATCGGATCGCCCGGGATATTGAACAGGATGCCGGTGATCGACCCGCCGAAGACGCCGCCGCAGTACACGCCGATCATGAGGAGCAGCGCGGGCACGATCCCCATGAGGTAGGTGAACGGCAAGACGAGCACGATCGCGTTCAGCATGGTGATCCCGGGCAGCGCCCCCGCCACGATCCCGATGGCGAGCCCCAGGGTCATCAGGAGGAAGTTCACCGGCTGGAGCGCGCTGACGAGGCCCGCCCCCAGGTTACCGAGGACTTCGAGCATGGGCGGCGCTAGGAGCCTGTCGGAGAAACCCGGCTAGAGCGATGAGAAGGGTCCAGCTGCGAGGCGGCGCCTGATGGCCGCCCGCGAGGCGTACTCTCTGTACGTTGAGCGGGCGGTCGAGGGACGCCGTGCCTCCGCAGATGGGCCCTTCTCATCGCTCTAGGAGCTGTCGGAGAAACCCGGCTAGAGCGAGGAGAAGGGTCCAGCTGCGAGGCGGCGCCCGAAGGCAGCCGGCGAGGCGTACTTTCTGTACGTTGAGCCGGCTGTCGAGGGCGCCAACGAAGCAGATGGCCCCTTATCATCGCTCTAGCGGCTCAGAAGAGGCGGAGCAAGCGGTAGAGGGCGAGCGTCACGGCCTCGAAGAGGCCGTCGCCCTTGGGCAGCGGGAGGTACACCGCCTTCACGAACAGGTAGAGCAGGCCGACCGTGCCGAGCAGCGCGCCCGCGGCGATGCCCGCGGCGGAGCGCGCGCCCGAGACCCACATGAAGCCCACGACGAAGCCCACCGTGGCGAGCGGGAAGCCCGTGACGGGCGCGGCCAGCACGTAGAGGAGGATCAGCGCCATGGCCGCGCCAAGCCTCGCCCGCGAGATCGGCCCGGACGAGCGTCACGCGACGGTCGCGTTGCATCGCGGCGGGCGCCGCGACGGCTCGTGTCGGGGCCCGCGGCCGTCGTGGTCGAGCGGCCGCGGAGCGCCCGCGGTGAGCCGCACGAGACAGGTGGCCGCCAGACACGCCAGCACCAGACGCGGCCAGAACGCCGGACCGAGCCGCCCTGCCGGCACACCGTGGTCGAGCCCGCCGGTGGCCAGGAGGAGCAGGCAGGAGGCGATCACCCCGAGCGCCGGGGCAACCGTCTGCCGGGAGAGCATCATCGGATCGCTCCGAGGGGTCGGCCCTATTTCTTGAGCCCGAACTCCTTGACGAAGTGGTCGAGCGTATTGACCTCGGTCGGCGATCCACGGGCCGAACTTATCCGGGCCCTGATAGCTGTCGGCCCGCATGTACCACTCTTCCGCGAACTTCTTCCACGCGGGCGTCTCCATCCCCTTGCGGAAGGCCTCGGCCATGGTCTTCACGGACCCGGCCGGGATGCCTTTCTTCGCCACGACGCCGCGGAACTGCGGCAGGTAGATCTCGAGCCCCAGCTCCTTCGAGCAGGGCACGTCGGGGAAGGCGGCGTGTCGCTGCTCGGCGAAGATGATGAGCGGCTTGAGCTGGCCGGCCTTGACGTACTGCTGCACGTCGCCCGCCTGCTCGTACAGCACTTCCGCGTGCCCGCCCAGCGTCGCCGCGTAGCGCTCGCCGGGACGCGGGTACGGCACCGTCGTCATCTTGTAGCCCTTCTTGTCGAGATACCGCACCGTCACGTCGTCCAGGGAGCCGAAGCCCGTGGACGCCACGCGGAGCTTGCCCGGATTGGCCTGCGCATGCTTGAACAGCTCCTGGATCGTCGGGAACGGGCCATCGGACTTGACGAAGAGGAAGGAGTCGGCCACTTGCGTTCGCACGATCCACTCGAAGTCCTCGGGCTTGTGGCGCGCCAGGCCCGTCGGAATCGTGGCGAGCGTGTCCGCGATGTAGACGCCGATCGTGTAGCCGTCCGGCTTGCCGGCCAGCACCTGGGCGAGCCCCGTGATGCCCGAGGCGCCCGGCACGTTCGAGATGGGCAGCGCCACGCCGAGGAGCGGCTGGCTCATCGCCGCGAGCTGTCGGGCCATCGAGTCGGCGCCCGCCGCCCGTCCCCCACGGCACGATGAAGTCGATGGGGCGGCTCGGATACTTCTCCTGGGCCCGCGCCGCGGGCACGAGCGTCGACATCGAGAGCGCGAGCACTGCGAGAGCCAGCAGGCCGGACAGGACATACGCGCGCAGGCATGAGCGAGGCTCCTCGGCGCCGGTAGGCGCCGCGTCGTAGGGTTTCCTGCCGAGCTGTCGAGCGCCAGGCCGCGCCCGGGGCCATGCCCGCCACATAGAAGCACGCGGCCTCGGACAGGTCAAGACAGGCGGCACTGGGCCAGTCGCCAGATCCTGCAGCCCATCGCCTCGCAGCCGAACTGCTCAGCCCGACTTCCACGTTGGTGGGGCGGGCAACCCTGACCGTGATCCTCCAGCCCCGGCTTGCCGCTTCCCGGAGGCCGCGATAGTATCCCGTCAGATACGCTGTTGACGAGGAGGGCTCGGCATGACCCACGCGCCGGTCGACCTGCTGCTGCCGATGTTCGCGGACGCCCTCGAGATGCTGTCGCTGACCCGGGCAAGCTTTCACCGCTACGATCCCGGCCCCGCCGAGACGGCGATCGGCCTCGGGCGCTCGATTCACAAGCGCGAGCGGGAGCTGACGGAGCAGCTCATCGCCGCGCCGCCCGAGATCGACGGCTTCCGCTTCGTGCCATCCCATCTGGAGCGGATCAGCGATGCGGTCCAGGGCTTGCTCCGGTGCTTGCGCACGATGGACACCGAAGGGATGGCCTTCACCGAGGGCGGAGTCCGGGAGGTCGAGCAGCTCTTCGATCGGAGCTTCGAGATGCTCGAGTGCGCGCGGGATCTGGCCCTGACGGGGAACCGCGTGCTCGCCCGTCACGTCGAGATCGAGAGCATGCGCTTTCACGACCTCGCCTCGGGATTCGCCCGCGCCCACGAGGCACGGCTCGTCGAGGGTGTCTGCCTGCCGAACGCCTCGAGCGCCTACCTGTCGATGGTCGACTACCTGCGCGAGGTGACCCGGCACTCGCGGCGCATCTGCGCGCGCGTCGCCCCTCAGGAAGCGGTAGCCGGGCGCCGGCCCGACTGACGACGGGGCGTCCGTGCGAATCCGTCGGCGTCCGCGCCGCATCGGATGGAGGAGAACCCACTCTGCGGGAGGTGGCCATGAAGCAGGTGATGACGGTGCTGGCGGGGCTGTGCCTGGTCCTGATCGCAAGCGATGGCGCGCGGGCCATCAGCAGTCCCTCGGGCATCGACCCGAGGCTGCGCTTCGAGTACGAGGTCGGCCGGACGCGCACGGGCAGCCGGAGATCCAGGGCTACATCTACAACGACTACGGGCGCCCCGCCAACAATGTCCGGATGATCGTGGAGACCCTCGACGAGAGCGGCAAGGTCATCGGCCGCGCCTACGGCTTCGTGTTCGGCATCGTCCCCGCCTTCAACCGCACCCCATTCAACGTGCCGCTGCAGACGGCCGGGGGCGAGCTATCGGCTCACCGTCACGTCGTTCGAATGGCGCGACGGCGGCGGCGGCGGCAGCTAGGCGGCCGCTCAGATCCTGACGCCGCTGTAGATCCCGGGCGGGATGACGCGATAGACGGCGAGCGGCTGCGAGACGTTCTTGAAGCTCTTCTCCCCCAGCGCCTCGAGGACGAATCGGGTCCTGATGCGCTCCGCCGTCACCGGGCCCACCACGATGTCGCCGCCCTCCGCCGAGCCGGCGAAGCGCGCGGCCAGGTTGGTGGTCGGTCCGGTGGCCGTGAAGGTCCAGCGCTGCGAGCCCGCGCCGCCGAGCTTCGTCGCCCCGAGCAGCGCCTGTCCCGTATTGATGCCCATGTGGAGCTGGATCGCGGGGAAGACGCCCGCGTACTCCTCGTTCAGCTCGAGGGTCCGGGCCTGGATGACAAAGGCCGCGCGCGTGGCATTGAGCGCGTGATCCTCGTCGGGCCGGCCCGGCTCCGCGCGGTTGGACCGCTGGAAGATGACCATGAGCCCGTCGCCCGCCGTCTCGTTCACGTCGCCGTGGTGTGCGCGGATGATCTCGAGGAAGCTGCTGAAGTAGGTCTGCACGAGCTGGTTCAGCCGCTTGGCCTCGAGCTGCTCGCTCAGGCGCGTGTAGCCGGCGATGTCGAGAAAGAGCACGGAGACCTCCTCGTTGCGCTTCTCGAGTGTCGTCGCACTGGGATCGCGCTCGAGGAGGTCCTTGACGGCGTCGGGCACGAACTTGCTGAGCTCGTCCTTGAGCTGCTCCAGCAGCTCCAGCTTCTGGCGCGAGGCCTGCAGGTTCTCGAGCGCGGTGGCCAGCTCGGTATTCCGCGCTCCCAGGTCTTGTTGCGCCTGGGACAGGCGCACGGTCATGTCGTTGAGCGCGGTGCCGAGCTCGCCCACCTCGTCGCCGGAAGCGGGGGCGCGGGCCTGAAAGTCGCCCTCGCCGATCCGCCGGGCGACCCGCGTCAGCTCGTGAATGGGCCGCACCACCACGAAGCGCATGGCCACCGCGAGCACGGCCGCCGCCGTCACGATGGTGAGGATCGCGATCACGATCTGCCGATTGCGCTGCATCTCGACCTGGGCCAGCACCGGCTCCATCGACGTCGCCACGCGCACCACCGCGCGCACCTTGTGGTCGGTGCCGTGGCATCCCTGGCACCGCTCCTGGTTGGCGATGGGCTGGTTGAGGACGAACAGGCTCACGCCGTCGCGCGTCTCGAGCGCCTCCTGCGTGCGGAGCGTCTCGACGGCACGCTGGAACAGCGGGCCCGTCATGGTCCGGCCGGGCTCGCGGCGCATCTTCTCGATGGAGGCGACCACGTCCTTCGGCAGCTCGGCCTCCTTCGACACCTCGCGCAAGGTCGCGAGATCGGTGAAGGCTTCGACGCCATTCCGGCGGTAGATCGTGAGGCCCTCGACGGGAGATGAGCTCTTGAGGTCCTGGATCAGGCCGCGCGTGATGTCGGGCCGCTCCTGGAGCATGGCCGCCTCGATGCTCGCCACCACCGTCGCGATGAGCCGGCGCGCCGACTCCTTGCTCTGCTCGACGAGCAAGTCGCTCTCGCGCCTGATCGTGAAGATCGTGGACGCCCCGAAGCCGATGATGAGCACGACCACGATCAACACGGTGATCTTCGCCGTCAGCCGCATCCTGAACACGCCGGGAGCGTAGCACACGCGGCCGCCGATAAGGGCCCATCTGCTTCGTTGGCGAGGGCCGCGCATGCCCTCAACGTACAGAGAGTACGCCTCGGGCAGCGCGGCCCTCGCCGCCTCGCATATGGACCCTTCTCGCCGCCCGCTCCCGCTCGCCCACCTGCATCAGCGAACGTCGGCTCGGCCGTTCGCTTCGCGAACGGCGCTCGTGCCTGAACGGGCGCCCGGTGCTGGAGGCACTTCCGGAACGCGAGATCCCTCCGCAGGCGCTTCTCGGCGGCCGCCTCACATCCGCGGACCCAGGGGTCGGCGCGGATCCGCGAGGCGGCGAGGGCGCGGCAGGAGCGTACTTGCTGTACGTTGAGGGCTTGCGGCGCCCGAACGAGCAGATGAGGCCCTTATCGCCGTCCGCCGCCGCGTCAAACTCGGGAGGCGCGACCGGTCCAGTAGGGCTCGCGCAGAACGCGCTTGAGGAGCTTGCCTGCGGTGTCGCGGGGGAGGGAGGCGTGAAAGGAGACCTCGCGCGGAATCTTGTAGTCGGCGAGGTGCGCGCGGCAGAAGGTCCGGACCTCGTCGGCGGTGAGGGTCTCGCCGGGGCGCGGCTCGACGGCCGCGTGGACACGCTCGCCCCAGTCGTCGTCGGGCACGCCGAAGACGGCGGCGTCCTCGATCTTGGGATGGCGGTGGAGCGCGTCCTCGATCTCGGCGGGGTAGATATTGACCCCGCCCGAGATGATCATGTCCCGCTTCCGGTCGCAGATGTAGACGAACCCCTCGTCGTCGAGGTACGCGACGTCGCCCACGCTGAGCCAGTCGCCCCGCCCCGTCTGGCGCGTGGCGTCGGGGTTCTTGTAGTACTCGTCGAACACGCCGGGATGGCGGCGCACGTGCAGCTCCCCCGGCTGCCCGATCGCGACGGGCGCGGCCCTCGTCGTCGAGGACGGCAAGCTCCACGCCCGGCGCCGCCTTGCCGCAGGAGCCGGGCTTTCGCAGCATGTCGTCGGGCCCGAGGATGGTATTGATGCCCAGCTCCGTCGAGCCGTAGAACTCGTAGAGACACGGCCCGAAGTAGGCGATCACGTCCTCCTTCACGCGCATGGGGCATGGCGCCGCCGCCATCACGATCGCGCGCATGGAGGAGACATCGTAGCGCGCCCGCACCGCGGCCGGCAGGTCGACGATGCGCTTCAGGAGCGTCGGCGCCATGAACGTGCTGCTGCAGCGGTGCCGCTCGATGGTGGCGAGCGCGGCCTCGGCGTCGAACTTGGGCATGACGACCACGGTGCTGCCGAAGAGATGCGCGTACAGCGCGAAGCCACCGGGCGCCGAGTGATAGAGAGGGCCCGCCACGAGGTGGACGTGCGCGGGATCGGTCACGTTGAGCGCGGCGAGCGGCGGCAGGAGCTTGCCGGGATCCGACCCGCGCCGCCGCGCGCCCTTGGGCTTGCCGGTGGTCCCCGCGGTGTAGATGGTGGACGCGCCGAACACCTCGCCGCCGGGCAGCTCCACCGGCTCCGTCCGGCCCGCCGCGACGAGGTCGTCGAAGGCGGACGGCCCAGTCGCGGCGCTCAGCCCCGAGCAGGATCCAGGCGCGCACCTTGGGCGATCGGCCGCGCACGGCGTCCGCCATGGGCACGAAGGCGTCGCCCACGAATGCCGCCGCGGCCTCCGAGTTCTCGAGGATGTAGGCGACCTCGTCGGCGGTGAGGCGGTGGTTCATCGGGACGGGAATGGCGCCCGCCGCCCGGACCGCGGCCGAGGCGACGAGCACCTCGAGGCCGTTGTGCGCGTAGAGGACGACGTGCTCCCCGGGCGAGATCCCGAGCCCGACGAGCGAATGCGCGAGGCGGTTGCGCGCGTCCCGGAGCTCGGCCCAGGAGAGCCGGCGGTCGCCTTCGATCAGGGCGGCCCGCTCGGGGTGCCGCTCCGCATGCGTCGCGATAACGTCCATGTCCGTTCCTCGGATTCAAGCTGTCGATCGGACGTTGCAGCTCGAGCACGCGGGCACGAGCAAGCGGCTGCGGTAAGCAAGCTCACGACGGCGCGATGCGGCTCAGCCAAGTCTCGACACGCGCACACCGGGCGGCGAGAAGGGTCCAGATGCGAGGCGGCGAGGGCGCGGCAGCCCGAGGCGTACTTGCCGTACGTTGAGGGCTTGCCGCGCCCTCGCCAACGAAGCAGATGGGCCCTTATCGGCGTCCGCCTCAAGCGTAGAGGTCTTCGCGCGTCGTCGGGCGCGTGAAGCTCCGGTCCCACTGCTTGCGCATCAGCACCTGGTAGAGCCCGATGGAGCCGCCGGCGAAGGCCACCGACGAGCACGTGAGGTAGAGGAGCCAGGTGCGATAGATGCGCTCGCCGACGATGGCCCGGGCCTCCTCGGCGCGGGCCTGCAGGCGCTCCGCCCAGTGCCGGCACGTGCGCGCGTAGTGCAGGCGCAGGTTCTCCACGTCGAGGATCTCCCACCGCGCCCGCTCCATCTCCGTGAGCGTCTCCGTCAGGCCCGAGAGATCGCCGTTGGGGAAGACGTTCCGGTACAGGAAGTCGGTCTGCGTCGTGCGCCGCCAGTGGAACTCGTGGTGGATGCCGTGATTCAGGTAGAGCCCGCCGTCGTTCAGCATCGAGCGCACGCGGCCGAAGAAGGCCGGGTAGTTCGGGATGCCGACGTGCTCGATGACGCCGATGGCGGCGATCTTGTCGTAGCGCGCGCCCTCGGGGAGATCGCGGAAGTCCCGGAACTCGACCCGACACCGGTCCTTCAGGCCCTCGCGCGCGATCCGCGCCGCTGCCCAGTCGGCCTGCGCCTTCGACAGCGTGACGCCGTGCGCCCGGACGCCGTAGTGCTGGGCCGCCCAGATACTGAATCCGCCCCAGCCGCAGCCGATGTCGAGCACGCTCTCTCCCGGCTCGAGCCGGAGCTTCCGGCACACGAGGTCGAGCTTGTCCTCTTGCGCCTGCTCGAGCTTGCCGTCGGGATCGCGGTAGTAGCCGCAGGTGTAGACCATCAGCGGGTCGAGAAACAGCTCGTAGAAATCGTTGGAGACGTCGTAGTGATGAGCGATGGCCCGGGCGTCGCGCTGCTTTCCGTCGGTGCTCATGAGGTGGCCTCTCCCATGCCGAAGATGGAGCCGAAGACGAGGCGCCGGCGGGCGGCGCTCGAGCCGAGGACGACGCGGACGGCGAGCCGCCCCGCGGCATCGGGCAGCCGCGCGATCTGGCGGCCGAGCCAGCCGGGCTCGCCGGTGCCGTAGAGCGCGGCGATCTGCCGCGCATAGCCGTCGAGCGGCGTGCCCGCGCGCAGGAAGGCCGCCACCGCTTCCGCGGCCAGCTTCCCGCTCCTGATCGCCGGCCCGATGCCCTCGCCGGAGAGATCCCGCGCGAGGCCGGCGGCATCGCCGATCAGGCAGAAGCGCGGGCCGCTGAGCCGGCGCGGCGCCTGGCGGCGCACGACGTAGGCGTGGCCCTTGAACGGCTCGATGGGCATCTCGGCGGGCAGCCGCCCGGACGCGCGCAGGGCCGCGACCAATTCGTCGCGGCGGCGCGGCAGGCTGCCGTCCGTTCCGCCCGTCACGCCGATGCCGATATTCAGGAACTCCTGCTTGGGGAAGTACCAGCCGTAGCCGCGAAGGTCCGGCTCGACGTACAGCTCGGGCGCCGCCATGAACGGCCGGAGCCGCTCCGCCCACTCCGGCGCCAGGCGCGTCTCGCTCTCCTGGGCGGCGACCACGCACTCGCGCTCCGACACCTCGCCGAGCGCCTTCGCCACCGGACAGCGGTGCCCGCCCGCGCCGATCACCACGGGCGCCTCGAAGACGCCCCGGTCGGTCTCGATGCGCACCCCGGCCGGCCCCGCGCTCACCTGCTTCACCCGGACACCCCAGCGCACGTCGGCCCCCGCGGCGGCCGCTCGCTCGAGCAGGTAGTGGTCGAACTCGCGCCGGATGATGCCGTAGCTCGCGGGCCGGCGCCAGTCCGTCTCGTGCCGCGCCGCCTCGAACTCGAGCACGCAGGCACGGAAGGGCTGGATGGTCAGCGGATACTTGTCGGCCTCGACCTCGAGGTCGGCCAGCGCGGCCCGCGTCACCCATCCCGCGCAGATCTTGACGCGCGGGAACACGGCGGCATCGAGGACGAGCGGGTGGAGCCCGGCTCGGGCCAGGCTCCACGCGGCAGTGCTTCCCCCCGGGCCCCCGCCCACCACGACCGCGTCATGCTCGGGCACTAGGGCCTCCACATCGAGAGGAAGAGCCGCACTTTCTGCGTCGGCGAGAGCCGGACCTCCTCCACCGCGTTCGCCACGTCCATGGTGGCGAAGAGGTCACCCTCGAGATCGATCGCGCTGTCGACGTACGCCTCGGCGAAGTTGCCGGGCGACGGATCGCGCATGAGCCGCACGAACGCCTCCGGGGACTTGATCACCGCGGTCGCCACCGGCATGCCCGGCCCCAGCCTCACCTCGGTCCCGTCCCAGAGCCGGAACGCGAATGGCCCGGGCAGGCCCCCGAACACTTCGCGGAGGATGGCCGCGGCACGGCCGGGGGTTGGCTGGGGCGCGAGTCGATGGATCATGGGTTTGGCCTGCGCCTGTTTTATCGGGGCCCCCCCTCCTTGTCAACCCCGCCCGGCAAATCCCGGCTCGTTCGGCCGGCCCCCTCCGGACACTATCCGCGGATCGTCCGCATGACTTCCTCGTCGTCGAAGGCCCGGCGGGGATCCCCCTCGAAGATGATCTCGCCGCGATCGATCGCGTAGAGGCGGTCGGCGACGCGGGAGGCGGACATGAGGTTGGACTCCGCGATGAGGAGCGAGATCCCCATCGCCTTGATCTTCGTCACGGCCTCGATGAAGCGGGTCACGATCACGGGGGCGAGCCCCTCGAAGGGCTCGTCCAGGAGCAGGATGGAGGGCGAGAGCGTCATGGCCCGACCGATGGCCACCATCTTCTTCTGGCCGCCGGACAGGAAGAGCCCCCGCCGCTGGGTGAAGTCCTTGACCTCGGGGAACAGCGCGAGGACGCGCTCGTCTATGCCCCCGGCCGCCACGGGCGCTCGCTTCCCGCGGGCGAGCGACTGGCTGATCTGGAAGTTCTCCGCAACGGTCAGATCGGGAAAGATACCAGCGTCCTCGGGCGAGTAGCCGATGCCGCAGAGCGCCCGCTCGTGCGTGGGCAGCCGCGTGATGTCCACGCCATTGAAGGTGAGCTTGCCGCTCCGGATGGGCAGCAAGCCCATGATGCTGTCGATGGTCGTGGTCTTGCCCGCGCCATTGCGCCCGACCAGGCACACCGACTCGCCGTCCCTGACGGTGAGCGACAGGTCGCGCAGCACCTGCGCCGGCCCTCGGAACGTGTTGATGCGCTCGACCTCAAGCATGGACGCTGCCCGCCACCGCCGCCTTTCTCATGCGTGCCTGTGGGTGCCGAGCAGGTTGGCGGTCACCTGCTCGTTGTTCCGGATCTCGTCAGGCGTGCCATCGGCGAGGATCGTGCCCTGGTGCATGGCCACGATGCGGGGGCAGTAGGTGAAGACCACGTCCATGTCGTGCTCGATGATCACGGCGGTGATCCCCCCCGACCGCACCACGGAGGTGATGATGTCCATGATGGGCGCCTTCTCCCTCGTGCTCACCCCGCTGGTGGGCTCGTCGAGGAAGAGGAGCTTCGGGCGCAGCGCGTAGGCGACGGCCACGTCGAGCAGCTTGCGCTCTCCCTGGGACAGCCCGCCCGCCACCATCGCGGCCTTCTCCGCGAGCCCGAAGCTCTGCAAGATCCCCCGCGCCTCGTCCCGCACCGCGGTATCGGACTCCGACAGCGACAGGAGCTTTCGGGTCTTGCCGTCGCGGGAGAAGATGGCGAGCGCCACGTTGTCGAGGGTGCTGAGCTGGTCGAAGAGGTTGACGAGCTGGAAGCTCCGGGCGATGCCCAGCTCGATCTTCCGGTGGATGGACGCGGCCGTGATGTCCGTCCCCTCCAGGAGGATCCGGCCGGAGTCGGCCGGGATCAACCCGCTGATGAGGTTGACCAGGGTGGTCTTTCCCGCCCCGTTCGAGCCGATGAGGGCGAGCACCTCGCCCCCCGTCACCGTGAAGTCCACGTGGTCGACGGCATGCGTATCGCCGAAGGACTTGGTGAGCTTCTCCGTCTTCAAGATGCTCACGACGCCGGAGCCTTCCGGAAGCGGGGAACGAGCCGGATCGCCGTGCCCACGATGCCCGCGGGCAAGGCCAGGACCAGCACGACCAGCACGATCCCGAGCACCATCTGCCAGTACACGGTGTGGCCGACGGCATAGGTCTCGAGGTAGTTGTAGATCACCGCGCCGACGATGGGGCCGAAAAACGTCTGAAAGCCCCCGAGCACGGTGAAGAACACGATCTTGCCGGAGAAGGTCCAGTGCAGGATGTCCGGCGTGGTGAGCCCGTTGAGCGGCACCCAGAGCGCCCCCGCCAGCCCCGTGTAGATGCCCGAGATGAGGAAGGCCACCCAGCGATAGTGCCACACCTGCACCCCGACGAACTCCGCCCGCGTCTCGTTGTCGCGGACGGCCTGGAGTGCCTTGCCGAACGGCGAGTGGACGATGACCCACATCAGGACCACGCAGATGACGAAGATCGCGAGCACGTAGAAGTAGTACCGGTGGGAGAGGAAGTCGAGCTTGTCCTGGCCGGCGGTGGCGCCGATCTTCACCGTGCCGGCGAGCAGGGTCGGCGTCGGCACCCGGAGCCCGTCGGAGCCCCCGGTGACCCAGAAGAACTTGAAGGCGAGGCTCCACAGGACCTGGGACAGCGCCAGGGTCAGGATGCCGAAGAAGATCCTCGTGTAGCGGACACACAGCAGACCGAACAGCGCCGCCACGAGGGCCGAGCCGAGGATCCCCGCGAGGAGGAGAACCTCCATCGAGTCGATCTTGAGGTACTTGACCACGAAGGCCACCGCGTAGGCCCCCACCCCGAAGTAGGCGGAGTGCCCGAAGGACAGGAGGCCCGTGTAGCCGAGGAGCAGGTTGAAGCCGAGCGCGGCGATGGCGAAGACGAGGCCGTACGACAGCAGCACCGTCTGGTACGGCGGCACCACGAAGGGCAGGATCACGAGCGCGATGACGGCGGGCACGGCCCAGCTCAAGACGCGACGGGGCGACGCGACGGCGCTCATGCGCGCCCGAAGAGCCCGGCGGGGCGGACGAGGAGCACGACGGCCGCCATCAGGTAGAGCACGGCCAGCTCGATCTCCGGAAAGAAATTGATGCCGATCTCGCGCACGATGCCGACGAGGACCGCGCCGACGAGCGCGCCCTCGAGGCTCCCGAGCCCGCCGATGACGACGACGACGAAGGCGAGGATGAGCGCGTCCACGCCCATCCCGAGCACGGCCCCCTGCTGGGGGACGACGACGGCGCCGCCGAGGCCGGCCATGAAGCAGCCGAGGCTGAAGGCCTGCACGTAGACCCGGTTGACGTTGACCCCGAGGGCCGAGGCCATGCGCATGTTCTGCGAGGTGGCCCGCAGCACGACGCCGAAGTGGGTGCGGTAGACGAAGGCCCAGATGCCCGCGGCCGCCGCGGCGCCGACGACGATCACGACGAGATTGTAGGTCGGATAGATCTCCTCACCGAAATGGAGGCTGCCGAGCGCCTCGTAGAGCGCGCTGACCGAGAGCGGATACGGCCCCCAGATGAGGCGCATCAGGTCTTCGAGGATCAGGAGGAGCCCGAAGGTGATCAGGAGCTGGTATTCCTCGGCGCGCTTGTAGAGCGGGCGGAGCAGCGTCGGCTCGATGATGGCGCCGAGCGCCCCCGCCGCCACCGCGCCGACGGGCAAGAGCGCGTAGAGCGCCACGCTCGCTTCCTGCCCGCTGCCGATGATGCGGCCGATCACCCACGCCGTCACGTACGCGCCGAACGCGTACAGGTTGCCGTGAGCGAGATTGACGATCCGCATGACCCCGTAGATCAGGCTCAGGCCCCCCGCAATCAGGAAGAGGACGGAAGCGTACAGGAGGGAATTGAGGAGATGGATCAGGAGGGTGTCCATGAGCCCCGCATACGATGCCTCAACTCACGGCGCGGCATCAACCCGAAACTGTGCCGTCGCCACTTCGGGATTGACCTGATTGTCCCCGAGGAAGAGCGAGACGAGCGCGGTGTAGGCGCCGGGCTTCAACTGGCCCTTGAGGTTGACGAGCATCTTGCCACCCTGCACCTCGTCGGCGGTGCCCGCCGCGGCGACGGCCCCGTCGGCGCCGATCACCACGTAGCGGCAGACCGGGATCTCCGGACGGTCGCCTCCGGCCGGGCCGCTCGGCAGTGGCTCGCGAACGAGGCGGTACTCGCGGAGGAACTTCTCGACCCGCTCGACCTCGGCCGATACCTCGAGGCGGTCGCCCCGCGGCACGATCCGCGAGACGTAGGCGCGGCGCGGGATGGCGAAGCGATCGAAGCCGCCGACCCCCATCGGATTGGTGAAGTCGCGGAACACCTCGAGCGTCACCGCGCCGTCCGACCACTTGGAGAGCTGATACGGCCCATTGGTCACCAGGAAGTGGCCGCGGCGCCGGGCGTATTGCTTCAGCGCGGCCCACCGATTCTCGGCCTCGTCGGCCGTGACGAAGCGCTTGAGGCTCTCGGGGACATAGGCCTGCCGGGCGAAGCCGTCGACGAGCGCGCTGAGCGCCTCCTTCGTCTTCGCGTCGCGTGCCAGGTCCAGCCAGCGGATGCCGCGCCGCTTCGCCTCCTCGGCCGAGAAGGCGCCCACCCCGCGCACGACGGCCTCTTCCATCAGCACGAGCACGTGCCACGGCACGGTGCTCCACGGCGCCGCCTCCACCGCCACCTGCTGGGGGTCCCGGGACAGCGGGCGCACGTAGACCTCGACCACCGGCACGACGTAGGTGAAGGTGAGGTCGCTGTACTTCTTCACCTCCGAGTCGACGCGCAGCACCTTGAAGCCGAGGAGCGCCTCGCGCGCCGTCGCGGTGGCGGCGTCGACTACCGGGTCGTAGTCGCTCCCGCCCGGCCGCTTCGCTCCCCATCGCGCGGCGAAGAGGTACGGGTAGACGGCATCGGCCGCCGTCATCCGGGTATTGTCGTGAAACGCGGAGGCCGTCACCCGATAGGTGATTCGCGCCCGCGCGGTCTTCCCCTTCCCCACCTCGCGCGGCACCCCCGTGCCCGGCTCGGGGATGAGGGCGTCCTCCGGCACGGAGACGTCTCCGTCCATGGCCACCGACGTCGCCGTCGCGCGGTTCGCCACCCAGGTCGCGCTTCCCGGCGCGGGGAGCATCGCCGGATCGCCGAGCGCGGCCCAGATCAGCCGTCCCGCGGGATCGCGCAAGCCTCCGATGGGGTTCCACGCGGCGGCCGGCTTCGCGGCGATGCCGAGGCGGAGCCAGCCGTTCCACGGGAAGTCCTTGAGCTTGACGGTCCGGACGAAGATGGCGGAGTTGAACCCCGCTTGAGAATCGGAGGCCGCGTTCTCGACGCCCTCGGAGAACTCCGAGCTGAAGCGCTCTCGCCTCACCGTATACCCGGCCACCACCCGCTCGCAGCCGCCCGTGAGCGCGGCGACCAGCTTGCGCTCGAGCTCCATCGCCTCGGCGGGACCGGCGGCGGCGCCGGTGACCAATCGCCGGTAGAGCTCGTCCGCCGCCCGCTTCGCGGGCTCGCTTGCCATCGCGCCCGCCTCCAGGAGCCAGGCGTGGAACCATCCCTCCTTGAGCCAGGGCGGTCCGAGCCAGCCGTCGAGCGTGATACGGGACGCCGCCAGCAGGGCATCGAGCTCGACCTCCTCGACCACCGCGTCCCAGCCGCCGTCCCTGGCAGGCGATGTGACGAGCTTCTCCGCAACCGCGCCGCGGGCGCGGACCCTGAGGCCGGCGAGGGCCTTCGGGGGCCGGTCCCGAACGCTCTTCTTCGATCGCTCAATCAGATCGGCGTGCTGCAGGTAGTCGGCGTGATACGGGGTCACCGGATACGGGTGAAAGACGTAGGCCCCGGGGGGAGCGGCGAACGCCTTGATGATCCGCGCGGCGGCCTCGCAGCGCTCGCCGCGGTCGGCGAGCGACGGCGACGCCGGGTTCAGCGTGACGACGACGTAGGACGCGAGGGATTCGCTCGTTCCGATATTGGCGGGAACCTTCCGGCCGTCGAAGGGATCGCTGCCGACATAGGCGTGGAGTGCGCTCTTGGCGAGCAGCGCGCCCGCGGCCGAGGGAGCCACCGTCTCGACACGGATCTCCTGTGGGTAATAACCGGGGTAGAACGGCAGCTCGTGACCGGCGCGGGCACCACTCGCGGGGAAGGAGGCAGTGGCGACAAGCGCAGCGAGGAGGCGGAGGACGCCGAGGCGGCCGCGCCGCATGCCACCGCGCCAGACATGAGGCCGGGGAGGCGGGTCTCCCCCCTTCCCCGGCCCAGGATCTCTGCTCAGGCCTTGACGGTGGGCCAGGTCTTGTCGATCCAGGTATACGTCGACGTCGGCTCGCCCTTGGGCCAGCCGGGAGGCGCCGTGATATTGCGGATCGGGATCGTGATGATCCGGTTCGGATCCAGGATCTGGAACGGATAATCCGGCGAGTTGATGCTGAAGCCGGTCATCGCGTCCTTGTAGCCCTGGTGGTTGTCGGGCCGGATGTACACGTACCCCGCGGGGCCGGGGTACATGAGGCCCTCGAGCTGACTGATGATGGCGTCATCGTCCGGCCAGCCGCCCATGAGCTTGTTCGCCTTCTCGACGGCCGTCTTCAGCATGTAGAGCGTGGAATAGGCGCCCTCGGACTGGAAGTTCGGGTACTCCTTCCAGCGGTCGAAGTACTTCTTGACGAACTGGGTATTGAGCGGCCAGCGGTCCGAAGGCGGGTAGTTGAAGTAGTAGTTGGAGTGCACCCCCGCGATGGCCCCCTCCGGGTGGTCCTTGCCGATCGCGTGCGGGGCCACGCCGAAAGCGATGGTGCTCGCGAACTTCATCTTCTTGAACATGTCGTAGCGCAGGGCCTGCTTGTACATGGCCACGTAGTCGCCGCCCCACACCGAGGACACGAGGAGATCCGGCTTGGACGAGATCGCCTTGGTGATGTGCGACGTGAAGTCGGTCGTCCCGAGCTTGGGCCAGCCTTCGGACACCACCTGGGTGCCGGGAACCATCTTCTTCATCACGATGCTGAAATGGTCGAAGGCGTTGCGGCCGTAGGAGTAGTCCGGGTGGATGTGGGCGATCCTCCGGACCTTGGGCCACGTCATGGCCGTCGCGATCGCGCACGTCACGCCGTCCGCCGACTGCATATTGGTGATGCGGAAGATGTAGTGGGGGTTCGGCACGGCCTTGTCGAAGAGGAAGTCGGTGCAGCCGTCGACGAAGATCGTGAGGAGCTTGAGCTCCTCGGCCACCGGCCCGAGCGCGGGCGTATTGCCGCTCGAGATGACGCCGGTGAAGAGGTCGATCTTCTCGCTGAGCTTCATCCGCCGCATTTCCTTGACGTTGGCGTCGGTGCCGGCGTTCTCGTCGGCCTTGAGCGTCTCGATCTTCCGCTTCCCCAGGAGACCGCCCTGGGCATTGATCTCGTCGGCGGCCAGCATGTGGCCCTTGTACGAGGGCTCGCCGAGCACGGCGGCGGCGCCGGTGAAGAAGGTCATATGGCCGATCTTGTAGGGCGCGTCCGGCACCTTGCCCGCGTCCTTCACTTGGGCTTGGGCTTCCGCCCGGTCCACGCGGGCCAGCACGGGCAGGCCCGACGCCGCTCCCGCGGCGGCGGCCGTGACCGTCACGCCCAGCTTGCTCAGGAAATCGCGGCGACTCACTTCTGGGGCCATGTGTGCTCCTCCTCGTTGAAGACCGTTGGGGACAACTGTGGCTAGTCGCCGTATACGCCCTCGGTCCCCCACCTGTCAAGAAACGCCTCACCGCGCCACTCTGCGTTATGCCGCCGGGAGCTATAATCGCCGCGTGTCACAGACAGCGGTGCGCGCACCGGGACGGGTGCTCCGAGGGCTCGCGGCGGCCCTCGGTGCCCGGATGAGGACCTTCGCGCTGGTCGCGGCCGGGGTCTTCTGGCTGGATATTCTCGTGCCGCCCGTCGTGCTGTCGCTGGCGCGAAAGCCCGTCGACTTCTTCACGTTCAACCCCTGGCTCAAGCGGCTCCCCGAGTACCTCACCTCTGGCAAGGGCTCGCTCGCCGAGCGCCTGGAGCGGACCTGGGGACTGATGCTGTTCTCGTTCTCCGCGGATGGTCACTACGGGGTTGACTGGGGCTTCGCCGTCACCGTGAGCGACCTCGCGCGCTTCGTCCTGATGGCGCTGATCATCGGGACCTACTTCGCCCTCTGGCTCCATCGGCGCGACCGGATGGAGGGAACCGGCTGGGGTGCCCAGGGCGGCGTGCTCGGCGCCGTCTCGAGCGTCTTCGGCCTCGCCACCGGAGGCTGCACGGTAATGGGCTGCGGCGCGCCCGTCATCCCGGTGGTCGGTCTGGCGTTCGCCGGGCTCACGAGCACCACCCTCGCGTGGCTGTCCGAGGTCTCCACGGTAGCCACGGCGGCGGTGCTCATCGGAATGGGTGCCGGCGTCCTCTACCTCGCCTGGCGCGTCGGAGCCGAGCGTCCTACTTCCCTTTGAACTGGGGCTCGCGCTTTTCCACGAACGCGCGGGCCGCTCGCGGTGATCCTCGGTCATGCCCGTGCGCGAGTGATGCCAGGCCTCGAGGTCGAGCAGGTCCTTGAGCGTCCGCTCTCCGCCGCGTTCATGTTGCGCTTCATGTAGGAGAGGGCCACCCGCGGGCCCTTGGCGATGCGCGCGGCGAGTGCCATGGTCTCCTCATCGAGCCGCGCGTCGGGGATCACGCGGTTGACGAGCCCGAGGGCCAGCGCCTGCGGGGCGTCCACGATCTCGGCGGTGTAGTACAACTCGCGCGCCTTGGCTGTGCCCACGAGCTGCGTCAGGAAATAGCTCCCGCCGAAATCGCCGGAATAGCCGACGCGGGCGAAGGCCGTCGCGAAGCGGGCGCTCTCCCCCGCCATCCGCAAGTCACACGCGAGCGCGAGAGACAGGCCGGCTCCCGCCGCGGCGCCCTTCACCATGGCGATGGTGGGCTTCGGCATCTCGTGGAGCCAGCGCGAGACCTCCATCTGCGTGCGCAGGCCGCGGGCGCGCTCCTCGAGCGTGTCCCGACATCTCAGTGCCCTCCGCCATGGCCTTGACGTCACCGCCCGCGCAGAACCCGCGTCCCGCCCCCGTCAGCACGATCGCGCTGACCTCGGCGTCCTCGGCGAGCCGCGGCAGTGCCTCGAGCAAGCCGTCCAGCATGCTGCCCGACATCGCGTTGAGGCGGTCCGGCCGGTTCAGGGTGAGCACGGCGACGCCGTCCACGATCACTTCGAGCAGGTCGTAAGGGTCTTCGGCCGCGCTACTTGACGCGGACGGTGACGACGGCCGACATGCCCGCGCGCAGCGTGTGCGGATTGCCGAAGTCCTTGGCGTCGAGCCGGATCTTGACGGGAACGCGCTGGACGACCTTGACCCAGTTGCCCGTGGCGTTCTCGGGAGGCAGGAGCGAGAATCGAGCGCCCGTGCCCGCGCTGATCGAGTCCACCTTGCCCTGGAAGACCTTCCCCGGAAACGTGTCGATCTCCACGAGGGCCATCATGCCCGCGCGCACGCGCCCGAGCTGGGTCTCCTTGAAGTTCGCGAGGACCCACACGTCGTGCAGCGGGACGATGGCGAGGAGCGGCTGCCCCACCTGCACCATCTGCCCGAGCTCCACGCTCTTGCGCGAGATCAATCCGTCGATCGGCGCGCGGACGTCGGTGTATGAGAGCTGCAGCTCGGCCAGCGCGAGATCGGCCTTGCTCTGGGTGAGGGTGGCCTCGGCACGGGTGATCTCCGCCTCCTTCACCGTCACCTGGTGGCGCTGGCTCTCCACGCGGTTGAGCGTGGCGCGCAGCTCGATCACGCGCTGGCGCGCCTGCTTGACGGCGAAGGCGCGCCCGGCCAGCTCGGCCTCACCCAGCTGCACCTCGCGCTCGAACTGGGTCACCCGCCGCTGGATCGCGTCGAGCGCGGAGGCCGCTGCCGCGTCCGCCGCCTCCGTCTGGTCGAACTCGCGCTGCGACACGTACCCGCTCTCGACCAGGCGGCGGAAGCGATCCTTCTCGCGGGCGGCCTGCACGGCCCCGCTGCGCGAGCCCGCGACCTCGGCGGTGATGGCGGCCAGCGCCGCGCGGCGCGACTCGAGCCGCGCCCGCGACTCGTCGACCGCCGCCTCGGCGGTTTGCTCGGCGACGCGCGCGGCCTCGAGAGCGGCCGCGGCCTCTTCGGCCTGCGCTTGCGTCGTCTCCCGGGTCAGCTGCGTCTCGGACCGCACCGCCTGGAAGCTCGCCGCGGCCACGGCCACCGCCGCCTTCGCCTGGTCGACCTTGGCCTGGTAGTCGCGCGGATCGATGCGCAGGAGCACCTCGCCGGCCTTGACGGGCTTATTGTCCTCGATGGTCAGGCTGACCACATGGCCCGACACCTTGGCGGCGAGCGGCGCGATCGCGCTCTCGACGTAGGCGTCGTCGGTCGACACGTGGCTTTGGGCGTGGACCCAGGCATAGGCGGCCCACGTGATGCCCGCGATCCCGACGAGGACCCCGACGACGATGAGGAGCCGGCGATTCATCCGCGCCTCGCGCAGCGGGTAGGCTGATACCCCCTCGGGATCTCCCCCGTGAGAGCCCTGCGCGGCTGGCCTCGTTGACCCGTCATGGTTGGGGGCCCCGCCGTCCTCGGCGGGACCCCGCGTCGTATGCTACCAGAATTTGTCTGACGCAGCGCGACGG
>CAWIZN010000051.1:0-71155 GCA_963840495.1 uncultured Candidatus Rokubacteria bacterium
CCTCGGAGACGGCGACGTACCGCGAGACGCTGGCGCTGGCGGACGCCGCCGAGGCCTGGGGCCTGGACTGCGTGTGGCTCGGGAGGTCCATTTCAACGGCGCGCGATCGGTGCAATCGTCGCCGCTGATGCTGGCCTCGTTCATGGCCGCGCGCACGCGGCGGCTCCACGTGGGGACGGCGGTGCAGGTGCTCCCGCTCAACAACCCGCTGCGCATCGCGGAGGAGGTCGCCACGATCGACCATCTCAGCGAGGGGCGCTTCGAGTTCGGAATTGGCCGGAGCGGCTCCGCGCGGTCGTACGACATCCTCGGCGTGCCCTACGGCGAGAGCCAGGCGCGCTTTCTCGAGGCGCTCGAGATCATCCGCGAGGCGTGGAAGGGGCGGCCGTTCAGCTATGCCGGCGAGTTCTTCCAGGTGAACAACGTCGCCGTGTCGCCGGTGCCGTACCAGTCACCGCATCCGCCCATGCGGATGGCCGCCAACTCGGAAGAGACGTTCCTCCAGGTGGCGCGGCTCGGGCTGCACATCTTCGTCGGCCTGCGCGACCACGACGTGGCGTCGCTGCGCTGGAACCTCGAGGCGTACCGGCGGGCCTGGGTGGAGGCCGGTCATCCCGGGCGAGGGAGCGCCTACTTGCGCATCCCGGTCTACGCCGCGGAGACGGAGCGGGAGGCCATCGAGGAGCCGCGCGAGAACATCACCGGCTTCTTCCACCGGCATCTCGATCTGGTGCGCTCGGGAATGGGCCGCACGGACACGGGCTCCGCGGCGCGCCGTCAGGTGGTCGCCGAGCAGGTCGCGTCGCTGACGTACGAGGACATCCTGAAGACGCGCGTGGCCTTCGGCACCGCGCCGCGACTGATCGAGCGCATCGGCGAGCTGCGGGAGGAGCTGGGCCTCGACGGCATCGTGGCGGAGCTGAATCCGGGCGGCCTGCTCTCGACCGAGCAGATGCACCGGACGCTCCGCATCCTGACCCACGAGGTCATGCCCGCGCTCCGCTGACCGGCGCCGGCCGACGGGCCGCGTAGGGGCCTTCGGGGTGTGCAACAGGTACCGCACCGCAACAGGGATCGACTTCCCCTTCTTGACGATCACGGTAATCATGTCCTTGTACGCGCGTTCGCCGACCTCAGAGAAGAACGGCACCATCCGCATCTGGTCACTCCGTGTCGAGTCCGAAGATCGTCGTGTGCGTCTAACTCCTAAACGACCGTGGCGATGAGTTCGGCGGACCTGCCGCCGCCACGGCAACAGCTGACGGACTTTGGCTGCGCTGATACTCAGACCGCCGACATCATGCTGACTCGAGAGTGACAGATCTGCGCGAGCTAAGCATTGCGAAGGAGCGGGTCTTCAGGCGACTCCGAAGCGTTCGCGAACAACTCGCGCGATATCATTCGGTGAAACATCATGAATGACCTGGGCATGGTCATATTCAAGGGGCAGGTAGACCATGCCCAATCGCGCTCGGGGGAAATTCAACCCCAAGGCGGCAGTGCCGGATCTGCTTGCTGACTATCTATACGGCGTACCCGCCCTCCTCGATCGGTTGGGCCATTTTCGGTATTAGGTTTTCTCCCGGCGCGACGGTGATGTCACGGCCTACGTGAATGAAAGTCTCTTCAAGATAGTTGAATTCCGCGTGTCTTGCCGCTACCGGACTCCAAAGTCATTCACGGACGGGATAGTTGGATCTGCGATCACGGCTCGCTGGCTTTGCCAAGCGTAGCTTACTCTAGGGCCGGGCTCGAGCTGTTTAGCTTTTGAGTCGGAAGCTATCGATTGGCTTGTGGCGATGCTCCTGGAATCGCTCAAAAACCTGGTTGCCGATCCATGCTGACTTGAGATTCCTCTCGATCTCGTCGTCGCGATGCGATCAGTGCTGAACGGGCGCCGCTCTTGCGACGATAAACTCGACACGCTTTCGACTGTTAGACGTTAGCCTGCGTAGACCGGACAGTAGATTCTCAGGGGTTCCTGCCTGAGGCAGGTCGCAGGTGCCGAATGGCATCCAGGCCTACGGCAACAGCGCCTGCAAAACAGATTGTGATTGTGCGCGTGACGACGATGGCTTTGAGAGTTCCCGTTTTGAAGCTTGGCCTTGTTCCGTCATCAAACCCGACGCGCGTGTCGGAGACGATTCGCGGCCCATCCGCCCCGCGCCACCACAGGCTCATATGCCGGTGTCGTTCGAACAACGATGAGGCATGGTCCCGCTACTCCGCCGAACGCTCGCGCTGAGCGGCCGGTAGGCGAGCAACGCGAGCCACCGGTCCGTTGAAGCGCGATGTTGGGCAGCCGTCGACTGAATGATCTGATCTGCCCGCAGGAGCACCGACGGTGGAATCGTGAGACCGAGCACGCCGGCGGTCTTGAGGTTGATCAACAGCTCAAACTTGTTCGGCTGCTCAATTGGTAGATCGCCGGGCTTGGCGCCTCGCAGGATCTTGTCACGTAGGTGGCAGCGCGCCGGAACAGGTCGGAGAGGTTCGGCCCATACACCTCGAGACCGCCGACCACGCAGTCGGTGACTGAAATATCGACGGCAAGCGATTCTTGACAGCAGGTCGGCCAGACGTTTCAGATTCGACACCGAATACCGGGTTGGGCATGATGGCCAGCGAGGCAGCGCGCACCTGGATCGCCTCTTCGAAGCTTTGCCGAGGTCGTTAGAGCTTCGTGCTTCCAGTGAATGAAGCTGGATTCCCAAATCCCGTGCCGGGACTTGAAGTTCCTTCCAAGTGATTGTGGAGATTCGATCCTCTGGGTTTCAGAGCACCGCTACGCGAGAGAGTTTGGGATCAATCTCCTTGAGGAGTTCGAGCCGTTTGCCAGCCAACTCTGGGTTCATTTGCGACAACCCGGTGATGTTGGCACCGGGCGGCGCAAGGCTCTCGACGAGGCCAGTAAGAATAGCGTCACCTGCGGCTGCCATGACGATGGGGATCGTCGACGTAGCATTCTTGGCTGCCAGAGCGTCGGGAGTTACGGAAGTGACGATGATGTCAACCTTGAGGCGGACGAGATCGGCGGCGAGGTCAGGGAGGCCATCGATTCGACCCTCTGCGTATCGGTACTCAATGCTGATGATTTTGCCCCTCAACCCAGTTGTGGTCGCGGAGGCCCTGCTCGGAATGACTGTGCCAGTGCGCGGTATCCGAGGGTGAGAACGATGAGAGGAGTCCGATCCGCGGGACTCGCCCGATTGTTGTGCTGTGACCGAGAAGGGTACGGCGACCAGCAGGAGAGCCACAGCGATTGCGAGCATGACGGCGTAGGAACCTCACAGTCATCAGCCTCCGATAAGCGGCGCTACCGTGGTGCCGATAAGCAGACGGGACTGCCCGAGCGATCATCCTCGTGAGACATAGTATTCGTCTGCCAACGTTGCGCTCAGCGGCCGGGAGGCGAGCAACGCGAGCCTCCGGTCCGCTGGAGCGAGGTGTTGGGCAGCCATCTATCACTCAACGACCTGATTTGCTCGCAGCCGAAGCGCCGGCGGGATCGTCAACCCGAGCGCCTTGGCGGTCTTGAGATTGATCACCAGATCGAACTTCGTGGGTTGCTCGACGGCCAGATCGGCGGGCTTGGCACCTTTGAGGATCTTGTCGACGTACACCGCGGCGCCGCGATAAAACTCCTCGGGATTCGCGCCGTAAGACATCAGCCCTCCGAACTCGGGGAACGTCTTGGCTCCTACCCCGGTGGTAATCGAGGGCAGCCGGTGCTTCAGCGCGAGGTCGGCCGCACGTTTCGTGGCGAGGATGGGTTGCACGACCACGCCGCCGGCGCGCTCTTTGACATGGCGGTGAATGCGGCGTCGAACTCTTCGGCGCCCCGAACGACGACGCGTTGGATCCGCACGCCGACGCGGCCAGCGGCAGACTGGATTTGCTCTACGAACGGCTGAGCGAGCGGGCCGATCCCGTGCCCAGGACGGCGACGCCGGTCATGGCGGGCCGCACCTCCCTGATCAGTTCCAGAAGCTTTCCACCGAGGTCGGCAGTTGCGGAAGAGACTCCTGTGACATTCCCGCCCGGTCGCGCGAGGGTCGCGATCAGCCCGGTCCCGACCGGATCACCGACCCGAGCCATCACGATCGGGATCTCCGCCGTTGCGCGCTTCGCGGCCTGGGTTGCCAGCGTGCCGTCGGCGACGATGATATCCACCTTCAGCCGAACAAGGTCTTCCGCGAGATCGGTAAGGCGATCCATCTGTCCTACGCGGACCGATATTCGACGAGGATGTTCTGGCCGTCGACATACCCGAGCTCTCGCAGTCCTTCGCGGAACCCCGCCTTGGCGTGTTCTGGACTGGCCAGCCCCAGCAACAGCCGATCCTTGAAACTCTTGCCTGCTGCGCCCCAGCGGCAAGCGGCACCGCGAGTAGCAGAATGGCAACCCCGAGGGTCACTCGAGTCGTCATCATCGCGACACACGTGGCCGGTCTGCCCAACGCGCTCAACGGCCAGGGCGAGCATCGCGAACCATGGGCCGCTGCAGCGGGAAGTTAAGCCCCGAGCTGCTCATCCCTAGTCTTGGATCGTCGCTGCGTATGCAGCGGCTGGCCATGAGCGCCGAAACGATGGCTTGTTCAGCTCCGTAAGGCACCGTTGCATCTTGAGTGGGGCTGCGTCGATACCGGCTCCGACAGCCTTGATGTATGCCTCGGAAGACAGCGCGTAGTGCAGAACTCGGCCATCGTGAGACTCCTTCTTGCTGCTTCGCTCGGACGCGGAGTCGTAGGCGCCCTGCTGAGCCCGCTCGACGAGGGGCTTATCGTCCGATATCCTGTAGCCGCTCAAGAAAGTCCGCGCGCTCGTTGTACTCACCCGAGGTGGAACGAGGAGATACCACCGTTTGTCGCACGCTACCTGGACCCAACGCCACCGAACGGACAAGACAGGGCGCAGGCGAGGCTTCATGGCATCTCCTGTTTGCGTCGGGCGCCGGAGCCGCCGCGTACACCAGATTTCGTTCAGTGCCTTCATCCGGTCGTCTCGGTCAAGAGCTGTGAGGGTGTGCGTATAACGCTCAGTATCTTGAACTGCGATATCCGGCTGCGTAGTTCTGTATAACACGACAAACGAGCCCGGCCGAGGTCCGTCGGCTCCGTGTTTACGTGAACCTGCACAGCACGCCCTCGTTCCCTCGCCGTGATACACCGCGAGGCGCTGCAGGATATCACCTGGGCCTCCGAGGCCACTCCGGCGTGTTTCGCGGCCCCTGAGTGCATGAGAGGGTCTGAGCCGCGGACACGGGCGCCGTGGCGTGGCGTCAGGTGGTCGCCGGGCAGGTCGCGTCGCTTACGTACGACGACATCCTGGAGACGAGCGTTGCCTTCGGCGCTGCGCCTGATCGCGCGGATCGGAGGCGATCATCCCGTCGAGGGCGGTTTTCCCTCTCGCTGTGACGATCCCGGGAGTCGGTTGGCCAGGGGATGCAGGACGTCGATCGCGTAGCCCACATCCAGGCGCTCCCCCAGCCAGGACGGGCATGTGGTCCGCGCGTGGAGGCGGAGTCCCTGCGCGTCGTGCTGCGCCCGCATGGCCTGGACCGGATCGGCGGGCACCGCGGCCGGCGGCGGGACCTCCGGTAGGGGCCGTCCGTCCGGCCGCCGGAAGCGGAGCGCGCCGTCGGGCTGTCGATCGACCTGATAGCCCTCCTCGTGGACCGCGCGGTGGTGCCGGCGACAGAGCATGGCGAGGTTCGAGAGCGTGGTTGGGCCGCCTTGCGCCCAGTGACGGACGTGATGCCCCTGGCCGAACGGGAGCCCGCAGCCCGGGAAGCGGCAACCCTGATCCCGGTGATGGAGCGCGCGCCGCAGTGCCGGGGGAATCGTCCGGGTCCGGGCCCCGACCTCCAGGGTGCGCCCGTCCTCGTCGTGCCGCATCACCACTCGGCTCGCGTCGCACGCCAGCCGCCGGGACGTTTCTGCAGAAACGCGCGGCCCGTCCTCGAGGACGGACTGGCCGGGCTGATCCGGGTCCGCCAGCGCCGTGGCGTCGACGTGGACCACGACCTGGTACCGCTCGCCCGGGGCGCCGGGATCGAGCTCGTGGTGGAGGGCGGCCTCCGCGAGCAGGGCCAGCGCGTCCGCCTGCTGCTGGGCCATGGTCGGGCGGTCCGCGATCGGGTCAGCCAAGCGGGGGGCCGCGCCCTCGCCGCGGGACCGCTGGTACAGCATCTCGCGGGCCGCGGCCAGCGCCTTCATGAGCAGGGCCCCGACTTCCGGCTCCAGCCGCCCGCGAAGCACCACGGTACCGTCCTCGTCCTGGTAGACGTGCAGCGCTCGGCTCGCGTGCTGTCGCTTGGTCTCCCGGGCCTCGGCCTTGCGGTCCACGCAGCGCCAGCCGCGCACGATCCGCTCGACGTGGGAGGCCGTGCCGGCGCGGCCCACTCCGAGCAGCCGCGCTTCAGTCTCCGGAGTAGCGACCCGGGTCAGGGCCCGGACCTTGGCGTACGACAGCTCCCCACGCGCGAGAGCCTGGGCCAGGAGCGGCAGCGTCCCCAGGGCGCGCGCCACGCGGACCTTCTCCCGGGCCGCGCCCAGGTCGAGTCCGATCCGCCAGCTCAGCCAGTGGGCGCAAGAGCGGAACCCGTTGCTCCAGCCGCCGCGGGCGTCGAACTCGCGGATGAGGTCGAGGAGGCGGGCGGTGGCGGCCTCGAGATGCGCCGACAGCTCGGCGATCTCGTCGCCGAGGCGGTCCAGCTCCGCAACGCGTTCCGGGGTGGGTTTCAGGCTGGTGGGGATGTCTGGCGAGTGGATTTCCATGGCGAGCCTCCCGTGTGTTGAGGCGACTGTACACCCGGGTTTCGGAGCCACCCGGGAGCGCTCAGGACGGGCGATTCAGGGACGGGCGATGATTTTCGCTGCCCTCGCGCCGGGCGGCCAACTACCGGGGCCCGCGCGGGGCGCTGGGCTGGGATTCACCCGGCGTCGCCGACACTCGCTCGGCCACCCCGCCAGCGCTGTCAAGCGGAGATTGCAGGCCGGGCGCGACTCAATTGCGGCCTCGGCGCTTCACGGCACGATGGCGGAACTGCCGGGGCACTTGGGCCTGCGGGGAACGGCATCGGCATGGGTGCAGTGGCTCCAGGGTGTGCCGCATGTCGCGCCGAGACGGCGGGCTACCGGCTCGCTGCACTGGGACCCACTCGATCGGGATCTGCTCGATGCGCCAGGTCGGCCCCTTCAGGAACATCGCGCCCTCGAACTTCCCGAAGGCGGGGACCTCGCCGGGAATCAGCCAGTAGCGAAGATCGGGCGGCTCCTTGCCGACGAGGGACGCGACCACGCCGGTGAGGCCGCCCACCTCCAGCTTCACGAGGTATCGGTTGGCCTTTCGGGTCGCGCCGGCCACACGCGCCGAATCCGTTCCTTCCTGGGCGAGACCCATCTTGATCAGCCGTGGCTTCGGCATGAAGACGACCATGTGCGCGGCAGCCGTCGCGCGGGCGGGGAGATTCTTCAGGAGCGTCAAGGCCATGCCATTGTAGAGATCGGCCGGCATCTCGAGCTCGCCGCTCGCCGTCTCGACTTTCCCCTCCTTGCCGTCCTGGGTCCGCGCGGTGTAGCGCCCACTCCGGCGATCGAAGGCGACCTCCGTCAGTGGAAACGACGGGCCTCGCTGCGTGAGGCGATAGGCCTCGAGCCGGAAGAGGCCGTTCTGCGAGAACGTCACCGTCTCGTCGTAGACCGAGCCATCTTTGAAGTTCAGCAGGAGCCGGTTCGCGATGAACGTACCGGCGGGCTTCTGACCCATCTCGCCATAGGCAATGGGATCGCCGCCCGGTGGTCGCAGGGCGAGGAAGCCGCGGCTATTGCCCTCCTTCAGCCGGACCTTCACCGGCTCCGCGGCGACGGGGGTGGCCGCGAGCAGCGCCACAGCGAGCAGACCGGCGGCCCACCCCCGTCTCATCGGACGCGCCGGCTCAGTCTTCCTCGTCCTCGTCGCCGCCCGAGCCCGCCGACTCGCCGGCCGCCTTCAGCTCTTCCTTGCGCCGGGCGAGCTGCTCGCCGAGCGTCTGGAGCTCGTCCTTGTCCATGAGCTTGCGCGCGCGGGGAAACATCTCCTTCTCCTCTTCGCCCGCGTGGTGCTCGACGAGGTCCTTCAGGACCTTCGCCTTTGCCGCGAACTCGGGCGAGCCCACCTCGTCCTTGTCGATCTCGGGCAGGACCATGTCGACGACGTGGTGCTCTTCCACGGCTTCGTAGTAGAGCTTGGTGTCGTCCTTCCGGCTCGCCGCCTCGCGGAAGGCCGGGTAGAAGATCTCCTCCTCGATGGTCGTGTGTACCTTCAGCTCGGCCTCGATCGTCTCGAGCAGCGTCCCGGCCTCGTCGCCGTCATTCATCGCCGCTTTTTCGAGCTCGTCGAGCAGCTCGCGGACCGTGGCGTGGTCCTCTTTCAGAAGGGAGATCGCGTCCTTCGGTGGCTTCGTCTTGGTGGCCATGTTCAAGGCTCCTCTTCGGGCGAGCGGGGCTCGCCTGTCCGTTGGGGTGTCGTGGTCGTACGCTCCGTGCTGTCGCCCATGGGAGCAAGGGACGGGCCATCGTCCAAATCGGGGAGAACAATCCGGGACAGGGCGGAGAACATGGCCAGATCGGCCGGGCGGCGTCGCCGATTACCGGGTAAAGCTTTCGGGCTCAGTCCAATCGGTCCAGCCGGAAGCGGCCGCGCGCGGAGAGAAGGGGCTTCCACAGGTCGCCGACGCTCGCGATGCGGGCGGGGACATTGTCGATGCGAAAGTCCTCGATCGCCACGCCGCGCTCGACCTCATCCCAGCTCACCGGGACCGAAACGGTGGCCCGCGGCCGCGGGCGCACCGAGTAGACGGAGGCCAGCGTGCGGCCCCAGGCGTTCTGGTTGTAGTCGACGAGCACGCGCCCGGGCGGTCGCCTGGCGATCCGGTACTCCGCCGTGATCAGCGCGGGCCGGGCCTGCTCCAGCGCCTGGGCCATGGCCTTCGCCACGTGCCAGACCTCTTTCTGCGTCGGGCCGCGGACGATGGGCACGTAGACATGGAGGCCCTTCGAGCCCGTGGTCTTCGGATAGCTCGGCATGCCCAGGCCGTCGAGCGCCTCGCGGAGGACGAGCGCGGTGTCCCGCACTTTCGGAAACGGCGTGTCCTTCACGGGGTCGAGGTCGAAGTGCAGGTAGTCGGGGCGGTCGACGTCATCGCAGCGCGCGTACCAGGGGTTCAGGTCGATGCACCCGAGGTTGATCACCCAGAGCAGCGACGCGAGGTCCTGGATGATCGGAAAGTCGATGACGCTGCCGGAGCCGTGCTCGATGGCGCACGTCTCGATCCACGGCGGTCGGGGCGACGGCGCGCGCTTCATGAAGAAGAACGGCCCGGCGGCGCCGTCCGGATAGCGCTTCATCACCATGGCTCGATCGGCCAGATGCGGGAGCAGCACGGGCGCGACGTCCACGTAGAACTGCAAGAGGTCGCCCTTGGTGAGGCCGAGCTCGGGCCAGAAAACCTTGCGGAGGTGAGTGAGGGTGACGGCGCGGCCGGCCACCCGCACTTCGACCGTGTCCGCGTCGCGAGGGATGATGCGCTTTCCCGCCGCGCCGGCGGGCGGAGCAGGGCGAGGTTCGCGCGGGGTCCGGGTCGATTTCCGGGTCGTCGACCCGCTCATGTGCGGCGAGCCAATCGAGGCGGGCGCGCGCCCCGCCTTGCCGAGCCGCCGACCGGGACATAGTCGAGCTCGGTGCCTGCGGCGGCCGAGCGCAGCAAGAGTCCGCCCCGGCTCATGTCGCCGCGTCCGACAAAGGCCGAGGGAAACGCCAGGCACGCTCCGAACGCGCCGAGCAGAGGATCGACGTACTTGCCGGTGGCCACGCTCCCGAGCAGGATCACCTCGTCGGTGGGCCCGAGCGATCCGGCGAGCCGTCGCGCGTCGCGCAGGAGCGGCGCCTCGTAGCGCGCCTCGCCAGGGCGGATGTCTGTGTCCGCGAAGCGCCGCAGGCGCGCGAGGTCCACTGGCTCGTCCGCGAGGCACAGCCCATCGCTCGTCGTGATCACGAGGATGCCGGGCAGGCCGGGCGGCGGCGCGGCGAAGGCGCGCGCATAGGTCGAGCTTGCCGCGGAAATACAGGCCGCTCATGAACGAGAAGATCTCGCCGAGCGTCGGCTCGGGCCCCGCGTGCAGGCGTCGGGCGAGGTCGAAGCGGGCGCGAGGGTCGAAGAGCAGGCGCGCTCGCTCGCCCCCGCAATGCGCCGGCGAGAGCAGGAAGAGTCGGCTCACGCGCGACCCCTGGGCGACACCGCCCGCACGAACGCCTCGGTGTCGAGCGTATTGAGCACCTCGCCGCGCCGCACCCACCCCCGCCGGGCCATCGCCACACCATAGCGCTGGTTGGCGAGAGCGTCGACGGAATGCGCATCGGTCGAGACGACGAAGCGCAGCCCCCGCTCGCGCGCCGCGCGTATCCACCGGGGCTCGAGGTCGAGGCGGTTCGGATCGCCGTTGATCTCGATCGCGGCGCGGGCGGCGGCCGCGGCGTCGAGAACCTCCTCGACCCGGCACTCGATAGGCGCCCGCGACAGCACGAGTCGGCCGAGAGCATGCCCCCAGATCTTGAAGCACGGGTGCTGCATGGCGCGCACGAGCCGGCGGGTCATGCGATCGGCGTCCATGCGGTGGCGCGCGTGGATGCTGGCAATGACGACGTCGAGTTGCTCGAGGATGGCATCCGGATAGTCCAGGCCGCCGTCGGCCAGGATGTCGGACTCGGTGCCCCGCAGAAGCCGGACCGACACCGTTTCCTGCACCCGCGCGATCTCTTCCCACTGCGCGTGCAGCCGGTCGACGTCGAGGCCTCGGGCGTAGAAGGCGGTGGGCGAATGGTCGGTGATGGTCAGATATCGCATCCCCATCGCGTCCGCGGCCCGCGCCATCTCCGCGATGGTGTGCTTGCCGTCGGAGTAGACGGTGTGGCAGTGGACGAGGCCCCGCAGATCGCCGGTGGTGACGAGGTCGTCGGGCAGGCGCCCGGCCTCGGCCGCCTCGACCTCGCCGCTGCCCTCCCTCAGCTCCGGCGGGACATACGGCAGGCCGAGGTGGCGGTAGAGATCCTCCTCGCCGGCGGTGGGCACGCGCGCGCCCGACGTCTTCGAGGCGAGGCCCTCGGCACCGAGCTCGAGGCCGCGGTCGCGGGCCACACGCGCGAGGCCGCGCAGGTGGTCGGCCGAGCCCGTGGCGTCGAGCAGCGCGCCGGCATAGCGATCCGGTTCCACGACGCGCAGCTCGATCGGGACGCCGTCGGCGAGGACCGCGGAGCAGCTCCCCGTCGCCCGGCCCGAGACGGAAGCCACGAGGGGCGACGCCAGCGCGTGGCCGATGACAGGCCCCGGCGTCGGCGCCGCCGCCACGAAGACCAGCCGGTCCACCGTTTCGGCGCGGCGCCTGAGCGCGCCCGCGATCTCCGCGCTGATCGACGCCGGGTGCCGTGCGCAGGTGCGCCGTGAATGACTCGGCGAGCGCCAGGGCGCGGTCGAGGCGGAGCCTGACTTCAACCGGATTTTCGAGGGCCCGGATCCGATCGAGGAGGCGGCGCTCCGTCTTCTCCCCCATGCCCTTGATCCCGCGCACACGTCCCTCTTCGCAGGCCTTCCTGAGCTCGCGATGGTCTCGACGCCGAGCGTGGCATGAAGGGCCCTGATCTTGTCGAGTCCGAGGCCCGGGATCCGGCCGAGCGCAAGCGCTCCCGGCGGCATGCGCTCGCGAAGTGCGTCCAGCGCCTTGGAGCGGCCCGTGCGCTGCAGCTCCTCGATCATGGCCGCGATCCCGCGACCGATGCCGGGAAGCTCGGTGAGGCGCCCCGCTTCGACGAGCGCGGCGAGATCGACGTCGAGATGCTCGATGGCGGTGGCCGCGCGCTCGTAGGCGCGGGCGCGGAACGGGCTTTCGCCGGCGAGCGCGAGCAGGCCGGCCATCTCGCGCAGGCTCCCCGCGATGGCCGCGCGGGTCGATGGAGTCGGGGTCATGTCCATATCATCGCAGTTCCTGCTTCCGGATGAGGCAGATCGCGCCTGAGGCCGGGGTTCAGGTTTGACATCGCCCGGGTTCTCGGTGCACATGTGGAGGCATGACCCTCCCGCCCGGATCCGACGGCGCGCCGTGAGCGACGCGCCCGTCGGGTCGGTGCGGAAGTGGGCGATCACGCTCTCGGTCATGCTGGTCACGGTGATGCAGGTGCTCGACACCAGCATCACCAACGTGGCCCTGCCTCACATGCAGGGCTCGTTCTCGGCGAGCATCGACGAGATGTCGTGGGTCATCACCTCGTACCTCGCCGCCAATGCCGTGGTCATTCCGGCGAGCGGGTGGCTCACCTCGGTCTTCGGGCGGCGGCGCTTCTTCCTGATCTGCACCGTGACCTTCACGGCCAGCTCCTTTCTCTCCGGCATCGCGCCCAATCTCGAGTTCCTCGTCGCCATGCGAATTCTACAAGGGCTCGGGGGCGGGTCGGTGATCCCGATGGCGCAGGCCATCATGTGGGAGATCTTCCCGCTCGAGCAGCGCGGCATCGCCATGACCGTCTGGGGCACCGGCATCATGATGGCCCCCATCCTCGGGCCGACGCTCGGGGGCTACATTGCGGACAACTGGTCCTGGCGGTGGATCTTCTACATCAATCTGCCGATCGGCGTCCTCGCCTTTTTCATGGTGAGCGCATTCCTGTTCGACGCGCCGTTTCACCGAAAGCCGCGGCACGTCGACCTCATCGGCATCGTGCTGATGGTGGTCGGCTTCGGCTGCCTGCAGCTCATGCTCGATCTGGGGGAGCGGCGCGACTGGTTCGACTCGAGCCTCATCGTGGCCCTGAGCGTGCTCTCCGTCATCACGCTCCTCGGCTTCGTGATCAGGGAGCTCCTCGCCGCCGAGCCCATCCTCGATCTCACGGTCTTCGACGATCGAAACTTCGCGGTGTGCAGCCTGGCCATCCTCATCGTCGCCTTGGGATTCAACTCGAGCCTCTTGCTCGTGGCGCTCTACACGCAGCAGATCCTCGGGTACGACGCGTGGTCCTCGGGCCTCACCCTCGCCCCGGGCGGGGTGGGGACGCTGATCGCGCTGCTGATCTCCGGGCGCCTCGTCTCGAAGATGGACCAGCGAGTGATGCTCGTGGCGGGATGTGTGGGCCAGGCCTTCGCCCTCTGGCTCATGACCCAGGTGACGTCGACGATGGACTTCGCGAGCCTCGCCTGGCCGCGGTTCGTCCAGGGCTTTTCGCAGGGGTTCATCTTCGTGCCGCTGCAGGCGCTCGCGCTCGCCACCGTCACGACGGAGCGCCTCGGCAATGCGACGGCGAGCTACGCCATGCTGCGCAATATCGGGGGGAGCGCGGGCGTGGCCATCGCGACCGCGCTGCTCGCGCGCCGCAGCCAGTACCACCAGGTGGCGCTGGCGGGGCACGTCAACGTCTATAGTCCCGCGACGGACGAGCGGCTGCGCGAGTGGACGGCCCACTTCGTCGCGCACGGGGCCGACACCTTCACCGCCGGCCGGCGCGCGATGGCCATGGTGTACCGCGAGACGGTCACGCAGGCGCATATCCTCGCGTATGCCGACGTCTTCTGGCTGCTCCTCGTGGCGTATGTCGCCGTGCTCTTCCTCACTCCGTTCATGCGCCGGGTGCGCTCGGGGCAAGGGCGAGGAGGGCGGAGTCCGCGGCGCGAGGAAGCGGGGGCGCGCGATCCCGGCCTTCCCGCGCCCGCCGACTGAGCCGGCCGAGGGCTCGTGCTACGCTCTACGCCATGATCGACGTGCTCGTGACGATGCGATTCGACGACAGCCAGCTCGCGCGGCTGCGGGCGGTGTCGCCGACGCCTGTCCGTCCGCCGCGAGGACGCGGGGGAGGCCGACTACTCGAGCGCGGAGATCCTGTACGCGGGGGCCCCGCCGCGCGACCTGGAGCGGGCGCCCAAGCTCAAGTGGGTGCAGCTCCATATGGCGGGCGTCGATGCGCTCGTCGATCATCCGGTCTATGCCAAGAGCGCCGTGCCGCTGACCACGACGAGCGGCGTGCACGCGGCCACCATCGCCGAGTACGCGGTCACCGCGCTGTTGGCCCTCTGCCATCGCGTGCCGCGCATGGTCGAGTGGAAGGGCAGGGGTGGCTGGCCTCCCGATGCCGACCGGTGGTCCCTGTTCGTTCCGACGGAGGTTCGGGGCACCACCCTCGGCATCATCGGCTATGGCAGCATCGGGCGCGAGCTGGCCCGCATGGCCAAGACGGCGTTCGGGATGCGCGTCCTCGCCCTCTCGCGCGATCCGTCCCGCCGGATCGATGAGGGCTATTGCCCCGCCGGAACGGGTGATCCCGACGGGAGCCTGCCCGACGAGTGGCTGCCCCGGGCGGGGCTGATGGACCTCCTCGAGCGATCGGACGTCGTGGTGATGGCGGCGCCGCTCACGGCGGAGACCCGCTCGATGCTGGGCGCGGCCGAGTTCGCGCGCATGAAGCCGTCGGCGTACTTCATCAATGTCGGGCGCGGGGCGACGGTGGACGAGGGCGCGCTCGCCCGGGCGCTGCGCGACGGGAGCCTCGCCGGCGCCGCCATCGACGTCTTCGCCCAGGAGCCGCCGTCGAAGGGCCACCCGTTCTACGCGCTCGACAACGTCATCCTGTCGCCCCACGTGTCCGGGTTCCTGCCGAGCTACGACGAGCGATGCTCGGAGCTGTTCGCGGAGAACCTGCGGCGCTATCTGGACGGCGCCCCGCTCCTGAACCTGGTCGACCGCGCGAAGGGATACTAGGCCGCCATGGCCATGGCGCCGAGTCGCTCGTCGTTCGCACGCCGGCGCTCGCGATCGCGTGCGAGGCTCACGGCGACGCGCGCGGCGCGCCGGTGGTCCTGCTCCACGGCTTCCCCGACGACGTCCGCGCGTACGACGGCGTCGTCCCGCCGCTCGTGGCCGCCGGCCATCGCGTGATCGTGCCGTACCTGCGCGGCTACGGGCCGACGCGGTTTCTCGACCCCTCGGCGCCGCGGATGGCGCAGCAGGCGGCGATCGGCCAGGACCTGCTCGATCTCATGACGGCCCTCGACCTGGGCCCGGCCGTGCTGGCGGGCTATGACTGGGGCGGCCGCGCCGCGTGCATCGCGAGCCTGCTCGCCCCCGAGCGGGTGCGGGGGCTGGTGACGATCGGCGGCTACAACGTGCAGAACACGGTGCGCCCCTCCGGCCCTGCTGACGCCGCCCAGGAGCGCGCGTTCTGGTACCAGTGGTACTTCAATACCGAGCGCGGCCGGGCCGGCCTCGCCGCGAACCGCCGGGACATCTGCCGGCTCCTGTGGCGGGAGTGGTCGCCGAGCTGGCGCTTCGACGACGCGTACTTCGAGCGCACCGCGCCCGCCTTCGACAACCCGGACTTCGTCGAGGTGGTGATCCATTCCTACCGGCATCGCCACGGCAATGCCCCGGGCGACCCGCGCTTCGATGCCGTGGAGCGGCGGCTCGCGGAGCGGCCAGCCATCACCGTGCCGTCGATGATCCTGCACGGGGCCGATGACGCTGTCGATCTCGCGCGGCGCACGGAGGCGCACCTGGCGCTGTTTCCCGCCGGAACCGAGCGGCGGGTGGTGCCGGGCGCCGGCCACTTCCTCCCGCATGAGAAGCCGGCAGCGGTCGCCGAGGCGATCCTCCAGCTCTCGGCGCGGGGCCGATAGCGGCCCGTCGCCGATGCGGTGCGGTGCTCGTCGCGCTCGCGCTGCTCGTGTTCCCCGCCGGGGCGGGGACCGCGCTCGGGCAGCAGGCGGGGCCGGTTTCCGAGCTGATCCGGGCGCAGACGGAGCTGATCGCGCGCACGCGGGAGTACCGGGAGAGCCTCGAGCCCGTGCTCGGGTTTCAGGAGGCCGAGGCGGCGCGCGCGGAGGCGCAGGCTCGAAGCCACCGCGAGCTGCTCGATCGCGGCCTCGTCGCCCGCCGGGACGTGGAGGCGCTCGACGCGCTCGCCCAGGCCGCCCGCGCCCGGGTGGACGAGACGCGCCAGCGCATGGGCGAGGCCGATGCGCTGATGGGCGAGACGCTCGCGGCGATCGAGGTGGCGAAGATGCCGCGGACCGCGCCAGGCGAGATCGTCTCGACGTCCACGATGATCCGGTACCAGGGCATGGTCGAGCTCGCCGCGGGGAACGTGGCGAGCATCGAGACGTTCTTCTCCGAGCAGTTCGGACGGGCGCTGCCCGTGAGCGCCTTGGGGCAGACGCCCGTCCACGACCGCATGGGGCTCGACCATCGGCACGCGCTCGACGTGGCCGTGCATCCGGACAGCGACGAAGGGAAAGCGCTGATGGCGTACCTGCGCCGCGAGCGCATCCCGTTCCTCGCCTTCAAGGGACCCGTGCCGGGCGCATCGACGGGAGCCCATATCCACATCGGCCAGGTCTCGCCCCGGCTCATTCCCGCGAAGGCCGCGGGCCGATGACACCCTCACGCGAGGAGGATCCTTCGATGCATGCCGAGAGCGGAGGTCCTGGCCGTCCCGACCCGATGCCCGTGCCGCGCCTCGGCATCGGGACGATCGTCCGCCACCTGCAGTTCGGCGTCGGCCGCATCGTCGCGCACGAGCCGGGGCAGTACGTGATCGCGTTCCGCGGGGGCGACACCCGGCGCGTCGCCCTGAGCTACGACGCCCTCGAGGTGGAGGAGAAGCGGGGCGATCCCGAGCTCGACCGCATCCGGCAGGCGATGCGGGAGGTGCTCGGCGATCACGGCTGGATCGACGTGGAGATCGAGATGGCCCCTCGATGGACGGGTGGAACGCTGCGGCTCATCCCGGGCAAGGCCGAGATCCAGGCCAAGGACGTGCCGATCGAGGTCTTCTTCAAGAAGATCGTCGCGATCCGCGACCGCCTGCGGGTGCTCGAGCAGAAGGTGAACGCGCACGCGACGCTCGCCGCGGAGGAGAAGCTCGAGCTGCAGGGCTATATCACCCGCTGCTACGGCAGCCTCACCACCTTCAACGTGCTCTTCGCCTCCGAAGGCGGCAGGATCCAGGGCGAATCGACCGGGTGAATCGACTTGACAGGTCAGGACGATGGCCGTATCAACGCCATGAGATGAGCATCCCCAAGGAGGCCGCGATGCCAGTCGACAAGAGCTACATCGGCAGGACCGGAGCGCCGGTGACCATGCACGTGGAGCGCGGGAAGATCCGCGAGTTCGCCCGCGCCATCAAGGACGACGACCCGATGTACTTCGACGAGGCGCACGCCGGGCGGGAGGCGGGCGGGATCATGCCGCCGGTGACGTTCCTCCAGACCGTGACGCACTGGGACAATGACGGCAGCAGCCGCGTGCGCGTGCCGTTCGATCTCAAGCGCGTGCTCCACGGCGAGCAGGAGTACGAGTTCCTGAAGCCGATCCACGCGGGCGACGTGCTGACCGCGGTGAGCCGCATCGTCGACATCTACGAGAAGCCCGGCAAGCGCGGCGGCAGCATGAACTTCGCCGTGACCGAGACCGAATACAAGAACGAGCGCGGCGAGCTCGTGGCCCGTGCCCGCCACATCACGATCGAGACCGGCCAGGTCGTCAAGGACTGACGACCGCGCGCCGACGGGAGACGACGATGCCCCCAACCAAGCGCTACTGGGACGACGTGAAGGAAGGCCAGGCCCTGCCGGAAGTCCGCGTGGACAAGCTGACCCGGACCGACTTCGTGAAGTACGCCGGGGCCTCCGGCGATTTCAACCCGATCCACCACGACCAGGGGTTCGCCGAGGCGTCGGGCAATCCGACGGTGTTCGCCATGGGCATGCTCAACGCGAGCATCCTGAGCCGCGTGATCACCGGCTTCGCGGGCCGGCCCGGCGTGCGCAGCTACAAGGTGCGCTTCGCCACGCGCGCGTGGCCGGGCGACGACGTGATCTGCCGCGGGACGGTCACGCGGAAGTTCGAGAAGGACGGCGAGAAGCTCGTCGAGGGCGATCTCGTGGCGGTGAATCAGAAGGGCGAGACCCTGATCAGCGGCAGCTTCGTCGCCGCCTTGCCCGCGCGCGCCTGAGCGGCCCGCCTGAACGGCCAATGATCAAGAGCGTCGGCCTCCTGACCCGGAAGGACGGGATGAGCCACGAGCAGTTCATGCAGCACTGGGTGGAGGTGCATGCCCCGCTCGCCCACGCGGTGCCCGGGCTCGTCCGCTACGTGCAGTCGCACATCGTCGAGGAGCGGCGGCGGCCGGACATCCCGGCGACGGACGTCGAGATCGACGGGATCGCCGAGCTCTGGTACGAGGACGCGGCGGCCATGGCGCGGGCGATGGCGTCGCCGGAGGCGAAGGCGCTCCACGCCGACGGGGCGCTGTTCATCGGCCGCATCAAGTCGTTCACGACGGTCGAGCTGGAGGTCGTCCCCGGCGCTCGCGGGCGGTAGCTAGGGATTCGCCGTTCGCCCGGCCGCTTCCGTTGCGACGTCGACGCGTCGCGCGCACGATTGCCCGCTCGATGGCGCCGCGATCGAGGCGGCCGGAAAGGCCGATGCATGCGAGACCGGATGCCATCACCCACAGGAGAGACGGCATGATCACGAAGTTCGACAGCCTGTTCGCCGGCCACATCGACATGGACGACGTCGGGCTACGGCGGCACCGCGGTGAACGACCGCCGCTTCTCCAACGAGCGCCTCGCCACGGTGTTCGACAAGGCCCAGGCCATGGCCCAGCTCATGGACCGGATGGGCTACGACACCTTCTGGATGGCTGAGCACCATTTCCAGCACGAGGGCTACGAGTGCATTCCCAACGTGCTGATGTACGCCGTCCATCTCGCCCATCTCACGCGCCGCCTGCGGCTGGGCTGCGGGTTCAACGTCACGCCCATGTGGCATCCCCTCCGGCTCGCCGAGGACTTCGCGGTGGCAGACATCCTCACCGGCGGGCGCGTGACGTTCGGCGTGGGGCGCGGCTATCACACCCGCGAGGTTGAGACGTTCGGCTCTCCCCTGCTCGACCAGGCGGCCAACCGGGAGCTGTTCGAGGAGCAGGTCGAGATCATCTTCAAGGCCTTCAACGAGGAGTCGTTCTCTCACCAGGGCAAGCACTACACGCTCCCCCCGAGCGTGCCCTACCGCGGCTACGACCTGAAGCACCTCACGCTCGTCCCGCGGCCGCTCCGCCTGCCGGTGGAATGCTGGCAGCCCATCCAGGGTGCCACCCAGCGGGCCATCGACTTCATGGCCTCACACGGCATCCAGGGTGTGGTCGGCGGGGGCTCGGCGGAAGGCGGGGCCATGCACAGGGTCGTGCTGGCCTGGCGCGACGCCCACGCCCGGCTGGGCCAGCACCTGGAGCTCGGCGAGCGGCTCTGCTTCGGGTTCCACTTTTACATCGCCAACAGCCGCGAGCAGGGCGCGCGCGAGGCGGCCAAGTACTACGAGGAGAACATGAAGATGTTCGGCCCGCTCCGGCTCGTGCGGGCGCTGACCGATCAGCAGATCGAGGACATGGCGGATCCGCGCAAGGCGCCCCACGCCGGGCTGCCCACGATCGAGGAGGCCATCGACAAGGGCGGCGTGCTGTGCGGCTCCCCCGAGCAGATCGTCGAGCACCTGAAGAAGCTCGAGGCGAGCTATCCCGGTCTCGATCGGATCTCCGTGAGCCTGTCGGTTGGCGTACCCCGCAGCGGTGGCGCTCGAGCAACTGGAGCGCTGTCGCCGCCGAGGTGATGCCGGCGTTCAAAACGGCGGTCGCCGGACTGCATGCGGAGGGCCCATGAGCTGGAGCGACCGCACGGTGATCACCGGGCGCCGAGGCTTCGGGCATGAAGACCAGCACCGACCGCATCCTCACCACCCACGTCGGCAGCATCCCTCGTCCCGAGAACGTCCGGGCCCTCCTCCGGGCCCGGCTGGGTGGCCAGGCGATCGACGAGGCCGAGCTGGCGGCGCGCGCGGCCGAGGCGGTGACCGAGGTGGTCCGGCGACAGGCCGAGGTCGGCCTCGACATCGTCTCGGACGGCGAGATGAGCAAGACGAGCTTCCTCGCCTACACCGACGAGCGGTTGACGGGGTTCGTGCCGGCGGCGGCGAACGACCCGAGCGCCGCGCCGACCGGCGCCGGCGGCTCCTGGGCGCGGAGGGTCGACAGCCGGCGAGAGTGGCGCGCCTTTCGCGAGTACTACACGGAGTATCTGCCGCGGGAGATGCCGCTGGCCTCGCGCGCCCACCGTGTGCGAGGGCCCCATCGCCTACAAGGGCCAGGCGCTCCTCCAGAAGGACCTCGCCACCCTCAAGGCCGCGCTTCAGGGCCTGCACGTCGCCGAGGCCTTCGTGCCCGCCATCGCGCCGGCCATGGTCGGCCGGGGCCAGAATCGCTACTACCCGACCGAGGACGCCTACGTGTTCGCCATCGCCGAGGCCCTCAAGACCGAGTACCGGGCCATTGTCGATGCCGGCTTCATCCTCCAGATCGACGATCCCGGCCTGGGCGAGACGTGGGACATGCTGATCCCGGCCCCGCCGCTCGAGGACTACCGGAAGACGCAGGCCCGGAACCTCGATGCCCTCAACCACGCCCTGGCCGGCATCCCCGAGGACCGCGTGCGCTACCACCTCTGCTGGGGGAGCTGGCAGGGACCGCACCTTCACGACCTCGGCCTGCGCGACATCGTCGACCTCGTGCTGCGCGTCCGGGCCCAGGCCTACTCCATCGAGGCGGCCACCCCCCGCCACTCCCACGAGTGGCGCGTATGGCAGGACATCCGCCTGCCCGAGGGCAAGGTGCTCATCCCCGGCGTCATCGCCCATACCACGGCCGTGGTCGAGCACCCCGAGACGGTGGCCGAGCGCCTCATGAACTTCGCCAGCCTCGTCGGCCGCGAGCGCGTCATCGCCGGCGCCGACTGCGGCTTCGCCCAGGGGGCCCTGTTCCAGCGCCAGCACCCCACTGTCATGTGGGCCAAGTTCGAGGCGCTCGTCCAGGGAGCGCGGCTCGCCTCCGAGCGCCTCTGGGGGTGAGGCGACATCCTCGTTGGAGGGAGCGCACTCGGTGTCTCGCCGCCCGGCGGCGTTCGCCCACCAGCATCCGCTGAATGACGAGCCGCATCAGGTAGAGGCCGAAGGTGGGGTCTTGGCAATAGAGCTGGAGCGCGCTGTCGGCGCTGATCGACCCGACCTCCACATCGGTCTCGCAGAAGGCGGTGCCCGTCCGACAGCTGTCCGCGGCGAACACACCGATCTCGCCAACGAGAGAGCCGGGGCCGAACGCGACATCGATCTCGGCCACCCGAACAGACCCGCTGAGAATCAGGAACATCGAGCGCGCCGGGTCACCCAGCCTGAATAGCACGTCGCCCGACTTGAACGTGTGACGGCTCATCAGCGGGATGAGCCACTCGTTGGAGAGATCACCGCGGCATTCGCCGCGAACCCGGCGGTTCGATCTGCGTATCTGCAGCAGGCGAAGGCAGTTCAGGGGGAGCAGGAGGGCATGCAGAATCAACACGGGATAGAGATCATGGCCGAACCCGTACGTGATGAAGGCGATGTTGCTGGCGATGGCGATGGCTCTCAGCGGGATCATGGCTGTCATGTAGAACGCGCCGAAGACGAGGAGGGACGCGCAATACCCGGCGACGTTCACCCAGTCCAGGTGACTCATCGGAGCCTCTTGCGGCCGCAGTGCCCCTGAAGGCCTGTGAGCAGGGTCATGATCGGAGCCCTCCAGTCCTACCCTCACCCCGTAGATCCCCGGACACGCTCCGCAAGGTTCTAGCCAGGTTCTAGATAGAGGCTCCAATGGCCTTGGCCAGGCCCGCGTGTCTCCAGGGGGATCGCGGCCCTGTGAGGAATCAAGCGTCCCGCCGGCTCGTCGGCCGGCGGGACGCTTGAGCGACGACCGATGCTATCGAGGTTGATCGACCAGCTTGTAGGCGAGCGGACTGGAACTATCGCGTCGGGGCCTTCTCCATTGCGTTGATGCTGTCGGCGACCATTGCGACGAGCTGGTCGACCTCCGCGGCCGTGATGCAGAGCGGGCGGGGCGAGGCGGAGGACGTGGTTGCGGGCGTAGACGATCGCGCCGCGGTCCCAGGCGAGCTGGTCGAGCTGGGCCACGCGGTTCTTGTCGAGCGGCTTGCCCGAGCCGTCGGGCTCGACGAACTCGGCGCAGACCATGAGGCCGCGGCCCCGCACCTCGCCGATGATCGGGGAGGTGCCGACGGCGCTCCGCAGGCCTTCCAGCAGCCGCTTGCCCATCACCTCGGCGTTTTCCACCAGGTTGTCCTTCTGCATGATCTGCAGATTGGCGAGCCCGGCGGCACAGGCGACGGGGTGCGCGGCGTACGTGTTCGGGTGGACGTTTTCCTGGACGGTGTCCTCGGGGAAGGCGTCGGCGAGCTTGCGGCGGGCGATGGCCGCGGAGAGCGGGACATAGCCGGAGGTGATGCCCTTGGCGACCGACATGATGTCGGGCACCACGCCGTCGTGCTCGACCCCGAACCAGCGGCCGGTGCGGCCGAAGCCGGTGATGACCTCGTCGGCGATCATGAGCACTTCGAGGTCGTCGCAGATCTTGCGCACCGCTTTGAGCCAGCCGATGGGCGGCATGATGAAGCCCCCGGAGCTGATCACGGGCTCCATGATCACCGCGGAGACCGTCTCCGGACCCGCCTGGAGGATCGCGTCCCGCAACTCGCCCGCGCGGCGCTCGACGAGGGCCTCATCCGTCCCCGTGCCGCGGTCGCGGAAGGGGTAGGGGGGCTTCACCTTGATGGAGCCGGGGGTCTGCACGGCCCGTAGGCCTTCACGAGGTCGGGGATGCCGCAGATGCTCAGCGTCGCTCCGGTGGCGCCGTGGTAGCCGCCCTCGAGCGAGACGACCTTGTACTTCTCGGGATGGCCGGTGGCCAGCCAGTAGTGGCGGGCCATCTGCAGCGCGCGCTCATTGGCCTCGGAGCCGCTCACCGCGAACATCGCGTAGTCGAGGTCGCCCGGGGTCAGATCGGCGAGCACGGTGGCGAGCTCGGCCGCGGGCCGGTTCGAGAACTGGCGCGTGGTCGGGTAGTAGGCCAGGCGCACCGTCTGCTCGGCGATCGCCTCGGCGATCTCCCGCCGGCCGTGGCCCGACATTGACGACGGCGAGGCCGGCGAAGCCGTCCATCAGCTTGTGGCCCTTCTCGGTCCACACCCAGACGCCCTCCGCGTGGTCGATGACGAGCTCCTCGTCGGGGAGCGTGGGATGGTTCTGCGTCTTGTGGGTCCACAGGTGGTTGATCTTGGCGGCGTCGGTCATGGGTGCCTCCTGGGTTCGATGAAAAGGAGCTACGCGAGCCCGTGCTCCGCGAGCGCGCGGCGATAGGCCACGGCCACCTTGTCGAAGGTGAGATGCAGCTCCTGCGCGAGGTCGACGGGCACTTCGGCCGGACGCTGGGACTCCACCACCCTCTGATCCTGGCCGAAGATCACCCGCTCGAACTCCTGCATGACGTGGTCGGGCTGGTCCCGGTTGTAGTTGCGCGCGATCAGGCAGTAACCGATGCAGCGCCCCTCCGACACCGGTTGTGAGGCGAAGAAGTAGAGCATACCCGTCGTCCGCCCCCCAGCCGATGTGCTCCACGATGGTATAGGGCAGGTGGAGCGCATAGCGCGTGTGGCGCGTGTCCTGCTTGCGCTCCTCGGCCGCGAACACGGGCAGGGCCTCGGTGTTGGGCGCGTCGGGGCGCGCGTAGCTGTACTGCAGCACGTGGCCCCGGGTCTCGACCTCGTAGGGGGCGACGACCGAGTTGTCGGGATCTCCCAGGAGTCCCGGATGGACGAAGGCAAAGTGGCCGAAGTCGGTGAAATTCTCCACCTGGCGCGAGGCGTCCGCGGCCCACGCGAAGGGCCCCGTGCGCACCACCGTCCAGGCCGAGTCCTCCATCTCGGGCACCTCGGGCAGCGGCCAGCGTGGCTCCTCCAGCGCCACCCACAGGAGACCGTAGCGCTCGACCACGCGATACGCCGTGGCCCGGGCGCGGGCGGGCACGCGCAACGGGTCGGCGAGCTGGGGAATGGCCGTGCACCGCCCGTCGGCCCGGTAGCGCCAGCCGTGATACGCGCACACGATCTCGTCGCCCTGGACGCAGCCGAGGGACAGCGCCGTGCCCCGGTGCACGCACAGGTCGCGAAAGGCGTGAGCCGCGCCTGCCGAGTCCCGCCAGAGCGCCAGCGCCTCCCCGAGCAGCATGCTGGCGCGCGGCGCGGCCCCCACGTCAGCGCCGTAGGCCACCGGATGCCAGCAGCGACGGAGGGGTGCGGTCATGGACGGCGCGCCCGGCAGATGGTTTCCATGGACGGACGGACTATACCACCGGGGGTAAAGACCTCTACCACGCGAAACCCGGGAGAGCCCGCGACGAATCTGGACGCTCCGACGCTCATCTGCGCGGGTGCTCCGCCAAGCCGACGGCACAGCGACGCTCATGCTATCGTGGCCTGCCTTGATCCCGCTCATGCTGCTGTGGCTGCGCGCAGCCGGGCTCGTTGGCCAGGCCGTCGCGCTCGGCTGTGCGGTCTTCGCGCTCGTCGTGCTGCGCGACCGCGACCCTGAGCGACGCCCTGCCCGCGCCCTCGATCGGGCCCTCGCGCTCACCGGAGCCGGCGCACTCATCGCCGTCCTCGCGCAGGCCGGCCTGCTCGCCGTGCTGGCGGCGGCGCTGGCCGACGACGCGGGCTGGCCAATCGCCGCCTTGGTCGGCTCGACGGTCGGGATCGCCGGCATCGTCCGCATCGCGGCCGGGCTTGCCATCCTGTTCACCGCCATTGCGCTTCGGCGGGCATCGGCGTCCCGCGTCCGCGGCGCGCTGCTCCTGGGCTCCACCATCTTGCTGTCCGTAACCGGGGCCTTGGCCAGCCACGCGATGGGCCGAACCGACGGCCAGGCCTGGCTCCTGACCGTCACCGCGCTCCATCAGGCGGCCGTCGGCATCTGGGTGGGCGGCCTCGTGTGCGCTGCGATGCTCGTGCTGCGCGCCGACGCCTCCGCCGGGGATGTCTGGCTCCGCCCCTTCTCCGGGGTGGCTGCGGCGGCGGTCGCGGGCATCGCAGTCACCGGCGTCGCCCTTTCGCTCGCCTACGTCGCCACACCAGGCGCCGCCATCGGCACCTCGTATGGGGCCATGGTCCTGGCGAAGATTGTCCTCTTCGTGGCACTGCTCGCGATGGCTGTCCTGAATCACCGCGCGCTTCATGGCCGCCTCGCTCTGGGCCGGGGAAGCGGCCGGCGATCCACCCTTGGCGGAAGCTCGATCCTGTTGCGCCGGCGCCTCGAGGTGGAAGCGGGACTCGCGGTGGTGACGGTCCTGCTCGCGGCATCGATCGGTTCGGCGCCACCGGCCGTCGACGTGGGGGCGCAGCGCGCGACGTTGGACGAGATCCGCGCCATGTTCACTCCGCAATGGCCGCGGCTCTCGACCCCGACCCTGGCCGAGCTGGCGGCCGCTTCGGATCTCGCCGATCCAAACGCGCCGCGCACCGCCGAGATCACCGCGTGGTCCGAGTTCGGACACAACGTCGCGGGCCTCTTCGTGCTCGCCATGGGGGTCTTCGCGACGCTCGAGCGGACCGGGCGGGCGCCGTGGGCCCGGCACTGGCCGCTGCTCATCATCGGGCTGGCCGGCTTCGTCGCCTACAGCGTGGATCCGGAGGGGTGGCAGACGGGGGCGGTCGGGTTCTGGGAGCATCTTCTGAGCCCGGAGGTCGTCCAGCACCGGATCCTGCTCATCCTCACCGCGCTCTTCGGCTTCGCGGAATGGCGGGTGCGGAGCGGCCGCCACCCGGATTCCCCGTGGCGCTACGTCTTCCCCGTCGTCGCGATCTGGAGCGGCGTGCTGCTCTGGCGCACGCCCACGAGGTCAGCGACGGCAAGTCGGCGTTCTTCATGGAGCTTCGCATCTGGCGCTCGGCCTGTGAGCCTGCTGGCGGGCTGGTCACGCTGGCTCGAGCTCCGGCTCCTCCTGCCGAGAGCGGCGGGCCCGGCGCATCTGGGGCCCCGCGCTGGCCGTCTCGGTGCGTCGTCCTTATCGGGAGGGGTGCGAGCAAGTCGGCGTTCTTCATGGAGCTCTCGCATCTGGCGCTCGGCCTTGTGAGCCTGCTGGCGGGCTGGTCACGCTGGCTCGAGCTCCGGCTGCCTCTGTCGAGAGCGCGGGCCCGGCCGATCTGGGGCCCCGCGCTGGCCGTCTTCGGGTTGCTGCTCGTCCTCTATCGGGAGGGGTGACCACCGTTGAAACGTCTGACGGTGAGGCGCGGCTCGGATGTCCGCTACAATGCGGGCAGGCCATCCGATGGCCGCGGTGAAAGGAGCGACATCATGTCATCGACCACGACCGATGCGATCGCGAGCCTCCATCCTCTCGACCCGCTGACGGCAAGTGAGGTCGAGCGCGCGTGGGAGATCGTGCGGGCGCAGCAGGCCCCCGGCCCGCGCACGCGGGTGGTCTTCATCATGCTCCACGAGCCCGCGAAGAAGGTCGTGCTCGGCCATCGGGCGGGCGACCATGTCGAGCGGTCCGCGTTCGTCGTGCTCGTGGACAGCGCGGCGGGCCGCACGTACGAGGCGGTGGTCTCCTTGACCGAGGGCCGCGTGCTCTCCTGGGAGCACGTGCCCGGCGTGCAGCCCGCCCTCGTGCTCGACGAGTTCGTCGAGTGCGAGGCGGCGGTTCGCGCGGACCCCCGCTGGCAGGCGGCGATGAGGAAGCGCGGGGTGACCGACTTCGGCCTGACGATGGTGGACGCGTGGTCGGCGGGCAATTTCGGGTTCCCGCAGGACGAAGGCCGCCGGCTCGTCCGCGCGCTCACGTGGGTGCGGCGCGGTCCCGACGACAATGGCTATGCCCGGCCGGTCGCCAACGTGGTGACGGTCGTGGACCTCAACGAGATGAAGGTGCTCGCGGTCGAGGACGGCGGCGTCGTGGCGCTGCCGCCGGAAGACGCCAACTACTCGCCCGCGGCGGCGGGCGAGCGCTCCGGCCTCAAGCCGGTCGAGATTCGCCAGCCGGAAGGCCCGAGCTTCGAGCTGCGAGGGCATGAGCTGTCGTGGCAGAAGTGGCGGTTGCGGATCGGCTTCACGCCCCGCGAGGGCCTCGTGATCCACACCGTGACGTACGAGGATCAGGGCCGTGCGCGCCCGGTCCTGTACCGGGCCTCCGTCGCCGACATGGTGGTGCCGTACGGGGACCCGCGGCCGACCTACTTCCACCGCAATGCCTTCGACGTCGGCGAGTACGGCATCGGCACGCTCGTCAATGCCCTCGAGAACGGCTGCGATTGCCTGGGGGAGATCCGCTATCTCGACGCGGTGGTGAACGACAGCCGGGGCCGTGCCCTGACCTTGCCGAACGCCGTCTGCATCCACGAGGAGGACGCGGGCATCCTCTGGAAGCACGTCGACTGGCGGCTGGGGAGCACGGAGGTGCGGCGCTCGCGCCGCCTCGTGGTGTCGTCCATCTCCACCGTCGGCAACTACGAGTACGGCTTCTACTGGTACTTCTACCAGGACGGGGCGATCCAGCTCGAGGTGAAGATGACGGGGATCATCTCGAACGGCGCCGAGCCCGCGGGGTCGAAGCCGATCTGGGGCGAGCTGGTCGCGCCCCAGGTCTATGGCCCCATTCACCAGCACTTCTTCAACGTGCGGATGGACATGATGGTCGACGGGCCGGACAACTCGGTCTACGAGGTGAACACGGTGGCCGATCCCCCGGGTCCGGCGAACCCGCACCACAATGCGTTTCACACCGAGGCGACGCTGCTCCGATCCGAAGGGCAGGCGCAGCGCATCATCGACCCGCTCGCCGGCCGCTTCTGGAAGATCGTGAACCCCTCGGTCCGGAACCGCCTCGGTGAGCCCGTGGCCTACAAGCTCATGCCCGGCGAGAACGTGCTGCCCTTTGCCGGTCCGGAAGCCTCCGTCACCAAGCGCGCGGCCTTCATGACCAAGCACCTGTGGGTGACCCGCCACGACCCGCGCGAGCGCTATGCCGCCGGAGAATACCCGAACCAGCACGCCGGGGGCGCGGGCCTGCCCAGCTACGTGGCGGACGACGCGCCGCTCGAGAACACCGACGTCGTCGTCTGGTACACCTTCGGCGCCCACCACGTCGTCCGCCCGGAGGACTGGCCCGTGATGCCCGTGACCCCGATCGGCTTCATGCTCAAGCCCGTGGGCTTCTTCGACCGGAACCCCGCGCTCGACGTGCCGCGACCCATGCCCAATGGCGCCTGTGCCCACGGCGGCCCGACATGCCACTCCTCGTGACGCGCGGGCGCGCTCGCCGCCTCGCGGGAGGCGATGCCGGCCGAGGTGATTGACAGCCGCCCGCGCCATGGCGATCATGCGTCCATGATGGATCGCGCCGGAAGGAGCTGGTGGCGGCCGCCGAAATAGGCGGCTCACCGAAATCGCGCGTCGATCCACGGAGCCGCCTCGAACGGGGCGGCTCTTCGTGTTTTTCGGGCTGCCCGGGGCGGCTCCGACACCTTCATCGGGAATCCATCGAGAAGGAGCGGAGCCATGAGACGCACCATCCTCACTGGAGACCGGCCCACCGGAGCGCTGCACCTCGGCCACTACGTCGGCTCGCTCCGCAATCGGGTGGCCCTGCAGCACCAGTACGAGACCTTCGTCCTCATCGCCGATCTGCAGGCCCTGACCGACCACGCGGACGATCCGGCGCTGATCCGCCAGAGCGTGATCGAGGTCGCGCTCGACTATCTCGCCGTGGGGATCGATCCGGCCGTGGCCGCGATCGTCGTGCAGTCGCAAGTCCCCGAGCTGGCCGAGCTCACGATGTACCTCCTGAACCTGGTCACCGTCGCCCGCCTTCAGCGGAATCCCACGGTCAAGGAGGAGATGCGCCAGAAGGGGTTCGAGGCCGACGTGCCGGCGGGCTTCTTCGTCTACCCGGTGAGCCAGGCGGCGGACATCACCGCGTTCGGCGCCCACCTCGTGCCCGTGGGGGCAGACCAGGTGCCCGATGATCGAGCAGACGGTCGAGATCGTCCGGCGCTTCAATCGCCTGTACGGCTCCGTGCTCGTGGAGCCGGAGGCGCTCGTGCCGGACGTCGGGCGACTGCCCGGCACCGATGGCGCGACGAAGATGGGGAAGTCGCTGGGCAATGCCATTTTTCTCTCCGATCCAGCCGACGTCGTGGCCAGGAAGGTCATGGGCATGTTCACCGACCCCGGCCACCTCCGCGTGACCGACCCCGGCCGGGTCGAGGGCAATCCCGTATTCGCCTACCTCGACGCATTCGATCCGGACGCGTCCGGCCGTCGCGGTGCTCAAGGCGCGATACCAGGCAGGAGGACTCGGCGATGTGGCACTGAAGCGGCGGCTCGTCGAGGTGCTCGAAGGCTTTCTCGGACCGATTCGGGCACGTCGAGACAGTCTTCGCCCAGGATCTCGAGCCCGTGCACGCGATCTTGCAGGAGGGCACGGCACGGGGCCGGGCGCGTGCCGCGGGCACGCTCATGGCCGTGCGGCGCGCGATGGGCCTGTACGACTGTACGAAGCCTTCCCCGGCCCACCGGGCTAGGAGCGCGTCGGAGTAGCCACCGTTCGAGCGCCGGCTTCGCCGGCGCGACGGCGGGAGGCGAGCGTCTTCAGGAGGCCCCCCGACCCACACCGAATGGCGCCTGCGCCCACGGAGGCTCGACCTGACACTCCTCGTGACGAGCCAGAGCGGACGCCTCCGTCTCACAGAAGGGTGCACGCCTCGTCGAAGTCGAGGCGCGGCAGCTTGGGGAGGACCTTGGCGGGATCGCCGTGGCCCACGTTGCAGAGGAAGTTCGACTTGATCCGGCCGTCGGGGAAGAACTCGGCGTCGACCTTGGCATTGTCGAAGCCCGACATGCCGCCGACGTCGAGCCCGCACGCCCGCGCCGCGATCATGAAGTACGCGCCCTGCAGCGTGCCATTGCGGAAGCCGGTGGCCTCGGCAAACGCCGGGTTGTTGGTGAAGTTGTCCTTCATCTCCGGGCGGTGCGGGAACAGCTTGGGGAGCATCTCCCAAAATCGCGTGTCCCAGCCGATGATGGCGGTGACGGGCGCCGCCTTCGTCTTGTCGACATTGCCCGGGCTGAGGGCGGGGATCAGGCGGGCCTTGGCCTCCGGCGTGCGGAGGAACACGATCCGCGCGGGACAGGTATTGGCGCTGGTCGGCCCGAGCCGCATCATGTCGTAGATCTCGCGCAGCTCGGCATCGCTGACGGGCGTCGGAAGCCAGCCGTTCTGGGTGCGCGCGGCGCGCAGGATGAGGTCCTTGCCGGCATCGTGAAGGGTCGGTCTCACGCATCGTCCTCCTGGAGGGTCTGATTAACGGGCCGCGCCGGCGGCGTCCTGGATGGCGCGCCACACGCGCTCGCTCGAGGCGGGCATGTCGAAGTCCCGCACGCCGAGCGGGGCCAGCGCGCTCATGACGGCGTTGATGACGACGGGCAGCGCACCCACGGTGCCCGCCTCGCCCGCGCCCTTGGCGCCCATCGGGTTGAGCTTGGTCGGCACGGGATTGCTCTCGATGTGCATGTCGCAGAACGTGTCGGCGCGGGGCATCGCGTACTCCATGAACGAGGCGGTCAGGAGCTGGCCGGATTCCGGCTCGTACACGATCTGCTCCAGCAGGGCCTGTCCCACGCCCTGCGCGACACCGCCGTGGATCTGGCCCTTGAGCGTGACGGGATTGATGACGGTGCCGACGTCGTCGATGACCACGTAGCGATCGAGGGTGACGACGCCGGTGTCGGGATCGATCTCCAGCTCGCAGACGTGGCAGCCATTGGGCCACGTGTCCTGCTTCGGCGAGAACGTCCCCGTCTCGTAGAGGCCCGGCTCGACGCCGGGCGGGAGCTGCGGCGGCTGGAAGGCCGCCCGCGCGACCTCTCGGAGCGTGAGCCCGCGGTCGGTCCCCGCCACGGCGAACCGCCCGTCGGAGAAGGCGATGTCCGCCTCCGCCGCCTCGAGCATCTTGGCGGCGATCTTCTTGCCCTTGGCGATCACCTTGTCGGCGGCCATCCAGAGCGCCGTCCCGCCGATGACCGTCGACCGCGAGCCCATGGTGCCCATGCCGAAGGCCACCCGGTCCGTGTCGCCGTCGATGTAGCGCACGTCCTTCGGATCGATGCCGAGCCGCTCGTGCAGGATCTGCTTGAACGTGGTCTCGTGGTTCTGCCCCTGGTTCTTGCTGCCCATCAGGATCGTCGCGGTCCCGCTCGGCGAGAACCGGACCTCGGCGAACTCGGGCTGAGGGCCGGCCGCGCGCTCGATGGCATTGACGATCCCGATGCCGCGAAGCAAGCCGCGGGCGCGGGACGCCTCGCGCCGGGCGGGGAAGCCCGCGACGTCGGCGACCTTGAGGGCGTCCTCCATGTTCTTGGGGAAGTCGCCGCAGTCGTAGCTGACGCCGAGCGGCGTCTTGTACGGCATCGCCGACGCCGGAATGAGGTTCTTCCGCCTGAGCGCGACCGGATCGAGGCCCAGCTCCCGTCCCGCGTCGTCGATCAGCCGCTCGAGGACGTACGTCGCCTCCGGCCGTCCCGCTCCGCGGTACGGCGCCGTCGAGTTGGTATTCGTGAGGACGCTCAGGACCTCGACGTGGGCGGCGGGGAACGCGTAGACCCCGACGAGCGTGACGACATTGCTGAAGGTGGCGAGGAGGTTCCGGTCGGACGAGACGTAGGCGCCGACATTGGCGAGCGTCTTCGCCCGGAGGCCGAGAAAGCGCCCCTCGGCGTCGAGCGCCAGCTCCGCCTCGGTGACGTTGTCGCGCGCGTGCTCGTCGGCGGGGATGGCCTCGCGGCGCTCGCACGCCCACTTGACGGGCCGGCGGATCTTCTTGGCGGCCCAGAGCACGAGGCGGTGCTCGGGGTATTGCCAGCCCTTGGTGCCGAAGCCGCCGCCCGACGTCGCCCGCGATCACGCGGATGCTGTGCTCGGGGACCTTGAAGATATTGTTGGCGAGCGCGTTCCGCACCCGATGGGGATACTGCACGTCGGCGTAGAGCGTGTAGCGCTCCTCGCCCGGGTCCCAGACGCCCAGCGCGCCGCGCGGCTCCATGTACTGCGCGTGGACGCGGGTGATGACGTAGCGGCGGCGCACCACGCGGTGCGCCTTCGCGAAGGCCGCATCGGTCGTCGCCTTGTCGCCGGACTCGAAGAGGTTCGAGACATTGTCGGCGCACTCGTCCCAGACCGCGGGCCCGCCGATGGCCTCCGCCGTCGAGGTCACGGAGGGCAGGGGCTCGTAGTCGATCCGGAGCCGCTCCGCCGCGTCCTCGGCCTGGGCCAGCGTCTCGGCGATGACCATGGCCACGGGGTCGCCGACGTAGCGGACGCGGTCGGCGGTGAGCCCGCGATGGGGCGGGGCGAACATCGGCGACCCGTCCGGTCGCTTCCGCTTGAGCGTCATCTGCATGGTGCCGAGATTGTCCCGCGCGAGGTCGGCGCCGGTGAACACGGCGACGACGCCGGGCGACGCGAGCGCCGCCGCGGTGTCGATCGACCGGATGCGCGCATGCGCGTGCGTCGACCGCACGATCACCGCGTGCGTCTGGCCGGGCAGGTTCACGTCATTGTGGAAGCGGCCCTCACCGCGCAATAGCCGTTGATCCTCGAAGCGCTTGATCGGCTGGCCGATCCCGAACTGACCCATCAGCGAGCACCTCCCGGGCGAGAATGGCTCATCTTACTCTCTCGACGGGCCTCGCGTCGTGGGTCTTGGTGCCGGCCGGTCTCCGCTTGTCGGCGGGGCATCGCCGTGGCCTACTGAGGGACGAGGGGGGCGAGGGCGATGGGTGAACGACAGGGCGGGCTGCGCCGCCGAGACTTCCTGCGGCGGCGCTCGCGGGGACGGCGGCCGCGATGGCGGCGGTACCGGATGCGCGGGGCCAGGCGCGGGCGCGGCCGACGCCGGCGTGCGGGGACAGCGGCGGGCCCACCCCGCCTCAGACGGAAGGGCCGTACTTCAAGGCGAGCTCACCGCTTCGTGCGTCGCTCCTCGACCCGGGGATGTCCGGAGCGCGCCTCGTGGTCGAGGGCGTGGTCCTGACGACGGCCTGCGCGCCCATCCCGGGGGCCATCGTCGACTTCTGGCAGGCCGACGACCGCGGGCAGTACGACAATGCCGGCTATCGGCTGCGGGGGCATCAGCTCACCGACGGCGCCGGCCGCTACCGCCTCGAGACCATCATGCCCGGGCTCTATCCGGGCCGGACACGGCACATTCACGTGACGGTCGCGGCGCCCAATCGGCCGCCGCTCACCACGCAGCTCTACTTTCCCGGAGAGGCCGCCAATCGGCGGGACGGGATCTTCGAGTCCGAGCTGCTGATGAAGCTCCGCGACGCCCAAGGGGGCAAGCACGGCACCTTCGATTTCGTCCTGGACGTCCGGCCGTGCGGATGACGGGCTGGCGGATCTAGGACTCTGTAGCGCGGCTCTCGATCTCGTCGATGTGCTCGCGCCGGTGCTCGGCCCGGTGCACATTGATGGGCGACCCGGCCCTGCTATTGGCGGCCAGGAAGTCCTCCGGCAGCTCGGCCACCATCCGATCCGTCGACTCCGCGATGCTCAGCGTCAGCTCCGCGGCGCGCCGGGGCGGCCACGGCGAGCAGCAGCGGCTTGGTCGCGTCGTTGATCCAGTCGACTTGGCTCTCGTCGACGTCCTTGGGCGGCGTGCCCACGCCGGCTTTCCGCCACTCCTCGATGAGGGCGATGATCCGCTGGTCCCAGAACGCCACGTGGCCGAGGACGGACGCGACGGTCCATCCGCCCGGCATGGGGCGGGCCAGGTCCTGATCGCTCAGCCGCGCCACCAGAGACGCCAGGCGCTTCCGCTCGACTTCGTTCTCGGCAACGTATGCGCGATCGGCCATCGTGTTCTCCTTGATGTGGTGAAGTGTGCCGCGTCGTGAGAAGATTCTACGCGCGTTTCCGGCAGCGGCGCCAGGCACCGATTCCAGCAGGCACGGATTCCACCAGGCAACGGATTCCAAAGGAGGGAGCCATGAGCACAACGCCAACCACCTCGACAAGCGCCTCACCCGCCCGCGACGAAGTCCGCGGGGTCGTCCCGAAGCTCATCGACCTGTCGGAGAAGGTCCTCTTCGGCGACGTCTGGGAGCGGCCCGGATTGTCCAAGCGCGACCGCAGCCTGATCACGGTGGCCGCGCTGATGGCGATGTACCGGCCGGAGCAGCTCAAGGGCCACACGGAGCGCGCGCTCGCCAATGGCGTGACCAAGGACGAGATCGGCGAGCTGATCACGCACCTGGCCTTCTACTCGGGCTGGCCGAGCGCGATGTCCGCGGCGAAGGTCGTCAAGCAGGTGTTCGAGGAGAAGAAGGCATGAAGGTCGGATTCATCGGGCTCGGCACCATGGGCGCCAGCATGGCGTCCAATCTGCAAAAGGGCGGGCATGAGCTGGTGGTGAACGACGTGCGCCGCGAGGCGGCGGCGCCGCACCTGGCGGCGGGCGCGGTGTGGGCGGACACGCCCTGTCAGGTCGCCGAGGCCGCGCACGTCGTGTTCACCTCGTTGCCGGGGCCGGTGGAAGTGGAGGCGGTCGCCATCGGCGCCAATGGCTTGATTCAAGGGATGCGGCCGGGCGGCGCCCTCTTCGATCTGTCCACCAATTCGCCGACGCTCGTCCGGCGGCTCGAGGCCCTCTTCAAGGACAAGGGCTTTCACGTCCTCGACGCCCCGGTGAGCGGCGGCCCCAAGGGCGCCAAGAGCGGGAAGCTCGCGCTCTGGGTGGGCGGGGACCGCCAGGTCTACGACCGCTACAAGCCCGTGCTGGACGCCATCGGCGATCAGCCGTACTACGTCGGGCCCATCGGCGCGGGCTCGGTCGCCAAGCTGGTGCACAACTGTGCGGGCTACGCGATGCAGACGGCGTTCGCCGAGGTCTTCACCATGGGCGTGAAGGCCGGTGTCGACCCGCTCACCCTCTGGAAGGCGGTGCGCCAGGGCGCGGGCGGGCGTCGGCGCACCTTCGACGGCCTCGCCGATCAGTTCCTGCCCGGCACGTTCGATCCGCCGGCCTTCGCGCTCAAGCTGGCCCACAAGGACGTCAGCCTCGCGACGGCGCTCGCGCGGGAGGTCGGCGTGCCGATGCGGCTCGCCAATCTGACCCTCGAGGAGCTGACCGAGGCGCTCAATCGCGGCTGGGCGCAGCGCGACTCGCGCGTGGCCATGCTGCTCCAGGAAGAGCGGGCCGGCGTGCAGATCGCCGTCCCCGCCGACAAGCTCCGCGAGGTCCTCGACAGTTGAGGGCCTGAACCCAATGCGCCACGTCCGCCTCGGCCGCACCGGACTGCCGGTGTCGCGCCTCTGTCTCGGCACCATGACGTTCGGACTGCAATGCGACGAGCCCGCGTCGGCGGCCATCATGGACCGCGCCGCCGCGGGCGGCATCACCTTCCTCGACACCGCCGACGTCTACCCGGTCGGCGGCGGGCTGGAGACGGTGGGGCGGACGGAGGAGATCGTCGGGCGCTGGCTCGCCCCGCGGCGCCACGACGTCGTGATCGCCACCAAGTGCTCGGGTGCGATGAGCGGGCGGCCCTGGGACCGCGGCACCTCGCGCAAGCACATTCTCGACGCGATCGAGGGCTCGCTCCGCCGCCTGCGGACCGACTACGTCGATCTCTACCAGCTCCACAGTAGAGAAGCTCCCGCCGACCTAAAGGCGCGCCTCGACGAGCTGACCCGGGAGTACCGCTGGGGCGACGATCCCAGGTGAGCGCGTCCCTCGATCCGGCGGCGCGATGAGCGGCGGCGACGACGCGGGCACCGCGGCGGCGGAGTCCGAGCCACAGATCGGCGCGGTCCGGCGCTGGGCGATCACGGCGACGGTCATGACGGTCACCGTGATGCAGGTGCTCGACGTCACCGTCATCAACGTCGCGCTGCCCCACATGCAGGGCTCGCTCTCGGCGGGCGTGGACGAGATCTCGTGGGTGCTGACCTCGTACCTCGCCGCCAATGCGGTGATCCTGCCCGCCACCGGCTGGCTCGCGAGCGTCCTCGGGCGCAAGCGCTTCTTCCTGATCTGCACCGTGGCGTTCACCGGGGCGTCGGTGCTGTGCGGGCTCGCGCCGGACCTGAACACGCTGATCATCGCGCGCATCCTGCAGGGCATCGGCGGCGGCCCGCTCATGCCAATGTCCCAGGCCATCATGTGGGAGATCTTCCCGTTCCGTCAGCGGGGCATGGCGATGGCCGTCTGGGGCATGGGGATCATGATGGCGCCGATCTTCGGGCCGACGCTGGGCGGCTGGATCACGGACAACTGGTCGTGGCGCTGGACGTTCTACATCAACGTGCCCATCGGCATCCTCGGCTTCTTCGCGGCCAGCGCGATCCTCTTCGATCCGCCGTACCTGCGCAAGCCCGGCCGGGTCGACGCCCCCGGCATCGTCCTCATGGTGATCGGGTTCCTGTCGCTCCAGCTCTTCATGGACCAGGGCGAGCGCTACGAGTGGTTCGACTCGACCTTCATCACGGTGCTCGGGATCACCGCCGCGCTGACGCTCGCCGGCTTTCTGTGGCGCGAGCTGACGGCCGCCGAGCCCATCCTCGACCTCGGCGTCTACCGCGACCGGAACTTCGCCGCCTCGAGCGTCATCATGGTGTTCGCCATGTTCGGCTTCTTCTCGAGCATGGTGCTCCTGGCGCTCTTCACCCAGAAGGTGCTCGGATACGACGCGTGGACCTCGGGGCTGGTGCTGGCGCCCGGCGGTGTCGGAAACCTCCTGTCGCTGCTCATCGCCGGGCGCCTCATCAACCGCGTGGACCAGCGGCTCTTGCTCGCCGTCGGGTGCCTCCTGAACGCCTATGCGGCCTGGAGCATGTCGGTGCTGACGGTGGGGGTCGACTACTGGGGGCTCGCGTGGCCGCGCTTCGTGCAGGGGCTCGGCGTGGGCTTGATCTTCGTGCCGCTGAACGCGGTCGGGCTGGCCACGATCCCGCGCGCCAGCATGGGCAATGCGACGGCCTTGCTCAACGTCGTCCGCAACCTGGGCGGGGGCATGGGGGTCGCCGTCGTCAGCACGCTGCTCTCGCGGCGCGCCCAGGAGCATCAGGCGACGCTGATCTCTCACGTCAACCAGTTCGACCCCGAGACGGTGGCGCGCCTGTCCGCCTGGGCCGAGCACTTCGAAAGGCGCGGCGCCGATTCCTTTACCGCCGAGCGGCGGGCGATGGCGAGCGTCTACCAGGAGGTGACGCGCCAGGCCCAGGTGCTCGCCTTCGCCGACGATTTCTGGATGCTCTTCGTCCTGTTCTGCGGCACGATCGTCCTCCTCCCGCTGCTCTCGCGCGTTCGGACGCCGCAGGTCACGGGGGACCGGGCGCGCGCGGACGACGCCCCCGCGCCCGTCCACATGGAGTGACGCCTCAGCTAGAGCGATGAGAAGGGTCCAGATGCGAGGCGGCGCCCGATGGCCGCACGCGAGGCGTACTCGCGTCGGGGGAGTGCGGGGCCATGTCTGGGCCCCGCAGGCGAAAGTTCGTCGGCCCGCTTGTCTCGCGCGTTACGTGGCACGGCGGCCGAGGGCGCCAACCGCCGCAGATGGGCCCTTATCAGTCGCTCTAGGCAGGCTTGTCGCGGCGGACGGCCTGCACCGGTACGGGGAACTCGTTGGGGTCGATCGGGATCTCGATCGACGGCGGGCTTGCCGCAGCCGAGCGCGGCCTGGATGGCCTCGCCGACCTGTTCGGGCTTGTCGACGTAGTAGCCCTCGGCGCCGAAGAGCCGGGCGTACTCGTCGTAGCGCGGGTTGCCGATGTCGCAGCCGATGTAGCGCTCGCCGTAGAAGTGCTTCTGGTAGGCCTTCTCCGATCCCCAGCAGTTATTGTTCATGACGAGCGTGACCGCGTTGATGCCGTGGCGCACGGCGGTCTCGATCTCCTGGGAGTTCATCAGAAAGCCGCCGTCGCCGTGCACGGCGAGGACGGGCGCGTCGGGGCGGCCGAGCTTGGCGCCGAGGGCGACGGGGAAGGCGAAGCCGAGGCCGCCGAGGTCGAGCGGGGTCAGGAACGTGCGCGGATGCGCGAAGGACAGCCGGTCGTAGCCATAGGCCGGCGCCGCTCCCGCGTCGAGGGCGACGATGGTGTCCGGCGGCAGCGCGCGGCGCAGCTCGGCGTACACGCGCTGGGGCTTCATGGGATTGGCGTCGAGTCGGCGGTCGCCCTCGAGGCGCGCCTGGCGCTGGGCGCGCAGCGCCTCCGCTTCCGCGCGCCACGCGGTCGACGCGCGGAGGTCGCCCTCGCGCCCGAGCGCTTCGGACAAGGCGATGCAGGCCTCGCGCGCGTCGGCCTCGATGCCGACCGCGACGGGGTAGTACCGCCCGATATCGCCGCCGTGGATGTCGATCTGCACGATGGGGGTCCCCGGCCGGATATAGCGATCGTCGAAGTGGGAGGTGAATTGGCCGAGGCGCGAGCCGACGACGAGCAGCAGATCCGCCCGGCGGCACGCGGCGGCGGCCTCGGCAGAGCCGGCGCGCCCGAGGGGGCCGATGTAGAGCGGATGCGAATTCGGCACCGCGTCGTTCCGGCCATAGGCGGTGATCATCGGGATCGCGCCCTGGTCGCAGAGGCGCACGACCGCGTCCGCTGCGCCGGCCCAGTTCGCGCCGCCGCCGACCAGCAGCAGAGGCCGCTCGGCGTGCCGCACCAGGTGCGCGGCCTGCCGGATGGCCTCGGGGTTGGCGGGCGGTGCATGGGTGGCCCGATAGCGGCCCGGCTCTGACGTCGCCGCCGCCGGCAGGCGGTCGTTCAGCACGTCGCGGGGGATCTCGAGGAAGACGGGCCCGCGGCGCCCCGTCATGGCGAGGCGCAGGGCCGCGTGGAGCATCTCGGGAATGCGGTCGGCCCGCGTGACCTTCACCGCCATCTTGGTCACGGGGCGGAACATGCTGACGAGGTCGAATTCCTGGAACGCGTCCTTGTCGGAATGCTCCGAGGCGATGCCGCCGACGAGGACGACGACGGGCGAGTGCGCGACGTGCGCCGCGGCGACGCCGGTGAGCAGATTGGTCGCGCCCGGGCCGCTCGTCACGAGGCAGACGCCGGGCGTGCCGGTGACGCGCGCGAGCCCGTCCGCCATGAACGCGGATCCCTGCTCGTGGCGGCAGTTGATGTACTCGACCGCCTTGTCGTCGTAGAGGGCGTCGAGCACGTCGAGGAACGTCGCCCCGACGATGCCGAAGATGTAGCGCACCTGCTCGGCCTTCAAGAGCTCGACGACGGCCCGTCCCCCCGTGAGATCGCTCATGGCGGTGCCTCCTGCGGCGAACCATACGCGATGGCACGCCGTGTGTCATGCGCTCTTTTCGCCGCGCGGTCGCGTCTATGGCATCATCCCGGCATCTCGGCTTCAATGCGCGGTCCATACGATCCAGGCGGCGCGGATGGTGGGCGCGGGCAAGATCATCGCGGTCGACGTCAATGTCAGAAGCTCAGTGGGCGGAGGAGTTCGGCGCCACACATGCGGTGGAGCATCCGGAGGATCCGGTGGCGCGCATCCACGCCATCAGCGGCATGGGCGGCGTCGACTTCGCCTTCGAGGTCGTCGGCACTCAGAAGACGGTGGAGCAGGCGCTGGCCTCCACCCACCGCGGCGGCATGTGTGTGGTGGTCGGGGTCTGTCCCTCGGGCACGCGCATCTCCGTCGACCCGACCATGCTGCTGCAGCAGCGCGTCCTCACGGGCACGTCGTTCGGCGGGGGTCACCAGCGAAGGACGTGCCGCCTCTCGACCTGTACATGAGCGGCAAGTATCAGCTCAAGGAGATGGTGAGCCGCCGCTTGCCCTTGTCGGAGCTGAACCACGCCTTCGACCTGATGAAGCAAGGCGAGGTGAAGCGCAGCGTGATCGTCTACGAGAGCGGCGCTAGAGCGATGAGAAGGGCCCATCTGCGAGCGTACGGCGCCCGCGACCGCACGCTCAACGTACAGAGAGTACGCCTCGCGTGCGGTCATCGGGCGCCGCCTCGCAGCTGGACCCTTCTCATCGCTCTAGCCGGTTTCTCCGACCGGCTCCTAGGAGAGGTTGTAGAGCTTTACCACGTTGTCGCGCGTGATCTTCTGGCGGATGCGGTCGGGCATCTTGCCGAGGTTCTCCTCGATGTGGCGGCGCGAATCGGGCCAGATGCAGTCCGGGTGCGGATAGTCGGCGCCCCAGATGATATTGTCCTCGCCGATCAACGGAATGATCGGCTCGAGGAACTGATCCTGCTGGTACGTGGTGTAGCCCTGACGGCGGAAGTAGTCGCTGGGCTTCATCGAGAAGCCGAGCGCCCGCCCGCGGTCATTGTATTCGGTGTCGAGCCGGTCGAACACGTACGGCAGCCAGGTGACGCCGGCCTCGCCGAGGACGAAGTTGAACTCGGGATACTTCTCGCAGGCGCCCGAGGCGATGAGCCCGACCAGGACCTCCATCGAGTCGAGCTGGAACAGCGCCGAGCGCACGAGCCGCCACTCGACCATGTACTCCTTCTCCATCTGCGGATTGTCGGGGCCGCGCAGCCCCTTGAATCCGGTGGAGTGGAAGGAGATCGGGAAGCGGCACTCGGCCGCGGCCTGCCACAGGGGATACCAGTCGTGGTGCCAGAGCGGCAGGCTCATGCGCTTGAAGGCGAGATCGCCGCCGCGCAGGCCCATCTTCGCGCAGCGCCGGACCTCCTCGGCGGCGACGAGCGGATCATTGTTCGGGACCACGGCGAGCGGGAAGGTGCGCGAGGGATCGGAGCGCTTGGCGAAGTCCGCGGCCCAGTCGTTGTAGACCTTGTTGGCCCAGGCCCGCTGGTCTCCGTCGGTGATGAGGTCATTGATCATCAGGCAGCCGTAGATGATCTCGGCATCGACCCCGTCCCGGTCGAGGTCGGCGAGCCGGAGCTCCGGCGTGGTGGGCCGAGGCGTGGCGCCCCGGTGATTGCCCCACTCGAATCCCAGCGGCCTTCATCTCGTCGATGTGGGCGAAGACGCCCGGCGTGTACTTGAGAAAGCCGGGCCCGACGCCGTTCCACATGCCCTTGTCCTGGCCCTCCACGAACCAGTGCAGGCCGTCTTCCAGCTCCTCGACGCGGGGCGCGAGCAGCCTCCACTTCGCCGGCGCCTGGTTCGACCAGAGGTCCGGCGGGCAATAGGTGAGATCGATGTGGTTGTCGCCGGACACGAGTGAGTAGCGCATGGAGTCCTCCTTGGCTCTGAGGGACGGTCCCGGTCGCCCGTATCTTAAATCGACTCGTGGCCCGGGGTAAAGGGGATCAAGCGTCGCCGCGCGGCCTCGGGGCGCCGTATACTCGGACCGTGCCGATCACCTCCGCGGATCTGACCGACCGCCTGGAGCGCGCCGACAGGGCCCGGCTGGCCCTCCGCCGCACGACCCTCGATCTCCAGGGTCTCGGCGCCCAGCTCAGGCAGGTACTCGCGCAACGCCATGCCCCTGGATCTCGACGACCCGACCGCCATCGCGCTGGCGATCTTTCGCGCCCTCTCCGACCGGCGGATTGAGGCCGCGCTCTATGGCGGCCTCGCCCTGGCCGCATACGGCGAGCCGCGCGAGACGCGCGACGCCGACTTCGCCGTCGCGGCTCTCGCGGGAACTGCAGCGGCCGAGGCCCTCGACCTCCATCGGCGTCCGGCCCGTCCTGGCGCTCGACCGCGCCCGCTTCGGGGGCCTGCTCATCAGCCGGATCACGCTCGCGGAAGGCGGCGGCCGGGCCGGGCTCAACATGGTGGATCTCGTCGAGCCCCGGTCCACCCGATTCGCCGCGGGCGCCCTCGAGCGCGCGGTCACCGGCGCGCTCCGCGGCGCGCCGATCCGCGTCCTCTCCCCCGAAGACTTCGTGCTCTTCAAGCTCCTATCCACTCGCGACCGAGACCTCGAGGACGCGGGTACCGTGCTCCGGGCTTCCGACCTTCCACTCGACCGGTCCTTCATCGACGCCGAAGCCGTCAGGCTGGCTGCGGAGATCCCCGACCACGACGTCATGGGTCGCCTGGCCCGGCTGGACGCGCGCCGGGCACTGAAGACCGCCTGCCGGCATCGAGGCTGAAGCGCCGCGTACGAGCCATCGCCCGCTGGGATGGGGAATCGCGGTATCCTGGACCGCCCAACCATCGGGCTATCCCGAGGGGCGCGCCGTCGAGGCGCCCCGCGCAGCTCAACCGCAGTCGAGCATGGCCGCCGGGCGCGGCCGGAGGAGACGAATAGGACACCATGGCGACAGAGACGCCAGCAATCAAGCAGATCGCGTCGGGGCTGCGCTTTCCCGAGGGGCCGATGGCGATGCCGGACGGCTCGGTCATCCTGGTCGAGATCGAGCGCCAGACGCTCTCGCGCGTCACCCCCGACGGCAAGGTGCACGTGATCGCCGCGCTGGGCGGCGGGCCGAACGGCGCGGCCATGGGCCCGGGCGGCAAGATCTACGTCACCAATAACGGCGGCTTCAAGTGGATGGTGCGCCCGGGCAAGACCTTCCCCATCACGCAGGGGGACGACTACAAGGGCGGCAGCATCCAGATCGTGGATCCGGAGACGGGCAAGTTCGAGACGCTGTACGACGCCTGCGACGGCCGGCGCCTGCGCGGGCCCAATGACCTGGTCTTCGACGGCGCGGGCGGCTTCTGGTTCACCGACCTCGGCAAGACGCGCGAGCGCGATTCCGACCGCGGCGCCGTCTACTACGCCCGGGCGGACGGCTCGAGGATCGAGGAGGCCATCTTCCCCCTCGAGCGGCCCAATGGGATCGGGTTGTCGCCCGACGACGGGACGCTCTACGTGGTCGAGACGCCGACGGCGCGCTGCTGGTCGTTCCGGCTCTCCGGCCCCGGCCGCATCGAGTCCGCGAACGGGCCGTACCGCGGCGAGAAGGGCAAGGTCGTCGTCGGGCTCGGCGGCTACCAGATGTTCGACTCGCTCGCCGTGGACGACGACGGCCATATCTGCGTCGCCACGCTCATCACGGGGGCGGTCAGCGATATCTGGCCCGACGGGAGCCGGGTGGATCAGTACGTCCTGCCCGACATGATGGTCACCAATGTGTGCTTCGGCGGACCCGAGCTGCGCACGGCATTCGCGACGCTGTCGATGGGGGGCACGCTGGTGTCCTTCGAGTGGCCGCGGCCCGGCTTGGCACTTCACCATCTGAACCGGTAGAGAGGACGTCGCACATGGCTCTTGCTGACCGCTATGGCTTGCCCGTCTCGACCTCGTCCGCCGTCGCCGTCGAGCGGTACCAGGACGGCATGGACAACCTGCTCGCCTATGGCGTCGACGGGGAGCGGAGCTTCGCCGAGGCGGTGGCGGCGGACGAGGGCCTCGCGCTGGCCCACGCGGGCGGTGCGCTCCTCGCCTTCATGAAGGGCGACGGCGCGGCGGCGAAGAGCGCCATCGCCCGCGCGGGGGACCTCGTGGCAGGCGCGACCCGGCGCGAGCGGCAGCACGTCGAGGCGCTGTCGGCACTCATGGCCGGGGAGACCGCGCGCGGCCTCGCCCTCGTCGACGAGCACCTGAAGGAGTTTCCCCGCGACGCGCTCCTCGTCAACCAGGCCAGCAGCACCATCGGCTTCGGCGGGCGCCCGGACCGCGAGGAGTTTCGCCAGGCCTTCCTCGAGCGCCTCGCCCCGGCCTACGGAGACGACTGGTGGTTTCAGTCCGCGCTGGCCTTCACGTATCACGAGACGGGGCGCTTCGACGAGTCCCGCCGCCTGTCCGAGCGCTCGCTCGAGCAGTATCCCGGCAATGCCAATGCGAGCCACAATATCGCCCACATCTGCTTCGAGGCCGCGGACAATGACGGCGGCGTGGCATTCCTCGAGCCGTGGCTGGCCGGCTATGACCGCCGCGCGCCCTTTCACTGCCACCTCGCGTGGCACCTCGCCATGTTCGAGCTGCACCGCGGCCGGTCCGCCCGCGCGCTCGAGATCTACGAGCGCGACATCGTGGGCGGCCACAATCCCCGCCTGGCGGTGATGGACGGCACGGCGCTCCTGTGGCGGTTCGGCCTCTTCGAGTGCCCCGAGGGCCCGCTGTCCTGGCGGCCGCTCGCCGACCTGGCCGCCCAGGTCTCCCGACCCGGCTTCGTCTTCGGCGAGATCCACGCGGCATTGGCCTACGCCTCGTGCGGCGACGAAGGAGCGCTCGCGAAGCTGACCGACAGCCTGACGGCCCTCGCGGCCAAGGGGCATGCCGTCGCGGGCACGGTGGCGCTGCCCCTCATCCGAGGCGCCGCCGCCTTCGCCGCCGGCGACTACGCGGCCGCGCTCGCCCACATCGAGCCCGTCGACGGCGAGATCCACCGCATGGGCGGCAGCCACGCCCAGTGGGAAATCTTCGAGGAGACCATGGTCGTCTGCCACCTCAAGCTCAATCACCCGGCCGCGGCCACCACGCTCCTCCGCCGCCGCCTCCAGCGCCGCCCGTCCCCCAGAGATCAACAGTGGCTCGACCAGGCCCGATCTCTCGCCGCATCCGCCACGCCAACACCCGCATGAACGTCTGGAGGCAGACATGGGCGACGTAGGCATCATGGGCATGCACGTTTCCGGCATGTCGTGGCGCGAGATGCGCGACAGCGCCGTCCTCGCCGAGGACCTCGGCTATAGCTGTCTCAGCATGGGCGAGTCCTGGGGCGAGGACGCCCTCACGTCGCTCGCCCAGCTCGCGGCCGTCACCTCGCGCATCCGCATCGGCACGAGCATCGTGCCGGTCTTCGCGCGCTCTCCCGCCAACCTCGCCATGGCGGCGCTGAACCTGGACCGGATGTCCGAGGGCCGCTTCTTCCTCGGCCTCGGCACGAGCGGGCGGCTGGTCATCCAGGACCTGCACGGCGAGCGCTTCGACAAGCCCTTGACGCGCATGCGGGAGTACATCGACATCATCCGCAAGGCCTCGCGCGGCGAGATGCTCGACCACGACGGGGAGTTCTTCCACACCAAGCGCTTCCGGCTCCGGATCCCGCCGTTTCGCCCGGGCCTGCCCATCTACATCGCCGCGCTCAGCCCGGCGAGCCTGCGCCTGACCGGCGAGGTGGCCGACGGCTGGCTGCCGATCTTCCTCGCGCCCTCGCGCATGACCGCCGCGGTGGCCGAGCTCGAGGCCGGGGCCAAGGCCGCGGGGCGCTCCTGGCGCGACGTCGTCATCTCGCCGCAGGTGTCGATCTACGTCACCGGCGGACGTCGCGGCGGCCCGGGACCGCGAGCGCCCCCACATCGCGTTCTACATCGGCGGCATGGGCGTGTTCTATCACGAGTACATGCACCGCATCGGCTTCGGCGCCGATGCCGACCGGGTCCGCGAGGCGTTCCAGGGGCGGGATCGCGACCGAGCGGCGCGGCTCGTCACCGACGAGATGGTGGACGCGATGACGATCATCGGCGAGCCCGAAGCGTGCCGGAAGCAGATGCAGGCGTTCTTCGACGCGGGCGTCCAGGAGATTCGCCTCGTCTTCAACGAGCCGAGCAAGGAGGCGTATCTCGAGGCGCTGAAGGCGGTGGCGCCGGGGACCCGCGGAGCCGGCCGATGAAGGTCGGCGTGCTGCAGTTCTTCTCCTGGTCGCGGCGCATCCCGCTCGCCACGGTCTACGAGCGGGCCTTGTCCCGCATCGAGGTCATGGACCGGACCGGGTACGATTGCGTCTGGCTCGCCGAGCACCACTTCAACACCTATAGCGTGTGTCCGTCGATCAATGTCATGGCGACCCACGTGGCGGCGCGGACGCAGCGGGTGCGCATCGGCATGGCCGTGTCGCTCGCCGCCTTCTACAATCCGCTGCGCCTCGCCGAGGAGGTCGCGATGATCGACGTGCTCTCCGGCGGGCGCGTCAACTGGGGGGCGGGGCGGGGATTCGATCGCTCCGAGTTCGAGGCCTTCGGCGTGCCCGTGGAGGAGAGCTCGGATCGCTTCCGCGAGTGCGTGGAGATCGTGCTCGCCTCCTGGCGGCAGGAGCGCATGTCGTACCAGGGGCGCTTCTGGAAGTACGACGGCGTCGAGGTGCTCCCGAAGCCGCTCCAGTCGCCGCATCCGCCGGTCTGGCTCGCCGCCACGTCGCCGGACTCGATCCGGCGGGCGGGGGAGAGCGGCTACGACATCCTCCAGGACCCGCACGCCACGCATGCCGAGATCGGCGTGAAGCGCGAGCTGTACTACCAGGTCCTGCGCGAGCACGGCTTCCATGTCGAGGGCCGCGTCATTCCGACCGCACGGCTCCTCGCCGTCGGGACCACCGATCAGGAGGCGGATGACGTGGCGCGGGCGGGCGCGGCCTGGACCGTGGCGTCCTACTCGAACCCGAGCAAGCGCGCGGGCCCGCCCGCCGCCCATCACCTGGTCGCCGACCCGATCGCGCGCTACATGAACGACGTGGTGATCCGCGGCACGCCCGAGCGCGTCCTCGACAAGATCGCCGAGCTGCGCGAGACGATCGGCCTCGAGTACCTCATGTGCGCGCCGCTCAGCCACCAGAGCTTCACGCTGTTCACGGAGCGCGTGCTGCCCAAGCTGCTGTGAGCTAGGCAGAACGTGGCCTGGGCGCTCATCGCCACCGTGCCTTCCGGTGTCACCGCCCACAGCTCGGCCCCTCGGCCATCGGGTGTGGGCCGGCCGCGCAGCTCGAAGGGTGCGTGGTCGAAGAGCGGCGCGCGCGCCTGCGTGGTGTAGGTGAGGAACGTGCGCCCGGGATTGTGATCGCGGGCGAAGTCGATGAGCAGCGTCGAGGTGAGCGGCCCGTGGACGACGAGCCCGGGATAGCCCTCGACCTCCATCGCCCAGGCGCGATCGTAGTGGATGCGGTGGCTATTGAAGGTGAGCGCCGAGAAGCGGAAGAGCAGCACGGCATCCGGCGCGACCCGCCGCCGCCACGGGACGTCGGCCGGGGCCTCCTCCCGCCGGGGCGCCTGGTTCTTCTCCCCGGACTTCACCTCCTCGCGGAAGACGGTGCGGCGCTCTTCCTCCATCGCGAGCGCGTCGGCGGCGAAGATGCGGTTGCGCACGGTGGCGAACACGAGGGTGCCGGTGCCGCCCGCCTTGAGCGCGATGTCGGTGAGCTCGGTCTCCCGGCGCAGGGGATCGCCGATGCGGATCGGCCGGTGGAAGGTCATCCGCTCGCCCGCGAACATGCGCCGCGGCAGCGGCATGGCCGGGACGACGCCGGCGTCGCGCGGGCTGCCGTCGGGCCGGAGCTCCTCGGGGCCGAAGCTCGGCAGGAAGTAGAGGATCTGCCAGCCGGGCGGCACCGGCGCTCCCATTGCAAGTTCGGGCTCGGGGCGGCCGAGGGCCAGGCGGAGCAGGTTGGCGGGGCCCGCCGTCGGCGACGTCCGTCGAGACCTGCCGCCGGCCGATGTGTCGCTTCAGATCATCGAGATCGAGAGTGCTCGTGGCCATTGCTCGCTGTCCTCCCGCGCGAGAGAATAGCACGCCGATGCGCCCGGCCCGTGGCGCCAGGCCGCACACCCACGACGACAAGGAGTGCACGGATGAGGCAGCTCGTGACGACGGACAGGACAGAGGACGCAGTGAGCCGCAGCGGCGGTGCCGCGATCGCCGGCTCGAGGAGGGCGCGCTGATGCGGCTCGGGATCGCCCTGCCGACGGAAGACACGGCCGATCAGCCCGCGGCGGACGGCCGCCGAGTCTTGAGAGCGGAGAGCCTCGCCGAGGGGGCGCGCCGCATCGAGGCGGCCGGGTTCGACAGCGCGTGGGTCTTCGACTCGATCGGCCGCGGATTCCTCCTGCCCGACCCGCTCATCGCGCTCTCCGTGGCGGCCACGGTGACGAGCCGGATCGAGCTGGGCACCGGCGTCTTGCAGATCCCCCTTCGAAACCCCGTGGACTTCGCGCATCGGATCCTGACGACGCACCTCGTGTCCGGCGGGCGGCTGCGGCTCGGCGTCGGAGCGGGCTCGACGGCCGCGGACTTCGCCGCGCTCGGCATGGACTTTCCGTCGCGCTTCCGCCGCCTCGGCGAGGACCTGTCGACGATGAAGAAGCTGTGGGCGGGCGAGCGCGTGGGCGAGGCGCAGCTCGGCACGTGGCCCGCCGCCGCCGGCGGGCCGCCGATCTTCATCGGCTCGTGGGCGGGCTCCCGCTGGATCGAGCGCGCCGCCCGCGAGTTCGATGGCTGGGTCGGATCAGGCGCCCGCAGTAGCTGGCAAAAGGTCACGGACGGCATCGCCCGCTTCCGATCGCTCGGCGGCAAGCGCGCCATCCTCACCAATGTCGTCGTCCGGCTCGACAGCCCCACCGCGAGCCCGGAGGGCCCGGACGATCCCTTCGACCTGGCCTGCCCGCCCGAGATCGCCCGCCAGCGCGTCGCGAGGATCCAATCGCTCGGCTACGACGACCTCGTCCTCGTCTCCCGCCGCCACGACGAGGAGCATCTCCGCCAGCTCCGCGGGCTTCTGTAGCTTTGGCTGGATGATCCGTGAATGCACCACGCCCTGCCGCGGGCGGGTGACGCGGTGGGGCCCGGGGGTCCTCCAACGCACGACAGCTATGCGGGCGTCAGGGGATGACGGAGAAGCGTCCGCCCCTGGCGAGGCGGTAAACGCCGAAGTCGCGGCGGTCGAGGGTGAACACCTTGCTGATTCCCTCGCGCTCCGCCACCGCCACCAGGCTCGCATCCGCGAGGTCCATGGGCAGGTCGCGGTACTTCCGCATGAGGGCCCGCATCCGGGGGGCGTCCGCTGCGTCGAGCCCGAAGAGGTGGAGCCGTCCGCTCTCGAGCAGCCCCCACAGCTCGTCCTGAGCGTCCGCGGCGAACCCGAGGAGGTACATGGCCTCGGTCACCACCGGCCACGTCGTGCCCAACGGAGGCGGCAGCGCGCGCAGCGCCTGGACACAATCGCGATGGCGCCTGTCGTCTCGGTGAAGAATGGCCACCAGCGGCCCGGCGTCGACCAAGGTCATGCGCGCCGCTTGGCCAGGAGGAGCGAACGGAAACGCTCGCCCGTGCGCTCCGACAGGTCCGGCGGCCCGCCCTTCGCACAGCCGATGGCATCCTTCCACAGATCGAAGGCCGTCTGGCCTCGGCGCTCCTCCGATTCCGCAGCGGCGAGGCGATGAATGGCGTCACGGATGACCTCCGACTGGGTCCGTCCCGTGCGCCGCGCCAGGGCCCGGATCACGCGTTCGGTCTTCGGATCGAGTCGCACACTGGTCGGCATTGGTTCAGCCCTCCTCACCGCGTAGGACAGCATTGTACTACACCGGAGATCCTGGCCAGGGCGAGGCTCTCGGGTCGCCGTGCCCGGCTGCGATAGCATCGGCGAGACGCCGACAGGAGGCCGTCCATTCGGAGCGTGGCGGCATCCGCGGACCCGCGGTGTCTTCGCCGGCCTCCGGGTGGCGTCGAGTTGGCGACGCTCGGGCGCGAGGGATCGGAATTGGCCGCGCCGAGTGGTCGGGGTCGGCGTGAGCTCACGGAGGGCAGGCCCCGCACACCTCGCGTGAGGTGTGCGGGGCCAGGTAGTGCGTCGAGGCTAGACTCGGGCGAGCGGCCCCCGCAGCAGGCGCCCCGGCAGCGCGCCCGTGTGCTTGCCGTCGCGCAGCACGGTCTCGCCGTTGACGACCGTCGCCGCGAATCCCCGCGACCGCTGAACCAGGCGCCGCGCCCCCGCGGGCAGGTCCTGCGCCACTTCCGGCATCTCCGGACCGACGGTGGCGGGATCGAAGACGACGAGGTCGGCGGCAAACCCCTCGCGGATGAGCCCGCGGTCCGCGAAGCCCCAGTGCGTGGCATTGTCGAAGGACAGCATCCGCACGGCCTGCTCGAGCGTGAGCGCCTGCTTGTCCCGCACCCAGTGGGCGAGGAGATGCGTCTGCAGCGAGGCGTCCATGATCTGCGAGACGTGGGCGCCGGAGTCCGAGAACGTCACCGCCGTGCGCGGGTGCTTGATCAGCTCGAGCGCGTGGTCCTGGTCCTCGTTGGCGATGGGCTGGAGGAAGAAGCGGTCGAGGTCCCGCTCGAGCGCGAGATCGATCATGGCCTCGACGGGATCGCAGGCGCGCTCCCGCGCGACGTCGGCGACCGACCGGTAGGGCCCCGTCGGGCTGTCCATGACGAAGATCCAGTCGTAGGAGCCGGCGCGCGCCTCCGCGCCGATCGGGCGGCGCTCGTCGCGCTCGCGCGCGGCGGCCACCAGGCGGCCGCGCAGCTCGGGATCGCGCAGCCGGCGCTTCTGCTCCTCGAGGGGCAGCGCGCGCAGCTCCTTCCAGACGGGCAGCCGGTCGAAGGGCAGGTTGGTCTTGAACGACAGCACCACGGTGAGCGCGCGGCTGTGCACCTGGGCGAACATCCGGCCGCCGGCGCGGGCCGTTTCCTCGAGGAGCGCGATGTACGTCCGCCAGAGGGTCGGGATCCTCGCGGCGGCTGAAGAGGCCCCACGTGATGGGCCGCCCCGTCTCCACGGCGAGGTCGCGCAGCCGCACGTGGTAGTCGCGCAGGCCCGCGGGATCGTTGAAGCGCTCGCCCGCGATCTCGAAGATGCCCGCGTTCATCTCGCCCATGACGGAGACCAGCCGCCGCACCTCGTCCCAGTTCGCGACGCGGCTCGCCACGGGCCGGCGGTCCGGCGTCTCGTGGCTGGGCGACCGCGAGGTCGTGAAGCCCATGGCGCCCGCGCTGAGCGCCTGCGCGCAGCTCGCGCTCCATCGCGCGGAGATCGTCCTCGGTCGCGGCCTTGTCGAAGGCGCGCTCGCCCATCGCATACGTGCGCAGCGCGGAGTGGCCGACGTAGCCGGCGTAGTTGATGCCCTTGGGCAGCCCGTCGACGGCGGTGAGGAACTCCGGGAACGTGGTCCACGTCCAGTCGATGCCCGCGTCCATCGCCTCGCCCGCGATGTCCTCCGCGCGCTCGAGATTTCTCACGACGAGATGCCGGTCCGACTTGGCGCACGGGGCGAGCGTGAAGCCGCAATTGCCCATGACCACGCTCGTCACGCCGTGCCAGCACGAGCAGGTGCCGAGGGGGTCCCAGAAGACCTGGGCGTCCATGTGCGTATGCCCGTCCACGAATCCGGGCGCCACCACCTGGCCGTCGGCGTCGATCACCTCGCGCGCGGACTCCCGGATGCGCCCGACCGCCGCGATCCGGCCCCCGACGACGCCGACGTCGCCCCGATATCGGGGCATGCCGGATCCGTCGATCACCACGCCGTTCTTGATCACCAGGTCATAGGACATGCTCGTCTCCTCTCGTCTCAGCCGTTTGGCATCGCGCTCGAACCGTGTGCCGCCATCCTATCCCACCTGGGCGCCTGCCCACCCGCCGCGGCGCGTCAGCAGTTGTCCGCGCCGCCCTTCTTCGGCCGCTCGATCAGCTCGACGCGCACGTCGTCGGGCGCCCACATGAAGCAGATGCGCGGGCCATTGGGGATCTGGATGGGCCCCTCGAGCAGCCGCGCGCCGAGCCCCTCGAGCCGCGTGATGTCGGCCTCGAGGCCGGCCGAGTCGAAGCCGAAGTGCTCGAGGCCGTGATGGGCGCTCGCGTCGCCGCCGCCGAGCGTCTCGCCGGTGCGGGCGCCGGAGATGTTCACCATCATGCCGCCGTCCTCGGTCTGGCAGCGCACGAAGCGGTCGCCGAAGACGCGCGTCTCGTCGCTCACGATCTTGAAGTTGAAGGCCTTGGTGTACCAGTCGGCCGTCTTCCGCGGATCGGGCGCCTTCAGGTGAATGTGGTTGATCTTGTAGGGCATGGGGGTGTCCTTTCTCGGGTGCGGGTGTCTGGGTCTATCAGGACGCTGGAAATGCCGGCAGGAGCGTCGAGAAGGGTCCAGCTGCGAGGCGGCGCCCGAAGGCCGCACGGCGAGGCGTACTGCCAGGAGTGGGAACGGTCCCGGTGACCGTTCGAGTCGGCGTGCGTGCACGGCCCGAGGGCGCCAACGAAGCAGATGGGCCTTTATCGACATCCTGCTAGTGCATGACGAGGCCGCCGTCTACGCTCAGCGCCTGGCCCGTCATGTACCCGGCGCGCGGCGAGGCGAGGAAGGCGATGACGTGGGCCACGTCCTGGGCCGTCTCCATCCGGCCCAGCGGCACCAGGGCCGCGCGCTGTCGGGTGAATTCCTCGGCGGACAGCCCCATCAGCGCGCCCTGCTCGCGCGCGACCTTCGTCCACATGTCGGTCTCGACGAAGCCCGGGCACACGCAGTTCACGCGGATGCCGTCGGCGGCGTGGGCGAGCGCCAGGCTCTTGGTCATGCTGATGACGGCGGCCTTGCTGACATTGTAGGGGAGGTTGGTCTTGCTCCCGACCTTGCCCGCCATCGAGGCGAGGTTCACGATGGCCCCGCTCTTCTGCGCGATCATCGTGGGCAGGACGGCCTGGGTGGCGAAGAAGACGGCCTTGGCATTGATGTTCATCACCGCGTCCCAGTGATCCTCATCGACGTCGAGGTGAGCGGCGGCGCGGTAGATGCCGGCATTGTTCACGAGGATGTCGATCCGGCCGAGCTCGCCTTTGGCGCGGTCCACCATGGCGCGCAGGTCCGCGCGCTTGGTGACGTCCGTCCGCGCCGCGATGGCCCGGCGGCCGAGGGCGGCGACCTCGTCGGCCGTGCGCTTCGCGCCCGCCTCATCCAGCTCGGCGACGACGACGTCGGCGCCGAGGCGTGCCAGCTCGAGGGCGGTGGCGCGGCCGATGCCGCGGCCCCCGCCGGTGACGATCGCGACGGTCCCTTTGAGCTCCATCGATGTCCTCCTGTCGGGTGGCGGTGTGGCTGGCGGTGCGGGCGCTCAGCCGCGATAGTTGTCCACGGGGCGCTTCATCTCGAAGATCTCGTGGATATGCGAGTCATGCCCGCGGGGACGACGCGTGCCGGCTGAACTTCGGCATCACCTCCGTGGCGAGCAGCTCCATCGACCGGCGCCACAGCGCGGGCTGGTCCCAGTCGTGGCCGCCCATCAGCAGCGTGCCGAAGTGGCCCGTCTCCTCGCGCAGCGCCACGAGCTGGTCGAGCACGCGTCCGGGCGTGCCCGCGATGATCAGGGTGCGCTTGATCATGTCCATCGTCACGTCCTCGTCGGGCAGCTCGAGGTCGGGCTTCAGCATGAACAGGGCCTTGCGCCCCGCGAGAAGCTGAAGTGAAAGAACGTGTAGTAGAACGACAGGCCATTGTCGGGGTCGGCGAGGTAGTCTTCCGCCTCGGATTCCGTCTCGGTGACGAGCACGCTTCGGGACACGCGCCAGACGTCCGGGTCGGGTCGCCGTCCCACCGCCTCGCAGCCCTCGACGTATTTCTCCCAGTGGCCCCGGAGGTAGCGGCGGTGGAAGAACTGGCCGGAGACCGGGATCCACCCGCGCTCGCCCGCGGTCTTCGCGCTGCCGGAATTGGGCGTGAGCAGCGACAGCGCGATGGGCGGATGGGGCTTCTGGAACGGGCGCGGCACATAGCCCACCTTGAACTCGGGCCAGATATTGTTCTCGAGCCGGATCTTCCAGAAGCGGCCGTCGATCTCGTACGGCGGGTCCTGGGCCCAGAGCTTCTGGATGGCCTCGATCGACTCGATGACCATCTGGGGCCGCAGCTCCGCCTGGCCCACGTCGAACATCTCGATGTCGCTCACGAGGCCGCCCGGGCCGATGCCCATGATGAAGCGCCCGCGGCAGAGGTGGTCGAACATGGCGACATGCGCGGCGACCGCGGCGGGATGCATCTGCGGCAAGTTGATGACGCCGGTGCCGAACGTGATCTGCGTGGTCCGCGGAATCAGGGTCGCGAAGAAGATGAGCGGCGAGGTGATGCGCTCGCTCCACGAGCTGAAGTGCTCGCCCACGAAGGCCTCGGTGAACCCGAGGCGGTCGGCGAGCACGATGGCCTCCTGGTCCTCCGCGAGGATCTGGCCGTAGTCCCGGTCGGGGTGATGAAAGGGCATGGTGAACAGGCCGAGCTTGACGCTCACGAGCGGCTCCTTGGGGGATGACGGCCTCGCATGGATCACGGGGCGACGGGGGTCGGACCGTGACGGGCTCGATGACGCCGCGGGCGTGAAGCGCCGCCAGCTCCTCCGACCCGAGGCCGAGGAGCTCGGCGAGCACGCGGTCGGTGTCCTGACCGAGCAGCGGCGCGGGCCGCTCGACCCGGCCGGGCGCGCTGCCGTGGAGGCGAATGGGAGAGTTCGGCACCAGCGTCTTGCCCCGCCGCGGATGGTCCACCTCCGTCCAATGCCCGCGCGCCTTCAAATGCGGGTCGTGGACCACCTCGGCGGTGGTGCGCACGGGCGCGCACGGCACGTGCGCGAGGGTGAGCTCGGCCATCACCTCGTCCTTGCCGCGCCCGCGCGTCCACGCCTCGACGAGCGCGTCGATCTCCTCCATGTGCGCGGCGCGCGACGGCGTGCTCGCGTAGTCGGGATTGTCGAGGAGATCCTCGCGGCCGAGGACGCGCGCGATGCTGTGCCAGTGGCGCTCCGACGCGGTGAAGATGGCGACGAAGCCGTCCCGGGTCGGATAGACGTTGTAGGGCGCGATGGCGAGCGCGGGATGGCGATTGCCCGTGCGCTCCGGCACGCCGCCGTCGCCGTCCATGAACGCGCCGAGCGCGCTCGCGAGCGCGACCACCGCCGCCTCGTGCATCGAGACCTCCACGAGCTGCCCCTCGCCGGTGCGCTCGCGGTGGAGCAGCGCGCTCATGATGCCGCCGAAGAGATGCACGGCGGCGAGGAAGTCGCACACCGCGGGCCCGGCCTTGACGGGAGGCAGGTCCGGGAAGCCGGTGGCGTTCATGATCCCGCTCATGGCCTGGATCGTGAGGTCCATGGCGGGCAGGTCGCGATAGGGGCCGCTCAGGCCGAAGCCCTTGCCGGTGCCGAAGACCAGGCGCGGGTTCTCGGCGTGCAGCACCTCCCAGCCGAGGCCCAGGCGGTCCATGACGCCGGCGGCGAAGTTCTCGACCACGACGTCGGCCCGGCGCACGAGCCGGAGGAACAGCGCCTTGCCCTCCGGGTGCTTGAAGTCGAGGACCACCGACTCCTTGTTCGAGTTGAGCATGACGAGCGGGTAGGGCTCGACATTGCGCTTGCGGCGGCGGACGATGTCGCCCTCGGGCGGCTCGATCTTCAGGACGCGCGCGCCCATGAAGCTCAGCAGGAGGCCGCAGTACGGGCCGTGGTACACCTGGCCCAGGTCGAGCACGAGCATGCCTTCGAGCGGGCTCTTGGCGTTCGCGGTCATGTGCGTCGAGGCGTGATCGCGCAGCGCGCCCCCGTGGACCTCACGGGGGCGCGCCGGCGGATGCGGTACTTACTTCTTGAGCCCGAGGCGCGTCTCGAGCAGGAGCTTCACCTCGTTGACGGCGGGGCGCCACATCGGGCCGCCCGGCGCGTCGTATTCGGCCTGGACCAGCTTGCGGAACTCGCCCATCACGGCGTCCTGGGTGGCGGGGGTGGCGAGGTCGAGCGTCTTCGAGCGGATGACGGCCGCCTTGCCGGTGGCGGCATGCGCCCGCTCGAGCCAGCGCCCGATCTCGTTCCAGTCCTTGTCGAAGAAGACGACGACGGGGATGGACTGGTAGCCGTTGTTCAGGAAGGTGTCGCGGAGGTCGGGGTTCGCGTCGCGGAGGAAGACGCGCAGCTCGCAGCCGGGCATCGCCTCGCAGATGTGGGCGATCAGCGGCGAGTTGCGGTGGACGTCGCCGCACCAGTTCTCGGCGAGCATCATGCAGTACTTGACGCCGGTGACGCCGCTGAAGAACTTGCGCTCCTCATCGGTCAGCACGGCCTTCGCGCTATTGTCCTCGGTGCGGGCCCTCGTGTCGCCCATCTGGGCCACGTAGTCCTTCCACGTCAGACCGGTGGCGAAGCGCTTGGCGTCCAGGGGAATCATGAGCTGGGCCATTGGGGTGTCTCCTTGCTGGTTAGAGGTTCACTTCGCCAACACTATATACACCAAACCGGACCTCGCCGCCCGGGTCGGGGAGGCGGTGCGCCATGCCGATCCGTCGGCCGCTCAGCGGCCCGCCGTCCGGCACCAGAGTCCGAAGTCGAGGTCGCCCGGGGAGTGCCCGAAGTCGGTCAACATCGCGGCGATCTCGCTTCGATGCTGGGTCCCGTGGTTGGCAGCCTGGACGAGCCCCTGCCAGCGGAGCAGCGTGCGCGTCTCGGAGCCGTCCTGCCAGCGGATGGGCGCCGCGAGCGCCGCGTCGTCCAGGCCGGCGATATAGCTGCTGCCGCGCGAGCGCCAGATCTTCCCCGGCGCGCCGGACGGCGGCGATGGTCGGCAGGTCGACCGGCGTCAGCCCGGCCGGCAGGGGCACCTCCTGCCAGCGCGCGAGCCAGCGGCGGTCGGCGCTCAGCAGGTGGACGAAGCTCTCGAGGATCGGCTGCGCGCCCTCGCTGAGCTTCTGGCGAAGCTGGGCGTCGGACAGCATCTCAGCGCGGGCGAGGAGACGCTCATTGGCCCAGGCCCCGTACTCGTAGAGGTCCGCGATGATCCCGCGCGCCGTCGGCCGGTTCGTGCCCATTACTTGTCGAGCCAGACGTCCTGCATGCGGCCCCAGAGGATGCCGCCGCGCTTCGGTGTCTGGCCTTCGACGGGGAGCAGCGCGGCGGCCATGCCGCCGATCGCGATGACCAGGCCCAGCAAGCGTGGCAGCATCCGACGTCCTCTCATTCGCGATTCTCCTCGGGGCATTCGTCTCCCGGTTCAGCGTTGGGCGCGGCCGGACGGGTCAGGGGGTCCGCTGGGCGCCGGAGGGGGCCGATTGCCGCGCCCCCTCCGGAATGTCCGAGTCGGCTACTTGATCAGGCCGTAGAACCGACCCGCGTTCTCGCAGGTGATCTTGCGGGTCATCTCGGCGGGCAGGTGGCCGAACTGCTCCTCGATGTACTTCGACGACTCCGGCCAGACGCCGTCGCCGTGCGGGTAGTCCGAGCCCCACATGAGCGTCTCGACGCCCATGTCCTCGATGAGCTTGGTGCCGATGCGGTCGAACTGGAACGTGCCCTTGCACTGCCGGCGCCAGTAGTCGCTCGGCTTCATCGTGAGCCCGAGATCGCGGAAGCGATCCTCCCACTCGAAGTCCATGCGGTCGAGGGCGTAGGGGATCCAGCCGATGCCGCTCTCGCCGAAGGCGATGCGCACGTTCGGATAGCGCTCGAGCACGGCCGCGCCGACGATGGCGGCGAGGATATTGACCAGGTTCATCTGAAAGCCCGAGACCACGGTGAAGAAGGCGGCCCGGCGCGTCAGCCCCGTGTGCTTGTCGAGCACGCCCGGCGGCAGGGCCGGGAAGGTGTGGAAGTGCAGGGGCAGGCTCACGTCGTTCACGGCCTTCCAGAGCGGCTCCCAGACGGGATGCCACATCGGCTCCATGTCCCAGGAGCACGACAGCTCCATGCCGCGCAGGCCGAGCTTCGCCACGCGGTAGATCTCCTTCACCGCCGCGTCGATGTCCCCGTAGGGCAGGCACGCGAGGCCGATGAAGCGGCTCGGGTCGTGCCGGCAGAACTCGACGAGCCAGTCGTTGTAGATCTGGAACATCTCGTTGGCGGCCTCGGGGTCATTGAGCCGCGTGGCCGCGCCGAGGATGCCGTAGATCACCTCGGCGTCGACGCCGTCGCGCTCCATGTCGAGCGCGCGGAGCTTGGGATCGGTGGGCCGGCGGATGCCCTTCTTGCCGTCTTCGTAGAGGCCGGTCGAGGCCATCACGTCGACGCGGTAGTGGGTGCCCGCGACGTACTTCGAGCCGGCGGGGCCGACGCCGTTCATGAGCCCGAAGGACGTGCCGTTCTTGCAGGTCCAGAAGGGCCCGTCCGGCCCGTCGGTGACGTAGGGCATGCGATCCTTCATCGCCGCCGAGGCATTGCCGGTGAACAGATCCGGCGGGATCCACGGCAGGTCGATGTGGCAGTCGGCGGAAATCCGGTTGTAGGGCATGTCACTCTCCCCTTCGGCGAACGAGTTCCGGCGCGCGCGGCCACGTCCTCGAACGATTTCGCGGGGCCGGCTGGCGACCACCTTAACACGTTTGACCGGGCCGCGGCCTCACCTGCGAGCGCGCGGCGCGTCATGGTACGCTCTCGATCGCAGCCGCTGCGCGGCGGAAAGGCTCATGGCGGACCAGGTCACGGTGCGCTGCTGCATCGCGGGGGGCGGTCCGGCGGGGATGATGCTGGGTCACCTGCTCGCGCGCGCGGGCGTCGACGTGCTCGTGCTGGAGAAGCACGCGGACTTCCTCCGCGACTTCCGCGGGGACACCATCCATCCCTCGACGCTCGAGCTGATGCACGAGCTGGGCGCCCTCGACGACTTCCTGAAGCTTCCCCACCAGGAGGTCCGCCAGCTCAGCGCGCACGTGGCCGGCGAGAGTGATTCCGATCGCCGACTTCAGCCACCTGCCCACGCACTGCCGCTTCCTGGCCCTCATGCCGCAGTGGGACTTCCTGAACTTCCTCGCCGCCCGGGCCACCGCGCGCTATCCGGCGTTCCGGCTCTGGATGCGGGCGGATGTGACCGGTCTGATCGAGGAGGGCGGCCGGATCGTCGGCCTCCGGGTGACGACCGAGCGCGGCCCGCAGGAGGTCCGCGCGGATCTGGTGGTGGCCGCCGATGGGCGCGACGGCGGCGCTCGCTCGTGCGGGCGCGCGCCGGGCTGCCCGTCCGGGACCTGGGCGCGCCCATGGACGTGCTGTGGTTCCGGCTCTCGCGCAAGCATGATGACCCCGGGGACACGATGGGCTATTTCGACCCCGGCCGCATCTTCGTCACGATCAATCGCGGCGACTACTGGCAATGCGGCCACGTCATCCCGAAGGGGCGGGCGGAGGAGCTCCGCCGGGGCGGCATCGAGGCATTTCGCGAGCGGCTCGCCGGCATCGCGCCCTTCATTCGCGACCGCGTCGGCGAGCTTCGAAGCTGGGATGACGTCAGCCTCTTGACCGTCACCGTCGACCGCCTGGAGCGCTGGTACCGCCCGGGCCTCCTCTGCATCGGCGACGCCGCCCACGCCATGTCGCCGATCGGCGGCGTCGGCATCAACCTGGCCGTGCAGGACGCCGTGGCCGCCGCCAACCTGCTCGCGGAGCCGCTCCGCGCCGGCCGCGTCACGACGGAGGACCTCGCGCGCGTCGAGCGGCGGCGCCTCTTGCCCACCCGCATCACCCAGTGGATCCAGGTGGTGGCCCAGCGCCGCGTCATCGCCGCGGTGCTGGGTGGCCGTCTGCCGTCGCGCCCGCCGCTGCCCCTGCGGCTCTTCGCGCGCTTCCCCGTGCTGCGCCGCATCCCCGCCCGGCTCGTCGGCATGGGCATCCGCCCCGAGCACATCCACTCGTCGGAGCGCAGCACCTAACGGCCGGCCGTGAGAAGGCGGGACAGGCCGGCGAGGGGGATTGCGACCCAGTCGGGGCGATTGTCGAGCTCGTAGGCGAGCTCGTAGCAGGCCTTGTCGATCTCGAACGGCGCGCACGCGCGCAGGAGCTCGTCGCGCGACGGCGGGACGAGGCGCACGGGGCTTCGGCCGGTGGCGCTCGCGTAGCCGTCGAGGAAGGCGTTGCGGGCCAGGCGCTCCCAGCTCTCGAGCCAGAGCGCGGCCTGCGCGCGGTCGCCGACCTCGCGCTCGCGCCCGACGCTGTTGACCGCGTAGTTCAATGAGCGGAGCATCCCCGCCACGTCGCGGAGCGGGGACTGCTTGGCTCGGCGCTCCGCGATGGGGCGGCCCGGCTCGCCCTCGAAGTCGATGACGACGAAGCTGTCGCGGGTCTTGAGGACCTGCCCCAGGTGGTAGTCGCCATGGCAGCGGATCTTGTGCGCGCCGGCGGCGGCGAGGAGATCGAGGCCGGCGCGGATCGCGATGGTGCCGTCGCCGCCGGCGGTGACGTCGCGCAGCGCGCGCGCCAGCTCGGGGTCACCGCGATGCGGCGTTCGACGAAGCCCGGTCGAGCGCCGCCGCGATGCCTGATGCCCAGCGCCGCGCGTCCTCGGCGGTGACGGGCTCCGGGGCGAACGCGGGGTCCACGGGGTCCGACGGCGAGGGCCGCGTGCAGCTCGCCCGTCACGCGCCCCAGCTCCCGCATCTCGCGGATCAGGGGATCGTCCGGGCTCGCACGGCGGGTATCCCGCGCGTCCGAGGGGCGGGAGGCGAGCGAGTCGATGGCGCGGCCCAGCGCGCGAAGGACGTGGCGCCAGCCGTCGCCGTCATTGTCGACGAAGCCCTGCAGCACGGAGACGGTGGCGGTCTCGCCGTCGGCGAAGGCATAGTCCATCCATCCGACGAGCCGAGGGACATGCGGGAAGCCCCGCGCGGTGAGGAACTGCGTGATCTCGATCTCGGGGTTGACGCCGGGGCGCGGGCGCCTGAGGGATTTCAGGATCAGCTCTCCGACCGAGCGCGATCGAGGTATTGCTCTGCTCGCCCGAGAGCCGCCGCACGTCGATCGCCGCCGCGTCCCGGCCACCCGGAACGGCCCAGGGCATCATCGGCCGACAGCGAAAGCTCCCCGCCTGGCCGGTGATCTCGCGGCCGGCGCTGATCGCCTCGAGCATCCTCCGCCCGAACGCCGGATCGGCGTGGCCCTCGACGATCGATCCGTGACCCGACGCGGGCGATCGCGTCGCCCTCGCCGGCCGACGCCGACGCCGACACCGCCAGCGGCAGATAGTACCGCTCGCCATCCACGTCGAGCAGCGCCAGCAGCAGCGGTCCGCGCTGATCGAGGACGGCCCAGTCCTCGATCCGAACCGCGTCGAGCCCCCGCGCCTTGGCCGCAAACCACCGCTGGCGCCTCAGGAACTCCCCGAGGGCCGCGCCGCCATCGCCCTCGAGGACCGCGACGACCTCGGAGGGCGTCACGTGGCGACGCCCCGAGCCCGCATCGCTGGCGAACGCGCCATTGGATGACCGGGTGGGTGACGCGGCGGGGGGGAGGGCATGGGTCCGGTTGACCCCTTCCCGCCCCGCGAGACGACGACACAGCGGCCCAGAGTGGGAATGGCTCCCCGGGTGACCGGTACGGAGTCGGCGGTGGTCGGAGGACCCATGCCCTCCCCCCCCGCCGCGTCACCCGCCCGCCGCGCGCGTGGTGCGTTCGCGAACGATGCGGGCTACAACACGTTCTCGAGGCCATAGAGCGGCTGGTCGCCGAGGGGCGGCTGGAGGCGGAACCAGTAGTAGCCGTAGGGGGCCAGGCTGATGAAGTACGGGCGGTTGCCGATCGGGGGGAAGCGGCTCTCGCCGAGCATCTCGATCGGCGTGTGCCCGACCCAGGGCGACAGATCCAGCTCCACCGGCTGGGCGGCGCCGGACAGGTTGTGGACGGCGAGCACGCTCTCGCCCTCGTGCTCGCGCACGTGGGCGAGCACGCTCTCGTTGCCCGGCCGCAGGAAGCGCAAGGTCCCGCGCCCGAAGACGCGCGTCTTCTTCCGCACCGCGATGAGGCGCTTCATCCAGTTGAGGAGCGACGACGGCGTGCGGAGCTGGGCTTCGACATTGATCGCCTGGTAGCCGTACACCGGGTCGACGATCATCGGCAGGTACAGCCGCGCGGTGTCGGCGCGGGAGAAGCCGGCATTGCGGTCGCCCGTCCACTGCATCGGGGTCCGCACGCCGTTGCGGTCGCCGAGGTAGATATTGTCGCCCATGCCGATCTCGTCGCCGTAGTACAGGATCGGACTGCCGGGCAGCGTGAAGAGCAGGCTCGTCAAGAGCTCGATCTTCCGCCGGTCATTGTCCAGCAGCGGCGCGAGCCGCCGCCGGATGCCGAGGTTGAGCCGCATGCGGGGGTCCGAGCCGTAGCCGTGGTAGAGATGCCGCCGCTCCTCCTCGCTCACCATCTCGAGCGTCAGCTCGTCGTGGTTCCGGAGGAACAGGCACCACTGGCAGGCCGGCGGGATCTCCGGCGTGTGGAGGAAGATGTCCGTGATGGGCCGCCGGTCGCCGTGGCGGACGGCGAGGAAGATGCGGGGCATGAGCGGGAAGTGAAACGCCATGTGGAACTCGTCCCCGTCGCCGAAATAGGGCCGGACGTCGGGGGGCCACTGATTGGCTTCGGCCAGGAGGATGCGCCCCTGGTAGTGGGCGTCGATGTGCCGGCGCACCTCGCGGAGGAACTCGTGCGTCTCCGGCAGGTTCTCGCAGTTGGTGCCCTCGCGCTCGAAGAGGTACGGCACGGCATCGCAGCGGAACCCGTCGAATCCCTTGTCGAGCCAGAAGCGCATCATCTCGAGGAGGTCGCGGCGGACGGCGGGGCTCTCGAAATTGAGATCGGGCTGGTGGTGGAAGAAGCGGTGCCAGTAGTAGGCCTTGGCGACGGGATCCCACGTCCAGTTCGACGCCTCCGAGTCGAGGAAGATGATGCGCGCGTCGCGGTACTTCTGGTCGGTGTCGCTCCAGACGTAGTAGTCGCGGAAGGGCGAGTCCGGCTGCCGCCGCGCGGCCTGGAACCACGGGTGCTGATCGGACGTGTGGTTCATCACGAAATCCGAGATCACCCGCAGGCCGTGGCCATGGGCGGCCTCGAGGAAGCGGTCGAAGTCCGCCATGGTCCCGTAGTCGGGATGGATCGCCTGGTAGTCGGCGACGTCGTAGCCGTCGTCGCGCAGCGGCGACTTGAAGAAGGGCAGGAGCCAGAGGCAGTCGACGCCGAGCTCCTTCAGGTAGCCGAGCTGACTCGTCAGCCCCGCGAAGTCGCCGATGCCGTCGTCATTGCCGTCCCGGAAGGCGCGCACGTGCAATTCGTAGAAGACGGCGTCCTTGTACCAGAGGGGATCGTCATTCATGCCTCGCCACTCAATAGAAGTACTGGAAGTCGCGCTCGCGCCGGCGCCAGCGGCCCACCCGGTAGACGTGGGCGGGCTCGGTCCCGGGATCGAGCGTGACGGTGTGGACGGGCCCGCGGACGAGCTGGCGGCGGTCGCTCATGAGCTCGTGCAGCTCATAGGTCTCGTCGGGCGCGATCCCGATCGCGTCCATCGGGATGCTGAGCCGGGCCTCGTGCGCGGCGAAGGGATCGAGGTTCACCGCGACCAGGACGACATTGTCCCGGCTCGGCGTCATCTTGCCGTAGAAGAGCACGTGCGGGCTGTCCGCCGCGTAGAAGCGGAGATTGCGCGCGGCCTGAAGGGCCGGGTTCTCGCGGCGGATGGCATTGAGCCGGGCGATGTAGTCGGTGAGATGCCCCGGGCTGTCCCAGTTTCGCCGCCGGATCTCGTACTTTTCCGAGTGCCGGTACTCCTCGGTGCCGGGCACCGCCTCGGCCTCGCACAGCTCGAAGCCGCTGTAGATGCCCCAGAGCGACCCGAGCGTGGCCGCGAGGGCCGCCCGCATCCGGAAGGCCGGCGGGCCGCCGCGCTGCAAGATCTCCGGCAGGATGTCGGGGGTGTTCGTGAAGAGGTTGCCGCGGAAGTACTCGGCCATCTCGGACTGGGTCAGCTCTTCGAAGTAGGCGGTGATCTCTTCCTTGAAGTTGCGCCATGTAAAGTAGGTATATGACTGGCTGAATCCGATCTTCGCCAGCGCCTGCATCACCTTCGGGCGCGTGAACGCCTCCGCGAGAAAGACCACCTCGGGATGGCACGTCTGCACCCGGCCGATGAGCCACTCCCAGAAGTCGAGCGGCTTCGTGTGCGGGTTGTCGACGCGGAAGGTCCGGACGCCCTCGCCGACCCAGTGCAGCACCACCGCCAGCAGCGCATCCCAGAGCGACTCCCAGGCCGGGCAGGAGAAGTTGAGGGGATAGATGTCCTGGTATTTCTTGGGCGGATTCTCCGCGTACTTGATCGTGCCGTCCGGCCGCCGGTAGAACCATTCCGGATGCTCGCGCACCCAGGGGTGATCGGGCGAGCACTGGATGGCCAGGTCGAGCGCCACCTCGAGGCCGAGGCGTCTCCGCGGACGCCAGCAGCGCCCGAAAGTCATCGATCGTGCCGAGCTCGGCATGGATGGCCGTGTGGCCGCCGTCGAGGCCCCCGATGGCCCAGGGGCTTCCCGGGTCGCCGGGACCCGCGGTCAGGGCATTGTCCGGGCCCTTGCGCGCGGTGCGGCCGATCGGGTGGATCGGGGGCAGGTACACCACGTCGAAGCCCATGCGGGCGATCTCGGGCAGCCGCTCGATCACGTCGGCGAATGTCCCGTGGCGCCCCGGCGTCCGCCCCTCGGAGCGCGGGAACAGCTCGTACCAGGAGGCGAAGCGCGCCTGGACCCGGTCGGCCACCACCGTCAGCTCGCGGTCGAGGCGCGTCAGATCGCGCCGCTCCTGCGCCCGGGCCATGGCCTGTTCGAGTCCCGCGTCGAGCAAGACGTCGACCTGTGCCGCCTCGCTCGGGGAGCCGGCCAGCCGGTCGAGCGCGGCGTCGAGGAGGGCGGTATCGGCGCCGTGGGCGCGCTCGCGGGCGCGCCGGATCAGCTCGGCGCCCTCGGCGATCTCGCTGCCAGGTCGGACTGGCCCGCCGCCGTCCGGCGGCGCATCTCCTCCACCCACGATCCGAAGACGTCGGTCCAGGCCTCGATCGTGTACCGGTAGCGCGCATTGACGAGGAGGGGGAACGATCCGGTCCACGCGTCGTTGTCCGCGGGCTCGAGCGGCGCCTCGCGCCAGTCGGCGTCCGCGTCGGCGCGGTAGCGGATCACCGCGGCGAGCCGCTCATGCCCCTCCTTCAGGATGTCGGCGGAGACCTCGAGCCGGTCGCCCACCTCGCGCTTGACCGGGAAGCGCCCGCCGTCCACCGCGGGACGGACGCGCTCGATCAGGATCGGCCGGCGCACCTTCGCGGCGCTCGCATCACTCATCGCCAGCGATCCGTGAGGTAGGGCTTCTCCTCCTCGAACACGCGCCCCAGTCGCTCCATCGCCTCGACCACTGCGGCGGCCGGCCGCGCGCGCGTCTGCCGCACGAGGGCCGCCACGCGGCCGAGGTAGAGCGGCGCGAGCGACTGCACCAGGTGGGTCCGGTACATCACTCGCGCCCGGTAGGCGAGGAGGAAATCGAAGACGATCCTGGCCCAGAGCCGGTCGGTGAGGACGGCCGCGTCGGATTCGCCTTCGCTCAGCGCGAGCACGTCCCCGAGCGTCTCCGGGCGCGAGGATCCGCTCCCAGATCGGCAGGAGATCGCGGACACCCTGGCGAAAGCCCACCTGCATTCGCTCCGGATCGACCACGCCGCCACCCGCCGACGGCTCGGGCAGGGCGCCGAAGATCCGCACCGGCTCGGAGCCTCGCCGGTCGAGCCAGAGGCTCTCGAAGCGCTCGGCGAGGGAGAAGAGCGCCCCCGCCACGCGGCCCACCGTCGGGCCGAGCGGGGCCGGGCGCGGCGCGGCGGCAGCCCCGCGGCGGCCGAGCGCGGCCTGTCCGACCGGCACGCCATGGTCGATCGCCGCGAGCGGGAGCCAGAATGGCAAGCCCTGCCGGCCGAGATCGGTGGTCCACACGTCCTGCGCGAGGAAAAAGGACGCCGCCTCGGCGGAGCAGGCGAACTCGTCCGCCATCGGCTGCCGGAACTGCTGGCCGAACAGTCCCCAGATGAACGGAATGACCAGGCTCTGGGTCAACGTGCCGTCGTAGCGATTGCGCTGGTACATGCCCAGCACGAGCCCGCAGCCCGTCCTTCAGCACGGGCTCCACGAGGCCGGCCGGCCACTCCGGCGGCGTGCCCGGGGCCTCGGCGCTCAGCATCAGGATGGCCCGCGCCTGCGCCGCCTGCCCGGCGCGCAGGACGGTGTGGACCGCATCGCTCCACTCGAGCGCGTCGTCGTCCCCGTCGAGGGCGGACCCGTGCGGCACCCGCACGACGGGAAGGCCGCCGAGTCCGAGCGCGAGCTGCGCCGCCGCCTCGTCGGACGCCGCGCGGTCCACCTGGATGAGCACCGCGGATTGCCCGGACAGGCGCGCGTCGAGCCCGGCTTTGATGGCCGCGGCGACGTCGGCGAGCGCCGGTCCCGGGCCCGCCGTGACGAGCCCCACCGCGACGTCGGCTGCGCCGATCCGCGCGAGCTGGACGAGGACGTCTTCGGGGAGATCGATCGCGTCCACGGTCGCCTCAGCCCGTGAGATGGGCAAGGAGGGCCAGATAGCTCGCGAGATGGCGCGTCAGCAGGAAATGCCGGCGCACGTGCTCGCGGCCGGCCGCGCCCATGCGGCCGATGAGCTCGGGGTTGTTCAGCAGATGGCGGATGCGGAAGGCCGCGCCCTCCACGGTCTCGACGACGTATCCGGTCACGCCCTGCGGGATCTGGAACGGGATGCCGCCCGCCGCGCTGCCGATCACCGGCTTGCCCTTCCACATGGCCGCCGCGACGTCGATGCCGAAGTCCGTCTCGAGCGGCTTGTGCACGACGACGGCGGCCGCGCGCTCGAGGGCGTTCAGCTCCGCCTGCGGGTCCGGGGGCAGCACGATCACGGCTGAGGTCGGGATCGCGGGAGGCCGCGTCCTGGACTTCGCCGAGCGCATCCCCGCCGCCCGGCGTCGGCGGCGGGCCCGCGAGCACGAGGCGCACGTCGTGGTGCTTCTTCACGAGGCGATACGCATTGACGACACCCAGCGGATCGCCCACGCGCTCGAAGGGCCCGACCTGCAGCAGGATCGGCTTGTCGCGCAGCACGTGCAGGCGGTCGAGCTGCAGCATCTGCTCGCCCCGCGTCATCTCGCGGTTGCGGTCCGACAGCGGGTCGACGGACGGATGGATCACGAAGCGCGGGATCGAGAGCGGGCCGGCGAACTTCGGCAGGGAGAAGACCGCCGCGTCATAGCGCTGGGCCGAGGGCCGGAGCGCGCTCCAGACCTGGGTCTGCGGCGACGAGAGATCGCCGTGGTGCGCCCACACCCAGCGCCCCGCGCTGCCGCGGCTGTCCACGACCAGCAGGGGGCCCGCATCGTGCACCACGACCAGGTCCGCGTCGAGCCGCAGGCGCCGCGCATTGTCGGCGCAGGTGTCGCGCAGGCGCCCGAGCATGCCCTCCGTGATGACCTGCTCCGTGCCCGCCAGGGCCCGGCCCACCGAGCGCGTGACCGTGTCGAAGTCGGCGCCGCCGATGGTGACCTCCCAGCTCGTGTCGACGCCGAGGTCGTTCAGGATGGGGACGAGCCGGTTCAGGGTCTCGACGACGGGCCCGGCATAGCGCGACGCGCTCACGTGGACGAGCCGCCGGCCCCGCAGCCGCTCGCCGATGCGCAAGAGGAAGTCCACGGCGCCGCGCGGGGCGACCTCGCGGTAGTCGTCGAGCTTCACCGACGAGCCCTGGGCCATCAGCGCGCCTCCCGCTCGAGCGCCTCGGTCAGCACTCGGAGGTGGCGGTCGCGGATGCGCTCGAGGCTCCCGACGCCGGGATCGATGTGCGCGAGGCGCTCCGCCAGCTCGTGGGACGTCGAGCGTGCGGTCGACCCACTCGACGAAATCGCTCCGCCCATGCCCCGCGCGATAGCGCCCGTCGATGATGTGGTAGAAGAGCACGCTCGCGTCCACCTCGGCGAGGGCGTCGCGGAACTCGCGGAGCGTCCGCGCCTGGTGCCCGGTCGGGACGGCCACGAGATGCGTCCGGAAGAACCGGAACGGCTGGCCCTGGCTCGGCGGGGGGGCGGCGGAGAGGTGCCGCAGGTGATCGCCGATGGTCGAGACCAGCTCCTCGCGCACGCGCTCCATCGAGTCGGACTGGAAGGGATCGACGGCCGACAGCCGCTCGGCCAGTCGCGCATCGCGCACCTCGCTGCCGACCCACAGGGCGAAATCGTTCGGATACGTCTCCGTCAGCGCCGAGCGGTGCATGAGGACGGCGGCCATGTGGCAGAAGACGCTCTCCGCGGGCACGCGCTCGAGCTGTTCGCCCAGCTCGCGCACGTCGTGCGCCTCGAAGGCGAGGAGCTCGCGCAGCTCGAGGCAGCCGAGGAAGACGAAGGGATCGACGCCGCTCATGCGGCGGCCCTCCCGGCGCCGTGGGGTAAGCTCGCCGGTGGAGGTGCCGCCGTGAACGTCCTGCTCCTGAGTCGCGAGTACCCGCCCCACGTCTACGGGGGCGCGGGCGTCGTCGTGGATCACCTGAGCCGGGCGCTCGCCCGGCGGGCGTCGGTCGAGGTGCGCTGCTTCGGCGCCGGCGATGTCGAGCGCGCCGAGCCCGGCCTGCGCGTGCGCGGCTACCCGCCGTGGGAGCGCCTGGCCGGCGGCGGGCCCGCTCGCTATGCGCCGGCGCTCGAGGCGCTGTCGGTCGGGCTCGCGATGGCGGCCGATCCGGTCGACGCCGACGTCGTGCACTCCCATACCTGGTACGCGGCGCTCGGCGGCCTGCTCGTGAAAAAGCTCTTCGATATCCCGCTGGTGGTGACGCTGCACAGCATGGAGCCGATGCGCCCGTGGAAGGAACACCAGCTCGGGCGCGGCTACGTGGTGTCGTCCTGGGCCGAGCGGCCGCCGTCGAAGAGGCGGGCCGCATCATCGCGATCTCCGCGCAGATGCGCGACGACATCCTCGCGCATTTCCGCGTCGATCCTTCGCGCGTCGTCGTGCTGCACAATGGCGTCGACGCCTCCGCCTTCCGCCGCACCGAGCGCCGCGATGCCCTCGATCGCCACGGGGTCCGCGCGCCGTACGTGCTCTTCGTCGGCCGCATCAGCGAGCAGAAGGGGATCTTCCCGCTGCTCGAGGCGGCCGCGCACTTCCCCCCCGACGTCGAGCTGGTGCTCTGCGCGGCGAGCCCCGACACGCCCGAGATCGAGGCGCGGCTCGCGGCGGCGGTGGCGGGCCGGCCGCGCATCCGCTGGATCAATGCCATGCTGCCCCACGACGACGTGGTGCAGCTCTACAGCCATGCGCGCGCTCTTCGTCTGTCCGTCGGTGTACGAGCCCTTCGGGCTCATCAACCTCGAGGCGATGGCCTGCGGCACGGCCGTCGTGGCGAGCCGGGTCGGCGGCATTCCCGAGGTGGTCGTGGACGGCGAGACCGGCGTCCTCGTGCCGCCGGGCGAGCCCGGGGCGCTCGCCGCCGCGGTGAGCGCGCTCTGTGGCGATCCCGAGCGCGCGGCGCGCTTCGGCGCGGCGGGCCGCCGGCGCGTCGAGGCGGAGTTCAGCTGGGAGCGCATCGCCGAGCGCACGCTCGCCGTCTATCGAGACGCCATCGCGAATCACGAGGCCGGCCGCGCGTGAGCGTCGGGTCATGGGGCGCGCTCGTCGAGGTACCAGCCGACGCTCCAGGGGGGCAGTGAATCCCACGTGGTGCTCGTGAGGCCGAGCCCGTAGATCCGCCGCCCCCAGCCTGGCGCCGGGCCGCCATGCGGCTCGGGTGCGGGGCCGAGATTGGCGACGAGCCGGAGCGTCGCGCCGCCGGGGAATGCCCACACGGCCTCGAGCGCGGTCTCGGCCGATCTCCGACCACCGAGCCTCGGGTGTGGGCTCGCCGGCGAGGAGCGGCGCCAGCTCCTTCTCGCGCAGGGACAGAAGGGTGCGGTGGAAGGCGAGCCATTGCTGGTGCAGGGGCCGGCCGAGGCGATTCCAGTCGAGCACGGAGCGCCGGCGCGTTTCCGGCGACTGCGGGTCCGGGATGCGCTCCCGGCTCTCGGGCGTGGAGAATGCGGGGAAGCGCGCGAACTCATGCCGGCGACCCTCGGCAACCTGCGCGCCGAGCTCGCCGCCGAGATCGCTCCAGTACAGGAACGGCTCGGGGGCGGCCCATTCCTGTCCCATGAAGAGCAGGGGCAGGGCGGGCGCCAGGAGCAGGACGGCCGTGGCCGCGCGCACCGCCTCGGCGGCAGCGATGCGCGGTGATCCGCTCGCCGAAGGCGCGGTTGCCGATCTGGTCGTGGTTCTGGAGGAATCCCACGAAGGCCGTCGGCGGCAGCGAGGCGCTCGGCTCGCCGCGCGGGCGGCCGCGGTGCGGCGACACGTCGCCCTGATAGGAGAACCCCTCCGTCAGGCAGCGGCCGAGATGGGCGATCGGCGGGTCATAGTCCGCGTAGTAGCTGACCATCTCTCCGGTGACGAGCACGTGCAGCGCGTGGTGGACGTCGTCGTTCCACTGCGCCTGGTAGCAGGGGCCGGCCGCCCGGCGCGGGGCGCGCGAGAAAGCGGGCCTCGTTGTGGTCGTTCTCGAGCACGAGGTGGACGGGGCGGTCGCGGGCGGGCCCGTCGGCGACCGCGCGCGCCAGCTCTTCCAGGATGTGCACGGGCGAGGTGTCGACCATGCTGTGCGCGGAGTCGATGCGCAGCCCGTCGAGGTGAAACTCCTCGAGCCAGTAGAGCGCATTGTGGACCATGAAGGCGCGCACGACTTCCGAGCCGGGCTCGTCGAAGTTCATGGCCTCGCCCCACGGCGTGCGGCGCCGAGCGCTGGTGAACGCGGGCGCGTAGCGGGAGAGGTAGTTGCCCTCCGGCCCGAAGTGGTTGTAGACGACGTCGAGAAAGACGCCGAGGCCGCGCTCGTGGCAGGCCTGGACCAGCGCCTTGAGGTCATCCGGCCGGCCGTAGCTGGACTCGGGCGCGAAGAGCAGCACCCCGTCGTAGCCCCAGCCCCCGCGACCCGGGAACTCCCCCACCGGCATCAGCTCGATGGCGGTGACGCCGAGGGAGGCCAGGTGATCGAGTCGCTCGGCGACGCCCGCGAAGGTCCCCGCGGGGCTGAACGCGCCCACGTGCAGCTCGTAGAACACGAGGCGCTCGGCGGCCACGCCGCCCCAGCCCGCGTCCGTCCAGCCATGCGCGAGCGGGTCCACGACCTCGCTCGGCCCGTGGACGTCCGAGGGCTGAAAGCGCGAGGCCGGGTCCGGCACGAGCAGGTCGCCGTCGATGCGGAACCGATAGCGCGTGCCGGGCGGCGCGTCGCGGGTGACGAGCTCCGCCCAGCCGCCCGCGTCGCGCGTCATCGGCAGCGCCCGGCCGTCGGCCTCGAGCCAGAGCGCCACGCTCTGCGGCCGCCGGCGCCCAGAGACGGAACCGCGTGGTGCCGTCCTGGCGCGCCTCGGCGCCGAACGGCATGTGGTGCACGCGACGGACGGTGCGGGAATTCATCGGCCCTCGGGCTTGAGCCACACGGCGCCGAGCGGCGGCAGCGTGAGGCGCACGGAATGCGCCCGGCCATGCCACGGGACCGGCTCGCTCTGGAACGCCGCCGGCATTGCCGAGATTGCTGCCGGCATAGGCGCCGCTGTCGGTGTTCAGGATTTCGCGGTAGAAGCCGGGGCGCGGCACCCCGATCCGGTACGCGGTGCGCGGCGTCGGCGTGAAGTTGAGGGCGCACAGGACGACGTCCGC
>CAWIZN010000052.1:0-68350 GCA_963840495.1 uncultured Candidatus Rokubacteria bacterium
CGCCGGGCTGTGGAAGGACTGCGGCAGCAATCCTAAGTGTCGTCCGTAGGCCGCTCGGCTCCACGTTCGGCCTTGCCGGAGCCCATTCGGATAGACGATACTTCCCACGCGCAGGTGATCTGCCATAGGCGTGCGTCCGGACTCCTCTGAACGGTCGGTGAGTCGTTGAAAGAGCAATGGGTCTGAGGCTCTTTCGAAAGCGGCGGGCCATTGGTCTCGACATCGGGAGCGGATCGGTCAAGGCGCTCTGCCTCGAGCTGCGCGGCGAATGACGTCGTGGTTGCGGGCCGCGCCTTGAGGCCGGTCGACCCGGCCGCGGATCCCCGACAGCTCGCCCAGGCGATCCACGCCGCGCTGGCGACGGCGGGAGGCGCCGGGGAGCCCGTCGTCGCCGCGGTGGGTGGGCCCGACGTGGTCATCCGGCAGATCGCGCTGCCGCCATTGCCGAACCAGAAGATCCTGCCCGCGCTCGAGCTCCAGCATCGCGAGCTGGGTCTTCTGCCTCCCGGCGACGCGGTGCTCGATGCCCAGGTGCTCCGCCGCGCCCACGACGGGGTCTCGAACGACGTCCTGTCCGTGAGCGTCCCCCGGGCGCGGATCGACGAGCGGATGCGGCTGCTCGAGCTCGCGGCGGTCGACGTCCAGATCCTCGACGTGGAGCCGCTTGCCCTGCTGAACGGCGCGATGCACCTGACCGCGCTCGATCACGGCGAGCTGCTGGTGCTGCTCACCGTCGGCCGGCTGCGATCGGTGCTGTGCCTGTACAGCGAGCAGGGGCCCGTGGTCGCGCGCTATCTCTCGGCGGGCGCCGAGACGTTCCTCGACCAGCTCCGCATGTCCTTCGATTGGAACGAGGATGCCGTGCAGGCGCATACGCGCGTCCTGTCGCCCGCCCAGGTGCCGCGCGCCGAGGCCGCCTGCCGGGACATCGTCGAGCGCATCGCCGAGGACGTGCGCCTGTCGCTGACCTTCTATCGCACGGAATACGACCGCGAGAGCCTGCCGCGCTACGCGATCGGCGGATCACTCGATCTGCCCTACCTCGGCCGATGGCTTGCCGATCGGCTCGGGCTCAGCGCGCCGCTCGAGCTGATGGATCCCTTCACGGCGGTGGAGGTCGACGCGCGCCAGGCTGCCGATGACCTCGGGTCGTCCGGACCGCGGTTCCTCCAGGCGTTCGGGCTGGCGCTGCGGGGATTGTGAGGATGCGGGCGGCCGAGAGCACGCGCTTTCACGTCGACCTCCTGCATCCCGGCCGGGTCTCCCGGTCCTGGCAGGACTGGGTCACCGGAGCCCGCGGGGGCCGGCGCCTGGCCCTCGTCACGCTGGCCGGCGCGCTCGTCCTGCTCGCGATCCTCTTCGCGGGCGTGCTGCCGGCGTCCCGGCGCCTCGGGGGCGATCTCGCCGCGGTGCCGGGGCTCACGAGCGACCTGGCCGCCCGCGATACCGACCTGCGCCTGCTCCGATCGAACCTCCAGTCCCTCTCCCAGGAGGCCCGCCGTCAGGTGCGCTGGGCCGACGTCCTGACGACCCTGAGTCAGCAGACCCCCCCGGGGCTCAAGCTGCAGCTCGTCGAGGTGGGGCGGATGGCCCCGCCGGCCGGCGCGAGCCCGCCCGCCGGCGCGACTCAGGGTACGGCGGCCGCGGCGGCGCGCGCGGAGGAGACGCTGCGCATCGAGGCCCTCACCCCCGCGCGCCCGGGCGGCCCGCCCCTCGTCGACGTGGCGCAGTTCATGGCCGGCCTCATGCGCGATCCCGCCGTGAGCCGGCGCTATGCGCTCAAGAGCTGGGAGATCAAGCCGTCGGCCCTCGCGACGGCCGCCAGGCGACCAGCTCCTCGCGATCAGCATCGTGTTGACCGAGCGGGCGCAGTGACGAGGCGCGCGCTCCTCGTCGCGTGGGTCGCGGTGGCCCTCGTCTTTCTCGTGCTCCTGGCCTATGAGCTCGCCCAGTGGCGGGCGCTGTCGAGCGAGGGGATGCGCGCCGCCGACGAGCGCCGGCGCCTCACCGACGAGATCCGGCTCCGCGAGGAGCAGATGGCCGCCGAGCTGCGCGCGCGGGCGCCCGTGCTCGGCGAGATGCGATGGACGGCGGGCGCCGCCGATCCGGGCACCTTCCTCACTCGGCTCGCCGAGCTGGCGGGGGACAAGCGCGTCAAGGTGGTGGCGGTGGGCCCGCTCGAGCGCCAGGTCACCCCGCAATGGGAGAAGTCGTGGCATGCGATCCAGGTCGTGGCACCGTACCGCGAGATCCGCGAGCTGGCCGCGCGGATCGAGGGCGAGCGCGGCATCCTGGAAGACGTTCGCCTCGAGCCGGCTCCCGCCCCGCTGCCGTCCGCCGGTCGCCCGGGGGCGCCGCCGCCCGTCGACGAGGTCCACGCGCGCTTTCGGATGACCGCGCTCGAGCTGTCCGCGCCGTCCAAGCGTCTCGCCGAGCGCGCGCTCGGCGCGGGGAGCGCCGCGCCGCGATCGGCGCCCACGCCGCCGGCCCCGCTCGCGCGCGACCCCTTCACCTTCGTGGTGGCGCGGCCGCCCGCGGCCCCGGCCCTGCCGGCGCCGCGCGTGGACACTCCGCTCGCGCCGCTCGCGCTGAGCGCCATCGTGGGATTTCCAGGAGGCTATCTCGCCATCGTGAACAATCAGGTCGTCAAGACCGGAGACGTGGTGAGCGGCCACGAGGTCGTGGCGATCACGGACAGCTCCGTCTCATTGCGCGAGCCGGGCGCGCCGACCCGGACGCTGCAGCTTCCCGGAGCTGGGTGCCGCGCCCCCGGCGGCGCCGAGGAGGTGAGCGTGACCATGACCATGCGATCCCGCACTCAGATGCTGCGCGCCCTGTCCGGGCTCGCCCTCGTGCTCCTGCTCCCGGGAGGACCCGCGGCGGCCCAGCCCCAGGACGCGTGCGCCAGCCGACTGCCCGCCGAGCGCGTGACGCTCAACCTGCGCGACGCGAGCGTGCCGACGGCGCTGCGCCTGCTCGCCCAGCAGTACAAGGTGAACATGCTCGTCACCGAGGACGTGCGCGGGCAGGTGACGCTCGACTTCTTCCGGGTGCCCGCGCACGACGTCTTCCAGGCCATCATCGACGCGGGCAATCTCCGCTGCGTGGTGAGCGGCGACGTCCTGCGCGTCAGCACGATGACCCGGCTCCGCACCGAGGAGGAGGACCGCGTCAAGGCGCGGGAGGGCGAGCTGCGGCTCGAGGCCGACACGCGCAGGAAGATCGTCGAGGCCCGGCGCGCCGAGGAGGAGCTCGCCGAGCTGGCCGCGCGCGGGCCGATCCGGGAGGAGACGATTCGCCTGCAGCTATGCGGACGCCGAGGACGTCGCCAAGACGCTCCAGGGCATTCTCGGCATCACTCCACAGGGGACGGGTCAGCGCGGTGCCCTTGCCGCAGCTCTCCCAGCTCTATGTCCCGAGCCCGCCGATCGACATCCCCTCCTCGCCGCCGCCACCGCTGACGGCGCCCTCTCTTTCGCCGGCGCCGCCGTCCGAGATCGTCGCCAAGGGGCTCACCGTCCAGGCCTACAAGCCGACCAATTCCCTGTTCATCCGCTACTACGAGAAGGACATCGAGCGCCTCAAGAAGCTGGTCCAGGAGCGGCTCGACATCCCGGTGCCCCAGGTGCAGATCGCCGCGCAGATGGTGATCACGAGCCTGAACGCGCTCGAGCAGATCGGCGTGCAATGGGGCGGGGCCGGGGCCGGGAACATCGGCCGGTCGACGTTTGTCGGCCAGGGATTTCAGGACCCGATTCGGGTGCCGGGGACCGGGGCGATCAACGTCAATCCGGTCAACCCGAACTTGAACCTGGGCGGGCTCCTCCCCGTCAATCCCGCCACCGGCATGCCGCTCGGCGGCAACCTCGTCAACCTGCCCACCTCGCTCCTGCCCACGCTGGCCGGCGCCACGCCCGCGGGCGGCTTGCTGCTCGGCATCATCGGCAGCAACTTCAATATCAACCTCGCCATCCAGGCCCTCGAGGTGCAGGGCAAGGCCCGCACGCTCGCCGAGCCCAAGACGGTCACCCTCGAGAACGCCAAGGCGACGATCAGCCGGGGCTTCGAGGTGCCCTTCGTCAGCACGCCCAGCCAGGGGCTGAGCCAGGTGCAGTTCAAGGAGGCGCTGCTCAAGCTCGAGGTGACGCCCCGGGTCATCCGGGACAATGGCGACACCCGGATCCGGATGAAGGTCATGTTCGAGAACAATGAGCCGGACTTCTCCGGCCAGCGGTCCGTCCTGGGCAATCCCTCGATCTTCAAGCGGCGCCAGGAGACGGAGGTGCTGATCAGCCAGGGCCAGCGGCTCGTGGTGGGGGGCGTGACGAACGACACCAGCGCCCTGACGACGCGCGAGGTGCCGGTGTTCGGGCGCCTCCCCGTGCTCGGCTGGCTCTTCAAGAGCCGCGAGACGAGCAAGACGGGGGAGGAGCTGATCGTCATCCTGACGCCGACCGTGCTCGACGCGGGCGCGGCCGCGCGGAGGTAGGCGGTGTACGAGGCCTTCTGGCACCTCGAGCAGGCGCCGTTCGTGGTGACGCCCGACGTGCGGTTCCTCCTGCGCGCCCGGAGCCATCACGAGAGCCTGTCCGCGCTCCTCACGGGGATCGCGCGCGAGACGGGGGTCATGGTCCTCGTCGGAGACGTGGGGACCGGCAAGACGCTCCTGTGCCGCGCGCTCTGCGCCGAGCTGTCCGAGGACGTCCGCAGTGTCCTCGTCATCAACCCGTATCTCTCCGGCGCGGAGCTGATCGGCACTATCCTCGACGACCTCGGCGTCGCGCGCGCCGGATCGACGCACGGCGAGCTGATGGCCGCGCTCGCCCGTCACCTCCTCGCCGTCGGAGCCGAGGGCCGGAGCGTGGTGGTGATCGTCGACGAGGCCCAGCAGATGAGCGTCGAGGCGCTCGAGCAGATCCGCATCCTGTCCACGATCGAGATGCCGGGGAAGAAGCTGCTCCAGGTCGTGCTCGTGGGCCACCCGGAGCTCCTGGACAAGCTCGGGCGCCGGGAGCTGTACCAGCTCGACCAGAGGGTCGGCGTCCGCTGCCGGCTCGAGCCGCTGTCCGCGCGCGACACCTCTCGATATGTCGAGCACCGGCTCCGCGTCGCGGGGCTCGTCGGCGCGCTCCCCTTCACGCGCGCCGCGCTCGTCGAGGTGTACCGCGCGACGCGCGGCATCCCGCGGGTGATCAACCTCGTCAGTGACCGGGCGCTCGCCCGGGCGTTCTCCGCGCGCGCGGAGGGGGTGACGCCGGTCCACGTGAAGGGCGCCGTCCGCGACATCGCCCCCAGGACCCGTCGCCCGCGATGGGCACTGGCGCGCGGGACGGCGTGGCGCGATGGCGCGGGCGAGATCATGCGGTGGGCCCTGCCGATGCGCCGGGCGGGCGCGTTCGGCGCGGTCGCCGGCATCGCCGTGCTGGCCGCGGTCGGAGTTTTCGCCCATCGCTCGGATATCGAGCCGGCCTCATGGGTCCGGCCGGCCATCACGGCCATCGCGGCGGCGGTGTCATCGCCGCCGCCGGTGGCGCCGCCCGCGGCTCCGTCGAGTGGCGGCCCGATGACGGCCGCCGCGCCATCGGGCGCTTTGCCGCCGCCGGCGGAGGCGGCCGAGGCTGCCGGGCCGATCGCGATGTCCGCGCCGCCGCCAGGCGCATTGCCGCCACCGGCGCCGAGGCTGCTCGGCCGATCGCCATGTCCGTGCCCGCCGGCGGTGGCCCGGACGGTATGGGCCGACTGGTGGCCCGGCTACTGGGGACGTGGGGTGTCAGAGACCCCCTGGCAGACTCGATGAAGGCCTGGCCGGCGCAGGCTGATGTGCTCGACGTCGCGGCCATCGCGGCTCGCCACCGGCTGGCGGCGACGCGGCTCGATCCGGTCGAATCTGGCCGACCTGCGAGCGATTGGCTTGCCCGCCATCGTCGAAGTGCAGGAGCCGGGGGGCCGGCGACCGTATCTGGCGCTGGCGATCGACCGCGATGCAGGCGAGGCTGGCCACGCCCACGGGGGAGGAGGCCCGGGTGACCCTGGGCAGCCTCGAGGCCTCCTGGACGCGCGCGGCGTGGCTCATCTGGCGCAATATGGACGGGCTCCCCACCGGCCCGGCCGAGCCCTGGACCCCTGCGATGTGGGCCGCCGCGGCGTCACGGCTTCGGAGCCTCGGCTATCTCCCGCCGACCTCGTCCGGCTCGAGCGAGGAGGAGCGTCATGATTCAGGCCGTCCGGCGCTTTCAGGCGGCGGCCGGGCTGCGGTCGGACGGGGTCCTGGGCCCCCTGACCGTCCTCGCCCTCGCCCGCGCCGCGGCCGGGCCTCTCGGCTCCGGGTCTGGTCACCGCGCGTTGAGCAGGGAGCCACCCAGTAAAGGCAAGTTGGCGTCTCACGCCGCCTTTTGGCTATCCTGGCCTACATGGCCGCGAGGGAGCCTTGAGCCAGTCATCGGGCGAGCGCTGGGGATGGATGTCCCTCGGCCAGATGCTCGTCAATGACGGCATCCTGAGCGAAGCCCAGCTCACCGAGGCCCTCAGCCGCCAGCGCAGGACCCGCGATCGCCTGGGGCATGTCCTCATCGAGATGAAGCTCATCGACGAGCAGGTCCTCCTCAAGTACCTGGGTGCCCAGTTCCGCAAGGAGGCGATCACCCACCAGGAGCTCCAGAGCCTCGACCTCGACGTCGTCAAGCTCGTGCCCGAGGAGGTCGCGCGCCAGTACCGCATCATCGCCGCGGAGCGCCACGGCCGGAGGCTCGTCGTCGCCACCGCCGATCCCCTGAACGTGGTGGCCCTCGACGATCTCCGCCGCGCCACCGGGCTCGAGGTGGACTTCAAGATCGGCCCCGGCTGGGCCATCCAGGAGGCCATCGAGAAGACCTACCGCCGCATGGTCTCGACCGAGGGCATCGACGAGGCGCTGCGCCAGGACCTCGGGCTCTCCGTGGGGGCGGTGCCCGCCATCGAGGAGCTGGTGGACATCCAGCAGCTCAGGACGCAGGCCGCCGATCCTCCCGTCGTCAAGGTCGTGAACTACGTGCTGAGCCGGGCCGCCGCCGACGGCGCCTCGGACATCCACGTCGAGGCCTACGAGGATCGGACGCGCGTGCGCTACCGGATCGACGGCCTGCTCTTCGACCTGCTCGAGGTGCCGCGCTCGCTCCACCTGGCCGTGGTCTCGCGGCTCAAGATCATCTCGCGGCTCGATATCGCGGAGCGCCGGCTCCCCCAGGACGGCAGCTTCGCCTCCCACATCAACAATCGCGAGATCGACTTTCGCGTGTCGACGCTGCCGACGATCTACGGCGAGAAGGTCGTCCTGCGCCTCCTCGAGAAGGAGGCCGTCGTCCAGCACTACACGCTCGAGAACCTCGGGTTCGAGCCCGAGCAGCTCGAGGTGTTCCTGCGCGCGATCAAGCGCCCGTGGGGGATGGTGCTCCTGACCGGGCCCACGGGCAGCGGCAAGTCGACGACGCTGCACACCGCCATCAAGGCGATCAAGTCGCCGCGCAAGAACATCATCACGGTCGAGGACCCGGTGGAGTACCGCCAGCCGGGGATCCAGCAGGTGCAGGTGAAGAGCGAGATCGGCTTCGACTTCTCCCGCTGCCTCCGCTCCATCCTGCGCCAGGACCCGGACATCATCATGGTCGGCGAGATCCGCGACCCCGAGACGGCGCAGATCGCGGTGCGGGCCGCCCTCACGGGCCACCTCGTGCTGTCGACGCTGCACACCAACGACGCGATCTCGACGCTGGTGCGGCTCATCAATATCGGCGTGGACCCCTTCCTGGTGGCGACCGCGGTGAACGTCGCCGCGGCGCAGCGGCTGGTCAAGCGCATCTGCCGCCACTGCAAGGAGGAGTACCGGCCCTCGCCGGAGGAGATCGCCGCCTTCGCGCCCGGCCCGGCTCCCGAGCTGCTCTACCGGGGGCGCGGGTGCCGGGAGTGCCGCAATATCGGCTATGCGGGGCGCATGGCGCTCTACGAGGTGTTCGGCATCAACGCGCAGGTGCGGCGCATGGTGATCGAGGGCGTGGACGCGGACACCATCCGGCGGTCCGCCGCCGACGCCGGCATGATGACCCTTCGGACGGCCGGGTTCCGGCGCGTGGCCCAGGGGGACACGACGCTCGAAGAAGTGATGGCCGTGGTCGCCGACCAGGACTGAGAGCCATGCCGGTCTTCGAGTACGAGGTCGCCGACCCGCGGGGCGTGCTGAGCCGGGGGCGCGCCGAGGCGGAGAGCCAGGGCGCCCTGATCCTGCGCTTCCGGGAGCAGGGCCGGCTCGTGGTGGGCGTGCGCACGGTGGTGGAGCGGGCGGGCCGCGGGGAGGGGCTCGCGGCGCTCGCCCAGGGGCTCCAGACGTCGCTCCGCCAGGTCGCGCGCGGGGTGAGCCTCGAGACGCTCCTGCTCTTCACGGGCCAGCTCGCCGCGATGCTCGCGGGAGGCCTGCACCTGGCCCGCATCCTGAGCGCGCTCGCCGGCGAGACGACGAACAAGCGCTTCCGGCGCGTGCTCGACGACGTGCGCGAGACCATCACGGCCGGGTCGAGCTTCGCCGACGCGCTCGGCCTGCACCCGCACATCTTCGACCGCCTGTACGTGGCGGTGGTTCGGGCCGGCGAGCTGTCGGGCTCGCTCCCCGTCGTCCTCGACGCCCTCACGATCTATCTCGAGAAGAGCGCACAGCTCCGCCGGAAGGTGCTCGGCGCCGTCACCTACCCCGCGGTGATCCTGGCCGTCGCCGCCGGCATGGTCTTCACCATGATCGTGTTCCTCGTGCCCGTGTTCGAGGGCGTGTACGCGCGCGCCAATACCGCGCTGCCCGCGCCGACCCGCCTGCTCATCGCGGTCAGCGGCGTGATCCGCGGCTACACGCTGGTGGTCATCGCGGGCGCGGTGGCCGCGGCGGCGCTCCTCTACGTGGGCGCGCAGAGCGCGCGCGGGCGCCGGCTCATCGACGGGGCGAAGCTGCGCGTGCCCCTGTTCGGGCCGCTCGTCCGCAAGGCGGTCCTGGCGCGCACCTGCCGGACGCTGTCCGTGCTCCTGTCGAGCGGCATTCCCCTCATCGAGGCGATGGGCACCGTCGCGCGCGTCAGCGGCAACCGGGTCATCGAGGACGCGCTCACCGAGGCGACGGCGCACGTGCAGGACGGCGGGACCATCGCGGACACGCTGAAGCGCACGGGCGAGTTCCCGAGCATGGTCGTCCAGTTCGTGGCCACCGGCGAGGAGAGCGGCACGCTGCCCGCCATGCTCGCGCGCGCCGCGAGCTACTACGAGCAGCAGGTCGACAATACCGTGGCGACCCTGTCGACGCTGATCGAGCCGATCATGATCGTCGTCATGGGCGCGCTCGCGGGCGGCGTGATCTTCGCGCTCTACCTGCCGATCTTCTCGCTCGGCCAGGCCATCAAGGGCAGCGTCAGGTAGGCGGGGCGAGCCAGCTCAATGACGGCGTCGGCGTCGTCGTACCGGGTATCGCTGCGGCTGTACGTCGTGTTCTCGCTGCTCATGGCGGTGTCGGCGGCGGCGAGCGGGCTCCTGCTCCTCTACCTCGCGCGCCCGTTCATCGCGGCGCTCGGCACGCAGGGGGCGCAGGCCACGGCCCTCCTCTTCACCGGGGCGGGGATCGCGGGGGCGCTGGCCGCGGTGGCGGGGCTCCTCGTGGGGCTGTCCTTCGCGGGCCGCATTCGCGGCATCGTCCAGAAGGCGGAGGCGCTCTCGCCGCCGCGGCGCGACGGGACCCCGCAGATGGTCACCGACGAGCTCGGCGCGCTCGACGCCGCGGTGGGGCGGCTCACGCTGTCGATGGACCAGTTCGTGCGGGACAGCGACATCCTCGGCCGATTGCCCGAGGGCATGCTGCTGGTCCTGTCCAGGGGAGACCTCGTGTCGTTCAACGCGACGGCCGAGACCTTGCTCGGCCTCGCGCTCCAGCGCTTTCGCGGCGTGCCGATCCTGGCGCCCGAGGGCGTGTTCCCGCTCGAGCGGGGCAATGCGCATCTCGGCGTGGTCCTCGAGGAATCGGCCGGCGAGCTGCGCGCATCGCAGAGCGAGGTGGCGGTGACGACGGCGGACGGGCGCGCGCTCTCCCTCGAGGTGACGGTGCAGCGCCGGGAATGGGGGGCCGATGCCGCGGCGCTCGTCCTGCTCTTCCAGGACGCCTCCCAGAAGCAGCGCATCCGGGAGGAGATCCGCCGCGCGGATCAGCTCGCCTTCCTCGGGGGGATGGCCGCCCGCGTGGCCCACGAGATCCGCACACCGCTGGCGACGATCCGTGGTCTCATGGAGCTGCTGCAGGTGGATCTGCCGCCCGCGCAGGCCCAGGGTGAGTACATGAGGCGCATCCTCCAGGCGGTGGACCGCCAGGACAAGCTGGTGGAGAATCTGCTCACGCTGTCCAATCCGGAGCCGGAGCTGTGGCAGCCGGTGTCGGTGCCCTCGGTGATCGACGACGTCCTCGGCATGCTCCCGCCGGACGCGCGGTTGCGCCTCGTGCACGAGCCGAAGGGCGCCGTGCCGGCGGTGTCGGGGGACGCCTTCCGGCTGAGCGAGGTCTTCGCCAACCTGATCCAGAATGCGCTTCAGGCGACGCCGCCTGATGGCCGGGTGGAGGTGGGGGTGGCTGCAAGTGAGGCCGGCGTCCGCGTAACCGTCCGCAATACCGGAAGCGGCATCCCCCTGGACATCCGCGAGCGCATCTTCCAGCCCTTCTTCACGACGAAAGCGACGGGGACGGGCCTGGGGCTCGCCATCGCGCGCCAGATCGTCGACGCGCACCGGGGCCGGATCGAGGTGATGAGCGATGGCGTGTCCGAGACGACGTTCGTGGTCGAGCTGCCGGCCCGGGCGCCCCGCTCCGGCGCCTGCGGCCAGCACTCGAAGCGCCCGCGGCCAGCACTCCGAAAGCGCCCGCGGCCAGCACTCCGAAAAGGAAGAACGTGTGAGGACCCGCAATGGCTGAGCGGATCGTGATCGCCGAGGACGACGAGGACCTCGCCTTCGTCCTCCGGGAGGCCCTCATCCGCAACCAGTACGAGGTGGAGGTCGCGCCGACGGCGGGCGCGCTGCTCGACCGCCTGCGGGCGGGAGCCTACGACCTGGTCCTGCTCGACGTGAAGCTGCCGGACATGGACGGCCTCGACGCCCTGCCCAAGTGCCGCGAGCTGGCCCCGGAGACGCCGATCATCGTGATGACCGCCCACGGGACGCGGCAGATCGCGATGGAGGCGATCACGCGCGGGGCGTACGACTTCTTCACCAAGCCGCTCAAGATGGCCGAGTTCCAGGTGGTGGTGGCGCGCGCGCTGGACCGTCGCCGGCTCCAGCAGCAGGTCAAGGTGCTCCGGGCCGGGCAGCCCACCGGCTTCGAGGAGATCATCGGGCAGTGCGAGCCGCTCAAGCGCGTGCTCGACATGGCCCAGCGCGCGGCGCCGACGGACCTGACGATCCTGATCCAGGGGGAGAGCGGCACGGGCAAGGAGGTGCTCGCGCAAGCCATCCACCGGCTCAGCCTCAGAAAGGATGGGCCGCTCATCCCCGTCAACGCCGCCGCCATTCCGGAAGGGCTCCTCGAGTCCGAGCTGTTCGGCCACGAGCGCGGCGCCTTCACCGGGGCGATCCGGGCGCGGCCCGGCCGCTTCGAGCTGGCCCACGGGGGCACGCTCTTTCTCGACGAGATCGGCGACATGCCGCTGTCCATGCAGGTCAAGATCCTGCGCGCCCTGCAGGAGCGGCAGATCGAGCGCGTGGGCGGCGTCAAGTCCATTGGCGTCGACGTGCGGATCGTCGCCGCCACGCACCAGAACCTCGAGAAGATGGTCGCCGAGGGCAGGTTCCGCCAGGACCTCTTCTATCGGCTCCAGGGCGTGACGCTGCGCCTGCCGCCGCTCCGGGAGCGGGTCGACGACTTGCCGACGCTCGTCGGGTACCTGCTCGAGCGGGCGGCGCAGCGGCTGTGGCGCACGGCCGCGACGGTGACGCCGGAGGCGATGCGGTGCCTCTGGACGTACCAGTGGCCGGGCAATGTCCGGGAGCTGCAGCACACGCTCGAGGCGGCGATGGTGCTCTCCGACGGCGTCATCATGCCCGAGCACCTGCCGGTGGCCGTCCAGAGCAGCGGGGCGCCGTCTCCCCTGGCGGTGGACCCGATCATGAAGCTCGCGGGCGGCTCGCTCGACGACATGCTGGAGGAGAGCGAGCGCCGCATGATCCTCGACGCGCTCGGCAAGGCGGGGGGCGTGCAGGCGCGGGCGGCCAAGATCCTCGGCATCTCGGAGCGGAGCCTCTGGTACCGGGTGAAGAAGCTCAAGATCCCGACGCGCCCGGGGGAAGAGGAGTCGTTGCCCTGAGCTCGGCGGCCGAGGCCGTCAGCGCGCTGCTCGGGCGGGTCACGAACCTCGGCGGCCCAGGCGTGGCGCTCCTGGCGCGCGCCCTCATCATCCTCGCCGCCGTCCTGCTCGCCGTCGTGGCCTATCGCGCGGCGCTGCACGTCGTCGACCGGCTGCTGCGCCCGCTCGAGGGCGCCTCCGACTACCCCGCCAAGGTGCAGCGGGCCCGCACGCTCGGCCCGCTGATGACGAACGCCATCCGCTACACGCTCACGTTCGTCGCCCTCGTCGTGGTCCTCCGCGAGGTCGGGGTCGACGTGCAGGCGCTGCTCGTCTCGGCGGGGGTGCTCGGGCTCGCCGTGGGCCTCGGCGCCCAGAGCCTCATCAAGGACGTGATCACGGGGTTCTTCATCCTCTTCGAGGGCCTCATCGGTGTCGGCGACGTGATCGAGGTCGGCGGCCATACGGGCACCGTGGAAGCCATCGGGCTCCGGGTGACGAAGGTCCGCCTGCTCAACGGCGCCCAGCGCGTGATCCCCAACGGCGAGATCACCCAGTTCGTCAACTACAGCAAGGGCTGGGGCCGGGCGGTGCTGGACGTGAGCGTCGGCTACGACACCGACGTCCACCGCGCGCTCGCCACGCTCGACCGCATCGGGGCGGAGTGGGCGGCGGAGAGCGGCCGGGCTCTCGAGCCGCCCGAAGTCCAGGGCGTCGTCCGCTTCGGCGAGTCCGATCTGGGCCTCAGGCTCACGGTCAAGGTCGACGCCGCGCATCGCTTTGCCGCGGAGGCCGAGCTGCGGCGCCGCGATCCTCGAGGCCTTCGAGCGCGAAGGCATAACGTTTCCCCAACGCGTCGTCTATGTTCAGGAGCGGACCTCGCCATGACCAGGGTGAAGAAGGCCGTGTTCCCCGCCGCCGGGCTCGGGACCCGGTTCCTCCCCGCCACCAAGGCCCAGCCGAAGGAAATGCTGCCCCTGGTGGACACGCCGACGATCCAGTACGTGGTCGAGGAAGCCGTGGCCTCCGGGCTCGCGGAGATCATCCTCGTGACCGGGCGCAACAAGCGGGCCATCGAGGATCACTTCGACGCGGCCTTCGAGCTCGAGTACTACCTCCAGGACCGGGGCAAGCTGGAAGAGCTCGCCCAGATCAAGACGATCTCCGAGCTGGCGTCGGTGTCCTATGTGCGCCAGAAGGAGCCGCTCGGGCTGGGCCACGCCATCCTCTGCGCCCGGCCGCTGGTCGGGGACGAGCCCTTCGGCGTCTTCCTGGGCGACGACATCATCGTCTCCCGCGTGCCGTGCATGCGGCAGCTCCTCGACGTCTTCGAGCGCCACGGCGGGCCGGTCCTCGCGGTGATGCGGATGCCGCGCGAGGAGATCGGCCGCTACGGCGTCATTGCGCCCCGCGACCTGGGCGGCAATGTCTACGAGGTGATGGACCTGGTCGAGAAGCCCAATCCCGTGGACGCCCCGTCCGACCTGGCCATCATCGGCCGGTACGTCCTGACCCCTGACCTCTTCCCCATCCTGGCCGACGTCCCTCCCGACTCGCGCGGCGAGATCCAGCTCACCAATGGCCTTCGGGTGCTGCGGTCCCAGCGCCCGATCTACGCCGTCGAGTTCGAGGGCAAGCGCCACGACACGGGGGAGAAGCTCGGCTTTCTCAAGGCCACGGTCGAATTCGCGCTCGCGCGCCCCGATCTGGCCGATGCCTTTCGGGCCTATCTCCGCGGGCTGAGCCTTTGACCGAAACGTCAATTCGGGCGCTGACTTGCGATGGGCGACCGGGCGGCCCGGTCGATTGACTTCCCCGCGAGATTCTGGGACAATCCGGCCACTCTGACGGGCCCGGGAGGGCCGTAACGCGTATGGCGAATCAGCCCAAGCGAAGCTTCCACATCGCCTCCGAGCCCGACATCAAGGCGGGACAGGTGTCGGACGTCTACTTCGCCCGCACCGTGCAGATCCTCAGGGCCCGCGGCCTCACGAAGCGCGTCAAGGCGGAGATCCGGCTGAAGAGCTTCCCGCAGGCGGACTGGAGCTTCGGGGTGCTCGCCGGGATCGAGGAAGCGGCGGGCTTGCTCGAGGGGCTTCCGGTCGACGTCTGGGCCATGGATGAGGGGACGCTCTTCGGCCCGCATCAGCCGGTGCTCGTCATCGAGGGCACCTACGTCGAGTGGGCGGAGTACGAGACGGCGCTCCTCGGGCTCCTCTGCCAGGCCTCCGGCATCGCGACCAAGGCCGCCCGGTGCAAGCGCGCCGCGGGCGAGCGCCAGGTCATCTCCTTCGGGGCGCGGCGCATGCACCCGGCGCTGGCCCCCATGATCGAGCGCAATGCCTTCATCGGCGGCTGCGACGGCGTGGCCGTCACGAAGTCGGCCGAGCTGATCGACGCCGACCCGACGGGCACCATCCCCCACTCCCTCGTGCTCCTCTTCGGCGACACCGTGCAGGCGCTCGCCGCCTTCAACGAGGTCGTGGACCAGAAGGTGCGGCGCGTCGCCCTGATCGACACGCTGCAGGACGAGAAGTTCGAGGCCATCCGGGTGGCCGAGGCCCTCGGCAAGGATCTCTACGCCGTCCGTCTCGACACGCCGTCGTCGCGCCGCGGCGATTTCTTCCAGATCCTCTCCGAGGTGCGGTGGGAGCTCGACATCCGCGGCTTCGAGCACGTCAAGATCCTCGCCTCCGGCGGCATCGACGAGTACGAGATCCTGAAGCTGAACTCGCTCGTGGACGGCTACGGCGTCGGCACCTCGATCGCCAATGCGCCCGTGCTCTCCTTCGCGCTCGACATCATGGAGATCGAGGGGCAGCCGATGGCCAAGCGCGGCAAGCGCTCGGGCGCCAAGCAGGTGTGGCGGGTGCCGGGCACCATCGACAATATCGTGCTCGCCGCGGGGAAGCCGGCGCCGGTGGGGGCCGACGGGCGCCCGGCCGAGTCCCTGCTCAAGCCCCTGGTCGTGGGGGGCAAGATCGTGCGCGACCTGCCGCCGCCGCGGACGCTGCGGGAGTACGTGCTCGAGCAGATGGCGGGCATCGACATCGCCGCCGCCCGGGAGCGTGGCCTGCGCGGCGATTACTGATGTCCGGTGGTGGTGTCCTCGACGAGATCCTGTCCCACAAGCGCTCCGAGCTGGCCGGCCGGCGGAGCCACGTCTCGATGGGGGAGCTGCAAGCGCGCTGCCGTCGCCTGGCCCCGGCCCTCGACTTCGAGGCCGCCCTCCGGCCGCGCGCGGGCGAGCGGGTTCGGCTGATCGCGGAGGTGAAGAAGGCCTCGCCGTCCGCGGGGGTCCTCAATGCCGCGCTCGATCCCGCCACCCAGGCCCGCGCCTATGCGGGCGCGGGCGCGGCCGCCATCTCCGTCCTCACCGACGAGAAGTACTTCCGGGGCAGCCTCGACGACCTCGTCGCCGTCCGGGGAACCGTGTCCGCCCCGCTGCTGCGAAAGGAATTCATCGTCGACGAGTACCAGCTCTGGGAGTCCCGCGCCGCGGGCGCCGACGCCGTGCTGCTCATCGTGGCCGCGCTCGACCCGGCGCGCCTGCGCGACCTGATGCAGGCCGCCGTGGCGATCGGCCTCGCGACGCTCGTCGAGGTGCATGCCTCGGCCGAGCTGGACGCGGCGCTCCGGGCGGACGCCCCCGTGATCGGCGTCAACAACCGAGACTTGCGGACGCTGCGCACCAGCCTCGATCCCTCGCTCGCCCTGCTCCCGCTGATCCCGCCGGGCCATGTCGCGGTGAGCGAGAGCGGCATCGCCTCGGGCGCCGACGTCGAGCGGGTCCTCGCGGCCGGCGCCCACGCCATTCTCGTGGGCGAGGGGCTCGTGCGGGCGCCCGACGTGTCGGCCAAGGTGCGCGAGCTCCTGCTGGCATGATCCGCGTCAAGGTCTGCGGGATCACCAATGCCGAGGACGCGCGCGCGAGCATCGCCGCCGGCGCCGACGCGCTCGGCTTCATCTTCGTCGAGGGCACGCCGCGCTATATCCGCCCGGAGGTGGCCGCCGCGATCATCGCGGAGCTGCCCGCCTTCGTCACGCCCGTCGGCGTCTTCTGGGACCACCCCGCCGGACACGTCAAGGCGGTGGCCGAGCAATGCCGGCTCGGGGCGCTGCAGTTCCACGGCGACGAGACGCCGGAGGCGCTCGGCGAGCACTCGCCTGCCCACCATCAAGATCATCAAGGTGACGGGCCATGATGATCTCGCGCGGATGGAGGCGTATGGGCGCTCATCCGTGTATGCTCGACTCGCCGGCCCGGTGGAGCCAGGGCGAGGCGCGCGCCCCCATCTCGTGGGAGCTGGCCCGCGCCGCGGCTCGACGTGCGGCCCATCATCCTGTCCGCCGGCCTCACTCCGGACAATGTCGAGGTCGCGGTGCGCTCGGTCAGGCCCTATGCGGTCGACGTGAACTCGGGCGTGGAAGCGAGCCCGGGAAAGAAGGACGCGGACAAGGTGCGGCGCTTCGTCGCGGCCGCCCGTGCCGCGGATCTGGCAACACCATGACGCCGCGCCCGCCTCGATCCCGCGCGATTGCCGGACGCCAATGGCCACTTCGGCCGCTTCGGGGGCCGCTTCGTCCCCGAGACGCTCATGAGCCCGCTCATCGAGCTCGAGCGGGCCTTCCGCGCGGCCTGGCGCGACGCGCGCTTTCGCCGCCGCCTCGCCGAGCTCCTGTCGAGCTATGCCGGCCGGCCGACGCCGCTGTACTTCGCCGAGCGGCTGACGCGTCACGCGGGGGGCGCCCGGATCTACTTGAAGCGCGAGGACCTGTGCCATACCGGCGCGCACAAGATCAACAATGTGCTGGGCCAGGCGCTCCTCGCCGTGCGCATGGGCAAGAAGCGCATCATCGCCGAGACGGGGGCGGGCCAGCACGGCGTCGCCTCCGCCACCGCCGCCGCGCTGCTCGGCCTCGACTGCGAGGTGTACATGGGTGAGGTCGACGTGGAGCGCCAGGCGCTCAACGTCTTCCGCATGAACTTGCTCGGCGCCAGAGGTCCATCCCGTGCAGAGCGGCTCGCGGACGCTCAAGGACGCGGTCAACGAGGCGCTGCGCGACTGGGTCACGAACGTGCGCTCGACGTACTACGTGCTCGGCTCGGTGATGGGCCCGCATCCCTATCCCATGATGGTGCGCGACTTCCATCGCGTGATCGGGGAGGAGACACGCGCGCAGTCGAAGAAGCTCATCGGCCGGCTGCCCGATCTGCTGGTCGCCTGCGTCGGCGGCGGCTCCAATGCCATCGGCCTCTTCTGGCCGTTCATCAAGGACCGGCGCGTGCGCATCGTCGGCGTGGAGCCGGGCGGCCACGGCATCGCGAGCGGCAAGCACGGCGCGGCGATCGGCGCGGGCGCGGTCGGGGTCCTGCACGGCAGCATGAGCTATCTCCTCCAGAACGACGACGGGCAGGTGGCCGAGGCCCACTCGATCTCGGCGGGCCTCGACTATCCCGGCGTGGGCCCGGAGCACGCGTACTACAAGGACCTGGGCCGGTTCGAGTACGTGTCGGTCACCGACGCCGAGGCGCTCGAGGCCTTTCAGACGCTCACCCGGCTCGAGGGGATCATGCCGGCGCTCGAGTCCGCCCACGCGGTCGCCCATGCCGTGCGCGCCGCCGCGCGGATGAAGAAGACCGAGGCGGTGGTGGTGGGGCTGTCCGGGCGCGGGGACAAGGACGTGCACACGGTCGGCCTGGCCTTGCGCTCCGCCAACGGCCACGGAGCCCGCGCGTGACGCGCCTCGAGGAGACCTTCGCGTCGCTGCGCCGGCGCGGCGAGCGCGCGCTGATGCCGTACTTCACCGCGGGCGATCCCTCGCTCGACGCGACCCGCCGTCTCGTGGTGGAGGCGGCCAAGCGCGGCGCCGACGTCGTCGAGCTCGGCATTCCGTTCTCCGATCCCGTGGCCGACGGGCCGGTGATCCAGCGGGCGGCGCAGCGGGCGCTCGCGGGGGGCGTCACGCTGCCGCGCGTCCTCGAGATGGTCCGCGAGGTGCGCGCCGAGACGGCGGTGCCGATCGTGTTCCTCACGTACTACAACCCCATCCTGGCCTTCGGCCTCGAGGCCTTCTGCCGTGCCGCGGCGGGTGCCGGGGCCGACGGCGTGCTCGTCGCCGACCTGCCTCCGGAGGAAGCCGGTCCGCTGCGCGCCCAGGCGGATGCGGTCGGCCTTCACGTCGCGCACTTCGTCGCGCCGACGTCGACGCCCGAGCGCATGAAGAAGATCGCGCGGGCCAGCGGCGCGTTCATCTACCTGGTGTCGCTCACCGGGGTGACGGGCGCGCGCAGCGAGCTGCCGCCGGACCTGACGCAGCACGTGCGCGTGCTCCGGACCATCACCACCAAGCCGATCTGCGTGGGCTTCGGCATCGCCACGCCCGAGCACGCGGCCCTCGTCGGCCGGGTCGCGGATGGGGTGATCGTCGGCTCCGCCATCGTGAACCTGGTCGAGCGCCACCAGGGCTCGCCCGCCCTCGTCTCCGAGGTCGGCGACTTCATCGCCGCCCTGAAAGCCCCGCTACGCGCCGCAGGATGCCGATAAGGGCCCATCTGCTTCGTTGGCGCGCGGCGCGGCAAGCCGGCTCAACGTACAGAAAGTACGCCTCGCCGGCTGCCTTCGGCCGCGCCGCCTCGCATCTGGACCCTTCTCGACATCCTGCTCCGTTTGCGGCCATGGGCTCGGAGAACACCTCGGGAGATCGCGCGTTCGAGCGCCGGCTTTGCCGGCGCAATCCTGTTCTTTGGGGGAGGCTTCGGAGGGGCCGTCGAGGCCCCCTCCGATCTCCTGAGAAATGAGCACGCGATCCGATCCGCTGTTTCGAGCGCCGGCTTTGCCGGCGCAACCCGTTTCTCGGGGGGAGGTTCGGAAGGGGGGCGGAGCCCCCCTCCGAGTGGCTTAGATGGCCTGGTTCTGGCGGCGGAAGGAGGCGGGGGATGGGCGGCCGAAGAAGGCGGTCATCCCCGAGGGACTCTGGATCAAGTGCGAGTCCTGCAAGGAGATCGTCTACCGCGCCGAGGTGGAGCGCGCCGGGCGCGTCTGCCCCAAGTGCCGCTACCCGTTTCGCATCAGCGCGCGCGAGCGCATCACCTCGCTCCTCGACGAGGGCTCGTTCGAAGAGCGCGAGGCGGGGCTGCGCTCGCGCGATCCGCTCCGCTTCAAGGACACGGTGAAGTACACGGAGCGGCTGAAGAAAGCGCGGAGCAAGACCGGTCTCGAGGAGGCCGTCATCACGGGCCTCGGGAGCATCGGGGGACACCCGGTGTCGGTCGCGGTGTTCGAGTTCGGGTTCATGGGCGGCAGCATGGGCTCGGTGGTGGGCGAGAAGCTGACGCGCGCGATCGAGCTCGCCATCGCCAAGCGCGTGCCCCTGCTGATCGTGTCGGCCTCGGGCGGCGCGCGGATGCAGGAGGGGATCCTGTCGCTCATGCAGATGGCCAAGACCTCGGCGGCGCTGCAGCGCCTGGCCCGGGAGCGGCTGCCCTATCTGTCCCTGCTGACCGATCCGACCACGGGCGGCGTGACGGCGAGCTTCGCCATGCTCGGCGACGTCATCGTGGCGGAGCCGCGCGCCCTCATCGGCTTCGCCGGGCCGCGCGTCATCGCGGAGACGATTCGCCAGGCGCTGCCCGAGGGCTTCCAGCGCTCCGAGTTCCTGCTCGAGCACGGCCAGGTCGACCTCGTCGTCGAGCGCCGCGAGCTGCGCGAGACCCTCCGCCGCCTCCTCGCCTTCTTCGCCGCCTGCGCCACCCCGCCAAGCCATGACGTACCGCGAGGCGGTGGCCCGGCTCCTCGGCCTGCGCGGCGGGGAGATGGCCGGGATGACCCAGGGTCTCGAGCGGATCGAGGCGCTGCTCTCGGCCATCGGGAATCCCGAGCGGTCGTTCCGGATCGTCCAGGTGGCCGGCACCAACGGCAAAGGCTCGGTCTGCGCCATGCTGGCGGCGATCTTCCAGGCGGCGGGCTGGCGCGCAGGGCTGTACACATCCCCTCATCTCGTCGACATCGCGGAGCGGATCCGCGTCGACGGCCGGCCGATTCCCGAGGCCGATCTCGTGGACGGGGTCGAGGCCATCGGCACGCTGGTGGCCCGGCTCGACGCCACCATGTTCGACGCGGTGACGGCGCTCGCGCTCGATCATTTCGCCCGCGAGGCCGTGGACGTCGCGGTGCTCGAGGTGGGGATGGGCGGCCGCCTCGATTCCACGACGGTCGGCGTGCCCGAGGCCGAGGTGGTGACGCACATCGACTACGACCATCAGGCCTATCTCGGCGCCACGCTCCCGGCCATCGCCGCGGAGAAGGCGGCCATCATCCGGAGCGGGGTGGCGTTCTCATCGCGCCAGGCGCCCGAGGCGATGGCGGTGCTCGAGCGACGGGCGCGCGAGGTGGGGGTGCCGCTGCTCGTCGAGGGGCGGGACCTCACGGCGTCGGTCCGCGAGGTCACGCTCGACGGCCAGCGCCTGGACCTGTCCGGGCCCGGCTGGCGCCTCGACGACGTGCCGTGCCGGCTCCTCGGCACCTTCCAGCCCGGCCATGCGGTGCTGGCCGCCGCGGCGGCCCGTCACGTCGGCGCGGACGAGGCGGCGATCCGGCGCGGGCTCGCGGCGGTGGAGTGGCCGGGCCGGTTTCAGATCGTGGCGCGGGAGCCGATCGTCATCCTGGACGGCGCCCACAATCCGGACGGCGCCCGCGCGCTGGCGCGCTCGCTCGCCGAGTACTTTCCCGGCCAGGCGGTCACGCTCGTGATCGGGATCTCCGCGGACAAGGACCAGCGCGCCATCCTCGCGGCGCTGGCGCCGTCCGCCGTCCGCCTCATCCTCACCGCCTATTCGAGCGCTCGCGCCGCCTCGCCGGCCGAGCTCGCGCGGCACCTGCCGCCGGGCGATCGTCGGGTCGAGATCGCGGCCTCTCCCCGCGAGGCCCTAGCGATGGCGCTCGCCGGCCAGCGCACCCCCATAATTTGTGTGGCGGGGTCGCTCTTCCTGATCGGCGAGGTGCTCGCTCAACTTCCTGAAAAACAACAAGATTTCTTGGCGGCATTCGGGCCCGCTGATAGCATGAGGGACCATGCCCGAGCCCCCCGCCCGTCCCGGCCCTAGCGCACCCGCTTCGAAGCGGCCATCGGCTGCTTGGCCCTGGCTGCGCTCCTGATCGCGGTGCTCCTGTCCGGCGCGCCCGCGGCATGGGCACAGGCTGTCCGCGGGCCCGTGATCATCGGCGATGGGGGACAGGAAAGCAGCATCGTCGCCGATCAGATCCAGCAAGTGGGCGGCCCCAACGACCTGCTCGTCGCCACCGGCAATGTCGAGATCACCCAGGGGGCGACCCGGCTCCTCGCGGATCGCGTCGAGCTGAACCGGGATACCGGCGAAGTCGTCGCCCAGGGCAAGGTCGTCTTCTTCGACGGCCAGGACCGGCTCGTCGGGGACCGGGTGGACTACAACCTCAAGACCGGCACCGGGATCGTCCACAACGGCTCGACCTCGACGGCGCCCTACTATCACCTCTCGGGCGAGCGGATGGAGCGCGTGGGCGACGGCATCTACGAGGTCCGCCGCGGGACGTTCACCACCTGCGAGGGCGACGATCCGATCTGGTCGTTCAAGTTCGGCTCCTCGACGGCCGATCTCAACGACAGCCCTCTACGGCACCGGCGCCTCGTTCTGGGTGCGGAACATCCCGATCATTCCGTTCTTTCCCTTCTTCGGCGCGGCCATCCGGCGCGAGCGGCAGACGGGCTTTCTGTATCCCGAGTTCGGCAACTCGAGCACCAAGGGAGCGTTCCTCAAGATCCCCTTCTTCTGGGCGATCAGCGACAGCCAGGATCTGACCGTGGCCCTCGACACCTATACCCGGCGGGGCGTGGGGGGCGAGGGCGAGTACCGCTACATCATGTCCGAGCGCGCCCGCGGCAGCGCCAGCGGCTTCCTCATCCCGGAGTTCCTGCGCGACTCGCAGGACCGCGAGCGGCTCGGCATTCCCCTGGTGCGCGGCTTCGGGTCCGCAAAGCACGACTGGCAGATCACGCCGCGGCTGTCCTTCAAGCTCGACGCCAACGCCACCACCGACGACCAGGTGTACCGGGACTACGGCGACCGGCTCGGTGATCGGGCCCGCCAGTTCGCGGAGACGAACGTCTTCCTCAGCCAGCGGTGGGACGCGTTCAGCCTCACCGCCAACGTGCTCTGGTACCAGGACCTCACGACGCCGGCCGCCACCGAGCTCCAGCGGACGCCGGAGATCAAGTTCTTCGGCGTGCGGCAGCCCATCCCGGGGCTGCCGGGATTCCTGTACGAGACGGAGGCGTCCCTCACCAACTTCTACCGGGTCGTGGGCGACAGCGGCCTGCGAATCGACCTGCACCCGCGCGCCTACTACCCCATCCCGGTCGCCGGGCTGTTCACCGTCACGCCGTTCGCGGGCGGACGCCTCACGTACTACAACCAGCACGTGGTCGGCACGCGCGTGACCCAGTCCGGGGTGACCGTGGAGGAGACGACCTACGATCCCCACGTGCGCCGCCAGGTCGAGGGCGGCTTCGAGATCGAGACCCGCGCCACGCGCGTCTTCAACATGAACGGCTGGGGCGGCCTCTCCGCACTCCAGCACGTGATCGAGCCGCGCGCCACGTACCTCATGATCCGGGGCTACGATCAGAAGGGCAATCCCCAGTACGATCGCTACATCGACCGAGATCGGCCGCGTCACGCAGGTCATCTACTCGCTCACCAATCGGGTCAATGCGAAGACGGTGGCGCCCACGGATGCCGAGGCGGTGCGGTGGGAGGCGGTGCGCGTCGCGCTCTCGCAGGTCTACGACATCGACAGGGAGATCTCGCACCGAGCAGCCCTTCAAGGACCTGCAGGGGGAGTTCATCTTCGACCCCAACGCCATCCTGCGCTTCCGGGCCCAGGCCGCCTACAACATGTACGGGCAGGGGTTCCGCACGGCCAACACGGACCTCACGGCGCGCTACCGCGACGTGGCGGTCACGGTGGGGTCGCGCTACGACGCGGTCGCCGGCGCCAACTGGGTGGTCGGCGAGGTGACGGCGCGCATCCTCGCCAATGTCGACGGCCACGTGAACACCAACTGGGACGTGGCGGAGGGAACGCTGGTGGAGGGCCGGGTGGGCATTCAGTGGCGCTTTCAGTGCTTTTCCATCATGGCCGACTACGTCTACCGCAGGAACAACGAGAACCAGTTCCGGTTCGCCATCGGCCTCCTCGGCATCGGTCAGTTCGGCACCAGCGTCGGGGCCGGGTTCGGCCAGTGATCCCCCAGATCGACCTCGTGCGCCAGCACGCGGCGCTCGCCGACGAATTGCTCGCCGCCACCGCCCGCGTGCTCGCGAGCAGCCGCTTCATCCTCGGCCCCGAGGTGGAGGCGCTCGAGTCGGAGCTGGCCTCCCTCGGCGGCGCCCGCCACGGCATCGGCCTCAACTCCGGCACCGACGCGCTGCTCCTCGCCCTGAAGGCGGTGGGCGTGGGCCCGGGCGACGAGGTGATCACGTCGGCGTTCTCCTTCGTCGCCTCCGCGAGCACCGTGGTGATGATCGGCGCCGTGCCCGTCTTCGTCGACATCGACCCGGAGACGTACAACCTCGATCCGCGGCGCCTCGAGGCGGCCGTGACCCCGAGGACGCGCGCCGTGGTGCCCGTGCACCTCTACGGCCAGCCCGCCGCGATGGACGAGATCGAGGCCATCGCCCGGCGGCGGGGGCTGGCCGTGGTCGCCGACGCCGCCCAGGCGGTGGGCGCGAGCTATGACGGCCGGCCCATCGCCGCGTGGGGCGACGCGAGCACGCTGTCGTTCTACCCGACGAAGAACCTCGGCGCGTGCGGCGACGGCGGCATGGTCCTCACGACGCGCGACGACGTCGCGGAGCGCGTGCGCCTCCTGCGCGACCACGGCTCCTCGAGGAAGTACGTGCACGTCGAGCTCGGCTATTCGAGCCGGCTCGACGAGCTCCAGGCGGCGCTCCTGCGCGTGAAGCTCACGCACCTGGCCGAGTGGACGGACGCCCGCCGCCGCCTCGCCGCGCGCTACCGCGACGGCCTTGCCGGCACCGGCCTCGGCCTGCCCGCCGAACGGCCGCCCGCGCGTCACGTCTACCATCAGTTCGCCGTCCGCGCGCCCCGCCGCGACGCGCTCGCCGCCGCCCTCGCCGCGCTCGGCGTGGGCACCTCGGTGCACTACCCGACCATCTTGCCCTGCCAGCCGCTCTTCTCCCGCCCCGGCGCCGAGCGCGACTTTCCCCACGCGGCGCAGGCGGCGACCGAGATGCTCGGCCTGCCCTGCTTCCCGGAGATCACGGATCAGGAGATCGACACGGTCGTGCGCGCCGTGCGCCAGGCGGTGGCGGCGGGCGGGGCACCGACGTGGACGGGCTCTGAGCTCCTCGCAGCCTCCATCGAGTCAGCTCCGCGCGGCCGTCGCCTCGCTGCGCCCGCGGCAGTGGGTGAAGAACCTCTTCGTCTTCGCCGCGGTCACCTTCTCGCAGAACCTCTTCAGCCCGCTCATCTGGCCGGCGCTCGCGGCCTTCGCCATCTTCTGCGCGCTCTCCGGCGCGATCTACCTGGTCAACGACCTCGTCGACGTGGACAAGGACCGGCAGCACCCCGTGAAGCGGTACCGCCCCATCGCCTCGGGCACCTTGCCGCGCAGGACGGCGGCGGCCTTCGCCGTCGTGCTCCTGCTCGTGAGCCTCGGCGCGGCGTTTTGCCTGTCGCTGCGGTTCGGGGTGGTCGCGCTCGCCTACGGCGCGCTCCTCGTGTCGTATTCGTTCTGGCTCAAGCACATCGTGATCCTCGACGTGTTGACGGTGGCCATCGGCTTCGTGCTCCGCGCCATCGCCGGCGCCGAGGCCGTGAACGTCGACATCTCCGGCTGGCTGGTGATCTGCACGATCCTGATCGCCCTGTTCCTGGCGCTCGGCAAGCGGCGGCAGGAATACCTGACGCTCCACGGGGCGGCGGCCGCCCATCGGCCCGTGCTCGCCGAGTACAGCGAGGGCTTCCTCGACCAGATGATCGCGGTCGTCACCGCGTCGACCGTGACCGCGTACGCCCTGTACACGATGTCGCCGGAGACCGTGGGCAAGTTCCACACGCGCCTCTTGCCGATCACGCTCCCCTTCGTGCTCTACGGGATCTTCCGCTACCTCTACCTGCTCTACCGTCGCGAGCTGGGCGGCAATCCCTCCGACCTGCTCCTGAGCGACCGCGCGCTCCTGGCCAATACGCTGCTCTGGATGGTGACCCTCGTCGTCATCATCTACGCCCCGGTGTGGAACCCGGCCTGGGGGCGGTGACGTGGCGCTAGAGCGATGATAAGGGCCCATCTGCTTCGTTGGCGCCCTCGGCTGCACGCTCAACGTAGAGCGACTACGCCTCGCGTGCAGCCTTCGGGCGCCGCCTCGCAGCTGGACCCTTCTCATCGCTCTAGCCGGTGTTTCTCCGACAGGCTCCTAGTTCTAGCTAGTGACGTGGCCAGGCGGTACTGACGTGGGAGGATCGCCGGCGCCGCAGCGCCAGATGCCCCTCGAGCCCGTCGCCGGCTGGGGGCGGCACCCGGTGCGGTCGGGCCGGGTCGAGCGCCCGGAGCGGCTCGGCCTGCCGGCGGGCTCGGCGACCGTCCTCGGGCGAGGGCTCGGACGGGCCTATGGCGACGCCGCGGTGCCCGCCCGGGCGGACACCCACGTCGTCGCGACCCCACGCGCCGACCGCATCCTCGACTTCGACGCCGCCTCGGGCCGGCTGACGTGCGAGGCCGGGCTCTCGCTGGCCGAAGTGCTGAGGCTCTTCCTGCCGCGCGGCTGGTTTCCGCCGGTGACGCCGGGCACCAAGTTCGTCACCGTGGGCGGCTGTGTCGCCGCGGACGTGCACGGCAAGAACCACCATCGGGACGGGTCGTTCGGCCGTTTCGTCGAGCGGCTCCGCCTGCGCGTCGCCGACGGAGGCGAGGTGGTCTGCGGGCCCGACGTCGAGCGCGAATTGTTCCTCGCCACCGTCGGCGGGATGGGCCTCACGGGGCTGATCGTCGAGGTGACCTTCCGCCTGCAGCCGGTCGAGACCCCGTGGATGGTCGTCGAGACCGAGGCCCTGCGCGATCTGGGCGCGATGCTGGAGGGCCTCGAGGCGAGCGCCCTGGACTGGCCGTATACCGTGGGCTGGATCGACTGCCTCGCGCGCGGCGGCGATATCGGGCGGGGCATCCTGATCCGCGGGCGCCACGCCCGGGCGGACGAGGTGGGGGCGCGCCCGCCGCCGGTCCGGCGCGTCCTCGGCGTCCCGATCGATGCGCCGGAGTGGCTCCTGAACCCGATGCTCATGCGGCTCTTCAACGGCCTGTACTACCGGGCCCACGGCGCCGGGCGCCGGGCGCGGCGGCAGTCCTACGAGCGGTTCTTCTACCCGCTCGACGCGATCCGCGACTGGAACCGGCTCTACGGGCCGCGCGGCTTCCTGCAGTACCAGTGCGTGCTGCCGCGCGCGGCGGGGCGCGCCGCCGTCGGCGTGCTCCTCGAGCGCCTCGCCGCCGCGGGCGCGGCCTCGTTCCTGGCGGTGATCAAGGACTGCGGCCCCGCCTCCGAGGCCTATCTGTCGTTTCCCGTCGAGGGGACGACGCTGGCGCTCGACCTGCCGTATCGCGGCGCCGCGACGGAGGCCCTCGTCCACGAGCTCGACGCCTGCGTGATCGCGAGCGGCGGGCGCATCTATCTCGCGAAGGACGCGGTGACGCGCGCCGAGGACTTCGCGCGCATGATGCCGCGGCTCGGCGAGTGGAAGGCCGTGCGCGACCGCTGGGACCCGGCGCGCCGCTTTCGCTCCGCGCTGTCCGTGCGGGTCCTCGGGGACCCCGCGTGAAGGCGGTGGTGGTCGGCGCCACGCGCGGCATGGGGCGCGCCCTGGCGCGCGCGCTCGCCGAGCGCGGCGACGCGCTCTGGCTCCTCGGGCGCGAGGCCTCGGAGCTCGAGGCCTCGGCCCGCGACCTCGAGGCGCGGGGCGCGGCGGGGGCGGTCGGGCAGGCCGCGCTCGACCTCGCGCGGCCCGCGGGCTTCGCCGACGCGCTGGACGCCGCCGACCGCGGGCTCGGCGGCTTCGACACGCTGGTGGTGACGGGCGGGCTCTTCGACCGCCAGGCGGACCTGGCCGCGGATCCCGTCCGGCTCGAGCGGCTGCTGCACGTGAACTTCACCGGCACCGCCGTGCTCTGCCAGATGGTCGCCGAGCGGCTCGCCGCGCGGGGCGGCGGGACCATCTGCGCGTTCAGCTCCGTGGCTGGGGACCGGGCGCGGCGCAGCAATTATCTCTACGGCGCCTCCAAGGCCGGCCTCTCCGCCTTCCTCGAGGGGCTGGGCCACGCCTATGCCGACCGCGGCGTCCTCGTCGTCTGCGTCAAGCCGGGCTTCGTCAAGACGGGGATGACCGCGGGCCTCCCCGTGCCGCCGTTCGCGGGGGAGCCGGACGCGGTCGCCCGGACCGTGCTGCGGGCGATCGAGCGCGGGCGTCCGACCGTCTACGCGCCCCCCGCCTGGCGCCTGATCATGCTCGTCATCCGGAGCCTGCCCCGCGCAGTGATGCGGCGCCTCACCTTCTGAACGGCGTAGAATAGTCTCTACCAGAATGAACGTCTATGCCCGAGCCCGTTCGCGTCCGCTTTGCCCCGAGCCCCACCGGCCACCTTCACGTCGGCGGCGCCCGGACCGCGCTCTTCAACTGGGCCTTCGCCCGCCACCATGGCGGCGTCTTCATCCTGAGGATCGAGGACACCGACCGCTCGCGCTCCACCGAGGAGTACATCGACCAGATCGTCGAGGCGATGCGGTGGCTCGGGCTCGACTGGGACGAGGGGCCGCCCGCGGCCGGCTATCGGCAGACGGAGCGCGCCGAGATCTACCGCGCCCATGCCGAGCGCCTCCTCGCCGAGGGCCGGGCCTACCGGTGTCGCTGCACGCCCGAGACCCTCGACGCGCCTCCGAGAGGCCGCGCGGCGCGCCGGCGACACCTTTCGCTACCCGGGCACGTGCCGCGAGGCCGCCGTGCCCGAGTCCGAGCCCCATGCCCTGCGCCTTCGCACGTCGCGCGAGGGCCAGACGGTGGTTGCCGACGTCATCCACGGCGACGTGGCCTTCGACAATGCGCTGCTCGACGACTGGATCCTCGTGCGCACCGACGGCACGCCGACCTACAACTTCTGCAATGTCGTCGACGACGTGAGCATGAAGATCACCCACGTCATCCGGGGCAATGACCACCTGTCGAATACCCCGAAGCAGGTGCAGTGCTACGAGGCCTTCGGCTATCCGACGCCGCGCTTCGCCCATATCCCCATGATCCTGGGCGCCGACAAGAGCCGGCTCAGCAAGCGCCACGGGGCCACGTCGGTGCAGGCCTACCGGGACGCCGGCATCCTCCCCGAGGCGATGGTCAACTACCTGGCGCGCCTCGGCTGGTCGCACGGCGACCAGGAGATCTTCTCGGCCGAGGACCTGATCCGGGAGTTCGACCTGGCCCATATCGGCAAGGCGGGCGCGGTCTTCGACCCGGCCAAGCTCGAGTGGCTGTCGCATCACTGGCTCAAGGCCGCGCCGCCGCTGCGGCTTGCCGCCGACCTCGAGCCGTTCCTCGCGCGCGAGGGGCTGCCCGTGCCGTGCGGATCGGGCCTGGCTCGCGCGCGTGGTGAACACGCTCGTGGAGCGCGCGCCCACGCTCGTGGAGATGGCCCGGCAGGCGGCGTTCTACCTGCGCGCGCCGGCCGCGTACGAGCACGAGGCGACGGCGAAGTTCTGGAAGCCGGGCGCGCCCGAGCGCTACGCGCTCCTCATCCGGCGGCTCGAGGCCCACGAGGACATGGCGCCGGCCTCGCTCGAGCTGCTCTACCGGGGTCTCGCCGCGGAGCTCGGCTGTAAGCTGGTCGACGTGGCCCAGCTCACGCGGATCGCGCTCACGGGCCGCACGGCGAGCCCGCCGATCTTCGAGGTCATCAGCATCCTCGGCAAGGCGGAGACGCTCGCGCGGCTCCGGGCGGCGGCCGACGCCTGCGCGGCGGCGGCGCGGTGAGGACGCTCTGGCTCGCCCGCCACGGGCAGTCCCTCTCCAATGCCGTGCGCCGCTTCCAGGGCACGCAGGACATCGCGCTGTCGGATCTCGGCCGGCGGCAGGCCGTCGCCCTGAGCGCCGGGCTCCGCGGCCGCACGGTCGCCCACGTCTACGCGAGCCCGCTCGAGCGCGCCCGGTCGACGGCGTCGATCGTGGTGGCCGAGCACGGCATGCCGCTCACCCTCGTGGATGACCTGCGCGAGCTGTCGCTCGGGGACTGGGAGGGGCGCACGGTGGAGGAGGTCCGGGCGCTGCCCGGCGATCCCTACGGCTGCTGGGTGCGCGATCCCGTCGGCGCATGCCCGCCCAATGGCGAGCCCCTCGATCGCGTGCAGGCGCGCGTGGTCGAGGCCATCGAGGCCATCGCCGCCGCCCATCCGGACGGCGAGGACGTGCTCGTCGTCTGCCACGGCGGCGTGATCAGCGCCTACCTGGCCTATTGCTTCGGCCTGCCGCTGTCCTCGATCTGGCGGGTGAGCGTGGCCAATTGCTCGCTCTCCGCGGTGTCGCCCCCGCGCGTCCTGTCGGTGAACGACGTGAGCCATCTGGCGGGGATCGAGGTCGGCACGGGCGCGCCCTCGCTCGGCCCGTGATGGAGCGAGATCTTCCTGTCCCGGCTCGGACGTGAGACCATGAGCGCGGATCTCGCCCAGAAGGAGATCGCGCTGATCTCCTTCATCGGCAATCTCGAGAACATCGGCGACATCATCGACAAGAACCTCATGGAGCTGGCGCGCAAGAAGCTCTACCAGGGCCGGCGCTTCTCCGAGGCGGGGGAGATGGAGCTCATCGAATTCCACGGCCTCGTCTCGAAGAACCTCGAGCGGGCCATCGCGGGCTTCGCCGCCAATGACCGGAGCCTCGCGCAGGAAGTGCTCGACCAGCGGCCCGTCGTCCGCCAGCGCGAGCGCGAGCTGCGCGAGTCGCACCTGGGACGGCTGCGCCGCGGCCTCGCCGAGTCGCTCGAGACGTCGGAGATTCACCTGGACGTCCTGACCAATCTGAAGCGGATCTCATCGCACGTCGACCGGCGCTGGTGTTCCCGATCATCGAGGAGGTTCTAGCCGGCACCATGGCGCGCCGGCTTGCGCATCTCTGTTCATGGCCTCGGAGGTGGAGCCCTTCGCCAAGACCGGCGGGCTCGCCGACGTGGCGGGTGCGCTGCCGCGGGCGCTTGCCGCCCTCGGCCACGACGTGCGCATCCTCATGCCGAAGTACCGCGGCGTGGAGGACATGGCCGAGTCCGTGCACATGGCGGTGCCGGGCGTGCGCATCTCCCTCGGCGACCGCGAGGCGGAGGGCGATCTCCTCGCGGGCCGCGCGCCCTCCGGCGTGCCCATGTACTTTCTCGCCCAGGACCACTACTACGACCGCGAGCAGCTCTACGGCACCGCCGACGGGGACTACTGGGACAACTGCGAGCGCTTCGTCTTCTTCTGCCGCGCGGGACTCGAGGCGGTGGCGCGCCTCGGGGAAGAGGACGGCGGCGCGGCGTGGCGCCCGCAGATCGTCCACGCCCATGACTGGCAGACGGGCCTCGTGCCCATCTATCTCCACACGCTCTACCGCGACCATCCGACCCTGGCGAAGGTCCCCACCGTCTTCACCATCCACAACCTCGCCTACCAGGGCGTGTTCTGGCACTACGACATGCCGATGACCGGGCTCGGCTGGGACCTCTTCACGCCCGCCGGCCTCGAGTTCTACGGCAATCTCAATTTCCTGAAGGGCGGGCTCGTGTTCTCCGATCTGCTCACCACGGTCAGCCGCACCTACGCGCGAGAGATCCGCACGCCGGCGTTCGGCAGCGGGCTCGAGGGCGTGCTGGAAGAGCGGAGCCACGACCTGCACGGCATCGTCAACGGGATCGACTACGACACGTGGAACCCGGCGAAGGACCCGGCCATCGTCGCGCCGTACTCCTCCGAGGACCCGGACGGCAAGGCGGCCTGCCGCGAGGGGTTGCGCGCCCAGCTCGGGCTCGTGCGCGGGCCGGGGCCGGTGATCGGCCTCGTGACGCGCCTGGTCGAGCAAAAGGGCGTCGACCTCGTGCTGGGCGCATTGCCCGCGCTGCTCGCCGAGGGCTGCCAGCTCGTGGTGCTCGGCGCAGGCGACGCGCACCTCGAAGACGAGCTCCGCGCGGCGGCGCGCGCGCATCCCGCCCAGGTCGCCGTCCGGATCGGGTATGACGGGGACCTGGCGCGCCGGATCTACGCGGGCGCCGACGCGTTCCTCATGCCGTCGCGCTACGAGCCGTGCGGCCTCGGCCAGCTCATCGCCCTGCGCTACGGCACCGTGCCGATCGTGCGCCGGACGGGCGGGCTCGCCGACACCGTGACCGAGCTCGACCCCGCCCGGCGCTCGGGGACGGGGTTCATCTTCGATGCGTTCGCGGTGGAGGCGCTCGTCGACGCCGTGCGCCGCGCCGCCGCCGCCTATCGGCAGCCCGCGCTCTGGAAAGCGCTCGTCAAGAACGCGATGACCGAGGACTTCTCCTGGGAGGCCTCGGCCCGGGAATACGCCACGCTGTACGGCAAGGCGCTCAAGGCCAGGAGCGTCCAGTAACCGGAGGCCCGGATGAAGAAGATCGAGGCGGTGATCAAGCCGTTCAAGCTCGACGACGTCAAGGACGCGCTGCACGAGGTGGGGGTGGTGGGGATGACGGTGACCGAGGTCAAGGGCTTCGGCCGCCAGAAGGGCCATACCGAGCTGTACCGCGGCTCGGAATACACGATCGACTTCCTGCCCAAGGTGAAGGTCGAGGTCGTGGTGGCCGAGGCCATGGTCGACAAGGTCGTGGCCGTGATCTGCTCGGCCGCCAAGACCGGCTCCATCGGCGACGGCAAGGTCTTCGTGCTGCCGATGGGCGAGGCGGTGCGCATCCGCACCGGCGAGACCGGCGAGGCGGCGATATAGACCTCGGAGGGGGGCTCCGCCCCCCTTCCGAGCCTCCCCCCAAGATCGCGCCGCATCGCGTGGGGTGGTTTCTCTGGGCGCCGGCTCGCAACGCGTGACGGTTGCGCCGGCGGAGCCGGCGCTCGGAGTGGAACATTCTGAACGTTGATCGTGAGTGTTCCGAAACCGAACCCCAGGCGCGCTGAACCGTGAGTCCTCGACGCCCTTCGAGCAGTCCCCGACGCCCTTCGAGCACGCGCGCCGTCGCGATCGCGACGGCGGATCTGTTGAGCGCGGCGCCGGATGATCCGCGGGCGCTGCGGATGCTCGGGCGACTGGGGTTCGCCGATCCCCCGACGGCGCTGGTGAACTTGCACGCGCTGGCGCCGACGCCGCGCGAGGTCGAGCTCTTGCAGCCGACCTTGCCGCGGCTCCTCGCCGAGGTGGCGGCCTCGCCGGACCCCGACATGGCGCTCAACAATATCGAGCGCCTCGCCGCCCAGGGGGAGCGGGCCGCGTTCCTGCGCCTGCTCGCGGCGTATCCCGCCGCGCCCCTGCTGCTCGCCCGGCTCTCGGGCACGAGCCAGTTCCTCGCGGATACGCTGCGGCGGCACCCGACGCTCTTGCCGTGGCTCCTCGAGGCGCGGACGATGCGCCAGTGGCTCGCCGACGAGCTCGAGGCGGATCTCACCGCGAGCCTCGAGCCGTTCACGCGCCGCGAGACGCGCATGAACGCGCTGCGCCGATTCAAGTACCGCCACCTGCTCCGCATCGGCTGCCGCGACATCCTGGGCGACGCCGACCTCACCGTGACCACCGAGGAGCTGTCGCACCTGGCCGACGTCTGTCTCGGCGGCGGCCTGGCGATGGGCGGAAGAATCGCTGACGGATGCCCACGGCGCGCCGAGGGCGCCGGACGGGACGCCGACGGGGCTCGCGGTGTTCGGCATGGGCAAGCTCGGCGGCGACGAGCTGAACTATTCCTCCGACGTCGACCTGATCGTCGTCTACGGCGACGACGGGGACACCGCGGGCGGCCACGATGGGCCGATCGCCAACGGCGACTTCTTCGCCGAGGCGGTGCGGCTCATCGCGGACGCGCTCGAGGCGGTCACCGAGGAGGGCCACGCCTTCCGCGTGGATCTGAGATTGCGTCCGGAGGGCCGGATGGGGGCCCTCGTCCTCTCGCTCGACGGCTATCGCGCCTACCTCGCGGACCGGGCCGAGCTCTGGGAGCGCCAGGCGCTGATCAAGGCGCGCTTCTGTGCGGGCGATCCGGCGGTGGCCGCGCGCTTCCTCGAGATGGTCCGCCCCTTCGTCTTCCGGCCGGGCCTCGACGCCGCGATCGTCGGCGAGGTGCGGAAGATGAAGGATGCGATCGACCAGTCGCTTCGCGCCAAGGGCAGCTCGCGCCGCAACGTCAAGCTCGGCGTGGGCGGCATTCGCGAGGTGGAGTTCCTCGTCCAGGCGCTCCAGCTCCTCTACGGGGGCGACGACCCCTGGCTGCGCGAGAAGAACAGCTTGCGCGCGATCTTCCGCCTCACCGAGCGCGGCTATCTCTCGCCCGGCCTCGGGCGCTTGCTCGGCGACGCGCTCATCCACCTGCGCACGGTCGAGCATCGCCTGCAGATCCTCCACGAGTTCCAGACGCACATGCTTCCGGAAGGGGAGGAGGAGCTCGGGCGCCTCGCGCGGCGCATGGGCATCGCCCTGCCGCCGGCGGCGGCGCGCCGCCGCTTCCTCGCCGAGCACGCGCGCATCACGCGCGGCGTGCACCGGGCGTTTCGCGAGTTCTTCGCGGCGCCGCCCGCCGCCGCCGGACCCGCGGTCCGCATCCCGAGCTATACCGCGCTCAAGGCCACCGGCTTCACCGATCCCGATCGCGCGCGCCAGAACCTGCGGCTCCTCCTGGACGGCCGGCCCCTCACCCCGTATCCCGCGGCGGCGCGCCGGGCGCTCACCGCGATGTTCCCCGTGGTGCTCGACGCGCTCTGGCAGACGCCCGATCCCGGACGAGGCCCTCAACCAGTTCGAGCGCCTCGTCGCGGCGGCGGGGCCGCGCACCGCGTATCTCGAGCTGCTCGCCGCGCGCTCCGATCTGCTGAGGAACCTCCTCAAGCTCTGCGCGCGCGGCGAGCTGGTGACCCAGATGCTCATCGCGCAGCCGGAGCTGCTCGGGGTCCTCGCCGATCCCGCGACCTTCGCCGCGCCGAGGGGCAAGGCGGAGCTCCGGAGCGAGCTGTCGGCCGTCTTCGCGCCCCGGCTGACCCGATCCGAGCGACGCGACCGGCTGCGCCGCATCAAGCAGAGCCTCGAGCTGGGCATCACCTGGCGCATGCTGCTCGGGGTCACCGATGCCGAGCGGTTCTCGCTCGAGATGACCGCGCTCGGCGAGGCCGCGCTGGCGGCGGGCTGGCTCATGGCGCTCGTGGAGACCGCCGAGGTCTACGGCGTCCCCCGCGACCGGCGCGGCCGGATGATCCCCGCGGCCATCGTGGGGATCGGGAAGTTCGGCGGGCGGGAGCTGACGACGGGCTCCGATCTCGACCTCTTCGTCGTCTACGGCGACGGCGTCGCGGGATCACAGGAGGACCCCGGCCGGACGGACGGCGGCGAGGCGGTCGAGGCCCACGTCTTCTACGATCGCGCCGTCGAGGCGCTCGGCTCGATCCTCGGCGACATCACGGCGGCCGGCGTGGTCTTCCCCGTCGACCTGCGGCTGCGTCCCGGCTCGAAGGGCAGCGGCTTTGCCACGAGCCTCGACGCCGTCGGGCGCTACTACCGGGAGTGGGCGGATCCCTGGGAGCGCCAGACGCTGACGCGCGCGCGGCTCGTCGGCGGCGATCCGCGCGTGGGCCGGGCGGTGCGGCGCGTGATCCGGGACCTGCTCTATGGCCCCGAGGCGGCCCCGCCGGACCTGAAGGAGATGCGCGAGCTGCGCCACCGCATGGAGCGCGAGCTCGGCAAGGAGACCCCGGGGCGCCTCCACGTCAAGTTCGGCCGCGGCGGCCTCGTCGACGTCGAGTTCATCACCCAGGCGCTCGTGATGCTCCACGGCGCGCGGCATCCGGCCATCCGCCGCGCCAATACCATCCACGCCATCGCCGCAATCCGGCGCGCGGGGCTCCTGTCCGATGACGACGCGGATGCGCTCGCCGGGCACTATCGCTTCCTGCGGCGGGTCTCGGGTGCGCTCCGGCTCTTCGGCGCCCGCCCGTCCGACACGCTCGAGCCCGCCGGCCCCATTCCCGGGCGCATCGCCAAGAGCCTCGACTATCCCTCGCGCAGTGGAGTTCCTCGAGGACTACCGCCGCCGCACGGCCTGGGTCCGCGCGCTCTACGACCGGATCGTCCCCGCGCGCTGAGCGCGGGCACGAGTGCGGCTTCGAAGCTGGTCGAAGCGAATCTTCGGCGACCTGCTCTGGGATGGGTAAGAGTTCCGAATCTTTCCCCAATCTGAGGATCTTCCTTCCAACCCCTCTGATCGTCCGACCCTAGACCTTAGGACAATGCCCGACGGGCGCCTGACCATGAGGGGTTCTTACACATTCTCAATAGCTTGCGGTCCGCGGCGGCGTCTCTGCCGCTTGCCTCCAAAGGCGCACTTCGATTGGCACTACCCTTGCGGTGATGTCGCCGGCCGGCAGGTGAAGTGGGCGAGGGGGCTCGGTGCCGTTCGCCCCGGCTCGGACCGCAACGGTCGAACAGTTCAAACAGAGCTCAAACGCCATGAGGAGGCTGTGCCAGTGCTGCCAATAGGTTGGAGAGCAATAGGATCTCGCGGTGGGTCTTGGTCTCGTTGATCTTGAATCCGTGGGGCGCGGCGTCCGTTCGCCGTGGACAAGCCGGATCTGGTGGTTTCGATCAGCGATCCGCCCGCGACCGCGCGGGCCGGGGACACCTTCTTGCTCGATCACGGTGGCGAACGTGGTCACGAACCAGGGCCTCGCGCTGGCCGGCGTGTCGACGACCAAGTTCTAGCTGGTGGTGGGCACGACCAAGAAGAACTTGAAGGGCGTCCAGACGATCGGCCAGCTGGCGCCCGGCGCGAGCGACGACGCGCGCGGTGGCGTTGAGCGTGTACTCCGACACGAATCCGGGCACCTACAGCGTGCATGGCCTGCGCCGACGAGGACGAGGACGTCTCGGAGGTGAGCGAGACCAATAACTGCACGACGGCGGTGGGAGCGATCACCATTCTCGAGTCGCCCGATCTCGTCGTGACCTCGATCAACAACCCGACGTCGAGCGCGGGCCAGGGCCAGCCCATCGCGGTCAAGAGCACCGTCAAGAACATCGGGGCGGTGGACGCCGATCCGACGATCACGAAGTACTACCTGGTCCCGACGGCCGGCGGCCCCAAGGAGGACCTGAAGGGCACGCAGATCGTGCCGTTGCTCGAGCCCGGCGAGACGTTCACCGAGCAGGTGACGATGACGATCCGGCCGGAGACCGCGCCCGGGCAGTACAAGCTGCAGGCCTGCGCGGACAGCGCCAAGACCGCGCCGGAGGAGGACGAGGAGAACAACTGCCTGACCTCGTCCGGCAATATCCAGGTGACGCCGCAGCCGAACCTGATGGTGACGTCGGTCGTGGCGGGCTTGCCCAAGACGGTGGTGGCCGGTGACGACCTCGCGATCACCGTGGTGGTGAAGAACGCGGGCCTGGCCCAGGCCAAGGCCTCGACGATGAAGTACGTGATCATCAATACGGTGAGCGGTGCGGAGAAGAACCTGAACGGCACGGCCACCATCCCGATCATCGAATGCGGGCCAGTCGGCCACCGTGCAGAAGACGGTCAAGGTGTACTCGGACACCGCATCGGCCACGTACAACGTGCAGGCCTGCGCCGATTCCACGAAGGCCATCATCGAGACGTTCGAGAGCGATAACTGCGGGCTCGCCGACGGCGCGCTGACCGTGCAGGGCGATCGTGGTCGGCCACTCCGACCTCGTGGTCACCGCGGTGCCCGACCCGCCCAGCAGCGTCCTGCCGAGCGCCGCCTTCACCCTCGCGCCGACCGTGGCGAACCAGGGCACCGATCCGGCGGCCGCGTCCACGACCAGCTTCTTTCTCGTGAACACGAGCACGGGCGCGAAGAAGAACCTCAAGGGCGGTCAGGCCGTGCCGGCGCTGGACCCGGGCACGAGCGCGAGCCCAGTCGCCGCGCTCTCGCTGTTCTCGGATACCCTGCCCGGCACGTACTTCGTGCAGGCGTGCGCCGACGGCCCGAAGGGCGTGTCGGAAGACGTCGAGAACGAACAACTGTCGCAACGCCGCGGGAACCATGACCGTGCAGCAGGTGCCGAACCTCGTGGTCAGCTCGCTCACGAACCCGCCCGGCACGGCCTCGATCGGCGGGAAGTTCAACATCACGAACTCGGTGCGGAACACCGGCTCGGTCGTCGCGGCGGCCAGCGGCACGAAGTACTACCTGGTCTCGAGCCTGGACGGTGACGAAGCAGGACCTGAAGGGCAACCAGGCCGTTCCCGCGCTCAATGCCGGCCAGACGTTCAGCCTGCTGGTGACGCCTGGAGGTCCGGGACGAGACCCTGCCCGGCCAGTACAAGGTCCAGGCCTGCGCCGACGGCGGCAAGGACGTGACCGAGTCCAATGAGGACGACAACTGCCTCATGTCGTCGGGCATCGTCAAGGTCGTGGGCCCGCCGGATCTCGTCGTGACGCAGGTGACGGTCCGGAACGCGCCGCTCACGGTGGCGCGCGGCGGCACCCTCACGATCACCGCGGCGGTGAAGAACCTGGGTGAGGGGAGTGCCGCGGCGTCGACGACGAAGTACATCCTCGTCCACACGGTGACCGGCGCGACGAAGAATCTCAACGGCACGCAGGCCTACCCGGCTCTGAACAGCGGCTCCTCGACCTCGATCCAGAAGATCGTGACGATCTTCCTCGACACGCCGGTCGGGACGTACAACGTCCAGGCCTGCGCCGATTCCCTCGACGTCGTGCCGGAGGTGTCGGAGATCAATAACTGCCTGACCACCACGAGCAACACGGCGACCGTCACGAGTCAACTGACGCCGCCTCGACAACGCACCGACTGCCGGGCGATGACCTCATCGCCCGGCAGTCTGGTGTTCAGGCGGGGCCGCGGCTGCCGTCAGCGCCGGCCGAGCTCCTCGCGCAGCCGCCTGACGATGACGGCGTCGTCCCCGGGCTGCAGGTTGATGGGGTCGATCGCGATCTCGTCGGCATAGCCGCCCTGATGCGGGCCCTGCTGCACGTAGATGTGGGGCTCGCCCGCCGCGAGCGCGAGCTGCACCGCCCGCCCCGACGGTCCCGTCCACGACGGCTCGAAGTAGATGACCGCTTGCGGCAGGACGCGGTTGACCGGATCCTGCTCGACCACCACCCGGAGGCCCGGGATGTCGGCGATCCCGTCGACGATGCTCGCCGAGACCGCGCGGAACCGCTCCGTCTCCGCCTTCTCGTCCTCGGCGAGGAACAGCTCGAGCGCCGTGACGAGGCCGACGACTTCCTCCTTCGACGTCTTCGCCGCCCGGCCGATGGCCTGGTTCGGGCTCGCGTTCAGCGTGGCCGCGCGGATCAGGTCCCGCCGGCCCGCGAGGATGCCGGTGCTCTGGGGCCCGCGGATGCCCTTGCCGCCGCTGAAGATGACCAGATCGGCGCCCCCGCGGAGGTAGCGGAAGAGGTTGTCGCGCGGCGGGATCATCGAGGCCGCGTCGACGAGCACCGGCACGCCGCGCGCGTGCGCGATCCGGCAGACCTCCTCGAACCCGAGCACGCCGGGCGGGCTGGTGAAGGGCGAGACCAGGTGGATGACGCCCGCCGTCCGCTCGCCGATGGCGTGCTCGAGCTCCCACGCCATGGTGCGCCGCCCGAGCCCGATCTCGACCAGGACGCCGCCGGGCACGCGATACGCCTGGTCATAGCTGAAGCGATGGGCGCGCTGGATGATGAATTCGTGGCGCAGCCCGGTGACGTCGGGCAGGCGCGCGATGTGGGCGGGGTTGTCGCCGGTGATGCACGCGGCGGCCTGGAGCACGAGCCCGGCCGTCGAGCCGGCCGTGACGAGCGCGGCCTCGGCGCCGAGCATCCGCGCGATGGCGGCGCCCGCCGCCTCGTTGAGCTCGTCGAGGTTCACGAGGACCTGCGCGGCCTCGCGCATGGCCTCGATCGTCTCCGGCCGCATCAGGGAGCCCCCGTAGCGCGTGGTCGTGCCGGCTCCGTGGATGACGGGCCGGACGCCGAGCTTGGCATAGACTTCGGGAACCGATTTCGCGATGGTCATGAGCCGTTCCTTTCCGCGGCCGCGGGCGACGCTCTCGCCGCGCCCGTCGGCCGACCGCGCTACAGTACCACCCCCCGCGGGGACGCCGCGCGCGGCAGGACGACGGTGGGCGACGCCATCGCGACGCGCGGCGGATCAGCCGCGCGCGCGGGCGACGCGCCGGGTCGAGGTGGAGCGCCGCGGCGCGCGCGGACGCCCCAGCTCCGCGAGCAGCGCGCGGGCGATGAGCTCGCCCCGCAGGCGCATGACGCGCTCGGCCGTCTTCGCCCGCGCCGCGGCGGGCCAGCCGAAGTAGCCGGCGCCGCCCGGCGCGATGTCCTCGAAGCGCCGGGCACCCCGCGCGAGCGCGCCGCGGAAGTCCACCCACGCGGGCGGCAGTCGCTTGGCCAGCGACCGGCGCACCAGGTCCGGCCGGCGCGCCAGCATCAGCGCGGTCTCGAGCTCGCCCGAATGCCACTCGCGGTCCGGCTCGGGGCTCCGCATGAGCGCGCGGACGCGCGGGTTCACCATCGGCGACGACGGCGCCCGCGTCCGGGCTGAAGCCCGCGAACAGCACCTGCACGCCCGCGCAATCGCGTGCGCGCCTCGGCCATCGCGCGCAGGTGTTCGCCGTCGGCCTGATAGTTGGTGAGGACGAAGCGCCGAAAGCCGGGCCGCGCGAGGCCGCGGATCACCTCGACGATCACGCGCACGAGCGTGCCCCGCGACAGCGACACCGTGCCGGGCCAGCGCTCGGCGAGCGGGCTCGCCCCGTAGGGCAATGCCGGCGCCAGCACCACGCGATATCCCGCGCGCGTCAGATGCGGCGCGATGCGCCGCGCGATCTCCTCGGCGCCGAGCCAGTCGACGAGCAGGGGCAGGTGCGGCCCGTGCTGCTCCACCGCGCCGAGCGGCAGGATGACGAGCGCGCGCTCGTCCCGCGCGAGCTTCTGCGCCTTCGGCCACGTGCACTCGGCGAGGCGGATCATCGCTTCAGCGGCGCTGCCGACGCCGTCTGACGTCGAGTGGAGTCGATCAGCGACCCGACGCGCTCGCGTGGACCGGAGCGCAGCCGCGCGGTCACTGGTCACGGCTTCGGCGATAGTCGACGTGCCAGTGCGCGGGTCAGGATCAGTCGGCGCGATCGTCGGCCGCCGAGCCGATCCTACCCGCGATCCGGCGGCAGCAGATCGAGCAGGCGCGCGGGCCCCAGCGGCATGCGGGTGACGCGGCCGCCGCGCGGGCCGACGGCGTCCTCGATCGCCGAGGCGAGCACCGCGGGGACGGGGAGCGCGCCGGACTCGCCCACGCCCTTCATGCCCAGCGGATTCAGCGGCGACAGCGTCTCGAGATGGTCGATGGTCATGCTCGGCACGTCGGTGGCGGTCGGCAACAGATAGTCCATGTAGGTGCCCGCCTGGAGCTGGCCCGCCTCGTCGTAGACGATCTCTTCCAGCAGCGCGCTGCCGATGCCCAGCGCCACCGCGCCCTGGATCTGGCCCTCGACGACCATCGGGTTGATGAGCCTCCCCGAGTCGTGGCTGGTCCAGTAGCCGAGGATGCGGACGAGCGCGGAGAGCGCATTCACCTCGACGAGGGCGACGTGGGCGCCCGACGAGTACGTCATGTCGGTGGGCTGGAAGAAGCGCGTGCTCTCGAGGCCGGGATCGGCGCCGAGGGCCGCCGTCGCCGCGCCCGCCAGTCGCGCCAGGTCGGCGAAGGACACGCGCCGCTCGGGGCGCCCGCGATCGGTGAACGCCGCGCCGGATTGCTCGAGATCGGCCTCCGCGCAGCCGAGGGCGCGGGAGGCGAGCAGGCGGGCCTTGTCGCGCACGTCGCGCGCGGCCAGGGCCACGGCGCTGCCGCCCACCACGGCGGCGCGGCTCGCGAAGGACCCCGTGCCGTGCTCGACGCCCGCGGTGTCGCCCGCGATGACGGTGACGTCCTCGGGCGTGACGCCCAGCTCGTCGGCGGCGATCTGGGCCAGCGTCGTCTCGAGCCCCTGGCCCTGCGTCGTCACGCCGCTCCACGCGGTGATGCGCCCCGCCGCGTCCACCCGCACGCGCGCGCTCTCGAAGGGGCCGACGCCGGTCAGCTCCACGTAGCAGGCGACGCCGACGCCGACCAGGCGTCCCGCGGCGCGCGCGGCGGCGGCCTCGGCGCACAGCGCCTCGTAGCGCCCGCTCTCGAGCGCGCGGCGCAGCACCGACGGCACGTCGCCGCTGTCGAGAATCACGTGGCCGCTGCCGCGGTAGTTCGGCAGCCCCGTGTCCCACGGCATGTCCTCGGCCCGCACCAGGTTGGCGAGGCGCACGTCCGCGCGGTCGCGTCCCGTCTCGCGCGCCACCAGGTCCAGCACGCGCTCGATCACGAAGACGGCCTGCGGCTGGCCGGCGCCGCGGTACGGGGTGACGGGCACGCGGTGGGTGTAGCGGCTGACGAAGCTCGACTCGACGGCGGGGATCTTGTACGGACCCGTCAGCATGGACGCGGTGAGCAGCGGCACCACCAGCCCGCGCGGCGTGTACGCGCCGGTGTCGTGGACGAAGCGGTCGCGCAACGCCAGGAGGCGGCCCTCGTCGTCGAAGCCCACCGTGACCTCGTGCTCCTGCTCGCGCTCCTGCGTCGCGGCGAGCATGTGCTCGAGGCGGTCCTCGAGCCAGCGCACGGGCCGCGCCACGCGCCGCGCGATGAACGGGATCAGGACGTCCTCCGGATAGACGATGAGCTTGGCGCCGAAGCCCCCGCCGACGTCGGGCGCGATCACGCGCACCTGATGCGGCGCCAGGTCGAGGAGATCGGCGACGAACTGGCGGATCTGGTGCGGCACCTGGGAGGACGCCCACACCGTGAGCTGGCCGAGCGCGGCATTCCAGTCCGCCACGAGCCCGCGCGTCTCCATGGGCTGGCCCCCGCCGCGGCCGATGCGAAGCGTGAGCGAGGCGACGCGCGGCGAGGCGCTCAGCGCGGCCTCGACGTCCCCGCGGGTCAACGTGACCCGTCCGGCCACATTGTCGGGGATGTCGTCGTGGACGGCGGGCGCCCCGGGCGCGAGCGTCTGGGCGGAGGCGAGCGGCTCGTACTCGACCTCGATCAGCTCGCGCGCGTCCTCGGCGGCATAGCGGCTGTCCGCCACCACGGCGGCCACCGCCTCGCCGACGAACCGCGCGCGGTCGCCGGCGAGCAGGGAGAAGTTGTGGCCGCGAAGCTCGGCGTGCGGCGGCACCATGGCGAGCGGACGGGCGGCGGGGCCGAGATCGGCGAACGTGACCACGTCCGCGACTCCGGGATGCTCGCGGGCGCGCGCGGCGTCCACGCGATGGATGCGCGCATGGGCGTGCGGGCTGCGCAGGAGCACGACGTGGAGCATGCCGGGCAGGGTGATGTCGCCCACGTAGCGCCCGCGCCCGGTGAGCAGCCGCGGGTCTTCCTTGCGCAGATACCGGTCCCCGACGAACTTCACGCCGGATCTCCCGCCCCGCGCAGGACCGCCGCGGCATCGAGCGCGGCGAGCACGATGTTCTGGTAGCCCGTGCAGCGGCAGAGATTCCCCGACAGCGCCTCGCGGATGTCCGTCTCGGACGGCTCGGGATGCTCGCGCAGATATGCCGCGAGCGTCATGAGGATGCCGGGCGTGCAGAATCCGCACTGCAGCGCGTGGCGGGTCCGGAAGGCGTCCTGCAGCGGGTGCAGGCCCGGGCCGTCGCCCGCCAGTCCCTCGACGGTGTCCACCCGACAGCCGTCGGCCTGCACGGCGAAGACCAGGCAGGCGCGCGTGGGCTCGCCGTCGACCAGCACCGTGCAGGCCCCGCAGGCGCCGTGCTCGCAGCCCAGGTGCGTGCCGGTGAGGCCGAAGTCCTCGCGCAGCAGATCCGCGAGGAGCATGCGCGGGATCACGCTCGCCCGCCGCTCGGCGCCGTTCACGACGACGGCGATGTCATGCCGTGCGTGCCCCGCGGGCGGAGCTGTACCGCCGAGGGTGGGCGGTCCGCCGGGCGCCGAGGGCTCGGCAGTCCGCGGCGACGCGCGCCGCTTGCCTGCCGACGACGAGCGCCTGGGAGCCCGCCATCACGCCGCCTCCGCCCGCGCGGTCGCGCTGCCGAGGACCTGCGCCGCGAGCCCCGCGGCCACCCGGCGGCGGTACTCGGAGGTCGCGTGCAGATCGCCGCGCGCGTCGATCTCGTCGGCGGCCGCCCGACCCAGCTCGGCCAGCCGCGACGCTGACGGCCGCTCGCCGACCAGCGCGGCGGTGGCACGAGCCAGCCGAGGCGCGTCGCCCGCCCCGAAGATCACGAGCCGCGCATGGCGGCACACACCCGCCGCGTCGAGCGCGACGACCGCGCATGCGCCGACCAGCGCGAAGTCCCCGTGCCGTCGCGCCACCTCGGCGAAGCCGTGACCGGTGCGGGGCTCGCGTCGCGCGGGCACCTCGATCTCCGCGAGCAATTCGTCCGGCTCGAGCGCCGTCGCGAGAAGGCCGCGGAAGAAGTCCTCGGCCCGGCACGCGCGCTCTGCCCGCGCGCTCCGCAGATGCAAGACCGCGTCGAGCGCGATCATGCAGGCGGGAAGCTCGGCCGCCGGATCCGCGTGGACGACGCTGCCCCCGATCGTCCCGCGCGCCCGCGTCTGCAAATGCCCGATGACGGGCGCCGCCTCGGCAAGCAGGGGCGCGGCAGCCCCGATGCGCCCGTCACGCTCGAGCGCGTGCTGCCGCACGAGCGCGCCCAGCCGAAGACCCCCTCCGTCGTCTTTCACGCCCCCGAGACCCGCAACGCGGTTCAAATCCACCACGACGGCCGGCCGCACCAAGCGCATGTTCATCATCGGCACCAAGCTCTGCCCACCAGCAAGCACCTTGGCGTCCCCCCCATACCGCGCCAGGAGATCCAGCACCTCCTCGACAGTCCGCGGCGCAAAGTACTCGAACGCAGCCGCCCTCACGCCAACCCCCACCGAGTCGCGCGCGCCCCGCAGAGCGCGACTGAACTGCCAAGAGCAAGAGGATGGACGACGAGCGGCGCCGCTACCGTCCCATGCCAACCAACCGGCGTGGCGAATCCACGTGGACCGAGACGAGCCTGTCCGAAGTCGTGGAATCGAGTCACCACACGGCGCCGGGAAGGGGCGGGGGGCCTCCCCGCGGGACCGTAGTCTTCTGCGCGCCGACGAAGGCGCAAGCTCCGATCTCGTGGCCCCATGCGAGTGGTGGACAGGGTTGCGAGTCAGCGTGTCCCGCGGGGAGGCCCCCCGCCCCTTCCCGGCGCTTTGCCGGCACGCGCTGTCGCACGCGCGCCGGCACGCCTACGCGCAGATGGGCCCTTGTCATCGCTCTAGACGCGCCCCAGCTTGGGATGGTCGAACATCGGCAGCTCCACGCCCCACGGCGCCATGCGCGCCCGGATCTTCGCGATGAACTGGGGCACGACGCGCATCTCGTCCTCGGGCGTCGTGCCGCCGAGGCCCGCCTCGCACGCCACGCGGTCGGCGTCGATCTCGAGCGGCGTCGCGCTGCCGCCCTCCACGGCGAGCCACAGGTTGCGGTAGCCGTTGAACTCGACGTTCTGGATCATCTGCGTCACCGCCCGCTCGATGTTCTTCACCGTCTCCGGCGTGAACGTCGGCGCCCACGCGTCGAGACACTGCCAGCCGAAGGCGATGTGGCGCACCTCGTCGCGCAGGATCAGCTCCATGAGCCGCCGCACCGCGGGGTTGGTCGCCTTGTGCACCGTGGCCTTGAAGGCGTCGATCAGGATCTCCTCGGCGGCGCAGACCAGGCTCGCGAAGATCCCCTCGAGCGAGGTCTCCGGATCGAAGGCCATGCGGCGCACGCCATGCGTGCCGACCGCGCTCACCGTCGGCGGGTTCTGGGGCTGCGGGAAGTAGCCGCCCAGGCGCTCGGCCATCAGCCACGAGGCCTCGGCGTGCCGGCCTTCCTCCTGCGTGCGCATGGTGAAGAAGAAGCGCAGGTCGGGCAGCCGGTTCTCGAGGCAGAAGCGCAGGAGCAAGGCCGGGCTCTCGGAGATCGCGCCGTACTCGCCCCAGGTCCGGCGGCTCCAGTGCAGCCGCGCCGCCATGATCTGCTCCTCGGTATAGCGCTCCGGGTGCAGCTCCGCCCACGGGATATCCATCTCGGGATCCCACTCGAGGGTCTTGGCGCGCTGCCACAGCTCCCAGACGTCGGGCATGGCGGGGGCGAGCTCGAGCGGGTAGCGGGCCTCGGCGAGATACGTGCTCATGACGGTCTCCTTGTGACTCGGGCGATCGGGCGGCGTCTCATGCGCGCCCGAGCTCCGGATGATCCACGTGCGGCAGCGCGATGTCCCAGGTGGCGAGCCGATCGCGCACCTGGGCGAGCGTGGCCCGGACCACCGCCTTTTCCTGTTCGGCGGTGGAGGCGCCCAGGCCGTGCTCGGCCGTGAGCGCCTCGGCGGCCAGGAGCCGATCGGGCACGCCCGCGGGCAAGAGCCAGGTATTGCGATAGCCGGCGAGGATCACGCGCTCCAGCATATCGCGGACGGCATCACGCCACGGCGGCGCGGCTCTTGCCATCGAGCCGCGGCATCCGGTCGGCGAGGAGTGTCCACGCGAAGAGCACGTGGCGCTGCTTGTCCCCCGCGATCAGCCTCAGCACCTGCCGGGCGGTCTCGTCACGGCTCTTCTGCAGATGGCTCAGGCAGAGGTTCAGATCGAGCTGGTCGTCGAGGCAGCCGAGCGCGGCCACCACCGCCTCCACCGGCAGGTCGGGATCGAGGGCCATCTGGGCGAAGGGATGATTGCTCGCCCGCGCGACGGCCTCGCCCGGAACGGACTCGTAGCCGCCGAGCAGCTTGGCGAAGAGGAAGCACGCCTCGAGGTGCTTGGCCTCCTCGGCGGGGCGGAAGGACAGGAAGAGCTTGGCGTCCATGCCCGCGGCCCCGGAGTCGAGGCAGAAGCGAATCAGGAGCGCCGTGTTCTCGCCGAGCCCGGGGTAGGTGCCCCAGGCCCGCCGGCTCCACACCAGGCGCGCCGCCTCGCGCACGGGATGCTCATACGCCGCGGGATCGAAGCGGCCCCACGCGATGTCCGTCTCGGGGTTCCAGCGCAGCCCCTTGGCCTGCGCGTACAGCTCGCGCAGGGCCGGGCTCTCGGGTGCGAAGCGCAGCGGGAAGCGCCGCTCCACGAAGCGCTTCTCCTGGGCCTGAAATCCCCGCAGCAGCTCGTCGCTCGTCTCTGACATGCCGTCGAACGCCCTTCCCTGCCGCGCCTACCCGCCGAGGTAGGCGGCCTTGAGTTCGTCGTTGTCGAGCAGGTCCGCCCCCGAGCCTGCCAGCACCACGCTGCCCGTCTCGAGCACGTAGGCGCGGTCCGCGGCGCGGAGCGCCATGCGCGCGTTCTGCTCGACGAGGAGAATGGTCGTGCCCGCCTCGCGGAGCGCCGCGAGGAGCCGCATGATCTCCTGCACGATGAGGGGCGCCAGGCCGAGCGACGGCTCGTCGCACAGGAGCAGCCGCGGCCGGCTCATCAGCGCGCGCCCGATGGCGAGCATCTGCTGCTCGCCGCCCGACAGCGTGCCCGCGAGCTGCTCGCGCCGCCGGTGCAGCACGGGAAACAGGCGATAGGCATCATCCACGCCGGCGTCGAGCCGGCGCCGGAAATCGCCGCCGCGGGGCAGAGCATAGCCGCCCAGCTCGAGGTTGTCGAGCACGGTGAGGTCGGCGAAGACGCGGCGCCGCTCCGGCACCAGCGCGATGCCCGATCGGAGGATCGCCTCGGGCGGCTGGCCGGTCACGTCGCGCCCCTCGAGCGCCACGCGGCCCGCCGTCGGCGCCATGAGCCCGGCGATGGTGCGGAGCAGCGTCGACTTGCCCGCGCCGTTGGCGCCGATCAGGGCCACCAGCTCGCCCGCGCGCACGTCGAGGGAGACGTCGCGGAGCGCGGCGACGGCGCCGTAGCGCGCGGACAGTCCGCGGACCTCAAGCAATGGCGGCCGCGTCCTCGCCGAGGTAGACGCGGATCACCGCGGGGTCCCGCTGCACCTCGGAGGGCGGCCCTTCCGCGATCTTCTCGCCGTGGTCCAGCACCACCACGCGATCGGAGACCCCCATCACGAGGCGCATGTCGTGCTCGATGATGAGCAGCGTGATGCCGCCGTCGCGCACGCGCGCGATGAGCCGCATCATCTCGACCTTCTCGGTGGTATTGAGCCCGGCCGCGGGCTCGTCGAGCAGGAGCAGGGTCGGCTCGGCGGCGAGCGCGCGCGCCACCTCGACGAGCTTTTGCTGGCCGAAGGCGAGGCTGCCCGCGGGTGCCAGCGCCGCGTGCTCGAGGCCCACGGTGGCGAGGGCGCGCTCGGCGCGCGCCCGTTCGATGCGCATGCGCCGGCGCGGCCCGGGCAGGGCGAGTGCTGCGCCGAGGAAGCCGCCGGGCGCGTCGCGCTCGCAGCCGATCATCACGTTCTCGATCACGGTGAGGCCGGGGAAGAGCTGGAGGTTCTGGAACGTGCGCGACAGGCCGAGCCGCGCCAGGCGATGGGCGGGCAGCCCCGCGACCGGCACTCCGCGCAGCCGGACCTCGCCCGCCGTCGGCGCGTAGAAGCCGGTGATCACGTTGAACAGCGTGGTCTTGCCCGCGCCGTTCGGGCCGATCACCGCCTTGATCTCGCCGTCGGCGACGCCGAAGGAGCAGTCGTACACCGCGCGCACGCCGCCGAACTGCTTGGTGACGCCGCGGATCTCGAGCAGCGGGCCCGTGTGCGCGCGAGCGGTGGAGACTGGCCCTGCGCTCGAGGGGGCGGATGCCCGTACGGACGGCGGGGGCACGGACGGCAATGTGGACGAGCGGGCGGGTGCGAGCGCCCGCCCCTCGCGCGCGAAGAGCCCGGCGATGCCGCGCGGCAGGAACAGGATCACGACGATGAGGGCCAGGCCGTAGAGCGGCACTTCCCAGTCGCCGAAGCGGCGCAGGGCCTCGGGCAGTACGGTCAGCAGCACCGCGCCCACCACCGCGCCCCAGTACAGCCCGATGCCGCCGATCGCCACCATCAGGACGAGGACGACCGAGAACAGGAACGAGTAGATCTCCGGGCTGATCACCGTGATGTAGTGCGCGTAGAGGCTGCCCGCCACCGAGGCGTACACCGCGGACAGCACGAAGACGCGGCGCTTCTCCGCCGCGGTGTCGACGCCCATCGCCTCCGCCGCGGCCTCGCTCTCGCGGAGCGCGCGCAGCACGCGGCCGACGCGCGCGTTGACGAGATTGCGCGCGACCCAGAGAGCCGACCGCCGCGAAGGCCCACACGAGGACGTAGTGCTCGGTCGCGGTGGTGAAGCGGAGCGGGCCGAGATCCCAGGGCAGGATTCCCGCGAGCCCGGATGACCCGCCGGTGATGCGGTGGAGCTGGACGAAGGCCAGGTGCAGCACCGCGCCGATGCCGAGCGTGGCCATGCCGAGGTAGTACGACTTGAGCCGCAGCGTCGGGATGCCGACGACGTAGGCGAGGGCGCCGGTGGCGAGGGCGGCGATCGGCATGCCGAGCCACGGCGTGAGCCCGTAGCGCACCGAGAGCACCGCCGACACGTAGGCGCCGAGCCCGTAGAAGCCGGCATGGCCGAGCGAGACCTGCCCCGCATAGCCCATCAAGAGATTCAGGCCGACGGCGAGGATGACGTAGATCCCCGCCAGGACCACGACGTGGACGAGGTACTGGTTGGGCAGGAGCCACGGCACCACGGCCACCGCCGCCAGGAAGGCCACGAGCGCCCGGCCGGACACCCGGCCGGGCAGGCCACCGGCCTCGCCACGCGACGTCTCGACGGAACAGCAGGCGGCTCGCCGGCGCACCTCAGACGGAGGGATCCGACCTGAACGGCGGAACTTGCCCTGGCGCCACTCGATGATCACGACGTCGCTCTTGGCGAGCCCCCAGTGCTTCTGCGGCGAGAAGGTGAAGACGCCGCCCACTCCCTTGTACTCCTTGATGGACTCCTCGAGGCCGGAGCGGATCTTGCCGCGCTCGCCGCTGCCCGTGCGGGTGATGGCGGCAGCGACCATGCCGATGCCGTCCCAGGCCTGGCCGCCATAGACGTCGGTGTCCTCGTTGTACTTGGCGCGGTAGCGCGCCTTGTAGTCGAGGATGGTGGCCTTGATCGGGATCAGAGTCGGGGAGCTGGTCGGCCACGGGGAACTTGAGCGAGGTGAGATAGAGGCCCTCGGCGGCGTCGCCGGCGAGCTGCATGTAGCGGTCGGCCACGAAGCCGAAGCCGTGGACGAGCATCTGCTTCAGGCCGAGCTGGTGCGCGTTCTTGAGGAACACCACGCCGGCCGGCGTCACCGTCCAGCAGATGATGGCCTGGGCATTGGTGCCGCGGATGCGCGTGAGCTGGGTGGTGAGGTCATTGTCGCCGGGGCCGAACTCCTCGTAGACCACGTTGATGCCCGCGGCGGGCGCCTGCGCGCGGAGCTGATCGCGCGCGCTCACCCCGAAGGCGCCGGTGTCGTTCAGCATGGCCACGTCCTTGATGTTCCGCTTCTTGAAGAAGTCGAGGAGCCGCGCGATGACCTCGGTGTCGTTCACGGTGGACTTGAACACCCACGCGCGGTCCTTCACCGGCTCGACGAGCGCCGTGGCGCCGGACACGCTCATGAGCGGCACCTCGGCGCGCTGCACGCTCGGGACCAGGGCCAGGCCGATGTCGCTCCGGTTGCCGTCGCCGACGATCACGTCGACCTTGTCCTGCTCGATGAGGCGCTTGGCCGCGAGCACGGCCTTGGTCGACTCGCTGCCCGCGTCGTACAGCGTCAGCTCGATGCGCCGGCCGCCGATGCCGCCCTTCTTGTTGGCCTCCTCGACGAAGAGCTCGACCGAGCGCTTCATCCGGTCGCCCAGGAAGGCCGCGGGGCCGGTGTACGAGAAGATGCTGCCCATCTTGATGGTCCCGGCCTGGGCCCGGCCGAGGCCGGGCGCTGAGGAGCCCGGCGGCGAGGCCGCCTCCGAGCGTCGTGGTGAACTGCCGTCGCGTGAGCATGGGATCTCCCTGCGGCGCCGCGGTCACGGCGCGCCGATCGAGGTTGTCGTTCATACGCGCTCGCTCTCGCCGCGCGCGAAGAGGCCGCGCGGGCGGACGAAGAGGAGGAGCAGGAGGAGGAGAAACGCCGCCACGTCCTTGAACTCCGAGCCGATGAGGCCGCCGCCGAAGGCCTCGAGCAGGCCCAGGACCAGTCCGCCGGCGATGCCGCCGAAGGTATTGCCGAGCCCGCCCGTCACCGCCGCCGCGAAGCCCTTGAGGCCGAGGAGCGTGCCGGCGTCGTAGATCGTCAGCGTCACCGGCGTCACGATGAGGCCGCCGATCGCGCCCACCGCGGCGCCGAGGGCGAAGGACAGCATGACGATGCGGCTCACGTCGATGCCCATGAGCCGCGCCGCTTCCCGGTCGCTCGCCACCGCGCGCATGGCCTTGCCGAGGAGCGTCCGGTCGAAGAACAGGTGCAGGACCACCACGATGGCGCAGGCCACGCCGACGATCCAGAGGGCCTGGGGCACGAAGGTGGCGCCGAGCACGCGGATGGGCCGCTCGCCCGTGAAGGCGGGGAGCCCCGCCGCATTCTTGCCGAGCGAGACCATGACGCCGCCCTTGATCAGGATCGACGCGCCGATGGTCACGATGATGAGGTTCAGCACGTCGGCGTGCGCGATGGGCCGGATGATCAGGCGCTCCATCAGGATGCCCACCGCGGTCACCGCGGCGATGGTGAGGACGACGACCAGCGCCAGGGGCAGGCCCGTCGCCGAGAGGATCGACGCGCCGAGCATGCCGCCGAGCATGGCGAACTCGCCCTGGGCGAAGTTCACCGCGCCCGTCGCGTTGAAGACGATATTGAGCCCGAGCGCGACGAGGCCATAGATCGCCCCCACCATGAGGCCCGAGAAGAGGAATTGGAGCAGGTTTGCGGTGTTCACGACGGGGGCGTACTCGTCACCTAGAATCTCCCGGCCGGCGGTTTAGCCGCGAGCCGCGCGTGACGGTTTTTGCGACAGGGCTTTCCGCCGGGCGCGGGTCGTCGGCTGCACCGCCTTGTCAAACTGCGGGCCTCGCGGCCCAACCGCCCGCCATTCCCGGGTGACACGGTCGGCCAAGAACACCTTGAGCAACGACTGGTACGGCACGTCCTGCTTGTTGGCGAGCGCCTTGAGGTCCGCGAGCAAGCCCGCCGGCAACCGCAACGAAATTGTCTCGGTCGACGGCTTCAGATTCGGAAATCGCACGAATCCGGCCGACGACCAATCCACGTACGCCGCCGAGTCGTGCGTCTCCCAGAAGCGACGCTCTTCGGCTTCGCTCGCAAACTCAGGAATCGGCTTCAGGCTTCGCTTGGGCTTGGCCATACACTCTCCGCTCCGTCTTGCTCATTGTCCGTGCCGAGATCACGCGGAATTCGGTTGCCGCGAACGGAAACACGATCCGCCAAGTCTTCTGCCCGTTGTCGGTTTGGCCCAACGCGACGAACCGGCGCCTCGGCCTGGGAGTGTGTGATGTCGGCCGCGAGCACAAGGGGCGTATTCAGAGCGGGCTTGTTCGGCCTCTCCTTGGCGCACCGCGTGGCGGAGCCAGTTCTTGTCGGTGTTGCCGCGTCCCACTCGAATCCCTCGAGACCGGGGACGAGATCGTCAGCAGCACCGCCCATGATTTGCGTATATGACTATAGGCGAGGCGAATCGCGGTCGGGCCGGTGGTCGTCCCGCCGACGGGATGCGCGCACTCCAGGCAGAACTTCGCGGACGCGAGGCAGCTGGGTGCCGCAGCTCGCGCAACGGGCGACGAGCTGCGCTGCGCATTCCAGGCAGAACTTCGCCTGTGGCGGGTTGTCGGTCTGGCAGCGTCGGCAGGTCCTGAGGGATTCATGATCCGCGTGGGACCGCAACGCGCCGTCGTGAAGGTCAGGCCCGCGCGCCGCTCAGCATGAGGCGCATCGGCAGCAGCTCACGGCTCAGCGGGTTCAGCATCAGACCGAGCGTCTCGAGCGTGACGGCGCCGAGGAGGGCGGCGTCACCGGGGCCGCCGAGCACCACGGGAGAGGTGGCGGTCCGCCCCGTGACCGTGAAGCGGCACTCGGACACGCCCCGAGTGATGGTCGTCCCGTCCGCCAGCGTGAACTCGGCGGTGCGCTCCGAGGTCAGCCGCAAGCGGCGCCAGATGGCCTCGGGGAGCACGGTGAAGACGGCGCCCGTGTCCACAAGGAAGCGGACGGCAATGGCCCTGCGGGCCCCAGACCGCGCGACCTTGCCGGAAACATGGATGAGACTCATGGGCCGAGTGTAGGGGGCGAGAAGTGATCCCGCAAGCGTATCCGCCCCGTTACCAGTGCCCGCTGGACCGGATGCGATCTGGTAGGATGGCGCCCGCTTGGCCCGGGCGGTTCAAGACGAAGCCCTCGCCGCCGAGCGAGATCGGAGGAGCCCGCATGAAGACGCTCAAGGTGGACAATGTCGCTCAGGCCTATCTCGATCTGCTCGAGGATCGGGGCGTGGATTTCTTCCTCGCCAATGCGGGGACCGACTTCGCGACGCTCGTCGACGCCTTCGCGCGGCGCGAGGCCGAGGGCAAGCGCGCCCCGCGTCCCATGGTGGTCCCGCACGAGTCGGTGGCCGTGGGCATGGCGCATGGCGCCTGGCTCGCCACCGGACGCCCGCAGGCGGTGATGGTCCACGTGACGGTGGGCACGGCGAACGCCGCCTGCGGCATCATCACGGCGGCGCGCTCGCAGGTGCCGATCTTGATGAGCGCGGGGCGCACGCCGATCACCGAGGAGGGCCCGCCGGGCACGCGCGACCTCTACATCCACTGGGCGCAGGAGAGCTTCGACCAGGGCGCCATGCTCCGCGAGTACGTGAAGTGGGACTACGAGCTGCGCGTCCCGTCGCAGGTCGAGGCGGTGGTCGATCGCGCCTTCGAGCTGATGCTGTCGGAGCCGCGCGGGCCCGTCTACCTCACGCTGCCGCGCGAGGTGCTGGCCGCGCCGCTGCCGTCGCTCGACATCACCTCGCCCGCCCGCCGCCACGTGGCCGCCCTGCGGCTGCCGGATCCGGCGCGCGGTCGAGGAAGCGGCGCGCCTCCTCGCCCATGCCCGCCGTCCGCTCATCCTGGTCTCGGGGGCCGGGCGCGATCCCGCGGCGGTGCCCGCGCTGGTGGCGCTCGCGGAAGCGGGCGGCATCGGCGTCGTCGAGGTCGGATCCGACGCACGTGAACTTCCCGCAGAGCCATCCGCTCCACGTCGGCTTCACGCAGCCCTCGGGGACCGATCCGGCGCTCGGCGAGGCGGACGTCATCCTCGTCGTCGACGCCGACGTGCCGTGGTATCCCTCGCTCGCCAAGCCCGAGGCCGGCGCCGCGGTGATCCACCTGGCCGTCGATCCCGCGTTCTCGCGCTATCCCATGCGGAGCTTCCCGTGCGACGTGCCGATCGCCGCGCATCCCGCGGCGGCGCTGCCGCTCCTCGCGGACGCCGTGCGCCGCCTCGCCGACCCCGCGGCGGTGGCCGCGCGGCGGGCGCGCGTCGAGGCGATGCACCGGGAGCGGCGCGCGCGCTGGGCGGCGGACGCCGACGCGCAGGCCGGATGGCCGCGCCCGGGCTTCGCCTGGGTCACGCGGTGTCTGCAAGATTTGCTCGACGACTCGACGGTGGTCGTGAACGAGTACCCGATCGACCGCCGCTATCTGGCCTTCGACCGGCCGCGGAGCTTCTTCGGCCAGCCGCACTCGAGCGGGCTCGGCTGGGGCTTGCCCGCCGCGCTCGGCTGGAAGCTCGCCGCGCCGGACACGACGGTGATCGCCGCGCTCGGCGACGGCTCCTATCTCTTCAATGAGCCGGCGGCCTGCCACATGGCCTCGCGCCAGCACGGGCTGCCCGTCCTCACCGTGATCTTCAACAACCAGCAGTGGGAGGCGGTGAAGCAGAGCGCGCTCGCCGTGCACCCGGACGGCTGGGCGAAGTCGACCGGGCGCTACCCGCTGAGCGAGCTCCGCCCCGCGCCGCGCTACGAGGAGATCGTCCGCGCCTTCGACGGCCACGGCGAGCGCGCCGAGACGCCGTCGGAGGTCGGCCGCCGCGCTTCGCCGCGCTCTCGCCGCCGTGCGCGAGGGCCGCCAGGCGGTGGTCAACGTCGTCTGCGGTCGCGCGCGGGAGTGACCGCGGCAATCGAGCGGCAGGCTCACCGCGCGCGGCCCGGCCGCAGGAACACCTGGGTGAAGTAGTACGTGGTCCCGTCTCGGCAGACGCCGACGCCCGTGTCGGTGAAGTCCGGCCGCAGGATGTTCTCGCGGTGTCCCACGCTCCGCATCCACGCGTCGATCGCGGCGCCCAGGGGGTCGCCCGGGCCCGTGCTGCTGGCGAGGTTCTCGCCGACGGCGAGAAAGCTCTTTCCCGCCGCGAGGACGCGATCGGCGACGGTCTTGCCGTCGGGATCCGTGTGCGAGAGGGCGCCGCGCTGGAGGAGCGCGCAGCTATACTCGCGCGCGAGCCGGGCGAGGTCGGCGTCGGTGCGGAGGGGGGGACGCATGTGCTCGCCGCGCACGGCATTGATTCGCTGCACCGCATGCCGCTCCATGAGGTCGACGGGCGATGCGGGCTCGGCAGCATGCGACAACCCGGCTGGGATCGCCACCGCCACAACCAGAGCGATGAGCCGATTGCCACGCACGCCGCCGAGCTCACGTGCCCGGCGTGGTCAGCGAGTGCCTATGCAGTCTCTCACCCTGGCCCAGCCGCCGACGCCGGACAGGAGTGCTTGCGCGCGCGCGTTGAGGTCGGTGCTGCTCACTGTCCAGGGCGGGTTCGACTTGCTCCCCGGAAAGACGGCGTACGCGAAGCGCCCACGCGGCATGCCCGAACCGTTCCTCGGATTGACGTTCGACCCGCCCAGGTTCTCCGCGAGGCGGATCGAGACCTCTCCCAGGTCGGCGTCTCGCGGGCCCGCATCGGCGACGATGAACGGGCTCTCCTTGCCCGTTTCGAGGTTCAAGGCCATGCCGAGATCGCCGAAGCTACCGGTGCCCTGTGTCTGGAAGAACGCGCCCGGGAATACGATGTAGGGGACCTGCCTCGAGTCCACGTAGCGACGCGCGTCCGTGACGGGCAATCGCGGATCTTGCAGCGTCGTCTTCGCGATGAAGAAGCCCGCGAACTCGCCCTCCGTCTGCACGAATGGCTTGCTGGGATCACGCGGGTCGATCACGAGCACCGACTTCCAGCCCCGGTTGGGGAAGCCGGCGTTCGCCAGCGCGTCGATGCCGCGATCTTCGGGGTGGTACGCGTTTGGCGCGCCGTCCGCGTCGATGGCCATCCGCCCGGTCGCGTAGAAGTAGGCGCGTGTATTCCGGATCGTCCAGATCTTCGTGTCGCGATAGGCAGAACTCTGGGCCGCATCACACGCGGCGGCGGCCGGGTCGAAGCCGGCGGTCATGACGAGGAATCCAGGCACGAGCACGGCGAGGAGTCGCTGGCGCATCGCTGCCCTCCTTGACGCGGAAGATCGACGGTCCAGCCTGATCCTCCAGCCGGCGGCGAAGGCTTGTCAACGGAAGAGTGTCCCTATTGCGCCAGGATAGGCTGTCATCGGCGGCCGCTCGCCATGCGCGATGCCTCGGGCAAGAGGCGCAGGCGCCCCATGGCGAGCACGCCGAGGAAGGGGCCGATGGCGAGCGTGGCGAACGCCCATCGCCAGCCGAACAGGCGCACCGCGGGCGGGATCATCCAGATGCTCAGCATGGTGAGCGCGAAGCCGGCGCACGTCTGCGTGGTGAGCGCGGTGCCGACATAGGCGGGCGGCGACAGCTCGGTCACGGCGGTCGAGAACTGCGCCGAGTCGGCGATGACGGTGATGCCCCAGACGCCGGCGACGAGCAGGGTGAGGGCGGGCGAGGCGCCGAACGTGAGGCCGATGGCGAGCGCGCAGATGCCGCTCGCCGCCATGGCGATCATGGTCAACGCGGTGCGGCCCCACCGATCGGAGGCCCAGCCCCCGATCCAGCACCCGAGCGCGCCGATGGCGATGACCAGGAACGTGGCGGCGCTGGCATTGAGCCCGAGGTAGGAGCCTCCGCCGCGCGCGTCCAGGCTCGCCGCGAGGAACGGGCCGATCCACGCCCACATGGCGTACAGCTCCCACATGTGGCCGAGATAGCCGAAGCAGGCCAGGCGAGCGCCGCGATCGCGGAAGACCGCGCCCGCCATGCGCACGTCGAAGCGCGCCGAGGGGAACCGGTGCGGGCCCTCCCTGACGAAGGCCCAGACGACCGCGCCGCCGGCGATCGCCAGGAGCGAGGCCGCGAGCAAGACGTGCCGCCACGGCAGGTCGGTGAGGCCGCGGATCAGGTACGGCACCGCCGAGCCCACGGTGAGGGCGCCGATCAGGATGCCGATGGCGAGGCCGCGGCCCTCGCGAAACCACGTCGCCATGATCTTCATCGCCGGCGGGTAGGCGCCCGCCATGGCGATGCCGGTGACGAATCGCAGGATCAGGGCCGGCCCGAGGCTGTCGACCCAGAGAGCGACGGCGGCATTGGCGACGGCGCCGAGCGCGCAGCTCGCCACCATGAGCGAACGGGGCGACCACACGTCGGGCAGATTCCCGAGCGCGCTCCCGAGCGTGCCCAGGATGAATCCGAGCTGGACGGCGATGGTCAGCGCGGCGGCGCCCGCATCACCGAGATGCCACTCGCGCGCCAGCGCGGGCAGGACGGCCGACGCACTGAACCAGAGCGAAAGCGCCAGCAGCTCCGCGACGGAGAGGGAGAACAGCGCGCGCCACCTGGCCGCAGGGGGGACTCGACGACACGGCCAGCACCATGCCACAGCCAACCGCGCCCGGCAACGAAACCAGGCCGAGCCTGGCCCAATGAGCCGTAGCGGCGCGATGACCGATTTCGTCAGACGACCTTGAAAAACGACCATAAAAAATCCGGACCAGAGGCCCTCAGACGTGATATGGTCCCCCGTCGAGACGCGTCGGGATGTGCGTTGCTTGCGCCTCGAAAGAGTCTGACCGAGGCAGTGGGCATGATGTCCCACGGCGCGGTTCCAACGATTCCACAACCCTCGAGGCGCGAGTCCACGAATAGAACGACAAGCCCGCATAGCAATACTCGCGCGGGAGACACGGGTTCCCGTCATCTGCCGCGGATGGCCTCGGTTTGGTAGGCCTGTCGGCACCGGCCTCGTGCCGAATATCCGGGGAACGCGCCGTCAACCAACACGAAGCTGGCCGGAACCGAAATACCCGGCCTCATGAAAGGGGTGGCTGTGGATGACCAACGAGGTGCATCGCGCATGTCCGGCGGCCTGATCTTCCGGGCATCGCTGATCCTCCTGCTGTGCCTGGTCGCGGCGCCCGCGGCCGCTGAGCTGCCCGAGCTCCCCCGCGGCTACGTCGATACGAGCCTCGTCATGCCAACCGGGGCCGCGATCATGGTGCCGAATGGCGGCGACCTGCAACAGGCGCTGAACGTCGCAGAGCCTGGTGACGTCATCCTTCTCGAGGCGGGCGGCGTCTACCAGGGGCCGTTCACGCTCCCCCGCAAGACCGGCGACGGGTGGATCGCGGTGGTGTCGTCCCGAGTCCTCGAGCTGGCGGCCGGTCAACGGGTGCTGCCCTCGGATGCGCCGAAGATGGCGGTGCTCGAAGGGGGGCAACCCTCGGTGCTGCAGACGGAGCCGGGCGCTCACCATTACCGTTTCGTGGGCCTGGAGATGCGGCCTGCGGCGGACACGTTCATGTTCAACATCGTGGACGTCGGCAGCGATGCGCGGACCCCGACGACATCCCGCACCACGTGATCTTCGATCGGTGCTATCTGCACGGCGACAGCGTCCAGGGGGCGCGGCGGGCGGTGGCCATGAACGGCGCGCACATCGCCGTCATCGACTCGTACCTCGCCGACCTGAAGGAAGTGGACAACGACTCCCAGGCAATTGTTGGCTGGGGTGGCCCGGGACCTTTCAAGATCGTGAACAACTACCTCGAGGCGGCCGGGGAGAACGTGATGTTCGGTGGGGAGGATCCATGGCTCGAAGGTCTCGTGCCGTCCGACATCGAGATTCGGGGCAACGATATCGCCCGGCCCTGGTCGTGGTGGCACCAGCACCCGGCCTACGACGGCAGGGGGTGGACGATCAAGAACCTGCTGGAGCTCAAGAACGCCCGCCGCGTTCTGATCCAGGGCAATCGCTTCGCGCGCAACTGGGCTCACGGGCAGCAAGGCTTCTCGATCGTGTTCACGCCGCGCAATCAGGAGGGGAGCGCGCCCTGGTCCAGGGTCGAGGACATCACGTTCATCGACAATGAGCTCCGCGACATCGACAGCGGCGTGAACATCGCGGCGTTCGACGACAGGCACCCGGACGTGACGCTGGCCAGGGTGCTGATCCGGAACAACCTGTTCGCCGGGGTCGGCATGACCCCCGGGACGGGACGGGCCTTCCAGCTGCTCGGCGGGCCGCCGGACGTCACGATCGAGCACAACACGGTCGTTCACGGCGCTTGGCCCAACACGTTCGTGATGTTCGATCAGCAGCCGCCGGCGCCTGGGTTGGTGGTCCGCAACAACATCCTGTCTTACGGATTGTACGGGATGTACGGCAAGGTGTCGGGGTCCGGCACCGCCGCGCTCGAGGCGTTCGCTCCCGGTGCGATCTTCGACGGCAACGTGGTGTACGGGTTCGACCCTGACACCCTTGGCTGGATCGAGTCGCGATACCCGGCCGGGAACGCCTACATCCCCGACGCGGCTGCGGTCGTGTTTGGCGAGGGCACGGGGTACCAGGTCGTCTATCGGGAGCCCGTAACGATTCGCGGGCCGATGTTCTCCTGGTTGGCGGCGCGCGGGCCCGCGCCGGTGAGCGACTATGCCATGTATTTCCGTACCCTCCAGCACGTGTCAACCGAGGGTTGGCCTGCCAGCGATTGCCTCGGCACCCACGCGCCGACGACGCGCGAGGGCGCTCTCATGTAGAGTAGGGGCGCCCCCGGGCCGGGGAGCCTGCCTCGAGAGGAGCGCGCGTGACGACGGCGACCGAGAGCCACACCGAGCACACGATCGAGGTGGCGGGCCTTGCCCTCCGCTATCTGAAAGGCGGGGCGGGGACGCCGGTGGTCGTCCTGCACCACTCGACGGGGAACCCCGGGTGGATTCCCTTCTACGAGCGGCTCGCCGAGCGGGCCAGCGTGTACGTGCCCGACATGCCTGGCTACGGCCAATCGGCGCGGGCGGAGTGGGCGCGCGAGCCGCGCGATCTGGCCATCCTGCTCCTGCAGGCCCTGCCCCGGCTCGGGCTCGTGAGCCCGACGCTCGTGGGGCTCGGCTTCGGGGGGTTCGTGGCCGCCGAGATGGCGACGATGTGCCAGGAGCGCATCGGCCGGCTCGTGCTCGTCGGCGCACCCGGCCACCAGCCGCGCGAGGGCGAGATCCTGGACCAGATGATGGTCGACTTCGACGAGTACGTCATGGCCGGCTTCCGCGACGAGGACGGGTTCCGGAAGGCCTTCGGCGACGACGCCCGGCGGACCTTCAAGGAGCTCTGGGACTACAGCCGCGAGATGACGGCGCGGCTCAGCTGGAAGCCCTACATGTTCAGCCGCCGCCTGGCCCCGCTGCTGCGCGAGGTGCGCACCCCCGCCCTCATCCTCCACGGCGCCGAGGACGCGATCGTTCCCGTCGACGTGGCCAGGCAATACGCGGAGGCGCTGCCCAACGCTCGGCTGGAAGTGGTGCCGAACGGCGGGCACCTGGTGGAATACGAAGACCCAGGAGCCATCAGCGAGCGCATCGCCAGCGTTCGCCCTCGCGGGCTGATCGACGACTCTCGGAGGAGTCACTATGTTCATCGGCTACTTCACGGAACGGCCGTACCAGGACAGGCAATCGGGATACTTCGGCCTCGCCGGGCGGGACATCACCGACCTGTCGATGAGCAACGGCTCGTACGATCCCGGCCTCGGCGCCGATCTCTACAACCGCTACCTCGACGAGAAGGTCTACGCCGAGGAGATGGGGTTCGACGGCCTGATGCTGAACGAGCATCACAGCACGCCGTTCTGCATGGGCGGGGTCATGAACATCGAGGCGGCGATCCTCGCGCGCATCACCAAGCGCGCCAAGATCGTGCTCCTCGGCAACATCCTGCCCATCTGGGACGACCCGCTGTGGCTGGCCGAGATGCTGGCCGAGATCGACATGATCTCGCGCGGGCGCCTGGTGTCCGGCTGGGTGCGCGGCACCGGCCGCGAGAGCGTGGCCCACAACGCGCAGCCGCCCTTCAACTGGGAGCGCTTCCAGGAGGCGCACGACTTCGTCGTGACGGCGTGGACCAAGCCGGGCCCGTTCCGCTGGGAGGGCGAGCACTTCCACTACCGCTACGTGAATCCGTGGGCGCGGCCGTACCAGGACCCGCACCCGCCGATCTGGATTCCGGGCGTCATGTCGCGCAACACGGTGGCGTGGTCGGCCAAGCACCGGTACCCGTACATCATGCTCGCCACCGAGCTCGAGCCCACACGGCAGTCGTTCCTCTACTACGACCAGTGCGCCGAAGGAGCACGGCTACGAGGCCGGCGCCCAGCACCACGGCTATCTGTTCAAGGTGCACGTGGACGAGACCGAGGAGCTGGCCGAGCAGGCCGGGCGCCGCTACGTCGAGGGCCCGACCAACCCGTTCCTGGAGGGCAACCAGGGCAACGTCAAGAACTTCATCCAGAACCTGCCGGGCCTGACGTCGCGCACCCAGCTCCTGCCCACCGTCAGCACCTTCGCCGCCGCGGCGCGCGGCAGGGACCGCATCAACGCGGACGGCACGGTCAAGCCGGCCGACGTCAACGGCTCCTACGAGCAGCAGATCGAGAAGATGTCCATCATCAGCGGCACGCCGAAGACGGTCATCCCCAAGATCCGCACGGTGCTCGAGACGCTGCGCCCGGGCTCGATCTTCTTCTGGGACGGCGACGGGGCGATGGACCACAACGACGCGATGCGCTCCCTGCGCCTCATGGGCGAGGAGGTCATCCCCGCCTGCCGCGAGATGGCCAAGGAGCTGGACCTGCCCGGGCCCTTCGACATCGACCCGGCCACCAACAAGAAGCTCGACCCGAAGCCGGCCGAGCCGTCCGTCAAGACCGGGGGGTGAGCGGGCCGGACGTCGTCGTCGTCGGGGGAGGACCGGCCGGCTCGACGGCGGCCACCCTCCTGGCCCGACAGGGCCTGGCCGTGACGCTGCTCGAGCGGGAGCGGTTTCCCCGCGACCACATCGGCGAGTCGCTCCTGCCCGCGTCGATGCCCATCCTGGACGCGCTGGGCGTGCTGCCCCGCCTCGAGGCCCAGGGCTACCTGAAGAAGTGGGGCGCCACGATGGTCTGGGGCACCACGCCCGAGCCCTGGAGCTGGCACTTCCGCGAGACCAACACGCAGTTTCCCCACGCCTACCAGGTGTGGCGGCCGGCCTTCGACCACATGCTGCTCGAAAACGCCGCGGCGTCGGGGGCCGAGGTCCGCGAAGGGTGCCGCGTGCTGAGCGTGCTGTTCGAGGGCGACCGCGCCACCGGCGTGCGCTTCGCCGACGAGGCCGGGCGGGAGCGGCGGCTCGAGGCCCGGCACGTCGTGGACGCCAGCGGCCAGGCCGGGCTCATCGGCCGCGCGCTCGGCCTTCGCCGCGTCGACCCGCACTTCCGCAACCTGGCCGTCTACGGCTATTACGAGGGCGCCCGACGGCTGCCCGAGCCGGACGACACCAACATCTTCATCGAATCCTTCGAGCACGGGTGGTTCTGGAACATCCCCCTGCACACGGGCTGGACGAGCGTGGGGGCCGTCGTGGACGCCCGCTACGGGCAGGAGGGCATCGCCCGCGTGGGCGCGGCGGCCTTCCTCGACCGGCAGATCGACGCGGCGCCGCGCACGAAGGCCATGCTCGAGGGCGCCCGTCGCGTGCAGGGGCCCGCCGTCATCCGCGACTGGTCCTACGTGTCCGACCGCGTCGTCGGCCCGGGCTTCATCCTGTGCGGCGATGCCGCCTGCTTCATCGATCCGCTGTTCTCGACGGGCGTCCACCTGGCGCTGTCCTCGGGGCTCATGGCGGCGGCGTACGTGGCCACGGCCCTCGCCGACGGCGAGCTGGCCGCCGCCGCGGGGCCCGAGTACCAGCGCCTCTACTCCAAGCAGTACTCGCACTTCCGTGAGCTGGCGCGGCTCTTCTACGCCAGCAACCGCACCATCGAGTCCTACTTCTGGGAGGTGCGCCGGGTCCTTCGCGACGATTCCCTGACGCCCCGCGAGGCATTCGTGCGCGCCACGGCCGGCCAGTCCGTCAAGGGCTACGAGCGGGTGGTGCTCGAGCGCGGCGAGCTGCCGCCCGACTTCCTCGAGGCCGTCCGCGCCCTGGAGCAGGCGCAGAGCGATCGCGCGCAGCGCGCCCGGGAGCTGCTGGCCTCGCCGCGCGCCGGCGATCTGGTGCCGGTGCTGGCCGCCGCCACCGTGGTGGAGCGCAAGGCCGTCCTCGCCGAGGGAGTCTTCGCCTGGGGGCACGTGCTGAGCGCCCCGCATCGGCCGGAGGGCATCGAGGTCAGCTCCCTCATCCGGCGCCTCGTCGAGCTGTGCGACGGCCGGCGCACGGTCGCCGAGCTCGCCACCGCGCTGAGCGGCGCCGCTCCGGGGAGCGACGCCGGGCCGTCTCCGGCCGTCGACACGGTGACGCGCACGCTCGTGCAGGCCCTGCGCATCCTCTACGTCGACGGGGTGGTGGCCGATCTGCGGGAGCGCTGCGCGTGAGGCGCCGGCCATGACGGGCGTGATTCTCCAGATCAGCGTGTCGAACGGCGGGGTCCCCAAGCGCGCCATCGACAGGGGCATCGTCTGGGAGGAGGGCTTGCAGGGCGATCGCCAGGCCGATCTGCGCGCGCACGGGGGGCCGGCGCGCGCCATGTGCCTCTACTCGTTCGAGGTGATCGAGAGGCTGCGCGCGGAGGGGCATCCGATCGGGCCAGGGGCGACGGGGGAGAACGTGACGGTGGGCGCGCTCGACTGGTCCCTGGTCGTCCCCGGCGTCGAGATGCGGCTGGGCAACGAGGTGCTGCTCGAGGTCACCGCGTACGCCGCGCCCTGCTGGAAGAATGCTCGGTGGTTCCGGGACGGCGACGCCGACCGGATGAGCCAGGCCCGGCACCCGGGCGAAAGCCGCGTCTACGCTCGGGTGCTCTGCGGCGGGGCGATCCGCGTGGGCGATCCCGTGGAGCTGATCCCTCTCACTGCGGCGGCGCGCAGCGCCCGGCAGCAGCCCCACACATACCGCTGGCCGCGCGACTTCTCGTAGCAGGATGCTGAGAAGGGCCTATCTGCTTCGTTGGCGCCCTCGCCGCGCGCTCAACGTACAGAGACTACGCCTCGCGGGCGGCCGTAGGGCGCCGCCTCGCAGCTGGACCCTTATCATCTGCGCTAGCGCATCTTCTGGTGGCACGAGCGCACCGGCGCAGTGGACTGGATCGAGGCTATCGTTCGCGCGCGGCGCCTGGCGGCCCGGCCGCGCCGGCCGGTGCGCCGTCAGCGACGGCTGCCCGGCGGCGCTCGTACCACCGCGACATGAGCTCCATGGCGAGCCACGCCGCCGAGCAGCTCACCAGGAGCGACACGCGCGCGGTCCCCCATCCCCAGCGATCCACGATCCACGCGAAGAGGGTGGGCGACGCCGGCATTGACGACGAGCACCGGCGTGGCGATGACCCCGAGCACCGCGCCATAGCCCTTCGCGCCGAACAGCGCGAGCGGCACCGCGCCCCGGACGATGGTGATGACCCCCTGGGACGCGCCCATGAGCAGCGTGAACGCGACGACCAGCGGCAGGCTCCCCGTGCCGACCAGCAGCAGGAGCAGCGACGGGGGCAGGATGCCGACGGCGATGCGGCCCACGGTGATCGCCCGGAGGTTGCGGCCGAAGACGATCTCGACCACCCGCCCGCCGAACTGGGCCACGCCCTTCATCGAGGCGACCCACACCGCCGCCGCCGTCGCCAGGCCCGCGGCCTCGAGCAGCGGGACGAGCTGCACCGAGATGACGCCGAACACGAACCCGTTGAGCGACATGATGAGGGCGAAGAGCACGATGGCGACCGAGCGCGCCCGCCCCTCGAGCGGCGGCCCGTCCGGCGACGCTGCGGGGGCGCCCGCCGGGCCGCCGGCGCCCTCCGCGGGCTCGCGCCGGGCGAGACCGAGCCAGTGCAGCGGCAGGCACACCACCAGGTTGATGAGCGCGAACAGGACGAGGGTCTGCCGCCAGCCGACCTGCTCGTTCAGCGCGTGCCCGACCACCCAGAACACCGACGAGGCGAACGCTCCGAACAGGGTGAGGTAGGAGATCGCCTTCCGACCGCGCGAGGGCGCGACCTGCACCAGCGCGGCGAACGCGGCGTCGTACAGGCACAGGCGCATGCCGAGGCCGAGGAACGCCCACACCGCCAGGTAGGCGGCCTCGCTCCGGACGTGGGCGAGCGCGAACAGGCCGGCCGACACGAGCACGGTGCCGAGCGTCATCACCGCGCGCCCGCCGTGCCGGTCGATGGCGCGGCCCACCGCGCTCGACACGATGCCCATGACGAGCAGGGCGACGGTGAAGCCGAGGAACACGAAGCCCCGGCTCCAGCCCGTGTCCCTGGTGATCGGCCCCGCCAGGACGCCGAGGCAGTAGTAGCTCGTCCCCCACGCGGTGATCTGCGTGATGCCGAGCGCGAGGACGGCGGTGGCCATGGGGTCGGCGAGGCGCGCGCGCCAGCCGAGGCGGACGGTCGGGTCCGGGGGTGCGCTCACGGGGCGAGGGCCGGGAACCCGGGCGCAGACGCGCCCTCGACGACGAGGAGCAGGTCGGCGGGCGCGGTGAAGCTTCGGACGTGGTCAGGCAACGAGGGAGCGCTCAGCGGTCCGAAAGGCGGCGACCGCTGCGCGGTCACGCGCCGCGAAGGCGTGCCGGAGTCGTCGTCTATCCCCGTGCCCGTGTATGAGCGCGGCCTTGCCGTCAGCCCTCCCGGACGTCTGTCGCATGTCTGCCATTCTCCGCCGCGCGCTGCGAGCGCCGACGGCGCACTGTAGCACGGGGCCCGATCGTCGGGCCCTGGATGCGAGATCAGGCCGGGCGCACCGCCGGGCGCGCGCTCGATTCCTGTGTCACAATCGGGAGTCGCCATGACCGAGCGCCTGTTCATCCTCGACACCCCGGGCTACGTGTATCGCGCCTACCACGCGCTGCCCTATCTCTCCACCTCGAAGGGGCTGCCGAGCCACGTCATGCTCGGCACGTCGACCATGGTCTGGAAGCTCCTGCGGGAGGAGACGCCGGAGTACTTCGTGGCCGCATGGGATCCGCCGGGGCCGACCTTTCGCGAGAAAAGTTCGCCGCGTACAAGGAGACGCGCCCATCCACCCCGGACGACCTGCGCATCCAGATTCCTACGTGCGGCGGCTGTTCGAGGCGCTGCGGATGCCCCTGCTCGAGGTCCCGGGCTTCGAGGCCGACGACGTGCTGGGCACGCTCGTCGATCGCGTGCGCGATTCCCCCGTCGACGTCGTCCTCGTCACCGCCGACAAGGACATGCTCCAGCTCGTGAACCCCCGGGTCCGTGTCTTCACGACGAGCGGGCGCGGCGGCGAGCGCGTGGTCTCGACGAGGCGGCGGTGAAGGTGAAGATGGGGGTGACCCCCGAGCAGATCCCGGATCTCCTCGCGCTGATGGGCGACTCCATCGACAATATCCCCGGCGTGCCCGGCGTCGGCGGAAGACGGCGGCGAAGCTCATCGGCCAGTTCGGCAGCGTCGAGCGCCTGTACAGAACCTGCACCTCGTGCCGGGCAAGCTGAGCGAGGTGCTCGCCACTTTTCTCGCCCGAAGGATACAGGACGGTGGACGGGGAGAGCGTCGTCACCCCGGTGCACCTCTCGGACCTCAAGAGCCATCGCCGCCGGTGCCATCGACGTGGGCCCTGGGGCCGGGGCAAGCTGAAGACCCTGCTTCCGTCAAGCACAGCTCAAGGGGCTATTCACGACGGGCGACGGCCGAGCAGTACATCTCGGGACACGACTCGCGTCATCGTCGAGAGCGCCTACGATGCGGTCCGAGGACTCAAGGACACCACCGATGCGAAGGGCCTCTACAGCGTCGTGACGGAAGAACTGAGAACCCGCAACAAGGCGCCAGCGGATCGGGAAGCCATAGCGTTGACAAGTTCGTGGTCTGGTTCCGAGGCTTCTCGTCCATGGCCGAATCCGCGGTGATGCGCGCCGTGGGCGAGGGTCGGACCCAGGGAGAGTGTCGGGAGTTTCAGACGAACCACGTTGATCGCCGCGGCCGCCGGCGCATTCGCCGGCACGGTGGCTCGCAAGCTGGCGGCAGGACTCCTTTCCTCGGGGCCGTCCCTAGCAAGGAACTGAATTTAAAGCCGTGAGGCTTGCCTTAGCCGGGGCCGACCCTCGCCGCGCGGGAGCTGGATCGACGTCGACCGGGTTCAGAGGTGGATCGTCGACGATGGCGGGGCCGGAGCGCTTCCTGAGCGCGGCCGCGCCAATCCGATGTTCCTCAACCCGCCGCCGCTGGCCCGGGAAGCGCGGCACCTGGTGTCTGCCGATGCCGGCCGGGACGTGGCCGATCGGAGCTGGCTGAGTCACGTGCGGAGCCGTGGGGGCTGGACTCCTGTGTCACAATCGAATGTCGCCATGACCGAGCGCCTGTTCATCCTCGATACCCCGGGCTACGTGTATCGCGCGTACCACGCGCTGCCCTACCTCTCGACCTCGAAGGGGCTGCCGAGCCACGTCATGCTCGGCACGTCGACCATGGTCTGGAAGCTCCTGCGGGAGGAGACGCCGGAGTACTTCGTGGCCGCCTGGGATCCGCCGGGGCCGACCTTCCGCGAGCAGAAGTTCGCCGCGTACAAGGAGACGCGCCCGTCCACCCCGGACGACCTGCGCATCCAGATTCCCTACGTGCGGCGGCTGTTCGAAGCGCTGCGGATGCCTCTGCTCGAGATCCCGGGCTTCGAGGCCGACGACGTGCTGGGCACGCTCGTCGACCGCGTGCGGGATTCCGCCGTCGACGTGGTCCTCGTCACCGCCGACAAGGACATGCTCCAGCTCGTGGGCCCTCGAGTCCGCGTCTTCACGACGACCGGGGCGCGGCGGCGAACGCGTCGTGCTCGACGAGGCGGCGGTGAAGGTCAAGTGGGGGGTGAGCCCCGAGCAGATCCCCGATCTCCTCGCGCTGATGGGCGACTCGATCGACAACATCCCCGGCGTCCCCGGCGTCGGCGAGAAGACGGCGGCGAAGCTGATCGGCCAGTTCGGCAGCGTCGAGCGCCTCTACCAGAACCTGCACCTGGTGCCGGGCAAGCTGCGCGAGGTGCTCGCCACGCACCGCGCCCAGGCGCTGCTCTCGCGCGAGCTCGCGACGGTGAGCACGCGCGTGCCCCTCAGCGGCGACCTCGAGAGCCTGCGCCGCCAGGAGCCGGACTGGGACAAGCTGCGCGCGCTCTGGACCGAGCTCGAGTTCACGAGCTTGCTGCGCCAGCTTCCGTCCGCGCCCGCGGCCGCAGTCGCCGCCGAGGCGGCGCCGGTGCTCGCCGGCCCCGAGGCGCTCGCGGTCTACCTCGAGAAGAGTTCCCGCGGGTGACGCGATCGCCGTCGAGTGGGCGGGCGACGGCGGCCCGCCCGACCCGACGCCGGCGGCGCTCGGCCTCTTTCATCCGGCGGCGGGCGCCGCCACCCTCGTCTAC